>NZ_JBFCVU010000002.1:0-612142 GCF_040705255.1 Ruegeria sp. ANG10
ACTACTTGCTGGAGGCCAGTCGCGACGTAGGGGCCGACAACAAGTTGTCGCTTGGCTTGGACACAGTGGCCCTCGGGACCTACAACTGCTTGCTTGCCATTACAGTCATGCAAACGACGGGAACATCTCCTGAGCTGTACGCTATCGGAACGTTGGCCTATTCATTGCATTTGTTTGGGGTGAATGTCTTTCTCTATAAGACCCACCCGGGACACATGTCTGGATGGCTACGGGCATACTTTGTCGCGTCGCTTGCAGTCGGCATATTGATCGGTCTCAACGCGGACAAAAGTAGCATGATCTATTCAATTGCGACTGGGTTAACAGGGGGTGTGATAATAGCCCTGTCTCTTCGGGTTAAACTGCCCAGCCTTTCGGCAGTGAATACTAAGGCACTTTTGATTGGTGTGGTGTTTGCTGCGGTCGCAGTTGAGGTCACTCGGTACTGACCCGACGACACTGTTAAGTCTTTCCGTAGTATAAGCCGAGCCATTTGGCTCAGCTTACTAGATTTAAATAATCTGAAATTCATTTACTCAAAGTCTCTGCAATACCTTTCATCACAACCATAGAGTCCAGGTACATAGGTGTATTTTGAACGTCTGGCTGGCTTGATAGCTTCACCATAACCACATTGGCTTTTTGGTTCACATACAACAGCTGCCCATAGACACCAATGCCGTAAAACGCACCTTTTTCTCTGTCTTTCACCCAAACTTGATTACGGTAGTGGAAGCCTTCAAACACCTCTGCATATGCGCTTTTCTCATAAGCTGCGATAACGTCATCATTTGCTTGAATCGTGTCAGCTATCCAATCTGGAGGAATAACTTGAGTGTCGTTAACCTTTCCGTTGTCCAGCATCATTATGCCAAATCGCAATAGGTCATGAGAGCTAGTAAATAACCCACCACTCGTTTGCACAATCCTTTTGGGTCCTAGTTCGCTATATGCAGGGTCCTGAGCACCGATGTCCTGCCACAACTCGGCCAGTACATCTAGATAGCTTTCTCCAGTCGCCGACTCGATAACCATACCCAGCAGCGCAGATAGCACTGAACGGTAACTATAAACTTCACCGTCTTCTACCAAGGTCTCGCGATCACTAAGAGAGATCATGTACTCCTTAACGCCAGACTCTGTATCACAAATTTCAACTTTTTCAGAGAGGTCCTGACCAA
Organism: Ruegeria sp. ANG10; assembly: GCF_040705255.1. Lineage (NCBI taxonomy): Bacteria > Pseudomonadati > Pseudomonadota > Alphaproteobacteria > Rhodobacterales > Roseobacteraceae > Ruegeria > Ruegeria sp. ANG10. Next base: position 1,182 of record NZ_JBFCVU010000002.1, read on the forward strand.
ACGCACAGAACAGATCACCGGCGTCGTCTAAGTAGCCGCTAGAAGCATCTTTCCAATCAACAGCAGCGGTCATATCAAGTAGGTGTCTAACCGTTGTATTTTTAAATGCGGGGCCTTCCAACTCTGGCAGGTATTCGGTGATCAGCTTTTTGGGATCTAATTCTCCCGCCTCAACCGCCAGCCCTGCTGCCATACCCAACACTGTCTTAGTGATCGAGTGAATGCGGTGAGGCGTATCAGCTCTCATGCCATTGAAGTACTTTTCAGCGACCAATTTGCCATCGTGATAAATCAAAAAGCTATCGGTATGTGTTTGATGCAACCAATCGTTGATATTCTGTTCTTCATTATTGCTAGCTGTGAAAACAAAAGTCTCAAGCTCAGTTGGGTATGCCGCTTTTTCCAAAGTACGTACCCAATCTGACGGTGGAACTCGTGCCAATTCGCCAAAAACATTTATGCCTTCAAATATCCAAGGGCTTCTATCTACAGACTCAACGGTTTCATCCCAGAAATAACCAGCCTCTGCGCTTGCTGGTTGTGTAGAAGCAGTAAATACCGCACCGGAGGCCAAAAGAGCGATAGCAATAGCGGAAGTCACTAACAGCTTGTTTGCATTTCTTTTCATTTTGGGGATCTCCGTCCGACTAAACAATCCAGCCACGCTTCAGCTCTGGTGTCTAGCCCCTTGTGTTTGGGCCAGAGGCTGTCAGACGACTGAGAATTAATCTCTGGTAGGACAGTTTAGTAGTCGCAAGCGACGGATCGCAGATACTGTGCGTTAGTCGCCTTAAGCAATGCCCGATTCGTACGCATCTCGGAGGATGTAAAGCTCGAAATGAAGGTCCGCTTCGGTGTGAGACCAGTTACCAGAAAGCGATGAGCATAAGGCGGCTTTGTCCGTGATCTGTGAGTTCAAACCAGACCAGATTTTGCGGCTGCAGCGAATGGCGGCAATGCGGGCGCCGATGCGGCATCCGAGCGGTGCCCTGGATGTCTCCTTTGGGCCGTTGGGTATGTCGTAGAAAACAGGGCAGGGGCTTTTGCTGCGTCTGCTCCGAGTTCTAGAACGAGCCCTCATCGACCAATGCTGGGGGAAGCAAGAATGGCTGTTTTGCAGGAAGTTTCACGGTGCAACCTCATTGTTTTCGGACTGCATCAGCAACTTTTTATCCTGCATTGATTGCGGCCGCAGAAGGTTCTGGCCTCCGGTTCCATACTAGTACGATGACCGCAGTCACAGTGATCTGGGCTATCGCAAACACCACCATCGCTGATTGAAGGTCGAACATATCCGCAAGTGCTCCGCTAGCGATCACCGGAAGAGAAAAGCCAAAGTAAGCGTAGACAAACAGTCCCGCTGTTGCCCGTGCCCGATCATCCGGCGCACGCAAGGAGACCTCTGCCAAGGAGGCCAGATAGGTGAAACCGTAGCTTGCTGCGCTGGTGATACAGGTGCCAAAAAGAACAAATGCCAGCACTTTCATCCAAACACCGGCTAGAAGAACCAAGAAGCCAAGTGGGATCAGAAGGAAACCCAGAGCGAGAGCGCGGCCGTTGGTCATGCGCCGTGCAATCGGCTGGCAAAGGAACCCCACGAAGATTGCCAGAAAGATAACGAGGCCGGCCCATCCTCCGAAATCGTTTGCAGCCAGCTCCAGTGGAACGACAGCGATGGTCATGCCTGTTGTGGACCATGCCAGTGCCATTGCCGCTCCAAAGACCCATGTTCCACAAGGGAACACCGGAAGGCGCAAAAGTGAGACTGGCCTTGACTTGTCGATGCGGGGCAATGTCAGGGCAATAATCGCCAGGACAGGAGCCGCGACGAATAGTGCAATGTAGCTGGCCGGTACCAGCGTATGACCTTGCAGGCCGAGACTGATACCGGTTGCCAGCGCGCCACCGCCAAATCCAAGAGACGTAGCCGAAGTCACAATGAGAGCAGCATTCTTGGCACGGTCAGCACCCAGGATTTCTGTCATGTAGGCGGTTCCAGCTGTTGTCGCGAGGCCGGTGCCGATCCCAAGCATGAAACGTGCGATCACCAAACTAATCCAGCTTGGGGCTTGCACAAGTAGCGCTGTCGCCGTGGTGCCAAGGATCAGTGCCAAGGCTATCGGAAGCCGCCGTCCAAACCGGTCTGAAAGGCCGCCGAGCAACAAAAGCGTTGGCATAAGACCCCCGACATAAGCCGCAAACGCTATCGTTACGGCCGTCGCACCCACATTACTTTCCGCCGCGTAGGCATCATAGAGAGGGGCCTGAAGGTTCACAGCAAATGTCACCGTGAATAGACTAAGGGCGAGAAAGGAAATCGGGATCACTTTGAGCATGGGCAGACCTCGAAGATTGACTTGAGATCGAAATGCCATGAAGAAAGATATATGACAATTTTTCTATTGTACTAGGTACAGTGAGATTATGAAGAAACCCAGGTACGTGCGTTTGGCCGACATGCTTTCCACCGCGATCCAGGATGGCAATCTGGCTCCGGGCACAAAGCTACCAACGCATCGAGCATTTGCGGATCAGGCTGGTGTAGCTCTTGCAACCGCAACGAACGCTTACAGAGAGCTTGAAAAGAGAGGTCTGATTATTGGTGAAGCCGGTCGCGGCACATTCGTGCGCGACCTCGGATTGCCGCCAACGCTTGGCGTTCAGCAGACCGCCACCGATGGCCTTGTCGATCTTATCTTCAACATGCCGGGCGATGCATCTGATGCTGATATGCTTCGCACTGGGCTCCGGCGACTTGCATCAGCGGGCGACCTTGAGGCGATGCTGCGCTATCAACCTCACGGCGGGCGAGCGCATGAACGCCGGATCATAGCAGAAAGCCTCGGGAGCACCCTCGGACCCATTGATCCGGAGTGCCTTCTGATCACATCTGGTGGACAGCATGGGTTGGCGACCATTGCACTCGGACTGTTTCGATCTGGTGAGGCAATCGCGGTCGACACTATAACATATCCCGGCTTCAAATCCGTCGCGGCGCTGAAGGGTCTCGAACTCGTTCCGGTCGAAGGCAGTGACGGTGTGATGAACCCTAAGGATCTTGAACGACAATGCTGCGCACGCAAACTGCGGGCGATCTATGTTATGCCGACTGTCCATAGCCCGTTAGGCACGGTTATGGATGCCGCGACACGACTACGACTGATTGAGATCGCTCGCAAACATGACCTGTTGATCATTGAGGATGCCTCTTATGCCTTCCTCGAACCTGACCCACCACCAAGTCTCATCTCCGTTGCGCCGGAGCGGACGGTTTATGTGAGCGGATTCTCGAAAAGCATTGGGACGGGATTGCGCCTCGGATACGTGATTGCCCCCAAATCACACATCGACAGATTACTTGAGTTGATCAGAGCGACGACCTGGAACGCTCCAGCTTTGATTTCCGGGCTGGTCACGGGCTGGATCGAAGACGGCACGCTCGCCAAATCCGAAGATGCCAGGAGGCGGGATGGTGCTGAACGTCAGCAGATTTGTCGGGCCGTTCTTGGTGGATCGGATATTCTCGCGCATCACAACGCAGGCTTTGCCTGGCTGCAATTGGAAAAGGGTGTCAGAGCCGAGCCTATTGTCACGCGTTTGAAAGAACGCGGTATCTCAGTGTCCGGGGCAGAGCCATTTGCGACGACAGTTGCCGTTCCTCAAGCCTTGCGACTAGCTTTTGGCGGTCTCCCGATAGATGAGCTAGCAGGGATCTTTGAAGCCGTCCGAGACGTTATCGAAGAAACTTCGATATCATAAAATTCTCTGACAGCAGACATCAGTACAGGTGAAGCGGATGTCCCGCCTCGCCGCAATCCAAGCTGATTGCGACAACGGGATCTGTTGAAGCTCAACAAAAGCCGCAGAATTCCAAAGGGATCCCGCAGACGCGTAGTCCCTTTTTGATTTCCTGAAAGGATGTGAGAAGGGGTCAAAGGTGACATAGTAGGCGTCGACAGGAGCATAGTTGGCATAGCCGGAAGACCCAAAAGGGGTCATAGTATGACACCTTTGGCCCCAGACTGTCGCAACAATGGAAATCGCACCACGCCCCGAAATGCGCCAATTATCATTTCTTTTCATTGGGGTAGTGGCGGAGAGACAGGGATTCGAACCCTGGGTGGGCTTGCACCCACAACGGTTTTCGAGACCGCCCCGTTCGACCACTCCGGCACCTCTCCGCGGGGGTCTGTGAGGGGGGGATTTAGTGAGGAACGCGCGGGGGTGCAAGCAGAAAATTCCCGAAATTCACTATGACGGGATTTTCCATTGCCAGACGGCACAAAACGCCTAGGCTTTGAAGTATGACTTATTCTCTACGCCGCTCCGCTCTGACCCTATTCTTATTGCTTTTGACACTGGCCATGGCACCTTTGCCATCCTCTGCCGCCGGGCGAGACCGGATCGAAGCGTTTCTGACCACAACCGGTTTTGACGTGGCGCTGGAAAGTATCGCTCTCTCTTCTGCGTCGGCGCCGCAGATGCTGGGTATAGACCCGGATGGTTTCGGCTCCGATTGGGCCCGCCTGACCGAAGAAGTGTTCGACACCGAAGACATGCATGAAACCGCCGTGTCGATTCTGGAGCAGACACTCAGAGATGAGGCGCTGCTTCATGCGGTGGAGTTTTACGCCTCGGACCTGGGGCAGCGTCTGGTCGAAGCGGAAAACGCCTCGCATATGCTGGATGATGACGAGGCCAAGCAGCAGCAGGGGCAGGAGATCGTGGCCGAGTTGATCAAGGACGGCTCGCACCGTGTTGAAAGCCTCAAACGCATGAACAGGGCCATTGATTCAAGCGGGACGGCCTTGCGGGCCTTACAAGAGATCCAGCTGCGGTTTCTGCTGGCTGCCAGTGCCTCGGGGGTGATTGATCTTCAATTGGACGCTGATCAACTGCGCCTGATGATGCGCCAGAACGAAACCAGCATGCGACAGGCGCTGCAGTTATCGGCCCTGGCCGGGGCTGCCTATACGTATCAGGATTTTTCCGATGCCGATGTGAACGCCTATGCCGATGCGCTGGAGCAGCCGCTGATGCAAGAGGTCTATGAGCTGCTGAATGCAGTGCAATATGAAATCATGGCCATGAAATTCGAAATTCTTGCCACACGGATGGCGGACCTGCACCCGGCACAGGATATCTGATGCGTCTTATTGCAGCGTTCCTAGCCTTGTTCGTTTGGGCCATACCTTTGCAGGCCGAGGAAAAGGTCGAACAACTGATGCAGGCGCTGCAAGTGGACGCGGTCATCGACATCCTGCGGGACGAAGGCAGTACACTTGGGCAGGACCTGCAGCAAACGTTTCTGAACAACAATGGCGGCCCGGTTTTTCTGGATCAGGTGGACCGGATTTACGACGCGGACAGAATGCGTGATCAGGTCGAAAGTGTGTTCGCGGAAACCCTGACCGAAAGCCAGATAGACCGCGCCATCCTGTTTTTCGAAAGCGATTTGGGGCAGGTTATCACCTCGCTGGAATTATCTGCCCGCGTCGCCTTAGCGGATGAAGCCATCGAAGAAATGGCGCAGGACGTCTATATAACCGGTGATCGCAGCTCGGAACTGTATCGTCTGGTCGACGAGTATATTCAGGTCAACAATCTGATTGACGAGAATGTGCATAACTCCATCAGTGCAGATTACAATTTTTTCCGCGGGATGAGCCTGGGGGTTGGCGGGGACGACGGGGAACTTCTGGCACAGCTGCTGGAGGAAAAAGACAGCGTGACCGAAGACACCCGAATGTGGCTGTATTCCTTCTTTCTGCTGGCGTACAAGCCACTGACCGACAGCCAAATGCGCGAGAACATCGCCTTTTCGCGCACAGAAACGGGCAAGGCGATCAACACGGCCCTGTTTGAAAGCTTTAACCGGATGTTCGACACGATCTACTATCAGCTGGGTCAGGCGGTCGCTCAGGTGCTGAAAGGATCGGACCTTTAGCGGCGCATTTGATGTTGACTTTCCCCCGCAATCTTTGGATAAGCGCGCATCCCGGCCGGTTCTTCCGCGCCGGGTCTCGTTATTATTGACCCAAAGGGCTTTTCCTGCGGGTCGTCACACAGCCCGAAAAAGGGCGCGCTGTTCGAGGTGGCGAAAGCCAAAACACCCAAACGGGGACCACAGAACGCGGTTTGGAAAAGGAAAGACGCATGTTTGCGGTCCTCAAGACTGGCGGCAAGCAGTACAAGGTTCAGGCGGGCGATGTGCTCCGTGTTGAAAAGCTGGCTGCCGACGCAGGTGAAAAAGTTCAATTCAACGATGTTCTGATGCTGGGCGGTGACGCTCCGGTTGTTGGCGCACCTTTCGTTGAAGGCGCAGGCGTTCAGGCCGAAGTGATCGAACAGATCAAAGGTGACAAGGTCATCAACTTCGTCAAACGTCGTCGTAAGCACAGCTCGAAGCGTACCGTTGGCCACCGTCAAAAACTGACTCTGGTCAAGATCACCGACATCCTGGCGTCGGGCGCTGACAAATCGGGCATCAAAGCTGCAACCGGTTCGGCACCGGCTGGCGAAGCTGCTCCGGCGGCGAAAAAGCCTGCCAAGAAAGCCGATGCCAAAGCAGAGGCACCTGCCGCTGCTGCTGCCGCTGATGATCTGACAGCCCTGAACGGTGTCGGCCCGGCCGCTGCCAAAAAGCTGGCCGACGCTGGTATCGAGAGCTTTGCCGCTCTGGCCGCCTTGTCGGACGAGCAGATTGCTGCTATCGACACCATCAAAGTGAAACCCGAATGGGTTGAGCAGGCCAAAGAACTGGCTAAAGGCTAAGGAGAGAGAGAATGGCACATAAAAAAGCTGGCGGTTCCTCCCGTAACGGTCGCGACTCAGCTGGTCGTCGCCTTGGCGTGAAACTGTACGGTGGCCAAGCCGCCATCGCAGGCAACATCATCGTGCGTCAGCGCGGCACCAAGTTTTGGCCGGGCGAAGGCGTAGGCATGGGCAAAGATCACACCATCTTTGCAACTGTTGATGGCGCTGTGAAGTTCCACAAAGGCCTCAAAAACCGCACCTTTATTTCGGTCCTGCCAGTGGCGGAGGCCGCAGAGTAAGCCGAAACCCATAAGGTTTGAAAATTCTTGGGGGACCGGCAGAAAATGCCGGTCCCCTTTCTCGTTTTAACGTAGTTTTGATTGAACGTACCTATGCCCGTCGCAACCACAAGTTTCCTGATTTTCGCCGCCAGTCAGGTCGGCACCCCAGGACCAGCCAATATGGTCCTGCTGGGAACAGGTGCGCGCTATGGTTTTCGGGCGGCGCTTCCATTTGTCGGAGGCGTCATTCTGGGTAAGCAGTTGATCATCTGGCCTGTGGGCTTTGGCCTGCTGCAACTGGCCGATCAGGCGCCCGGGGTATTTACGGCGCTAAAATACGCGTCAGCAGCCTATATCATGTGGCTTGCCTGGAAAATTGCCAACACACGCCTGTCGCGTCAGCAGGCTGATGGCAAAGCACCCGGGTTCTTGGCCGGTTTGATCGTTCATCCCTTGAATCCAAAGGCTTGGGCAATGATCGTTGCCGGATTCACCGGGTTTGTGGCGGCAGGGACGCCCAGTATTGAGGCCACAGTAACGATTGCTCTCTGTTTGTTGTTTTGTCAGCTGGTTCTTCATCCAATTTGGACATTTGCGGGCGATAGAATTGCCCACGCGGTTGAAGGACGGCCAATTGAAAAATATCTGATGTGGACGTTAGCCAGTCTCACCGTTGCGTCCGTATTATTCGTGTTGTTCGGAGGAGGAACGCACTCATGAAGCTTGAGGCAATAATAAACCAGCCGGTCATTGAAACCGAGCGGTTCGATCTGCGTCCATTGCGCCGGTCGGATTTGGGTCTCATTGAACACTATGCAGGTGATGAGCGCGTGGCGCGCATGACCACAGCAATTCCACATCCGCTGCCACCGGGTTCGACCGAAGCTTTTGTGACGCGCGCGATGTCCGAAGAACGCGATGAAGACGTCTGGGCAATGGATGCCACCAAAGATGGCGGTCCCGAGCTGATCGGCCTGATCTCGCTGACGCGCCTGGATCGCAACCAGTCCGAGGTGGGCTATTGGGTCGCGCCGGTCTATTGGAACACGGGTGTTGCCTCGATGGCGGTCGAAGCGCTGGTCAATGCCAACCCGTTGGAAAACGCTACTATGTTTGCCAGCGTTTTTCAGGACAATCCTGCCTCGGCGCGGGTGTTGACCCATTGCGGGTTTGAATATCTGGGTGATGCCGAAACTTATTCGGTGGCGCGTGATGCGAATGTGCCCACCTGGACGTATACTAAGAAACTCTGACTTGTGGCCGATGGGGCCTTTGCAGTAGGGGACAGTCATGAAATTTCTCGATCTTGCAAAGGTCTACATCCGGTCCGGTGCCGGAGGTGGCGGCTGCGTCAGCTTTCGGCGCGAAAAGTACATCGAATACGGCGGTCCCGATGGCGGTGATGGCGGTAAAGGCGGATCTGTCTGGGCCGAGGTCGTTGACGGGTTGAACACCCTGATCGATTTCCGCTATCAGCAGCATTTTTTCGCCAAGAACGGCCAACCTGGTCGCGGTCAGCAGCGCACCGGCAAAGACGGTGATGATATCGTTCTGCGGGTACCGGTTGGTACCGAGATACTGGATGAAGACGAAGAGACCGTCATCTGCGATCTGACTGAGGTCGGTCAGCGGGTTTTGCTGGCTAAAGGCGGCAATGGCGGATTCGGCAACCTTCACTTCAAATCTGCTACCAACCAAGCGCCGCGCCGTGCCAATCCGGGGCAGGCGGGGATCGACCGCACCATCTGGTTGCGGCTGAAACTGATCGCCGATGTGGGTCTGCTGGGCATGCCAAATGCGGGCAAGTCGACCTTTTTGGCCGCAACGTCCAATGCTCGTCCCAAAATCGCGGACTATCCCTTTACCACGCTGCACCCGAATCTGGGTGTGGTCGGCGTGGATAACGTTGAATTTGTCGTCGCCGACATTCCCGGCCTAATCGAAGGTGCCCACGAAGGGCGTGGTATAGGAGACCGGTTCTTGGGTCACGTGGAACGCTGCGCCGTTCTGCTGCATCTGGTTGATGGAACGTCTGAGACCGTGGCTGATGACTATCGGACCATCATTTACGAGCTTGAGGCTTATGGCGGCGAACTGGCTGAGAAACCTCGCATTACGGTGCTGAACAAGGTCGATGCACTGGACGATGAGGAACGCGAAGCGGCTAAGGCCGAGTTGGAAGAGGCCGTCGGCGGCCCCGTCATGACCATGTCCGGTGTGGCGCATCTGGGCGTGACCGAGGTTCTGCGCGCATTGCGTACCCAGATCGACGAAAACCGCCTGCGGCAAAAGCCCGTTGAGGAGACGAAGACGTGGCAACCCTGACCTCAGCCAAGCGACTGGTGGTCAAGATCGGGTCCGCCTTGCTGGTGGATCGGGACACGGGCCTTTTGCGCTCGGACTGGTTGCACTCCTTGGCGCAGGACGTGGCTTGGCTAAAGGGGCAGGGGACGGATGTGATTCTGGTGTCGTCCGGGTCCATCGCGCTGGGTCGTGGGGTGTTGGGCTTGCCGATGGAGGCTTTGCCGCTTGAGAAATCCCAAGCTGCCGCTGCGGTGGGTCAAATCCGGCTGGCGCGCGCCTATGAAGAGGCATTGACGCCGCACAAGATCACTACCGCGCAGGTCTTGGTGACGTTGGAGGACAGCGCGGACCGCCGCCGCTATCTGAACTCACGCGCGACGCTGGAAACTTTGCTGAGTTTGGGTGTCGTGCCTATCGTCAACGAAAACGATACGGTCGCAACAGATGAAATCCGCTATGGCGACAATGACCGCCTGGCCGCACAGATCGCTGTCACGGTGGGCGCGGACCAGTTGATCCTGTTATCCGACGTGGACGGTTTCTATACCGGCAACCCGAATGAGGACGCCTCGGCCACGCGTTACGACGTGATCGAAGAAATTACGCCCAAGATCGAACAGATGGCTGGTGATGCCGGGTCGGGCCTATCCAAAGGCGGAATGAAGACCAAGCTATTGGCCGCCAAGATGGCGACGGCTGCCGGGTGTGATATGGCGATTACTGAAGGCTCGCCGCTGAACCCGCTGAAATCACTTGAAAACGGTGCGAATTGCACTTGGTTCACCGCGACTCTGGACCCACACGCGGCCCGGAAACGGTGGATCTCGGCGATGAAGCCGCGTGGTGAAATTGTGGTGGACGAGGGCGCGGCGCGAGCGCTTGGCAATGGCAAAAGCCTGTTGCCTGCCGGGATCGTCGAAGTGACCGGAGACTTTGGCCGGGGCGATCCGGTCGCCATTCTGGACCCAGAAGCGCGGCGTTTGGCGCAGGGCCTCAGCCGCTATACCGCGCAAGAGGCAGACGCGATCAAGGGGCGAAAATCCTCGGAAATCGAGGCAACTCTGGGTTATCCGGGCAGGGCCGTGTTGATCCACCGAGACGATTTGGCGCGGTAGCCGTTCGATGTTAGAACACCAAAAGACCGACCGAAAGGCACCTGAGATGAAGGATTTCGACAGCATTCCCACACTGATGGCCGATCTTGGAAAACGCGCCAAGAAAGCCTCGGCCGAATTGGCTTTTGCCAGCGCCGAACGGAAACATGCAGCCTTGATCGCAGCCGCAGACGCGGTTTGGGCCAATCGTGCCGACATCATCGAGGCCAACAAGAAAGATCTGGAATTCGGACGCGAAAAAGGTCTGAGCCCAGCAATGATGGATCGCCTGATGCTGGATGAGGCACGTATTCAGGGCATGGTCGACGGCCTGCGCACGGTCGCGGATCAGGCTGATCCTGTGGGTGAGGTGCTGACCGAATGGGACATGCCCTCGGGTCTGCATATCCAGCGTGTGCGCACGCCTTTGGGTGTGATCGGTGTGATCTATGAAAGCCGCCCCAATGTGACAGCAGATGCCGGCGCTCTGTGCCTGAAGTCGGGCAACGCCGTGATCCTGCGTGGCGGGTCCGAGAGCTTTCATTCGTCTGGTGCCATCCACGCTTGTCTGGTCCAAGGGCTAAAGGCCGCGAACCTGCCCGAGGATTCCATCCAACTGGTACCGACACGGGACCGCGCTGCGGTTCAGGAATTGCTGACGTTGACTGATTATGTCGACGTTATCGTCCCGCGCGGGGGTAAAGGCCTGGTGGGGCTGGTGCAGCGCGAGGCGCGTGTACCCGTCTTCGCGCATCTTGAAGGCATCGTGCATATCTACATCGACAAGGCCGCCGATCCGCAGAAAACGCTTGATGTGGTCCTGAATGCCAAGACCCGGCGCACTGGTATCTGTGGTGCGGCTGAGTGTCTGTTGATCCATCAGGACGTGGTAGAAACACTGGGGCGCGACGTTATCGCCGCGCTGATGGCCGCAGGTGTTGAGGTTCACGCCGAAGGTGCGCTGGCCCAGAATGGCACCGTTGCCGCGACGGCCGATGACTGGGGTAAGGAATTCCTCGACAGTATCATTGCGGCGAAACCGGTCGCTGATATTGACGAAGCCATCACGCATATACGCCTAAATGGCTCGGACCATACCGACTGCATCATGACCGAGGACGAGACCGCTGCTGCACGGTTCTTTGAACGGCTCGACAGTGCGATCCTGATGCACAATGCCTCAACCCAATTCGCCGATGGGGGTGAGTTTGGAATGGGCGCCGAGATCGGCATTGCGACCGGTAAGATGCATGCGCGCGGCCCGGTGGGCGCAGCGCAGTTGACCAGCTTTCAATATCTTGTGCGCGGGAATGGAACGACCCGGTCTTAAAACCGGATCACAATGCGGGTTGAGGTGGTATCCACCGCAACCCGCCGTCCCACCGACGTGGCAGTCTTTGGCAAAAGTGCAAACTGCACCTGTGCGGGCGTGACTTTACTTGGGAATCGCCCGGTCGGCAGATTTTTCCAAAGGTCATTATCCACATTCAGCTTGTCGGCTGATCCTGTGACCGTCCAGCCTTCACCATTTTGATCGATGGTCACTTCGCCCCCAAAAGGCATAGCGCTTTCGCAGCACATCAACGCCAGAAACGCCAACTTGACCTGATTACGCGGCACCGCCTCGGTCAGGCGCCAGTTGACGCGCACACGGCCCGCGCGTTCGACATCCTTAAGTAATTCCGACACCTCGGTTCGCCCTAAGGGCTGATCGCTGGCCGAACCAAACGCCACGCGGAAAAACCGAATCCGCGCCCCGGCACTGCCAACACTGCCCGAGATCAGCTCCATCTCTGGACCCTGGACTGCGCCAACCATCTCAAGCAGTTCCAGACCGTTGGTGATCGCCCCGATGGGGCTGATCAGATCGTGACAGATCCGGGAACCGATCAACTCGGCCAGGTTGACTGTGGTGTCGCTCATGCGTACCTCCTGCTGCATCTGCCGTCGGACCGGAGCCCTTGTATGACAGACCTAAATGCTATTCTTGCACCGGGCATGTACGTCCGCCACCCCGATTACCCCGATTGGGGCGTTGGACAGGTGCAGTCCAACATTGGGGGCAAGATCACCGTGAACTTTCGCGAGCAGGGGAAAGTGGTGATTGACGGAACGCGCATCGCCCTGATGCCAGTCTTTGATCTGTGAAACTGGTTTAGGAAAGGTTAACGATCCCGCATATCCGCCCTTGTTGCCATCCGCACGGAAACTGCGGTATCAGCGCGCAAACAAGAACGGAACCACAAATGCCGGACGCAGGCCCTTCCTTTACCGTCAAACTTGCACAGACCGAGGACGAGCTGCGCGCTGCCCAACGGCTGCGCTATGACGTGTTTGTTCGCGAACTGGGCGGTGGCGGAGAGATGGTGGATCATGACGCCGGGCTGGAACGTGACAAGTTCGATCCGTATTTTGATCACATGCTGGCGATAGACGACCTGACAGGCGAAGTTATTGGTGTTTACAGGCTGTTACCGGGCGAACGTGCTGCGGACTTGGGGCAATTTTATTCCGAAGATGAATACGATCTGACTGTTTTGAAGCAAAGCGGTCGCAGGCTGTTGGAACTGGGGCGGTCCTGCCTCCATCCGAACTATCGCGGGGGCACTGCGATGTATCACCTGTGGAACGGATTGGCAGGGTATGTAAACGAACGTAAGATCGAAGTTCTGTTCGGTGTCGCCAGCTTTCACGGAACGGATGTTCAGGAATTGGCGCAGCCCTTGTCTATGCTGCATCACAACCATCTAGCACCGCCTGATTTGAGGGTGAGGGCACAGCCTGAAGTATTTGAATCTATGAATCTTGTTGCACCTGGCAACTTGGATCGCCGTGCCGCGATGGTTCAGGTTCCAGCTCTGATCAAGGCCTATCTTCGCCTCGGCGGTTTCGTAGGTGAAGGCGCGTTTATCGACCATTCCTTCAACACCACTGATGTTTGCCTGATCCTTGATACCGCCCGCATGAACGAGCGGCAAAAACGCATCTATGGCGGGACATAGTTTGGTGAACGAACCGCTTTGGAACAGTGAGGATGAACCAGACCCCATCAAACTGGGGTTGGTAGGGTGGATGTTGGTTTTGCTCCGCGGTTTGCCACTGGCCGTATTGGTGTTTGGGGGGTTGTTGGTTCTATTGGTCGTGCGCATGATCGAACGTCCAATGTACGGCGTGCGCCGCCCCGTAACGCCGTTTATCTCGCAGTTTGTCTGCCGTAACGCGTTTCGAGTTCTCGGGATAGGACTGCGAACCTCGGGTGAATTGATGCAGCAACGCGGCGCCGTGGTCGCCAATCATAGCTCGTGGCTGGACATTTTCGCGCTGAACTCGCGCAAGCGTGTCTATTTCGTATCCAAAGCCGAAGTGGCAAAATGGCCCGGTATCGGCTGGCTAGCCCGCGCAACCGGCACCGTGTTCATCGAACGGGACCGCAAGAGAGCAAAAGAGCAGACAAAAGTGTTCGAGACCCGCCTGAAGGCTGGCCACAAATTACTGTTTTTCCCTGAAGGGACGTCGACTGATGGGTTGCGTGTTTTACCCTTTAAAACAACACTTTTCGCTGCATTCTTCGCGGATGAATTGCAAGATTTCATGTACATTCAGCCCGTTTCGGTCGTGTATCACGCGCCCAAGGGACAACCCGACCGTTTCTATGGCTGGTGGGGAGATATGGATTTCGCCCCACACCTTTTGAAAACGCTGGGTGCGCGCAGACAGGGTGCGGTTGAATTGATTTATCATGCACCGGCCAAGGTTAGCGATTTCGAAAGCCGCAAGGCGTTGGCCGCATATTGTGAAGAGGCCGTGCGCCAAGCACATGCACTGGCACGGCTCGAAAAATAAGGGCGAAAAGCCCTTGCGCTAGCCGAAAACCTGCCGTATACGCGCGCCATTAAAACCCGCAGGCGGGGTTTGGCCTTTTTGAGGGAGACATCCTCATCAAGACCGCCGGTTGGAGCATCCGCTTCTTTCACCCCCGCCCAGGCGTAAACCGGAAAAGGAAAATAGCATGGCTCTTCCCGAGTTCACCATGCGTCAGCTGCTGGAAGCTGGCGTTCACTTTGGTCACCAGACACAGCGTTGGAATCCCCGCATGGGCCCGTTCATCTACGGCTCGCGCAATGGTATCCACATCATGGACCTGACTCAGACCGTTCCGATGCTGGATCAGGCTCTGCAAGCCGTTCGTGACACCGTCGCAAAAGGTGGCCGCGTTCTGTTTGTCGGCACCAAGCGTCAGGCAGCTCAGCCCGTCGCTGAAGCAGCTGAAAAGTCGGCTCAGTACTACATGAACCACCGCTGGCTGGGCGGCACGCTGACCAACTGGAAAACCGTTTCCCAGTCGATCAACCGTCTGAACCAGATCGACGAAGCAATGGAATCGGGCGCCGAGGGCCTGACCAAGAAAGAGCGTCTGGGCATGGAACGTGACCAGGGCAAACTGCAGGCTTCGCTGGGCGGTATCCGTGAAATGGGCGGCGTTCCGGATCTGCTGTTCGTCATCGACGTCAAAAAAGAAGCACTGGCGATCGCCGAAGCCAACAAACTGGGTATCCCGGTTGTGGCTGTTGTCGACACCAACTGCTCGCCCGACGGTGTTGACTACATCATCCCCGGCAACGACGACGCAGCGCGCGCAATCGCTCTGTACTGCGATCTGGCCGCACGTGCCGCTCTGGACGGCATGACTGCTCAGATGGGTGCAGCAGGCGTTGACCTGGGCGCATTCGAAGAAGCACCGGTTGAAGAAGCCGTTGCCGAAGAAGCACCCGCAGAAGAAGCCGCGCCGGAAGCCAAAGCCGAAGCGTAAGCTGCCCGTCACGTAAATGACATATGGGGCAGGGTATGACCTGCCCCAATTCCGTTTGAATTGAGGAGAGCCAAAGATGGCAATCACAGCAGCAATGGTTAAAGAACTGCGCGACTCGACCGGCGCAGGCATGATGGACGCGAAAAAAGCGCTGACTGAAACCGAAGGCAACATGGACGAAGCCGTTGACTGGCTGCGCACCAAAGGTCTGGCCAAAGCGGCCAAGAAATCGGGTCGCACCGCAGCTGAAGGTCTGGTTGCAGTCCACGTCGACGGTGGCAACGGTGTTGCTGTTGAAGTGAACTCGGAAACCGACTTTGTCGCGAAGAACGCCGAGTTCCAGGAAATGGTTGGCAAGATCGCGTATGCCGCAGAAGGCGTCGACAATGTCGAGGCGCTGCTGGCTGCTGATCTGGGCGGCAAGAACGTTGCGGACACCCTGACCGACAAAATCGCCACTATCGGTGAAAACATGTCGGTCCGTCGTATGGCCAAGCTGTCGGGCGACACTGTTGTGTCTTATGTCCACAACGCGGCCACCAACGGCATGGGCAAAATCGGTGTTCTGGTTGCTCTGTCCGGCGGTGACGAAACCATCGGCAAGCAGGTTGCGATGCACATCGCAGCTGTGAACCCGGCGGCCCTGTCCGAAGCGGACATGGATCCGGCTATCGTCGAGAAAGAAAAGCAAGTTCAGATGGACATCGCCCGCGAATCCGGTAAGCCGGAGCAGGTGATCGAAAAGATGATCGTTGGCCGCATGAAGAAATTCGTCGCGGAATCCACGCTGCTGAACCAGTCCTTCGTTGTGAACCCTGACCTGACCGTTGAAGCAGCGGCCAAAGAGGCAGGCGCAACCATCACCGGCTTTGTCCGTCTGGAAGTTGGCGAAGGCATCGTTGTCGAAAAAGAAGACTTCGCAGCCGAAGTTGCCAAAGCCGCACAAGGCTAAAAAATCATTCCCGAACTCTGCGGAGTTCGGGGAGCCAAAGAAACCGGTCGCGCAAGTCGTGGCCGGTTTTTTGTTGGACTACTCAAGCCATTAGTCAATAAAAAAGGACGCACTCGCGTCCTGAACCTTTCTGGAAAGGTATGAGGGGCCCCGCATGATGGGGATGGTCGAGGCCCCCCAAAATTCCGACAAACTGACGCGGACAAATAGGCGCCTTTATGTCAGAGCGATTGGAGAGCCTTGGTATTACAAAGATCCAACCAAATGTTCCCTGGCTAAAGCCACCACTCACGGAACACTCTCACTTTGCAACCAGCCCCCCAGATTGGAAAGTCATGATTTCCTTACCTAGGGTAAATTGACGCAACTCAGCGTCAATTCTCGAACCCTAGGCCTCCATAACGAACATCTGATTCTGTAGTGACGCCTTCAGAACGGCCTGAGCGGTGGTTTCCACCGACAGCGCCTCGCGCGCCAATCGCAGATGTTTTTCGACCGTAGCCGATGTCAGCCCCATCAACAGGGCAATGTCCTGGGTGGTCTTGCCGTCACCGACCCATTGCAACGCTTCACGCTGGCGCTTGGTCAGCGCCCGGTTCGGCGCGTTATAGGGCAGGGTGAGGATTTTAAGATGCGCAACATTGTTCATCAGCAGGATATCGTCACCATGCTCATCCCACATCGCATCCACTTCGTCCTGGCTGGTCGCATTTCCGGCGGAAAGGGAAATCGCCCCCTTGGAACGCATCGAAACCGAGGTGAAACTGACCGTATATCCGAACGCAACGCCGTGCTTTCGATTGAATTCCAGAACGTCCAGTTCTTGCTGTGTTAATCCGCGGTTGGACACCAAATCCTGGGCGATATTCCAACTGGCGGCACCTTCGTTGCTTAACGCCCATTTCAACATCGGAGCATGAAAATAAAGGCCACCACGCAGGAATCCATCCAGATAGGACTTTCCGTGATTGGTCAGGATCACGAAATCCTCTGGATCACCCAGCGATGTCTCGGTGCGGAACTGGGTGTAGCCATAGATCAGTCGATCAAAGCCGTATTCGGCCATCTGACGGCAATGGGCGTCCCAAAGCTCTTCCAAAGTTTTGGTATAGCTGAGAAAGTGCAGGTATTCGCTCAGCTTCATGCAGTCGACCCGCCTTTCAGATGCGCCGCCAATCCGTCCAGAGCCATCACATAGCCCTGCGGGCCAAAGCCACAAATCTGGCCGATCGCCACCTTCGAGATATAGGACACGTGCCGGAATTCTTCGCGGGCGTGGATGTTGGACAGGTGAACCTCGATCATCGGCAGTTCGACAGACGCAATCGCATCCATCAGGGCGATTGAGGTATGCGTATAAGCGCCTGCGTTCAGAACAATGCCGTCCTGATCCCCCTTGGCCGCGTGGATGGCATCAATCAGGGCACCTTCGTGGTTTGACTGAAAGCACGACACGTCCAGACCGATGGAAGATCCGTGGCTGACGCACAGATTCTCAACCATCTCCAGCGTGGTGCTTCCATAAACCTCAGGTTGTCGGGTGCCCAAAAGGTTCAGGTTCGGGCCATTCAAAATCAGAGCTTTATGCATTATTTCACTGTTCCCATAACAGTTTCTTAAACGCGAACAGGTGGGAATGTCCACCGGCCAACGCGCGCATAGGGCGAGCGATCAAAGAAACCGTCAATCATTTTCGGCCCTTTTAGGCATTGTCACCACGATCTTACCAAGGGCAGAACGGTTGGCCAGATGAGTCAAAGCTTTGGAGGCAAGGTTGAGCGGATATTTGGCGCTGATCCGCGGTTTTATACGAGCATCGCCGTATAACTCGAACAAATCATTCACATTTTTCGAGTGCCCTACAGGATCGCGCAGCACGGATGCACCCCAAAAAACCCCTACAACTTGGCAGCTTTTCAGCAATGGCAGATTCAATGGTATTTTGGGAATGCCCGCCGGGAAACCGATCACAAGATATCGCCCGGCCCAGGCCATACTGCGCAGCGCAGGTTCCGCGTAATCTCCACCCACAGCATCATAGACGACATTTACCCCCAACGGCCCCGCCAAATCCTTGATTTCAGATGAGAATTCTTTTTGCGCCTCTTTGTTCATCTCACGGGAGTAAATAAGCGTTTCATCCGCCCCTAAATCTCGGCAAAAATCCGCTTTGTCGGGCGAGGAGACTGCGGCGATCACACGTGCCCCCATGGCCTTGCTCAACTCGATCGCAGCAGACCCGACACCCCCGGCAGCGCCCAGCACCAACAGGGTTTCCCCGGGCTGCAGGGCAGCGCGGTCTTTCAACGCGTGATAGGACGTGCCGTAGGTAAAGACAAAGCAGGCCGCATCCTCGTATGTCATCGAGTCTGGGAATTTAATGGCGGTTGCAGCTGGGATTGTCAGATGTGTTGAAAACCCTCCATGCCCGGTCAGCGCCAGAACACGGTCTCCGACGTTGAAACCGGTCACGCCGTCACCAACGGCCAGAACATCCCCGGCGATTTCACCGCCCGGGGCAAAGGGTCGGGGTGGCTTGATCTGATAGAGGTCCTGAATGATCAGCGTGTCGGGGAAGTTGACTCCTGCGGCCCTGACCCCGATCAGCAATTCACCTTTGCCCGGTATCGGGTTGGGCAGGGTGGTCAGCTCTAATGTATCTGGCCCGCCCGGCGCGACGCTGAGTAAAGCTTGCATATTAATCCTGTTATTCCTGTTATTCGGTTAAGAGGAACTTTGGCGCGGACCAATGAGTTGTCAAGAAATCAACCATTTCCCTAACGTGTCGATAACCACTGTACCGAGGAGCAGACCATGACCCCCGACACGCTATTCTCATTGGAAGGCAAAACCGCGCTTGTCACCGGTGGCGCAACAGGCATCGGACGAATGGCAGCCGAGGCTTTGGTGCGGGCAGGTGCGCGTGTTCTGATCGCATCCCGCAAGGCATACGCCTGCGAAGCCGTAGCGGCTGAACTGAACTCTTTGGACGCGCCAGGTCATGCCGAAGGGTTTGGCGGTGATGTTGCAACCAAAGGCGGGATCGCAGCGCTTGTATCCGAGGTTAACAAGCGAACAGATCGCCTTGATATCCTGATGAATAATGCAGGCGTAACCTGGGGTGCGCCGATGGGGCAATTCCCTCATGAGGCCTGGGATAAAGTTATGTCGGTCAATGTCGCGGGCTTGTTCGAATTGACCCAAAAACTGTTGCCGATGCTGATGCAATCAGGCTCGGTTGACGACCCAGCGCGAGTGGTCAACGTGGGCTCGGTCATGGGTGAGGTGCCGATGGGAGATGGGGCCTATAGCTACTCGGCTTCGAAAGCGGCTGTGCTGCACCTGACCAAGATCATGGCCAAGGAATTTTCACCCTACCACATCACGGTCAACGCGCTGGCACCGGGGCCGTTCGTCTCGAAGATGACCGCCTTTGCCACGGCTGATGAAGAGACACGCGAAAGGGTTGGTAACTCGGTTCCTTTGGGTCGGGTTGGGCGCGATGAGGATATTGCCGGTTGTATGCTGTTCCTATGCGGTCGTGGCGGCAGCTATGTCACCGGTGCAGTGATCCCGGTGTCCGGTGGAATCAACGTCGAGACGGCCGGGAACATATTTGCCGAAGCTTTGTGAGGATACAGGCGCAAGATGGACAGCACGACTTTGGATCTGACGGCTGTGGATGCGTACCTCAAAGCGCATCTTCCGGGCTACTGTGGGCCGTTGCAGGCAAGAAAGTTTGAGATAGGGCAATCCAACCCGACCTTTTTGCTGAAGACACCCGATCAGTCTTATGTTCTGCGACGCAAACCTCCGGGTTCGTTATTGAAATCTGCCCACGCAGTTGATCGGGAGTTCCGAGTTCAAAGCGCTTTGGCCAACAGTGCCGTACCGGTCCCCAAGATGTACTTGCTTTGCGAGGATGGCAATGTCATCGGGTCTGTTTTTTACGTTATGGAGCATCTGGAAGGGCGCGTGTTTCTGGAACCTACATTGAGCGGGGAAACCGATGCCACCCGCGCCGCCGTTCTGGATGAGATGAACCGTGTACTGGCCGCCCTCCACGAAGTTGATATCGACACCGCTGGGTTGTCTGACTATGGCCCACCCGGAAACTACTTTGAACGCCAGATCACACGCTGGATCAAACAGTACCGCGCCTCTGAGACCGCAAAAATCCCCGAGATGGATGCGCTGATGACCGCCCTTGAAGGTTCAATACCTGCAGATGACGGCCAAAGAACACTGGTGCATGGTGATTACCGCATCGACAATCTGATGTTTGAAAAAAACGGAACAAAATGCATCGGGGTTCTGGATTGGGAATTGTCGACCATCGGGCACCCGTACGCAGATTTGGCGGCAGTGATCATGCAGTGGCAGATGCCGCCGGGCGCCGAGGGCAGGGGTCTGGCCGGAATTGATCGGGCAAGCCTAGGCCTGCCATCAGATCAAGCATTTATCGATCAGTATTGCCAGCGTCGTGGCCTTTCCGGGATCGACAATTTCGGCTTTTATCTAGCCTTCAACTTCTTTCGTATGGCCGCGATTTTGCAGGGGGTCTTCAAACGCGCGCAGGACGGGAATGCATCCGATCCGAAACGGGCGACGATCCTTGGGTCGTATGTTCCGATGTTCGCACGCCACGGGCTGGACGCGATAGAAGGTTAAGGCGTCTTTGACAGCTCCAACTCAAGATTTCCAAGGCTATTTTTGCCAAAGAACATCTCGGACCCCGCAAACATGCTGGGAACGCCGAACACACCGCGTTTCACGGCGGCCTTGGTCTGGTCTTTCAGCTGTTGCTTGATGTCGACGCTGGTCATCGCCTCGCGTATTTTACGCGCTGGCAGTTCGTTCTCTTGCATGATTTCAGACAGAACACCCAGTTCATCGACCTTCTGACCATGCACCCAAATGGCATCAAAAACAGCGTTCATATACTTGTCTTCCCAGGGTTTTCCGGACGCAAATACAGCACCACGCATGGCAAACTTGGTGTTGATCGGAAAATGAGGACTCATGTGAAAGCTCAGGCCCCGCGTGCGCGCAAATCGATGCAGATCATGAGTCAGATAGGCCGATTTCTGGCGGTTTTCCGAAAAGGCCTGAAACGGGCTTTGGTTGTTGGTTACCTTGAAAACCGTCGACAGCAGGACCGGCACATTGTTCACCTGCGCACCGTATTTGCCTGCCAAATCCGGCAAGGTCTTATACGCCAAAAACGCATTAGGACTGCAAAAATCATAAACAAAATCTATATGTTGCGCCATGTTGCTCCTCCGAGAATTTGAACACTAGAAATGAACCAACTCGTGACAAGCGAATCCGCTACGACCTTAGTTTAGCAGGCTTGCAGGCCCTGTGGTCGATTTCCCTGTCAATTCAGCACGTAAGCCCGCAAGATCGCGTCTATGTACCAAAGGGTTATTCATCAATGACAAACTTCGACGCGAACCGCCTGAGCCGCGTTGCCGACTGGATGCAGCGTTACGTCGATGAGCGAAAATACGCGGGCAGCTCCTTGTTGGTGAAACACAGAGGTTCCGAGGTGTTTTTCAACGCCTGCGGCAAAAGAAGCGTTGAAGACGATCTGGATTTTCAACGCGATACAGTTGTGCGCATTTATTCAATGACCAAACCGATCACCACTGTCGCTCTGATGATGCTGGCCGAGCGAGGCTTGTTTCACCTCGACGCGCAACTATCAGAATTTCTGCCAGAATTTTCCAGTATGCAAGCTCTGTTTCCAGGGGCCGAGCGGCTGGATCAGACCGAAGACGCACCTACACCGACGCTGCATCAACTTCTGACGCACACAAGTGGGTTCAGCTATCCCTTCAACCCCGGAGTGCTTCCCCAAACGATGGATGAACAGGACCTTATGTTCAAACCGGATCAGGGTATTCTGGCCGACCGCGTTCGCGACCTCGCTGGGCTGCCTCTGGCGTTCCAACCGGGAACCCGCTGGGAATATTCCGTGGGCATCGACGTTATTGGCCGCGTGATCGAGGTTGTTTCGGGTCAAACCTTGGATCAGTTTTTCGCGACGGAAATACTTGAACCACTTGGAATGAAGGACACCGGATTTTCAGTGCCAAAAGGGGCAGGGGATCGGTTTGCGTCGCTGTACACTCCGTTGGCCGGGGACGCGATGGCGTTGAATTCGGCCCAAACCGGTGCCGAGACCCTGCGGCTGGTTGATCAAGCCAAGGAGTCTCCGTTCGAAAACGCGACAACCTTTTCGGGTGGTGGCGGCTTGGTTGGGACGATCGACGACTATTCTAGGTTTACGGAAATGTTGCGAAATCGCGGACTGGGCGCTGGCCATCGTCTTTTGGGTCCCAAAACCGTCGACTACATGTTGCGCAACCATTTGCCAGGCGACATCGCCGCAATGGGACCGCAAAGTTTCGCAGAACAGCCCATGGAGGGCACCGGATTCGGTTTGGGCGGTGCCGTGGTGATAAACCCCGGTCGAACCCGAGTGCTGGGCTCATTGGGGGATTTTGGCTGGGGCGGCATGGCGTCGACATATTTTTGGATCGACCGGGTCAACGACCTGACCACAGTCTTCTTCACCCAACTGTCACCCTCCAGTTCATACCCATCGCGGGCAGAGTTAAAGGCGCTTGTCCTCGGGGCATTGATTGAATGACGTTCTGACCGCTGATACCCAAGACTGAAAAACATCCGGAGACCGCAACATGACCGAAGCAGAACGTATCCTTCTGGACCTTTTGGACATCGAAAGGCTTGAGGTTGATTTGTTCCGCGGCACCGGATCCGGCGGTGAAACACCAACCCGCATATTCGGTGGTCAAGTGATCGCTCAGGCCCTAGCGGCGGCTTATCGAACTGTCGAAGATCGCCTGTGTCACTCACTGCACGCTTACTTCATTCGCGCTGGAGATCCGTCTATTCCTGTTATTTACCAAGTCGATAGAGCGCGAGATGGAAGTTCCATGACCACGCGTCGCGTCGTTGCAATCCAACATGGCAAGCAAATCCTAAACATGTCAGCCTCATTTCATGTTCAGGACGAAGGATGGGATCACCAGCACGCCATGCCGCAGACCAAAGCGCCCGAGGCTTATCCGGCTCGCGAGGAATTACGCCAACGATATGTAGATCAGGTTCCGGAAAAATTACGCGGCGAACTGCTGCGAGAACGCCCAATCGAGGTGCGCGAAGTGGATCACCAAAACCCATTTGCGCCTGAAAAATCGGATGACCGAAACCAGATCTGGTTTCGCATGAAAGCTGCCGCCGGAACTGATCTGGTGACGCAGCATCTGATTCTGGCTTATGCGTCTGACATGTACCTGATGACGTCCGGCCTGCGCCCGCATGGGCTAAGTTGGTTTGCCGGAGACGTCAACGGTGCCAGCCTGGATCACGCTTTGTGGTTCCACGCGCCGATACATTTCGAAAACTGGCATCTATACGCAATGGATTCTCCATGGAGCGGGCAGGGGCGCAATTTCAATCGTGGGTCCATTTATGCCCAAGACGGCACACTGGTCGCTTCGGTGGCGCAGGAAGGTTTGATGCGCAAGGTGCGGCACAAACCTTAGGTATCTTCGATAAACCGCTGATTTAGCTTTTGCATTCCGGTCAGCCAGCGATCGTAGTCACCAGCTTTTTGTTGCATGTAATCCCGAACCTCGGGATGCGGCAGAACCAGAAACTGCTCGGACTGAATAGCTGAAACACAGGCATCAGCCACTTCTTCAGGCTCTAACATGCCGTCTATTGCAGCGACCGAAGTTTCATGCCCGCGCGTCATTTCGGAGCGAACCGCCTGTGGGCACAGAACAGACACGCGCAAACCCTTCTGGCCGTATGTAATTGACAGCCACTCGGCAAATCCGACTGCCGCATGCTTTGTGACGGCATAGGGTGCGGCGCCGGGTTGATTTAGCAAGCCAGCCGCAGACGCCGTGATCATGATATAACCACCGCCACGCGCAATCATACGCGGCACCATATGGCGCGCAGTCCAGACGTGGGACATTACATTGATCTTCCAGATGCGATCCCAGTCCTGGTCAGGAACATCCAGACTGCCAAGCGTCAGGATACCGGCATTGGCACAGAAAAGATCAATGGGTCCAATTTCGTTTTCAACAGTGTTGATCAGAGTTTTGATATCGTCTTCGCTCGACACATCGCAGGCCAATCCGTGACCTCCGATTTGTGAGGCCACGGATTTTGCGCCCCGCAGGTCGATATCTGAACAGATAACAGTAGCACCGTCCTTTGCGAACTTCTCCGCCAAGCCCTTGCCAATACCCTGAGCGGTACCGGTGACAACCACAGTTTTTCCGCGCAGTTCCATTCAGCTTATTCAAACGACGGTTCAGTGAACCGTCGTAATCCATTGTTAAAAAGGTGTAATTGGCGTGTCTGACATGCCATCTTTTTACCATAATACCAATTACACGATAAACTTAATAGAATGCCTGCAACCCGGTTTGTGCCCGCCCCAGGATCAGCGCATGCACATCATGGGTCCCTTCATAGGTATTCACAGTCTCAAGATTAACCATGTGGCGAATGACATGGAACTCTAGCGAGATACCGTTACCGCCATGCATATCCCGTGACATCCGTGCGATATCCAAAGCTTTGCCGCAATTGTTGCGCTTGACGATCGAAACCATCTCGGGTGCGGCGTTCGCCTCGTCCATCAGCCGGCCAACGCGCAGGCTTGCCTGCAAACCCAATGAGATTTCGGTTTGCATGTCTGCCAGCTTGCGTTGAAACAACTGCGTCTGCGCCAGCGGACGATTGAATTGTTTTCGATCTAACCCGTATTCGCGCGCGGCGTGCCAGCAGTTTTCAGCCGCCCCCATGACACCCCAGCTGATGCCATAGCGCGCTCGGTTCAAACAGCCAAACGGGCCTTTCAATCCCTGAACATGCGGCAACAGCGCGTTTTCGTCGACCTCGACGCCGTCCAGGACGATTTCGCCGGTGATCGACGCCCGTAGGCTCAGCTTGTTCTGAATTTTCGGAGCGCTCAGTCCCTTAAGACCTTTGTCCAAGACAAAGCCACGGATCTTGCCGTCATGCGCGTCTGACTTGGCCCAAATCACAAACACATCCGCAATCGGAGAGTTCGAGATCCACATCTTGCTGCCGGTCAAACGGTATCCGCCGTCTATTTTCTCGGCCCGGGTTTTCATACCGGCCGGGTCCGATCCTGCATCAGCCTCGGTCAGGCCGAAACACCCGATCCATTCACCGCTGGCCAGTTTCGGCAGGTATTTCCGGCGCTGTTCTTCGCTGCCATAGGCATAAATCGGGTACATCACCAACGAACTTTGAACCGACATCATCGAGCGATAGCCCGAATCCACGCGCTCAACTTCGCGCGCGACCAAACCGTAAGACACGTACCCTGCCCCCAGTCCGCCGTATTCCTCGGGGATCGTGGTGCCCAGCAGGCCCATTTCACCCATTTCGCGGAAAATCTCGGGATCCGTTTCTTCGTTCTGATAAGCCTCGGTCACCCTTGGTTGCAGCTTTTCCTGCGCATAAGCGTTGGCGCTGGCGGCGATCATACGTTCGTCTTCCGTCAGTTGATCGGACAAACGAAAAGGATCATCCCACGTGAATTTACCCATATCAGGCGCATCTTTGGCGCGCAGAGTTGGCTTGGTGTCAGGGGCGTTCATGGTGCTTCTCCGCTCAATCAGCTTCGCGGCAAACTAACCCGGCCTTTCAGCAAAAGACAGTAAGAGTTTGGCATCTGCCTATGAGCAAAACTCATACCCCTGCCCCGACCTTTAACCCAGCGCGTATCCGGCGCCGCGAACAGTTCGAACCGGGTCATTGCCGCCATGTTGCGTCAGTGCTTTTCGCAACCTACCTATATGGACGTCTACGGTGCGTGTATCGACATAGATATCGCGGCCCCAAACCCGGTCAAGCAGTTGCTCGCGGCTCCAGACCCGGCCGGGTTTTTCCATGAATGTGCTCAGCAGGCGAAACTCGGTCGGGCCAAGTTTTAATGGTTTGCTGTTACGGCTGACCTTGTGCGTTTCCGCGTCCAGAATGATGTCGTCAAATTCAAGACGTATACCAACAGTTGCCGGGCGGACCCGGCGCAGCTGCGTGCGCACCCGCGCCATCAGTTCAACCACTGAATACGGTTTGACCACATAATCATCTGCGCCGGTTTCCAGACCGCGCACCTTATCGATCTCTTCCGTACGCGCCGACAGCATTATGATCGGAATGGCGCGTGTATCAGGGCGCATTTTCAGACGCCGGCAGACCTCGATCCCGCTGAGGTTGGGCATCATCCAGTCCAGCACAATGATGTCCGGTTGTTCCTCATTGACCAACAGCATGGCTTCGTCGCCATTGGCGGCCTTGGATACGCGGAACCCTTCAGCTTCGAGGTTATAGGCCAGCACTTCACGCTGGGCCGGTTCATCCTCAACAACCAGTACGGTTGGTTGATCAGCGGACATTCGTCTTAACTCCTAGGCGGATTGGGAAGTTATATCAGCTTTCGGGCGCGCCTCGGTCGGACGTTCACCGGTGATGAAATACACGACCTGTTCGGCAATCGCGGTGACGTGGTCGCCCATACGTTCAATGTTCTTGGCGATGAAATGCAGGTGCATACAGGACGAAATGTTGCGCGGGTCTTCGGCCATGAAGGTCAGCAATTCCCGGAACAGGCCGTTATACATCTGATCCACCTCTTCGTCGCGGTCGATCACCTCGGAGGCCAGTTCGGCGTCACGCTGAATATATGCGTCCAGCGCGTCACGCAGCATACGCTCGACCTCGCGCGCCATGCGTCGCAGAGCGGAAGCCGTACCGTTGATATCACCTCCACTCGCCAGAACCGTTGTTCGTTTGGCGATGTTCTTGGAATAATCGCCAATCCGTTCCAAGTTGGCTGAGACCTTCAAAACCGACAGAACCAGACGCAAGTCACTGGCGGTCGGCGCGCGCAGTGCGATCAGGCGAGCCGTTTCTTCGTTGATCAACTCTTCCAGCGCGTCGATGGCCTTGTCACCCTGACGGACTTGCTGGGCCAATTCCTCGTCCCGCGTTTCAAGCGACCGGGCCGAGTTCATGATAGCAGCCTCGACCAGTCCGCCCATCTTCATGATATGGGCCTGAATGGCTTCGAGATCGCGGTCGAAGGCGGATGCAATATGTTGTTCGCTCATATCTGAATACCTGTGTTCAGCCGATACGGCCTGTAATGTAGCTTTCCGTGCGGGGATCTTCAGGGTTCGTGAAGATCTGCCCGGTCTCACCAAATTCGACCAGATTGCCCAGATGGAAGAACGCGGTCTTTTGGCTGACCCGCGCTGCCTGCTGCATCGAATGTGTGACGATCACCACCGAATAGCGCGAGCGCAGCTCGTCGATCAGTTCCTCGACCTGTGCGGTTGCAATTGGATCCAGGGCCGAGCATGGCTCATCCATTAGCAAAACCTCGGGCTCGGTCGCCACGGCACGCGCGATGCACAGACGCTGCTGCTGACCACCGGACAGACCGGTGCCGGGGGCGTCCAGACGATCCTTGACTTCATCCCAGATCGCACCGCGGCGCAGGGATTTCTCAACGATCTCATCCAGTTCCGCCTTGTTCTTAGCAAGACCATGGATGCGCGGACCGTAGGCAACGTTGTCGTAGATAGACTTCGGGAACGGGTTCGGTTTCTGGAACACCATGCCCACTTTGGCGCGCAGCTGCACCGGGTCGACACGCTTGTCATAGATGTCTTCACCATCCAACAGGATATCGCCTTTGACCCGGCAGATATCGATCGTGTCGTTCATCCGGTTCAGGCACCGCAAAAAGGTGGACTTGCCACAACCCGAAGGGCCGATGAAGGCTGTGACAGTCTTGTCTTCGATCTTGACGTTCACGTCTTTGATGGCATGCGTGTCGCCGTAGTAGACCTGAACGTTATTCGCGGCGATTTTGATATTTCTGGAGTCCACGGTTCTCTCCACTTTCGTCATCTGGTTCATCTTGGGCCCCTCTTACCAGCGGCGTTCAAAGCGGCGGCGCAGAAGTACCGCGATGGTGTTCATTGTCACGAGGAAGATCAACAGAATGATGATTCCCCCCCATGCGCGTTCATAAAAGGCCGGGTCGGCGCGCTTGGACCATTCATAGATCTGCGCCGGCATGGCCGAGTTTGGCGACAGGAAGCCCGCGACGATGCCGTCCGGTGGGTTCGAGGCGATAAAGCCTACCATTCCGATCAGCAACAGCGGCGCGGTTTCCCCCAGAGCTTGCGCCAGGCCGATGATGGTTCCGGTCAGAATTCCGGGCGCGGCCAGCGGCAGAACGTGATGGAACACCGCCTGCATTTTCGAGGCCCCTACTCCCAACGCTGCATCACGGATCGACGGCGGAACCGCCTTCAGCGACGCGCGGGTCGAGATGATGATCGTCGGCAAGGTCATCAGCGTCAGCACCAGACCACCGACCAGAGGCGCCGAAGTTGGCAGGTGCATATAGTTGATGAACACGGCCAGACCCAGGATACCAAACACGATGGACGGCACGGCGGCGAGGTTCGAGATGTTCACCTCAATGATATCCGTCAATCGGTTCTGCGGTGCGAATTCCTCAAGATAGATCGAGGCCGCAACGCCAATCGGAAGCGCCAGCGCAAGCACCACGAACATCATGAACAGCGAACCCAGCATCGATACACCGATCCCCGCAGCCTCGGGCCGCTGATCAGATGCGTCCGAGCCAAAGATGAAATCAGGGTTGAAGGCTTTGTACAGCACACCCGCATTTCTCAACTTATCAACGAAATCAAGCTGTTCGACCGAGATGCTCTTGTCGTTGGCGATGGAATCGCGTGTAACGCGACCCTTCAAATAGCCATCGACGCGGCTGTTGGTCAAAAAGCGGAAGCTGACCGTTTTCCCGATCTCATCAGGGTTGGCGATGACATAGTTCCGCAATTCGGCCTGCGCCGCCTTGGACAAAATTTTGCCCATGTCCTTTGGCGACAGATCGGTCTGGATACCCAACTGTGCAACTTCATTTTCCAAAGCCGACGCGATCAGAGGTGCATAGCCGAAGGTGGAAACCTTCTTGATGTCTTCCATATTGCGGTTGCCCTTCTTGTCCAGCTTGTCGGCTTTTAGCTCGACATTCAGTTCAAGATAGGTTTGCTGGAAGGCCCCAGTCCCTGCGGTCACAATGTTCGTGACCAGCACGACCAGCATCATCAACCCGATACCGATGGCGGCGATACCATACATCTTAAACCGGCTCTCGGCCGCGTTACGACGCTTGGTGCGGCTGTCCTTTTCAAACAGTGAACCACCTTTGGGTTTTGCCACAGGAGCAGCGTCAGGTGTTTGGGAAATATCGGTCATTCGTACTGCTCCCGGTATTTGCGTACGATGTAGAGGGCAAAGATGTTCAACCCCAGCGTGATGATGAACAGCGTCAAACCCAGCGCAAAGGCCACCAGCGTCTCGGGGCTGGCAAAGTCGGTATCACCGGTCAACTGGCTGACGATCCGAGTGGTGATTGTGGTCATCGCCTCAAACGGGTTGCCCGAGAATTTGGCAATCGCGCCAGCTGCCATCACCACGATCATCGTTTCGCCGATGGCACGGCTTGCAGCCAGAAGGATAGCACCGACGATACCTGGCAGGGCTGCAGGCAGGATCACACTACGCACAGTCTCGGAGTGGGTTGCCCCAAGACCAAGGGAACCGTCCCGCATTGACTGCGGTACTGCATTGATAATGTCGTCGGACAGCGATGATACGAACGGGATCAGCATGATCCCCATCACTAACCCAGCAGTCAGAACCGCATTGGAACTGGCCATCCAGCCAACACCCAGCGCGCCGCCTTCGCCAAACATCGACACCAGCGCCGGACCCACTGTCAGCAAAGCGAACAGACCATAAACGATGGTTGGAATGCCGGCTAGAATTTCTAGCAGAGGTTTGGCTATAGACCGCGTTGCACCCGAAGCATACTCGGACAAGTAAATCGCGGCGAACAGGCCAATCGGTACCGCCACCAGCAGTGCGATCAGTGAAATATACAGCGTTCCCCAAAGCAGTGGCAGGATAGACAGTTCACTGCCTCCGCGGAAATTTGGGGCCCATGTGCTGCCGAAGAAGAAGTCCTTCCAAGAATGCAGTTGGAAGAAGTTCATGGTTTCGAAAAGCATCGACAGAACGATGCCGACTGTGGTCAGGATCGCGATTGACGCTGCCAGCAACAGCAGCGCAAGTACGCCCTGCTCGACCACATTTCGAGCCCGGAATTCCTTGTGCGTACGCACGTAGGCAAAGGCCGCACCAAGCAACGCCAGAGCTAGCACGATGACCTGCATCGCGACCTTCCCAGTCGACGTCATGCTGCGGAATTTTTGCGCCGCCATCAGAATGGGCTGCGTAATGTCCTGCGTCAGAACCTGCCCAGCATCTTTCAGCGTTTTGGTCACAGTTTCGATGTCGGCATTGCCGTCCCGAGCCTGTGCTTCGGTCATCGCACCGCCGGCAACGGCACCGTCCAGACCATAGGCCACGCGTCGCACCTCGCTCATGATCAGACCACGATCTGACCCTTCGGGGATCGACTGATCGGGAATTAGTCCGGACACCGTGCTGTTCACAATCACCGGCTGCACCAGAAGCCAGATAATTAGCACGCCCAAAGCCGGAACCAGTGCCGTTAGCGCAACGTTGTAGCCATAATAAGAAGGCAACGAATGCAGTTCACGGGCATTACCCCCCGCGCTTGCCAAAGCACGGGAACGGCCCGTGAAATATCCGATCACTGCCAGCGCAAGCAGGATAAGCAACAGCCAGGATAACGCCATGAGAACTCCGTGGGGATGGCAGTGTTTGGAGTCAAAAAGAACCGGGACGCGAATAAAACGCCCCGGTTCGATTTTCGAGGTGGATTAGGAACCGCCGCCCAAAACGGCTTCGTTTGCAACGGTTTCCTGAACCTTGCCCAGCTCCGGATCAGAGACCAGACCATACTCGGCCAGTGGGCCATCGGGGCCTGCGATCTCGTCCGCAACGAAGAACTCAGCATATTCTTTCAGACCGGGGATCACGCCGATGTGCGCTTTCTTCACATAGAAGAACAGCGGGCGCGAGACCGGGTATTCGCCGGATGCGATCGACTCGGTAGAAGGAACGATACCGGACATGGTCGCAACCTGCAGCTTGTCGGTGTTGTTCTCGTAGAAGGCCAGACCAAAGACGCCGATACCGTCCTTGTTGCTGTCGATGCGGGCCAGGGTCTCGGTATAATCGCCGTCGATGTCGACCGAAACGCCATCGGTACGCAGCGCGATACAGGCCTTTTCAGCGGCTTTCTTGTCATCGCCGTTGGCGGCTTTGTAGACGTCGAAGTCACCCAGGTGCTCACAACCAGCCAGGATCACCTTGTCTTCGAACACTTCGCGAGTGCCGTGCTTGGTGCCCGGTACGAACGCTGCAATCGGCTGCGCCGGGAATGCGGGGTTTACGTCGGCCCAGGTTTTGTTCGGGTTGTCGACCAGTTCACCGTCAACAACGATCTGTGCGGACAGGGCTTTGTACCAATCTTCCGGCGTGAACTCGAACGAGTTGCCGTTGATGTCCGAGGCGAACACGATGCCATCATAACCGATCTGCACTTCGATGATGTCGGTCACACCGTTTTCGGCACAGGCTTTGATCTCTTTTTCGCGAATCGCGCGCGATGCGTTTGCCACGTCGATGGTGTTTTCGCCAACACCTTCGCAAAACCGCTTGAGGCCCGCAGACGAACCACCCGATTCAACAACAGGTGTCGGGAAGTCAAAATTTTCACCGAAGGCTTCTGCGACGATCGAAGCATAAGGCAGCACGGTCGAAGAACCGGCAACCTGAACCTGATCACGTGCGGCGGCAGCGGTGGCCGATACGGCAGCGATGGCAATCGCCGAAGCCGACAGTTTAACAAAGGACATTACAGTCTCCTTGATCATATCAGTTTGTGATCATCCCCATGATGATCTTGCGCCGACTTCTAAAAGTAGCGCGTAAGCCTTTTGTGACAGGTATGTAACAGCTTTATGACAGATTGCCTGAAAACAGGCTTTTGGAACGCAAAGCTGCAATGCACCGTTTACATGACAAGCAGGCCATTGCGGGTACAATGCTGTTATCGCGGCAATATTACGGTAAAGATCGAGCCCTTACCCACTTCGCTTTCCACCCGCAAACGCCCGCGATGCCGGTTGATTATGTGTTTTACAATCGCAAGGCCTAACCCAGTTCCACCCAGTTGCCGCGATCTGTGGCTGTCCGCGCGGTAGAATCGCTCGGTCAAGCGTGGCAGGTGCACCGCATCTATGCCGGGGCCCTTGTCACTGACCAGAACCCTGACGGCCGGGCCGCGCATGGCTGAGTCGCGTTCGGATGATTCCACCCGAATGTCGACGCTGCCCCCACTGCCGCCGTATTTGATGGCATTCTCGATCAGGTTGGTAAAGACCTGACGCAACTGGTCGCTATCCCCGATCAGCGATACGGGCCCTTCCGGCGCGTTCAGGGTCACCTCTACCCTGGCACTCTCGGCCAGCGGGCGCAGTGAGTTCAGCGTCGATTGCAACAGGCCCGTCAATTCAAGTTGATCCTTGGGACGCACGCGTTCTTCGCTTTCGACGCGGTTCAACGACAGCAGATCCCCCACCAACCGGTTCATGCGATTGGCTTCGTCGGCCATGATCTCAAGAAACCGCGCGCGAGCGGTGGCGTCATCACGCGCCGGGCCACGCAATGTTTCGATGAAGCCCATCAACGCTGTCAGCGGTGTGCGCAACTCATGACTGACATTTGCCACGAAATCCCGCCGCATCTGGCTGGCCTGCTCGACATGCGAAACGTCTTGGAAAGTCGCCAGCATGGCGCCGCCGGACACCGCCCCTACCCCGTTCAGATAGCGGCATTCGACCTCGAACGTGGTGTCCTGAGCACCGTCATTGGACAGGTGGCGCGCTTTTGACGGACCTTTGGTATGCAGGCATTGTTCGATAGCATCAATCACCCCAGGTTGCCGCAGAATCGTTGCAAAATGCCGACCGACAATATTCTGCGTCAGCAGGGTGTTGGCATCGTCATTGGCGGCGATGATCCGTTCGGTCTGATCGACCATCAAAGCCGGCATCGGAATGGCCGAGACAAATTCGGCAAGCAGGTCGTCTGACATTCTTCAGACCTTTCCCGGCGCGTTAAGACACAGACTTCATCTCGTCACGGAACCTACGCATGTTTTCCTGGTAGTGCAGCGCGCTGAGCGTGATTTTTTGCGCTGCCGCCTCATCCAGTTGGCGCACAACCTTGCCGGGCGTTCCCATGACCAATGAATTATCGGGTATTTCCTTACCTTCGGTGATCAAGGCCCCTGCCCCGATCAGACAGTTCTTACCGATCTTCGCCCCGTTCAGCACAATTGCCCCCATACCGATCAGCGTGTTTTCCCCGATCGTACACCCATGCAGCATCACCTTGTGTCCAATGGTGCAGTTCTTGCCGATGGTCAGCGGATATCCGGCGTCGATATGCATGATGCAATCTTCCTGCACATTGCTGCCTTCGCCCACGCGAATCTCTTCGTGATCGGCACGGATTGTGCAACCAAACCAAACCGAGGCCCCCTGCTCCAACACCACCTTGCCGACCAGATTGGCATCTGGGGCCACCCATGTGTCCGCGTGGATCTGGGGGGCGTGTTCGCCCAGGGCATAGATGGTCATGACAAACCCTCAAATTCGTTCTGCAAAGTGCGTACGTGATCTTGCAGTCTTGGTTGTTGGATACGGCGCATACGCTCGGCGCTGACGATGGTTTTCAGCTTTTCCTCGGTTGTATCCAGGTCATCGTTGACCAGCACATAATCGTAATAGCCCCAGTGGCTGATCTCATCCCAGCTTTTGAGCATCCGCTTGGCGATCACATCCTCGCTGTCCTGCCCCCGGGTTTCCAGGCGGCGGCGCAATTCGGGGATAGAGGGCGGCAGGATGAAAATCGACAATGCGTGCTTACCCAGATCCGAATTGCGGATCTGAACCTCACCCTGCCAATCCACGTCGAAAAGAACATCGCGGCCCGCATTAATCGAATCCTGCACCGGGCCTGCCGGAGAGCCATAGAAATTCCCAAACACGTGCGCATGTTCCAGCATCTGACCCTTGGCAACCTGCTGTCTGAATTCATCCTCTGACAGAAAGTAATATTCCCGTCCGTGTTCTTCGCCCGGACGAGGGGCGCGGGTCGTGGCGGAAACCGAGAACTCCAGACCTTCATCCCAGGCCATAAGCCTGCGGGCCAAAGTGGATTTCCCCGCCCCGGAAGGCGAAGACAGGATGATAAGTAGGCCGCGGCGATCTGCCATGTCAGTGGTTCCCATCGTCATTCAACATTTTGCACCTGTTCGCGCATCTGGTCTATTACCGCCTTCAACTCAAGCCCTACCGAGGTCAGCTCGGCGCTTTGCGCCTTTGAGCACAGCGTGTTGGCCTCGCGGTTAAACTCCTGCATCAGGAAATCCAGCTTGCGCCCCACGGCACCATCCTGCGACAGCAGATCGCGTGCGGCGTTCACATGCGCTTTCAGGCGGTCAATTTCTTCGGTGATATCGGATTTGACCGCGATCAGCGCCAATTCCTGCGCGACCCGGTCCGGGTCAGCCCCTTGCGCATTGTCCAGCACACGGGCCAAATTTTCGCGCAATGCCTCGGCGGTCTTGTCCTTGCGTTGTTCTGCAAGCTCGGCCGCTTGCGCCGTTAAGTCGGCGACCTGAGCAAGCTGCCCGTCCAGAATGTCTGCCAGAGCCTTGCCTTCGGTCCGGCGCATGTCGACAAAAGCCGCCAACAGGTCGGCAAATTCCTTCGTCAATTCCTTGACCAGAAGCGCGGGGTCGTCCGCTTCACTGCCAGCCTCCAACATTCCTCTCAACCCTATCAGGTCCGCCGCAGTCGAAGGTGCCAACGCGACGCCGCTATCTGCCGCCATTTCCTGCGTACGGGCCAGCGCAGCAAGAGCAGCACTCATGGCATCTTCGTTCAGAACCAGATCAGGCGCGGTTTCCTCACGGCTTAGTCGCAGAGATAAGGTGACATTTCCCCGGCTCAGTGATTTGGACAGCTGGCCGCGCAATGCGGTTTCAAGCCCGGTCAGCCACTCGGGCATGCGCAACCGCATGTCCAGACCCTTGCCGTTCACACTGCGCAGTTCCCACGTCCAGCTATGCGGTCCATACGCCCCTTTGCCTGCGGCGAACCCGGTCATGGATCTGATCATGTTGGCTGTCCTTGTCTGCTCGGTTGTCGCACCTAATGCCATCGGCGGGCGCAGGGCAAGAGTTTGCTGGTTTTTGGCCTTCGCCCAGAAGTTAACCATTCATTAAAGAATTCCTCCAAAATTGAATCAACCCGTGTCAATTTGGCTTTGGTCAAGGATGATCGGACTTGAAGGGTCCCGATATCTGGCATTTTAGATAAATGACGGTCGATTGACGCTAGGGTGATGTAAATGAAAACGTTTTTCGGTAACAGGTTCGGATCGAACTCTGGAAAGATCGTCGCAATGGATCGTTTTGACAGCGGGCGCAGCCTCTCGCCCATCCGACAGGTCGAGGCGTACTGGACCGCGCTGTTAACCGGCGACGGAGTCCCCAAACGCGCGCGGATCGATCCGCGCGGGCTTGAGAACGTCCTTGAATACACGTTCATTCTGGAACGCATCGCGCCCGGTCTGGCCCGGTTTCGTCTGGCTGGAAGCCACCTGACACAGCTGGCAGGCATGGAAGTGCGCGGCATGCCGTTAACCGCATTTTTCGAACCCAGCGCTCGTGGCCAGATATCGGACGTATTGGAGCAAGTCTTTGCCCAGCCGGCAATTGCCGAGCTTGGATTGGTCGCCGCAGGCAAACTGGGCCGCAGCCAGTTGCAAGCACGTATGATCCTGCTGCCGCTGAAAAGCGATCTTGGCGATGTAAGCCGCGTGTTGGGTGTCTTGATGTCCGACGGTGCAATCGGCGCGACGCCCCGCCGGTTCTCAATCCCTGACACCAGAGTGCGGGCTGTTTCAGACGTTCAGGCGCCGCAACAACCGGCGCAGCAGATCTCGGCCGGGTTTGCGGAAGAGCAAGCAGAGTTCAAGAAACCCGGATCACATTTACGGCTGGTTGCGTCACGGGACGACTAACAAAAAAGGCGGGCCAATGCAGCCCGCCTTTTAACCTTAAAGACAGCAAGTCTTAGCTGGCTTCACGTTTGTTGCGATCGCGGCGCAGGTTGGTCAGCTCTTCGGCAACCAAAAAGGCCAGTTCCAGCGATTGCGTCGCGTTCAGTCGCGGGTCGCACGCGGTGTGGTAACGATCCGAGAGGTCCTCTTCGGTCACGGCACGCACGCCGCCGGTGCATTCGGTCACGTCCAAACCGGTCATCTCGAAATGCACGCCGCCGGGAATGGTGCCTTCGGCCTGATGCACACCAAAGAAGTCACGCACTTCGCGCAGGACTGAATCAAACGGTCGGGTTTTGTAGCCCGTCGCCGACTTGATCGTGTTGCCGTGCATCGGGTCGCAGACCCATGTGACCTTGGCACCCTCTTCCTTGACGGCCTTGATCAGGCGCGGCAAGTGTTCACCTGCCTTGCCCGCACCAAAGCGCGCGATCAGGGTCAGGCGACCTTCCTCGTTTTCCGGGTTCAACTTGGACATTAGAACCTTGAGGTCTTCTGCCGTGGTCGAGGGACCACATTTCAGACCAATCGGGTTCAGGACGCCACGGCAGAATTCTACATGCGCCCCGTCCGGCTGACGGGTGCGGTCGCCGATCCAGATCATATGGCCCGAACCGGCCAGCCAGTTGCCAGAAGTGGAATCAAGACGGGTCAGCGCCTCTTCGTATTCCAGCAGCAGGCTTTCATGGCTGGTGTAGAACTCGACGGTTGAGAACTCGTGCGTGGTGTCCGCCGTGATCCCCGCCGCGCCCATGAAGTCGATAGTGTCCTGAATACGATCGGCGATTTCCGAGTATTTCTGCACGTCCTGAACATCGGTGAAGCCCAAAGTCCAGGAATGCACCATGCTCATATCGGCGAAACCACCGGTCGAGAAAGCGCGCAAAAGGTTCAGGGTCGCAGCCGCCTGAGTGTAGGCCTGCAGCATCTTGCCCGGATTCGGAATCCGTGCTTCGGGTGTGAAGGCCAGTTCGTTGATTATGTCACCGCGATAGCTGGGCAGCTCAACGCCATCCACCACCTCGGTCGGGGCGCTGCGCGGTTTGGCGAATTGGCCGGCCATGCGGCCCACTTTGACCACCGGCACCTTGGCGCCATAGGTCAGAACCATAGCCATCTGCAGCATCACCTTGAACGTGTCACGGATCGCATCCGCGCTGAATTGTTCAAAGCTTTCCGCACAATCCCCGCCCTGTAGCAGGAAGGCCTCGCCGCGACCTGCGGCACCCAAATGTTGCTTTAGACGCCGTGCTTCGCCCGCAAAGACCAGCGGGGGATACTGTGAAAGCTGCGCCTCGACCTTGGCCAGCGCGGCCGCGTCGGTATAGTCTGGCATTTGAACCCGGGGCTTGTTGCGCCAGTTCGTTTTTTGCCATTCAGTCATAGCTTTGATCTCCGCTGAAGTATTCAGGTTGCTTCTATACAAAATGCATTGAAGACTGACCATATACGATTTGGCCCTCTTGACGCAGCAAACAAGCTTTGGTCAAGGTGGCTGCCAAATCTGACGTCGGACAAAAAGTCCCCGGGCGCCGAATCAAGGACACCTCGCCATGCAAGAGCAACGCCAAGTTGTCACGGTGGAAGACACTGCGGCCAACTCCCGCAATTTTGTATTTGTCCTTTTGGACAAATTTTCTCTGCTGTCGTTTGCTTCGGCATTGGATAGCCTGCGCATAGCCAACCGTATGGCGGACAAAACGCTGTATACGTGGACATTGATGGGTGAAGGTGGCGAAACAGTCAGCTGTTCGGCCGGAACTACCTTTGCGCTAGATTCAGACTTGGTTGAGCTGCAGCGCGACGATGTTGTCATGATCTGCGGTGGGGTGGACGTTCAGGCGGCGACCACCAAGAAGGTGTTGAACTGGGTGCGCCGCGAGGCAAGGCGCGGCTTGCGCATCGGTGGCCTATGCACAGCGGCCTATACTTTGGCCAAGGCCGGGCTGTTGGATGGTAAACGCGCAACCATCCATTGGGAAAACTCCGACAGCTTTGTCGAGGAATTCGACGAGGTCGAACTGACCAAGTCCGTCTTTATCGTTGACGGCAACCGGATGACGACCGCAGGCGGCACGTCTTCCATCGACCTGCTGCTCAAAATCATTGCTGATGACTTCGGCGAGGATTTGGCGAATGCCGTTGCGGATCAGATGATCTATTCCTCGATCCGCACCGACCAAGACACCCAGCGTCTGTCGACGCCCACTCGGATTGGCGTGCGTCACCCGAAACTGAGCCAGGTCATCCTGATGATGGAAAAGAACATCGAGGAACCGATCTCACCCTCGATTCTGGCCAAGGATGTCGGCATGTCGACCCGGCAGCTGGAACGCTTGTTCCGTCGCTACCTGAGCCGTTCGCCCAAACGGTATTACATGGAGCTTCGTCTGCACAAGGCACGCAACCTGCTGATGCAAACGGATATGAGTGTGATCAACGTGGCACTGGCCTGCGGGTTTGCCTCGCCCAGCCACTTCTCAAAGTGTTACCGGGCGCATTACAACACGACGCCGTACCGCGAACGTGGGGCGCAGGGCGACCGGTTGTCTGTTTAGATCTCTAGAACATGTTGAATATGGCTATGGAATTGGTGTTCAAAGCAATATGAAGAACAGCCAAACCTTCGTCTCGCTCGTGTAAAAAAGCGTAAACGAAAATGATGTTGCCTTTGTCATTCCAGTAAGCGCGCATTTCTTGAAAATATCCGTTTTCAAGTTCTACGCGCTTAACGACATCTGCATTTGTCAAATAGTACGGTAATGCTTTTCGGAGTTGATTGTGAAAAGTCCTCACCTCCTGTGGTTCGATTTGCGATTCACTGGCCAATCTATTGATTGCATTATAAAAATCTCGATTTTTCATCTTCGCGTCAACAAATGACGCGTAGTCATCGTAAGAAGCAAACAAGCCGCCAGCAAATACCGGCACCGCGCTGATGCTCAGGAACACTGAAAGGATAATCCGAAACATTCAAACGCCTTAAAATTGAACCGTTCTAGGCTCCTTAGACTTAAGGCCACATCCTGTAAACCGCCCCCTCGCCGACCGAGATAAACCAGATCGACCCATCCGGGGCCTCGACTATGTCGCGTACCCGGATCGTTTCAGGGCCTTTGATCTGTTCGACCTCACGCAGCGGCGATCCCGCCAGCCGCGCGATATAGTCGAACTTGAGCGATCCGACAAAGATATTCCCTTTCCACTCCGGCCACAGCTCGCCGGAATAGACCATCAGACCCGAAGGCGCGATGGACGGGTCCCAATAGTGCTCTGGCTGCTCCATCCCCGGCTTCGCGGTGCCTTCGCCAATTTTGTCGCCAGAGTAATGAACGCCATAGGAAATGACCGGCCAACCGTAGTTTAATCCCGGCTGAACCAGATTGACCTCATCCCCACCTTTTGCCCCGTGTTCCGATATCCAAAGGCGGCCCCTTCCGTCCAAACCGGCCCCTTGCGGATTGCGATGACCATAGGACCAGATCTCAGGCCGCACGCTGCTTTCCTGAACAAAGGGATTGTCACCGGGAATCGATCCGTCACGGTTCACGCGGATCACAGTTCCATTATGGTTGGACCTGTCTTGCGCCTTGAGGCGTTCCCCCCTGTCACCGATCGTGACAAACAAAGTTCCGTCCTTAGCTTCCACCACGCGGGAACCGTAGTGGCGCCCTGATGAGCCACCCGGGACAGCCTCGAAGATCACACGCAGATTGGTCAGCCGATCACCGCGTTCAGACAATCGGGCCACCGCTAGGGCAGTTCCAGCACCGCCGCGCTGTGGTTTGGAAAAGGTCAGGAAAATCTCGCGTGTTTGGCTAAAATCGCTGGCGACCGTCACGTCCAACAAACCGCCCTGCCCTTTGGCCAAGACGTCGGGCACACCTTTGACGGATTTGGCTTTCCCATCCGCAACATAAAGCAGTTTGCCATCACGTTCGGTGACCAAAACCCCCTGGTTCGGCAAAATACCAATTGCCCACGGGGCATCCAAACCTTCGACCATCGGCGTCACTCGCACAGGGCCAGAAGAAGTTTGCAGTACGTCGGCACTGAGCAGCCCTGCCTTAAAGACAAGAAACAGAATCATGAAAAATCTCAACATTCAGCTCTCCATCTACTGCACCCAACCGCCAGGAAACGGGACAAACCCAACAAAACAATCAGAACTATAGGTGGCAACCACACAATTGCGTGAGGACTTTTCTTTTCCGGACAGCTTGCCTAGGGTCGTGCCCAGAACGAACACGTTCCAATTTGGGAGTAACCACATGAAAAAGCTGCTTACTGCAACTGCAGCAACCGCACTGTTGGCCGGCACCGCCATGGCCGAAGACGTTAAACTGGGCATTATGTTCGGCTTCACCGGCCCGATTGAATCGCTGTCGCCTGCGATGGCGTCGGGCGCTGAGTTGGCGATGAAAGAGGTCTCGGATTCCGGCAAACTGTTGGACGGATCCACCGTGACCCCCGTGCGTGCCGACACGGGCTGTGCTGACAACGCGCTGGCCACCTCAAACGCCGAACGCCTGGTTGCCGAAGGCATCAACGGCCTTGTCGGCGGCGACTGCTCGGGTGTCACCGGTGCCATTCTGCAAAACGTCGCCGTGCCAAACGGTTTGGTCATGATCTCGCCGTCGGCCACTTCGCCTGGCCTGTCGGTGATGGAAGATAACGGCCTGTTCTTCCGCACATCCCCTTCGGATGCGCGCGAAGGTGAAATCATGGCCGACATCCTGAAAGAGCGTGGCGTCAACTCGATCGCGCTGACCTATACCAACAACGACTACGGCAAGGGTCTGTCAGAGGCGATCAAGTCCTCGTTCGAGGCGCTGGGCGGTGAAGTGACCATCGTAGCCGCGCACGAAGACGGCAAAGCCGACTATTCGGCCGAAGTTGGCGCGCTGGCGTCTGCAGGTGGCGACATTCTGGTCGTTGCGGGCTATCTGGACCAGGGTGGTCTGGGCATCATCCAGTCCTCGCTGGACAGCGGCGCGTTCGACACCTTTGGTCTGCCGGGTGGCATGATCGGTGACTCACTGCCTGAAAACGTCGGTCCGGATCTGAATGGTTCCTATGGTCAGGCCCCAGGGTCGAAAAGCGAAGCCGCGGATGCGTTCTTTGCAATGGCC
Organism: Ruegeria sp. ANG10; assembly: GCF_040705255.1. Taxonomy (NCBI): domain Bacteria; kingdom Pseudomonadati; phylum Pseudomonadota; class Alphaproteobacteria; order Rhodobacterales; family Roseobacteraceae; genus Ruegeria; species Ruegeria sp. ANG10. The sequence goes on from NZ_JBFCVU010000002.1 coordinate 42,770, forward strand.
GAAGGCGAAGGCTTTGACGGCTCGTCCATCTTCGTGCCTGAATCCTATGACGCCGCCGCGCTGTTCCTGCTGGCCATGCAGGCGGCAGGTTCCAGCAACCCGGCAGACTATGGCGGCAAGATCATGGATGTTGCCAACGAACCGGGTGAAAAGATCTATCCAGGTGAGTTGGCCAAAGGTTTGGAACTGCTCGCAGCGGGCCAAGAGATCGACTATGTCGGTGCCTCGGGCGTTGAACTGATCGGCCCCGGTGAAAGCGCCGGTGCATACCGTGAAATCGAAGTCATCGACGGTGAGATGAAGACGGTTAACTACCGTTAAATCCTCATCTGACAGACCAAAACCGAACAGCCCGGGCCTTGTGTCCGGGCTGTTTCAGTGACAAAAGGCTGCACCTCTGTTTTCGGGGAAAAGGCAAGGGAAAACCATGATCGTCGTTGAGGACGTGCATAAGCATTTTAGCGGGTTCCACGCGGTGGACGGTGCTTCGCTGGAAATCCAAAAGGGTTCAATCACCGGCCTGATCGGACCGAACGGTGCGGGCAAAACCACCCTGTTCAACGTGATCGCGGGCGTGTTGCCGCCAACCAGCGGCAAGGTCTTGATGGATGGTGAAGATATCACCGGCCTGCCCCCGCATGAGCTGTTCCACAAAGGCCTACTGCGCACCTTCCAGATTGCGCATGAGTTCTCATCGATGACCTGTCGCGAAAACCTGATGATGGTGCCCGGCGCGCAATCGGGTGAATCGCTGTGGAACACCTGGTTTGGCCGCAAACGCATCGCCGACGAGGAACGCGCCCTGCGCGCCAAGGCCGACGAGGTATTGGAGTTCCTGACCATCGAACACCTGGCCGATCACAAGGCAGGTCAGGTTTCGGGCGGGCAAAAGAAACTGTTGGAGCTTGGCCGCACCATGATGGTCGACGCCAAGATCGTGTTTCTGGACGAGGTTGGCGCAGGCGTGAACCGCACCCTGCTGATGACCATCGGCGACACCATCCTGCGCTTGAACAAGGAACGCGGCTATACCTTTGTCGTCATCGAGCATGACATGGATTTCATCGGCAAAATCTGCGACCCGGTCATCTGCATGGCCGAGGGCAAGGTTCTGGCCGAGGGCACTCTGGACGAGATCAAGGCCAACGAACACGTGATCGAGGCTTATCTGGGCACCGGCCTGAAGAACAAAGACAAGCTGGAGGCCCAGACATGACCGCTGGCACGGGCGACAACCCCTATCAGGACGATCACGGCAACAAGGACGCCTCGATTGCCAATACCAAAGGCATTGGCACGATGACCCCTGCACATCCAACCAGCGGGGAAACCCACAAGGTCAGCGGCGGCCCCTTCCTGATCGGTGACACCATGACCGGTGGCTATGGCAAGGGTCCCGACATTCTGCACGACTGCACCATCGCCGTGGACAAGGGTGAGATTGCGGTGATCGTCGGCCCCAATGGCGCGGGCAAGTCCACGGCAATGAAAGCCGTGTTCGGCATGCTGGACGTCCGCGCGGGCGCGGTGCGGCTGGACGGAGAGGACATCACCAAGCTCTCACCCCAAGACCGCGTGATCAAGGGCATGGGGTTTGTGCCGCAAACCCAGAACATCTTCACGTCCATGACGGTTGAGGAGAACCTAGAAATGGGTGCCTTCATCCGCCGAGACGATATCAGCCAGACGATGGAGCAGGTCTATGACCTTTTCCCCATCCTCCGCGACAAACGCAATCAAGCAGCCGGAGAGCTGTCGGGCGGTCAACGTCAACAGGTCGCCGTAGGCCGCGCGCTGATGACCCAGCCCAAAGTGCTGATGCTGGACGAACCCACTGCCGGTGTTTCGCCCATCGTGATGGATGAACTGTTTGACCGGATCATCGAGGTCTCGCGCACCGGGCTGCCAATCCTGATGGTTGAACAGAATGCCCGTCAAGCGCTGGAGATTGCAGATAAGGGGTATGTTCTGGTTCAGGGGCGCAATGCTTATAGCGGCACGGGTAAGGAATTACTGGCTGATCCGGAAGTGCGGAAGAGTTTCTTAGGAGGTTGATGTTGTTAAAGCACTTCTCTTTCGCAACGTATTCAACCTTCTTATTGGCAATTGCTATGAGTTCTTCTGCATTTGCAGAAAAGGCAAGCGCTCCCAAGTTTCCAACTGCGAAAAATATTCAATGCAGTTTCGTAGAGAATTGCATCGTTAGGGAGCCTTTTCAGTCAGGGCAGCACTGCCGCAAGAGCAATTCGCGTATTTCTATTTCAGTGCCCGGGAACGACGGTTCGGTAGTTATAACAAGACCAAATGGAAGTCAGACTGTAGGCGTCGCACTGGAGTATCAAGCGCACGAACATGCTCCTTGGCTAGTAGTGTCTTCAGGCGACGGATATGGCTCTTCGCATGTTACTATAATGCCGAGTAATAATGCGATTTGGACTAGCCATCTGAAACTTGCAAGAAACGTGGCATTTACTAAATTCGGAACTTGTGAGGTCACCGAATAGTTGACTTCCTAAAGACCCTTGTGGCGCTCTCCAATTTCGTCCTTGTTCCCAAAATCGTTTAAGTTGGATATCCAAGTTTAGACGCATTGTTTTTGCATCGCTAACTTAAGGTTAAATTGCTGAGGTAGGAAAACAGGACTCTCTAATTTCAGCCCTGCTTTCGCCCCCAAAACATCCAACCTCAATCACCCAATCGGATCACCACAAGACCCGAAATCCTGCGCGGCATGCGGGCCTTTGATCGACATGTCGTAGTTCAGGTCCTCAAAATCCACGACAAAGGTCACGACGTCCTTGTCCATGATGTGAAGGAAGGTCAGCGAGTTCAGACCGGCAATGATCGTCGCTTCTCCGCGGATGTCATCTGTGACGATAAATCCCTTATCCGTGGCTCCGGACCTCGCCAAAGTCACCGCGCCACCAGTATTGTCCGACACGCAATTGACGACGAAATCCGCCCCGTCCAGAGGGTCGCTTGTGGCGGCTTGCGCCATTGCTGGCAAAACCGCGCTCAATATCACTGCTGCATAGATTTTCATGATGTACCTCCCATTAGTCAGCGCCCTTAAGCACAAGGCAAGGTCAACATTTAATTAAATAACTTCAATATTTTGTACGGTTCCCCTCACTTGTAGTTGATGCCCAGTGAAGTGCTGTGTTCACGTGCTAACGGCTCTTTGACACGGTTAAAACGAGCGCTTTCAGGCGACCAATTATGGCGAGAAAATGGCGTTCGCGGCTTCGCGCCACTGGTTGGATTAACAACCTCCAATAAAACGGTTTGTTCTCGGCTGGTTACTTCTTTCACGCACAGAATGGAAAAATCAGCCCGTTCAGAATTCCGCCTCGTCTCGGCTCAATTTCCGCCACGATCCGCGCCTAATCACGAACGCGCGAACAGCGGGAATCCTGATTGGATTCTCAAATATTTCGGGCGATTGCCCCCTTCAGGAGACATACTATGAAATATCTGGCTGCGCTTGCCGCCATCGTTCTGCCTGCGACCGCGCAGGCCGTGTCGCAAGCCCCCGCGCAAGGTGAATTTGTTTACGAGTGCCAGATTACCGAAACCTGCAACCCCGGTGGGTGCAATCCGCTTGAACCAGCCCGCCAGGTCGCGCTGAAACAGATCGAAGGGCAATCCAAAGGCTTGCTTTTGGCCGAGGGTCAAGAACATGAAGTCCTTGTGATCCCCAGCCTCGGCGCGCAGGAATTTCTACAAATTCTAAGCTACGGAAGTGTGGGATACACGGTAAATTCAGAGACCGGCCACCTTGAAGTTCGCGCCTCTGGCGGGCAACAGCGAAACGAACGCGGCGTCTGTACGCTCAAAAATTGACCAAATTTGCTGCCCCAAGAAGAGCAAAGCTAAACCAGCGGCGCGTCTGACGGGCACGGTCCTGTCCGGCGCGCATTGATTGCCCGAACGGAACGCTGCGAATATGCAGTTTTTCTTCGGAATCCGACCGTCCATAACCGTTGAAATATTGTGTCTTTGCGCGCGGGTATGCCATAAGGCCGCACCCGGCGGAATGAGAAGGTGAGATGGACATACTGAACGCGCTTGTCGCGCTTGCGAATTTTGTGTTGGTGCCTGCGATAGCTTATGGCAGCCAGCTGGCACTGGGGGCGTTGGGGGTCACGCTGATCTACGGCATCCTGCGGTTTTCCAACTTTGCCCACGGCGACACGATGGCCTTTGGCGCGATGATCGCCGTTCTGGTCACCTGGGGTCTGCAGGCCGTCGGGATCAGTTTTGGTCCGCTGCCGACTGCGCTGCTCGCCCTGCCCTTTGCCATATTGGGCTGTATCTTTCTGGTGCTGATCACCGACCGGCTGGTCTATCGGTTTTATCGAGAGCAAAAGGCCAAGCCAGTCATTCTGGTTATCGTGTCGATGGGCGTGATGTTCATCATGAACGGTCTGGTGCGGTTCATCATCGGCCCGAACGATCAGAGGTTTTCGGACGGTCAGCGTTTTGTGATCTCCGCACGCGAATTCAAGGCCATGACCGGTCTGAATGAGGGGCTCGCAATCAAGACATCTCAGGGCATTACCGTCATCGTTGCAGTTGTCGCCGTTGTGCTTTTGTTCTGGTTCCTCAACAAGACCCGCACCGGCAAGTCGATGCGTGCGTATTCGGATAACGAAGATCTGGCCCTACTGTCCGGCATCAACCCCGAGCGTGTGGTGATGATCACTTGGATCATCGTCGCGGCGCTAGCGACCACGGCCGGGGTGCTGTACGGGCTGGATAAGAGCTTTAAGCCCTTCGTTTATTTCCAATTGCTTCTGCCGATTTTTGCCTCTGCTATTGTCGGCGGGCTGGGCAGCCCTGTTGGTGCTATCGCAGGTGGGTTCATAATCGCCTTTTCCGAGGTCACCATCACTTACGCCTGGAAAAAGGTGCTGACTTATCTGGCACCGGAAAGCCTCGCCCCGTCAGGATTGGTGCAATTCCTGTCCACCGATTACAAATTCGCCGTCAGTTTTGTCATTCTGCTGATCGTGCTTCTGTTCAAACCTACGGGTCTGTTTAAGGGGAAAGCGGTATGACCGAGCCTGTCAAAAACACGCTGCTTTTCGCTGTTGTCGGCGGCCTGATCCTACTGACTGGATTCACGCAAAGCTGGAACGCCGCGATTTTGATCCTGAACATGGGGCTGATCTCGGCCATCATGGCGCTTGGGGTAAACCTGCAATGGGGGTTCGCCGGTTTGTTCAACGTCGGGGTCATGGGCTTTGTTGCGTTGGGCGGGCTTGCCGTTGTGCTGGTCTCGACCCCGACAACACCTGGCGCTTGGTCTGCCGGCGGTTTTGGTATTGTGCTGGCCCTACTGCTGGGCGCTGCAACCGTTGTGGCCACAGTTCTGGTCGCGCAGAAGATGCCTAAAGGGCGGGTTCGGACTTTGTCGATCATTGCCATTCTGGTCGTCGGCTTCTTTGTTTACCGTGCTGTCCTCGATCCCAATACCGCGGCGGTCGAGGCCATTGAACCGGCTGTTGCGGGAAACCTAGGCGGTCTGAATCTGCCTGTTCTGCTGGCCTGGCCCGCAGGTGGTTTGCTGGCGGCTGGCGCTGCGTGGCTGATCGGCAAAACCGCTCTGGGCTTGCGGTCGGACTATCTGGCCATCGCCACGCTGGGTATTGCCGAGATCATTATCGCAATACTGAAAAACGAGGACTGGTTGGCCCGGGGCGTCAAGAACGTCTACGGCATCCCGCGCCCTGCGCCGGTTGTTGGGTATGAGGTAGAGCTGCAGAATGACCCTGGCTTTGTCGCGCGCGCCGAGTGGTTGGGGCTGGATTCTGTCACGGCTTCGACGCTGGCGGTTAAGCTGGGCTATTCGTTTCTGTTCCTGATCGTTCTGCTGGTCCTGCTATGGATGGCGCAAAAAGCGCTGAACAGCCCATGGGGCCGCATGATGCGCGCCATTCGTGACAACGAGGTCGCGGCCGAGGCGATGGGCAAGGACGTGACCCGCCGCCACTTGCAGATCTTTGTGCTGGGCTCAGCCATCTGCGGTATTGCAGGCGCCATGATGACGACGCTGGACGGTCAGCTGACCCCCAGCGCGTATCAGCCATTGCGGTTTACATTCTTGGTCTGGGTAATGGTGATCGTCGGTGGATCGGGTAACAATTTCGGTGCGGTACTGGGCGCATTCGTGATCTGGTTCCTGTGGGTTCAGGTCGAACCTATCGGGCTGTGGCTGATGAACCTGATCACCGCTGGATTGCCTGATGGCAGTGCACTTAAGGCACATCTGATCGAAAGCGCCGCGCATATGCGCCTGCTGACCATGGGGTTGATCCTGCTGATTGTTCTCAGATTCAGTCCAAGGGGCTTGATCCCCGAGAAATAGATCACTTTCAGGGGAATATTCGGAACCGCGCCTCAAAATCGGCGCGGTTTCTTGATTCATGAACCGAACCTTAATAGACCGAATTATCGTTGGGCAGTTTCCGGACCTGCGCCAGATCGCCTTCACGGTTAATTAGTCAGTTGACGCTGATACTACAGGTCACCTCTCGAGAGTAAGAAGACGACACATGAAAACTTCGTTTATCCCAAAAATCCTTCTGTTGCCGATGATCGTCAGTCTGGCAGCTTGCATTCCTTCGCCCGAAGATTTGGAGACTGAGCCCGTTAAGGTTCAAACCGCCAAGGGTGAAGTGACCTGTCAGCTTTACCGTCATGACCGCGTCACTTGGGACCGCGCCATTGATTACCCGGCTACAAAAATGTCGGTGGCAGAAGCCGACGGCTATTGCCGGCAAGAAGGTCAGCGTCGCCTGAAATAATCGGATCCGCGCCGCGCGGTAAAATTTACTGCGCGGCGCAATGCTTCTACCTGGCCTTGAACAATCCGCCCAGAATTCCACGAACAATGCGGCGCCCGGTTGTTCCTTTTAGCTCTTTGATGACGGCCTCGCTCATTGCTGTAGCAAAGGTATCTTTCTGCCGCGTAACGCGAGAGGAAGATCGCCCGACCCGGCCACCGGAATAGCGCCTGGCCGTGGCAAACTCGCGTTCGGCGACAGATTGTGTTTCTTCTTGTTCTTCGGCTTTTGCGGCCGCCTGCGCAGCCTGATCAGCGCGTGCCTGTAGGATTTCAAAGGCCGATTTCCGATCCTTCAATGTGCCATATTTGGCCTGCATCGGTGACGCCGTCATGACCGCCTGACGCTCGGACGCGGTGATCGGGCCAAGTTGTGTTCCTGGTGGTCGGATCAGCGTCCGTTCAACAATACCTGGCACGCCCTTCTTCTGCAGCATCGACGTGACCGCTTCACCCACGCCAACCTCTCGGATTGCGGTTTCGGTATCAAAGGTCGGGTTTTCGCGATAGGTTTCGGCCGCCAAACGCAGGTTCTTGCGATCCCGCGCGGTAAAGGCCCGCAGTGCGTGCTGCACCCGATTGCCGAGCTGGCCCAGAATATCTTCGGGAATATCCGCCGGGTTTTGAGAAATGAAGTAGACGCCGACACCCTTGGATCGGATCAGCCGTGCGACCTGCTCTACCTTGTCGACCAAAACCTTGGGCGCATCTTCGAACAACAAATGGGCCTCATCAAAGAAGAACACCAGTTTGGGTTTGTCGGGGTCGCCAACCTCGGGCAATTCCTCGAACAGTTCACTCAACAACCACAGCAGGAAAGTCGCATAGAGACGCGGTGACCCCATCAGCTTATCCGAGGCCAGGATGTTCACCATCCCCTGCCCGTTTGCATCAGTACGCATCAAATCAGCCAATTCCAGCGCGGGTTCTCCGAACAAGTTGGTCCCGCCCTGGTTTTCCAACACCAACAACCGTCGCTGGATCGCCCCAATCGAAGCAGTCGAGACATTGCCATAGCGCAGCGACAACTGTGCGCGGTTCTCACCGATCCAGACAAGCAGGGCCTGCAGGTCCTTGAGATCCAGCAGCGGCATCCCTTCTTCATCCGCCACTCGGAAAGCAATGTTCAGAATACCTTCCTGCGCCTCGCTCAGGTCCATGAGCCGAGACAACAGCAATGGCCCCATTTCTGTAACGGTCGTTCGAACAGGATGGCCTTGTGCGCCGAACAGATCCCAGAATGTCACGGGGCATGCGGCATAGGTATAGTCCTGAAAGCCGATGCGCGTCGCGCGATCATGAAACGCCTGGTGCAGCTTGTGACTTTCACTGCCCGCCATTGCCAACCCGGACAAGTCGCCTTTGACATCGGAAAGAAACACCGGGACGCCCGCGGCCGAAAACCCCTCGGCCAGGATTTGCAATGTTACCGTTTTGCCGGTGCCCGTCGCCCCTGCGATCAGCCCGTGCCGGTTGGCATATTTAAGGGTCAGGTTTTGAGGCTGGCCATAGTCTTCACCCGCGCCGCCCAGAAAAATGTTTTTGTCCATGTAGGTAAGGCCTTAATTTCCACCGATCTGGGCCCAGCATACAAAGTTAACCTTTGACTGCGATAGTCATTTTGCTGCCCTTGCTGTCAGAGGTGGGGGGCGGCAAATTTCCTCCCTGTCGACTGACCGCGCCCTCGGGCGCGGTTTTTTTAAAGCAATGCTGGTTCTTCCATTAAAATTTCAGGTTTTCAGTTGACGCATGCGACCGCCTTTCGTAACGTCTGCGCATAACTAAGTCGGCCAGTCCGACGGGGAGAAAATTTTATGAAAGGGAGCCGCTCCACCGGCTCCCTTTCTTATTTGTTACATGCAGGTTTCAGGCGCCGGAAAACGGCAAAAACCTGACTACGGTCACCCATTTGTGCAGCTTAGTGCCTGACACGATGATCCAAGGATGATAGATGGGTCAAAAAGCTCAATCACATTGCCGAGGCATTCATGATCAAGAACACTCTATCTCTCAGCCTTGTGGCCGCTGCGCTTTGCACAGGCGCAGTTTACGCACAAGAGTCACAACCCGAAAACGAAGTGCCGCAGACAGAAGCCGGGTCCGAGCTTGACCTGGGCGAAACTGGCCCCCGGGTTGGCGAACAATACGTCAAAGAAGAATTTGGCGATTGGAACCTGACCTGTCTGAAATTGGAGAACGGCGATGATCCCTGCCTGCTGCGACAGATCCTGTCAGGACCGGAAGGCCAGCCGATCGCCGAGATTACCATCGAGAAACTGCCGGAAGGTGTAACTGCCGTAGGTGCCGCCAGTGTTACCGTTCCATTGGAGACAACGCTGCAGGCACAAATTGCCATGTCGATCGACGGCGCACCGGGTAAACGCTATAACTATCATCACTGCAACCCGGTCGGATGCGTGGCTCAGCTTGGCTTTGCCCAGAATGATATCGATGCCATGAAGGCCGGAACGACCGCGACCCTTTCATGGGTTTCAGTCGTTGCGCCTCAGCAGTTGCAGCAAGCCGAAATTTCTTTGGCTGGTTTCACCAAAGGGTTCGAAATACTGGTTCCCTTCCGGAGGTAATCGATCAAACGAATATCGCCGTTGGAGTCATTCAGCGGCGGTATTTTCCTGAGCTTCAGACCCGTTTCAGAGCCAAAACTGCGTTCAACCCGCCAAAGGCAAAAGCATTACTAAGCGCAACATCGACCTTCGCATCTCGTGCCTCGTTTGGCACCACGTCCAATGCGCATTCGGGATCTGGTTCTTCATAACCGATGGTTGGGGCGATCACCCCGTCGCGCAACGCCATGATGCATGCCAGCAACTCGACCGCGCCTGTACCACCAATCAAATGCCCGTGCATGGATTTCGTGGACGATATCATCAGGTCGTCCGCATGCGGCCCGAACACACCGGCCACTGCCGCGCATTCGGTTTTGTCATTCGCCGCAGTGCCTGTCCCATGCGCATTGATATACCCGACCTGATCCGCATTCAGGCGCGCATCGGTCAGCGCACCGGACATAGCCCGTGCCGCACCCTGTTTGCTGGGCATCACGATGTCAGACGCATCCGAGGACATGGCAAAGCCGACAACCTCACACAGGATATCGGCCCCTCGTGCGCGCGCATGTTCGTATTCTTCAAAGACAAAAACCCCAGCGCCTTCGCCCTGCACCATTCCATTGCGATTGGCGCTGAACGGACGGCAAGCGTCCTTGGACATCACGCGCAGACCTTCCCAGGCTTTGACACCGCCGAAACACAACATGGATTCTGATCCACCCGTGATCATTGCAGGTGCGGCGCCGCTGCGGACCATCTGAAACGCCAATGCCATCGCGTGATTGGATGAGGCGCAAGCGGTAGAAACCGTAAAACTTGGTCCCTTCAGGTTATGTTCCATAGAAACATGGCTGGCCGCCGCGTTGTTCATCAGTTTCGGCACCACAAACGGGTGAACCCGGTTCTTACCGTCTTCATAGACCGAACGGTAATTGTCGTCCCAGGTAGACACGCCACCGCCGGCGGTGCCCAGAACGACACCGGATCGGGCCGCCAGATCGCCGTGAAACTCGATCCCGGATTGGTCAATTGCCTCTTTCGCGGCTATCAGCGTGAATTGCGTGAAGCGATCGTAAAGGCTCATCTGTTGGCGATTAAACCGCCCTTCGGCCTCGAACCCGCGCACTTGGCCGCCGATTTTGATCGAAAGCCGTTCAACATCGCGGAATTCCAGTTGCGAGATACCACAACGCCCTTCGCGCATAGCCTCAAGCGTATCAGGGACGGAATGACCCAACGAATTGATCGTCCCGGCCCCGGAAATGACAACGCGTTTCATAATTTCAGGTCAGACCTTTTCCGACACAAGCTTTTCGATCCCGGCAATGATCGCTGCCACGTTTGAGATGTCGAAATCGCTGGCTTGTGGTTCATTCGCGTTGAATGGGACCGAGATATCGAACTCTTCCTCGATGGCGAAAATGCTCTCGACCAGGCCCAGGCTGTCGATACCCAGATCCTCAAGCGTACTTTCGGGCGTGACGTCCGAAGGCTCCAGCACGGCCTGCTCAGCAATGATTGCGATGACGCGGTCGGTGATGCTCATGTCGGTCCTCTGATTATCCCGTTGCGGATGATTTAATCGCTCGGGGGCTGTTTGAAAACAGCCTTTTTCAACGCCTCGACGTCACGTGCCATGCGGGGCAAGCGACGTTGCGCTTTATAAATGTCAGTATGGGTTTCCATTTTGATCCCAGGATATCCCATGATGACCCGACCCGCAGGAACATTGGACAGGATTTTGGTGCCACCCCCTGCTATCACGCCATTGCCGATAAAGATATTGTCGACCACGCCGGATTGACCGCCCAAAACCACATTATTGCCGATCTCGACCGAGCCGGACACGCCGGTCTGACCGCACAGCAGACAATCCTGCCCTACACGGGTGTTGTGGCCTACATGCACTAGGTTATCCAGTTTTGACCCGTCACCAATGCAGGTATTCCGGATTGTTCCATTGTCGACTGTGCAATTGGCACCGACCTCAACGTCATCTCCGATCTCAACTGCGCCCAGTGAGTGAATACGCAGCCAGCTTTGCGCCCGCGCATCGCCCTTGTCGCCCATGGTTTTGCGGACGTTTTCAACATCCGAGACCTCAGGCGTAACAAAGCTGAACCCGTCGCCCCCAATACGTGCGCCGGGTTGGGCAATGAAACGATCTCCAATCTGCGCCCGTGCCCCGATGCTGACCATCTCGCGCAGCACGGCGTTTTCGCCCAGCACCGCGTCCATCCCGATCACGCAATGCGGCCCGATAACCGCGCCTTTACCGATACAAACCCGCGCGCCGATAACGGCCAAGGGGCCAATGGCCGCATCTTCTGCGATCTCTGCGGTTGGGTCGATGACGGCCGAAGGGTGAATACCAGGCTCGACGCCCTGCCCGCGATCCAGCATTGCAGTGATCCCGGCCATTGCCATGCGCGGACGGGGCACAAATATGGCGGCTTCCAGCCCCAGCGATTGCCAATCAGCGCCCTCCCACAAAACGGCGGCCCGCGCCGACCCGTTGCTCAGCGCTTCGGCATATTTCGGAGACATCGCCATCGCCAGATCAGATGCCACCGCATCGCCCGGCTCAGCGGCCCGTTCGACGATCAGATCTGTATCGCCCTGGCTTTCAGCTCCGAGGGAGTCGGCGATTTGCTGGATGGTGTAGTGCATATCGGGCTTCCTAATTTAAGGATCTGCCCTGCTGATTACCCCTGAACGTCCGGCAGGGCCACCCCTGCTTTCTGCAAGGCCTCCCAGATTTTCCGATCACGGTCATAGACATCCCGGCGATACTGAACCTGACCCTTGGGGCCGATATAAGCCGTGCGATAGATCAGGTGAACCGGAACATGCTGTTCCAATTGCACCGTGGTTTCCTTACCCGTAGCCAGAACACGCTGGAAAAAAGCCTTAGGGTTTTCTTCCTGCTTGGCCAACAGCGCATAGGCGAAATCAAACGGATCTGCCAAGCGGATACATCCATGCGAGAACGCGCGCACCTCACGGGAAAACAGACTTTTCTGAGGCGTATCATGCAGATAGATGTTGTACTTGTTGGGGAACATGAACTTCACCAGCCCCAGCGCGTTGCTTTTGCTGGGTGGCTGGCGCATCGCAAATGGGAAGTTCCGCGCGTTGAATTGAGTGAAATCCACCGCCCCACGATTGACCTGCCGACCGCTGCGGTCGGTGATCTGGATATGACCAACGGCGTTGGGGTTTGATTGCAGTTGGGGTAGGTATTCCTTGGTGATGATCGAGCGCGGCACATACCAGCTGGGGTTGATGACCATATGCTCCATCTCGTCCGAGAACTCGGGGCTGCGGCGGTCATGTGTATTCTTGCCGATCACCGCGCGCGTTTCGAACGTGACCAAACCGTCATCCACGATCTTGGCCGAGAAATCAGCCTGATTCACCAAAATGTGCCGCTCACCCCGTTCGCGCGGCAACCAGCGCTCACGCTCCAACGCGACATAGACAGCCTTTAGACGGTCTGAGGCACTGCGGTTCAGCTCAGAAATCGTACCTTGACCGGCTACACCATCCGGCGCAAGACCATGATCTGTCTGGAATGCCTGCACGGCACCCAACAAAGCCCCATCGAAATCCGGGCTGGCCGTCGGACGCAGATATCCCATGGAAACCAAACGGTTCCGCAGTTTTATTACATTGGGCCCGGCGTCGCCATATTCCAACTTGGCGACAGGAACTGTCGCGCCCCAACCACCTTGATGGATGAGGTCCTGCAACACCAGTTTCTGCTTCATCAACGCCCGGTACTGGGTTGTTTGCGGGGCCAATTGGTCGAAATACGAGCCATTTTCCCCTGCGATCAGCCCCTGCAAGTGTTCCTTTGTCGATGTCCTTTGAACCTTGCGCACCAACCCATCATCAATCTGGGATGGGCGCAGCGCACCCGACTGAAGATTGCGCGCATATTCAGCGAAGGCACGGCTCAGACTGATCTCAACAGCACCCAGATCGCGCGTCGTACGCGCCTGCTGCATCTGTTCCACAAGGGATTGGACGCTGTCCGAACCCTGCGGCAATCCATGCATATCGGTCGAAGACAAAGCCTGGATCAAACGTGCGCGGCGCGCCGAGTGTAGCGGCGTTTCGCCAACCCAGACCGGGGCAAAGCCATTCTCACGATAAAACTCGGCGATTCCTGACCCCGAGGGCGCAAATTCGGCGACAGCCATCTGAAACGCCGTCGCTGGCCGGGTGTCTGCATTCACTACGGAAGCCGAAGCCAGAAAACATGCGGTGAAAAAAATACCAGAACGGGTCCGAATACCTGAGAACATTGGATGGCCTTGATTATTCATTAATTTACGCAGCAGAAATGCGCGCGGATCAAATATGGTTACGCCTTGGGCGCGTTGTCTATTCACAAACGTATCAACCTGGCGCATCTTTCGGTGCGTGATGCGTCTTTGCATCGCCCAGCGGAAATGCGCCGCCAAATGTCTCAATATTATACATATTCGCATCACCTGCGCAAAAAACTGCCGAAAATTCCCCCTTGAATTGATGAATCCGAAAGACTTCTTGGCGGACAAAACCGACTGTGTCATAAATCCCGCATCTGGGATGGGAAAAAATTAATATCGCGCGCGTAACATCGTGTGCAGGCAGGAACAGTACGGGACGAAACTGAAATGACGATGAGCAGTACATCGGGCTTGACCCGGCGTGCCCTTCTGGGCGCATTTGCAGCTACGGCAGTTGTGGCAGCACCGACCTATTCCAATGCAGCAGGTTTCCTTCGAGGCGGCGGCGATATCCGCCGTATTCGTATGTATTCCGGTCGCACCGGCGAACGGATTGATATGATATATTGGGTCGACGGAAAATACATCAAGGACGCTGTCAAAGAAGTGAACCACTTCATGCGTGACTGGCGGACCGATCAGAGCAAAGACATGGATCTGCGCACGATCGACATCATGGCTGCATCGCATAACCTTCTGGACGTAAATGAGCCCTATATGCTGCTGTCCGGCTATCGTTCTCCGCAAACCAACGCAATGCTTCGGTCCCGCTCCCGTCGGGTTGCCAAGAACTCGTTGCACATGAAAGGCCAAGCGGCTGACCTGCGCCTGTCGTCGCGTTCAGTGTCGCAAATGGCCAAGGCTGCAATGTCCTGCCGCGCTGGAGGAGTGGGTAAGTACTCTCGCTCGAATTTCGTCCATATGGACTGCGGTGAGGTCCGCAGCTGGGGCGGCTAAGACTTCCAAAATCTTAAAAAACAACGAGCGCCTCTGGGCGCTCTTTGTTTTTAAGTAGCCTAGAATTATTCCTTGTGAATAGGACAGCTCAACCTCGATGGACTGCGTTCCATCGACCAGATATTTTCGCTTACCGGACCGTATCAGAACCAGTCATCATAGCGTCAAATAAAGGACGCACTCTCCAATATAAGACACTCAGAATAACTGCTAATGCGAGATGGTATGGCGCACCTGAGAGGATTCGAACCTCTGGCCTCTGCCTTCGGAGGGCAGCGCTCTATCCAGCTGAGCTACAGGTGCCTTGGCCGTTAGCTATCCTTGTTCCGATCCGGGTGCAACTGAAAATCCACCCGGATCGGCCAGCTTTTAGGCAAACAAATCATGCGCCAGTTCAAGGGCATCGACCAGCGTGTCGACCTCATCCTTGGTGTTGTACAGACCAAAGCTGGCGCGGCAGGTGGCGGTCACACCGAAGAAATCCATCAGTGGACCAGCGCAATGATGACCGGCCCGCACGGCTACGCCTTTTTTGTCGAGGATCGTCGACACGTCATGTGCATGCCCTGCCCCGTCCAGCGTAAAGCTGAAAATAGCGGCCTTGTCGGGACGTGTGCCTTGTACCTGTAGCCAGTTCAACCCAGTCAACCGCTGCATCGCATAGTCGCGAAGCGCGCCTTCGTGGGCGGCAATGTTCTCCATCCCCAGATCCATCATATAATCCAGCGCCACGCCCAAACCGATCGTCTGAACGATACCGGGAGTACCGGCTTCGAACTTCATTGGCGGGTCATTATAGATCACCTGATCTTTGCTGACCTCTTTGATCATGTCGCCGCCACCGATAAAGGGGCGCATCTCGGCCATGCGTTCGGATTTGATATAGATCGCGCCCGAACCGGACGGGCCATACAGCTTGTGCCCGGTGATCGCATAAAAGTCGCAGCCGATATCCGACACATTGACCGGCATATGCACGGCACCCTGGCTGCCGTCGACCAGCACCGGAACGCCTTTGGCATGCGCACCTTCGGTAATGGCTTTAACATCCACCACCGTTCCCAGCACGTTCGAGCATTGCGTGACCGCGACCAGCTTGGTCTTGGGACCGATTGCATCGATCACGGCCTGCGGGTCCAGCCCGCCATCCGCATCGATATCGACCCACTTCAGAACAACTCCCTGCCGTTCGCGCAGGAAATGCCAGGGAACGATGTTGGCGTGATGCTCCATAACGCTAAGGACAATCTCGTCCCCGGCCTGAAGGCGCGGCATCGCCCAGCCATAGGCCACAAGGTTGATCCCTTCGGTCGTGCCCGAGTTCAGGACGATTTCATTTTCATCCGCTGCCCCTAGGAACCGAGCGATGGTGCCGCGGACGGATTCGTATTTTTCGGTCGCGAGGTTGGACAGGTAATGCAGGCCACGATGCACATTCGCGTATTCTTCGGCATAGGCGCGGGTCACCGCGTCGATCACGACCTGAGGTTTCTGCGCAGAGGCACCATTGTCCAAATAAGTCAGCGGTTTGCCGTTTACCTCACGCGACAGAATCGGAAAGTCCGCACGGATTTTTTCTACGTCATACATGGTCTTCATATCCCTATACCGGGCCGCTGGGTGTTAAGGCGAGGACAAAGGGGGCTGCGATCAACGCAGACAGCACTATGACCCCAAAGGATTTCCAAAGCGTTCCGAACTTATGCGCTTCATTGAGGAAATGCAGCGTGACGTAAAGGCTCACCAACGCTGTGGCGAACAAAAACAGCACCATCAAAACCGGAACGAAGATGGCCAGCACAAGCGTTACGAACATCGCCGCGCTTTGCAGGAACTGTAACCAGACCGTCAGCGTCATGATCTCGTCGAATGACGCACGCCCGCCCAGCAAACGCCCGACGAACAGGAACGCTGCAATGCTGAACATCATTAGGGCGGCCGAGCGGATAAGGCTCATGAAAATCGGTTCGGGTGTAGGAACATTCAGGCCTTCCGGCGAAGGAACCAGATGTTCGATCCCGAACTGCACCAGCCCATTCAGAACAACGGCCAAACAAAACGCCAGCCACAAAACTTCGCGCCCGGCGCGAAAGGACAACAGATGCCGGGCCGCTTCAGCCGGGTTGACCAGCGTCAAGACCGCAATGTTACCTAGGGTCGAGAAATTCATTCCGCCTGCCTTTGTGTTTGTCTCAAGCCCGCCAGCCAGAACCAGATAAACACGCCAAACCAGGCTGCCCCTACCAGGGTTAACGCAGGTCCTGGCCCGATGAGACCGGCCACCAGACCGTTCAACAACACCAATGGTGTCGACGACAGTAAGGCCCAAAACAAAGCCAGACGGGCACCATAAGCCGTACCGCGACCGCCAACCAAACGAGCGGCCCCGTATGATACGAACGCAAGAAGGTAAAACAGCAACGGCAGTATGAAAACAGTCCCTAGCAAAGCCGCGGCCATCAGCGCGTTCAGCTCAAGCCCTTCCAAATGCGCCCGCCGCGCGAGGCCGGGAAGCTGTGCGATGAAAGCCACCACGCAAAACCCCATGACAAAGACCAAGGCCCTGTCTTCCCTCTGCCCCAAATCCAGAAGCCGACGCACGACGCGCCCCGGCCCCCGGTAAGTGGCTACGATATCCGATGTGACTGGCATCAGCTGCGGCGCGCCAGCCAATCTTCCAAACGGTTCACGATCTTTTCAGCGACTTCGCTGTCTTCGATCTCGTCCACCGCTTCGGCCAGAAAAGCCAGTGTCAGCATGTTGGTGGCATCCTTGACCGGAACACCGCGCGAGCGCAGGTAGAACAGAGCCGTCTCATCAATCGCGCCCGAGGTCGAGCCGTGTGAACAGGCCACATCATCGGCATAGATCTCAAGCTCGGGCTTGGCGAGGAACTGGCTGTCATCGTCTAGCAGAAGGGACTGACTGATCTGATAGCCATCGGTTTTCTGCGCACCTTCTTTCACAAGGATCTTGCCCTGGAAGACGCCGGTCGCACCGTTGCGCAGAACCTTCTTGAACACCTGACGGCTTTCGCAGTTCACCGCGTCATGGGTGATAAACACTGTGTCGTCATGGTGAAAATCACCGTCTCCGACACACGCACCTGCCACATGGGCAACCGCATCATCTCCGGTCAGTTCCACGACCTGCTCATTGCGGGTCAGAACGCCGTTTGCGGTCAAGGTAAATGACTTATAGGTCGATTCCGTTCCCAGACGGGCGAACATATGAGTCATTGCCCGACGTTCATGATCGCGACCTTGCGCGCGCACATGATGCAGCGTCCCATTGTCGGCGATGTCGATCTCCATCACCTTGTTAAAGCGCGACGCGGCCGGACCAACCTCAAGCACAGTTACTTCGGCATCGGGTTCGACACGGATCACGTGATGCAGCATCGCGTCCGATGTTTCCGAGGCATGGCGATACATCAGGCAGATCGGCTTGGACGGTTTGCCTGTCACATGGATGGCAACGCCATCTTTGGCAAAGGCTGTGTTCAACGCAGCCAGCGGACGCGGCACCGGGGTCTGGCCACGGCTCTCTAACGCGCCATACAGCTCTTTGGCCCAGTGAATGTCCTTGCCGCAGATATCCTCGATCCGGTCGATCGTCACACCTTCAAGTGTCAGATCATCGGATTCCTCGGGGCTGAATACTCCGTCGACGAAGACAATTTTCAAGTTGTCCATGTCTTCAAAAATCATGGGCTCACCCGCGTCGAAAACCTCGGCCCGCGGTGCTTGAGCCGAGATCAGCGTGTCGGGGCGTGTGTACTTCCAGTACTCATCGCGACGACCAGGCAGACCCATTTCGCGCACACGCGCAAGTGCATCCTCGCGTGCGGCACGGGTACAACCACACATCTCGGGCATGGCCAGGGATGCCAGCCGCTCCTCGGTTGCGGTTAGTTTCTCTTGCGGCAAAGCCATCAGTTCACCTCGGCCAGAATGTCGGCATAGCCGTTATGTTCAACTTCCAACGCCAGCTCGGGTCCGCCGGTCTTCACGATACGACCGTCGGCCATGATGTGTACGACATCCGGTTTGATGTGATCCAGCAACCGCTGATAGTGGGTGATGACCAGAAAGCTCCGACCTTCGTCGCGCAGCGCGTTCACCCCTTGGGACACCAGCTTCATCGCATCCACGTCGAGACCCGAGTCGGTTTCGTCCATGATGCACATCTTGGGTTCCAGCATGGCCATCTGCAGGATTTCGTTACGCTTTTTCTCACCGCCTGAGAAACCAACATTGACCGGACGCTTGAGCATATCGGCATCGATTTTCAGCGTCTTGGCCTTGGCGCGCACTTCTTTAAGGAAATCTGCCGCTGACAACTCCTCTTCTCCGCGCGCTTTGCGTTGTGCATTCACAGCAGTACGCAGGAAGGTCATATTGCCAACGCCCGGAATTTCGACCGGATACTGAAACGCCAGAAAAACACCAGCGGCAGCACGCTCTTCTGGCTCCATGTCCAGCAGGTCTTCGCCTTCCAACGTCGCCGTACCTTCGGTGACTTCATAGCCGTCACGTCCTGACAGCACATAGCTGAGCGTCGATTTTCCCGAACCGTTCGGCCCCATGATCGCGTGTACCTTGCCAGGCTCGACCGTCAGGTCCACACCCTTGAGGATTTGCTTGTCTTCGTCTTCAAGCTGTACGTGCAGGTTCTTGATTTCCAGCATGATTTTTCCTCTTTTCGCGCCAGTTTGATTGCCTGCCGCCTTGTTTGAATTTTGGTTTCTACCTGATGGCTATGCAGACTTAGCGACCTCTGCCGGTCCCTCGCTGGGTTTGATCAGGAAGTTTTCGTTAACGCGGTAGCGCCTGAACTGGTCGACCACCTCATAACCATTGGTCGCGATCAGTTCGTGGAATTCGGTGGCATTCTTGTCATCCACTTCGACAAAAATCACAGGGCGATTTTGTCCCAAACTGGGTAAAAGACTTTCCAGAACGGCGATTTCCATACCCTCGACGTCAATCTTTATAAAGTCGAATGAGCGGTCTTTAACCAATTCTGCAGCCGGGACAACGGGAATAGACCCTTGTTGCTCAATCAGTTTACCCCCACCCAAATTCCTGGCGTTCCACGACACACCAAGGTCCGAGCGTGCCTCGTTCGAAACACCGTACCCAACCCAGTTGAAATCAACCTTACTTTCCATCCCATTCAAGTGGAGGTTGCTAACCAAAATCTCGGCAGCCACAGGATTGGGTTCAACAGGAACTACTAGAGACGCGTGAAGGAACAGCGCCAAGTACAGGCTGTGGTTCCCCACATTTGCGCCGATATCCAAAAAACTGCCGCCAACAGGGAAGTGTTCTGAAATCATCCCAAGCTCTTCGACTTCGTAGAACGCACCCCCAAAGTGACATTTTTGTATCGTATCTTTTGGATTGATCACGGAAAAAAAGACTGTTCGGTCATGAACCCGAGCCCGAACCACCTGCCCCGCTGTAGCTCTAAAAACGCCAGAGCGTCTGGAGCTTCTAACCCATCTTTTGAAATCTGCAGCTGTTTCCACAAGGAATGACCTTTTAGAGTTGCCGATAGTCAAGCTCGACCGGTCAACCGACCGAGCCCTCCAATGAGATCGCAACAAGCTGCTGCGCTTCCATGGCGAACTCCATCGGCAACGCCTGCAGCACGTCCTTGCAGAACCCGTTGACGACCAAGGCCACGGCTTCTTCCTCGTCCATACCGCGCTGGCGGCAGTAAAACAGCTGATCGTCGTCCACCTTGGACGTGGTCGCCTCGTGTTCCACACGGCTCGAGTTGTTCTTGACCTCGATGTACGGAACCGTATGAGCGCCGCATTTGTCACCGATTAGCAGGCTGTCACACTGCGTATAGTTCCGGCTGTCCTTCGCCTTGGGGTGCATCGAAACCAGCCCGCGATAGGTGTTCTGCGCCTTGCCCGCGCTGATGCCCTTGGACACGATGCGCGACTTTGTGTTCTTGCCCAGGTGAATCATCTTGGTGCCGGTGTCGGCCTGCTGATAATTGTTGGCAATTGCGATCGAATAGAACTCACCCTGGCTTTCATTGCCACGCAGGATGCAGGACGGGTATTTCCAGGTTACGGCCGAGCCGGTTTCGACCTGAGTCCACATCACCTTGGACCGGTCGCCCCGGCAATCCGCCCGCTTGGTCACAAAGTTATAGATACCGCCCTTGCCGTTTTCATCACCGGGGAACCAATTCTGAACGGTCGAGTATTTAACTTCAGCATCTTCTTCGACGATGATCTCAACCACAGCGGCATGCAACTGCGCGGTATCACGCTGGGGCGCGGTGCAGCCTTCCAGATAGGACACATATGATCCCTTATCGGCGATGATCAGCGTGCGTTCGAACTGACCAGTGTTTTCGGCGTTAATGCGGAAATAGGTGCTCAGCTCCATCGGGCAGCGAACACCCGGCGGGATATAGACGAACGAACCGTCCGAGAACACGGCCGAGTTCAGCGTGGCATAGAAGTTGTCCGACACCGGAACCACGGTGCCCAAGTATTTCTTGACCAGTTCAGGGTGATCCTTGATCGCTTCAGAGATCGAACAGAAGATCACACCGACCTTGGCAAGTTCATCCTTGAAGGTCGTACCTACAGAGACCGAGTCAAATACCGCGTCCACAGCGACCTTACGGCCCTCGGCAGGCGCATTCTCAGCGCCCTCGACGCCGGCCAAAATCATCTGTTCTTTAAGCGGAATGCCCAGCTTTTCATAGGTGGCCAGCAGTTTGGGGTCGACCTCGTCCAGCGATTTTGGCTTTTCTTCCATCGACTTGGGACGGGCATAGTAATACTGGTCCTGAAAGTCGATCGGCGGGTAATGTACCATCGCCCAAGTCGGCTCTTCCATCTTGGTCCAGCGTTCAAAGGCCGACAGACGCCATTCGGTCATCCATTCGGGCTCTTCGTTTTTCTCTGAAATCAGACGGACGATATCCGGGTTCACACCTTTGGGCGCGTACTCCATCTCGATATCGGTATCCCAGCCGTATTTATAAGTGCCAGCCTCACGCACCGCGTCCACGGTTTCCTGATCGACACCTTCTTTTACCTGGGTCTGGTCCAAAGCGGCCATTTCCTTCACTCCGTCAGATCACGCGGCACGCGCGCGATGCTTTTTCTCTTTTTCAAGCCACATTTCGGCGAAACGCAGCACATCTTCTTTCGTCGTAAAAGGTCCCAGCGAAACGCGTATTGCGCTGGCTGCCGTGACCTCATCATACCCCATTGCCGTGAGGACCGCGCTGGCGCGCACCTTGCCACTGGAACAGGCAGAACCCGCGCTAATGGCAAACCCCGCCAGGTCCATTTGCATGACCTGCGTTTCGCCTTTCCATCTTGGGGTGGCAAAACACAGCGTGTTAGGCAGGCGATCCTGATCCTTCCCGACAAAAATAGTCAATTTAGAACTGGCCTCAAGGGCATTTTCTAGAATATTTCTAATTTCTTTGACCCGGTCCCAAACCCCATTGGCAAGATCCTGTGCAGCGGCTTCTGCTGCAGCCCCGAAGCCCGCGATTCCAATGACATTTTCGGTTCCTGACCGGCGCCCCATTTCCTGACCGCCGCCTTGGATTTGGGCAGGCAAATCCGTGCCGCGTTTCATCACAACAGCGCCAACACCCTTGGGCCCACCCAGTTTATGCGCCGAGATCAGCGCCATCTGGGCACCCAGCCAGTTGAACGCCACGGGCAGCTTTCCAAAAGCCTGCGTCGCATCGGTTACGGCAAGCCCCGCAGGCAGAGCCTGCACGATACCAGTTTCCGAATTCGCCAACTGCAAAGTCGATTGAGCAGGATCAGAGACCTGAACGCGGCCAGAGGCGTCCGTCACCAAATCTTCTGTAATCCAGGACCTTACCGCGTCATGCTCAACAGCAGATCCATGCAGGCCACGCCCGCGTAACGTCAGCGCCGCCCCCTCGGTGGAACCTGACGTGAACACGATATCCGCCCCATCCGCACCAAAGGCCGCCGCGATTTGCGCCCGCGCCTTCTCGATCAGGGCTTTGGCGGCACGTCCTTCGGCATGCACCGAAGACGGGTTGCCGCAAACCTCCATCGCCGCGATCATCGCCTCTCGAGCCTCGGGGCGCAAAGGTGTCGTGGCATTATGATCCAGGTAAACACGACTCATGGAGTCACCTTTTCACGAATGCGAAGTGGTATCGCGTTTTCATAGACCAAGTGCATAACCTTACTCGTCCACCACAGCGAACAGGCTCGGCACCGCAGGGCACGGGGCCAGATCATTCCTGATCACGTCCGACAGTCGGGTTTGATGCAGAAAAACATAAACATGGGCGCTTAGCCCTTCCCACAAACGGTTGCTTAGCGATTGCGCCCGGCTTCCTGATGACGCGCCCGACGCCCCTGCGCCTTTTTGCAGCGCATCCACCGTTTCGTCCACCGCCGACAGAATCTCGACCACGCGAATTTCCGAAGGCGACCGCGACAACCGATACCCGCCCCCCGGTCCGCGCACCGATGAGACCAGATCGGCCCGACGTAATTTCACGAACAATTGCTCAAGATACGGCAGTGAGATGTCCTGCCGCTCCGAAATCTCACTCAGCGTTACAAGCATATCTGTCGGTTGCAGGGCGATATCGGCCATCGCAACCATCGCGTAGCGACCCTTGGTCGAAAGCTTCATTCTCGTCCCCTTTTGGTCGATACCGCGCGAAAACATTGACGCCGCCGCTGCCAGTGCGTATCTCCGACGGGCAGCGCCTTGCGCAATGCAAAATTATTAGAACCGTTCTAAGGTGCCCGACGATAACCGTCAAGTATATCCCGGCACCAAGAAGAAAAAGACAGGACCAAAGCACACATGCCCGAGGTGATTTTTCCCGGACCCGAAGGCCGCCTGGAAGGCCGCTACCACCCGCAAAAGGAAAAAGACGCACCGATCGCCATCGTGCTTCATCCGCATCCTCAATTTGGCGGGACCATGAACAACAAGGTGGTCTACAACCTGCACTATGCGTTCTACAACATGGGCTTTACCGTTTTGCGGTTCAATTTCCGTGGCGTGGGTCGCAGCCAGGGCGAATACGACCAGGGCGTTGGAGAGTTGAGCGATGCAGCCTCGGCGCTGGATTACCTGCAGTCGATGAACAACAACTCGAAACACTGCTGGGTTGCGGGTTTCTCATTTGGTGCATGGATCGGGATGCAGCTGTTGATGCGCCGCCCGGAAATCACAGGCTTTATCAGTGTATCGCCACCGGCAAACATGTACGACTTTTCGTTCCTGGCGCCCTGCCCGTCTTCGGGCCTGATCATCAACGGATCAGCCGACCGCGTAGCACCGCCAGCAGACACCACCTCGCTGGTGAACAAACTGCACGAACAAAAGGGAATAACCATCACTCATAACGAGGTTGATGGCGCCGATCACTTCTTCCAGGATCGTCACATGGATACGCTGATGACCGATGTCAGCGACTATGTGAAACGCCGCCTAACTGAGAACACACGCTGATGTCCGACACCATCACCACCCTTGCCGCCAAGCTGGCCGAGGACACGATGAAAGTGATGGATGAAACCGGCGACGACCGCTTCTTTGTTGAGGTGGGCGAAGAACTGGGGGCGTCCTCGCAAACTTTGGAGGAAGCCTTTCTGACGGAAATTCGCGTGCGGCTGGCAGAGCGTAAAGCCCGCAAGTTCGTAATCCAGAGGCTCTCGGAACACCGCTCCAAACTGAAAGCGATCGAAAAACAATGAATAGCAGACTGTCCGCGCAAATCGATTTTCTCAAACGCGTGGACAGCCTGAAATCGGTTGATCGCGCCAATTTTCTTCTGGATCAGTCCCGCGCTGAAAATGCAGCTGAACATAGCTGGCAACTCGCGCTTTGGGCGCTGGTTATGCAACCCTTGGCTGATGAAGGCGTCAGCATTGATCGGGTCATCCGCATGCTGTTGCTGCACGATCTGGTCGAGATCATCGTTGGCGATCACCCGATCCACCTGCAAACCGATTGGCAAGCCGTCGAACGGGCCGAGCAAGCCGCTGCGTCTGACTTGTTCGGTCTTTTGCCTGCAGATCAAGCCGATGCCTGTTTGGCACTGTGGCAGGAGTTTGAAGCCGATCAGACCCAAGACGCCAGATTCGCGAAATCCCTTGATCGCTGCCAGCCGATGTTTCAGGTCCTCTGCGCCGCGGCCCCGCGGGCGGATCACAAAGCTATTGTTCAGGACAACCTAAACGGAGGGCGCGCCGCCTATCTAAAGACCGAATTTCCAGACGCCTATACCGCAGCGCAAAGCCTGCTGAACGGAGATACCCCAAGAGAGACCCCATTTTCAGCTCGCCTTGGATTTCTTGCCGAAAGCGACCAACTGAAATCCGTCTACCGGGCCTCGCGCCTGCTCAGCGGTGAGCGGTTCGAGAATTCAGCCGAGCATTCATGGCACATCATGCTGTACGCGTGGATTTTGTCCGAATACGCGGCCCCCGACGTTTCCATTGACCGCATCTTACAAATGCTATTGCTGCATGATGTTGTTGAGATCGACGCCGGGGATAACCCCATTCATGGTCAGGTCGACCACGCGGCCCAAGAAGCCGAAGAGCAAGCCGCAGCACAGCGCCTGTTTGGAATGCTGCCCAATGATCAAAAGGCGGCCTTTCTGTCTCTGTGGCGTGAGTTTGAGGCAGCCGACAGCCCCGATGCCCAGTTTGCCAAGGCGGTTGACCGTTTTCAGGCGCCGGTCGGAAACCTTGCAACAGGCGGCGGGTCATGGGTGGATTATGACGTCACTTATGCGCAGATCGAAACCCGTGTCGGCACTCCGGTCAAACGCGGCGCACCCGACTTGTGGGCGTGGCTGCAACCCCAGCTAGACGCCTATTTCGCCGCCACGGCCACGACTTAGAAAAAGGAAAAGAGGCACAATGGCCTCTTTTTCCCCTGTTTCGGCAGGCGCTCAAACCTGAAAACTATCTAACCGTTCAACAAACTTGGCCGCGTTTTTGTCGACGGACCCCCCGCCAGCAAGCCACCCAAGCGCCACGATCAAAGCCGAAACAAATACTATTATCCCTGCAAATTTCGTCATGCGTCTTAACCCAAAAAACAAAAAACGTTAAAAAACAACGCGTTTTTAACATGACCTATGGTCAAAAAATAGTCAGGTTATCCATACTTCCCAAATGGTCGGCGTTTCTGCCGTTACGTCATCACGCAAGCCGGGAATCCCAGATTTTGCTTGCTCGCTTTGCTGTTTTCATGCTCAACCTCGCAAAACATTTGTCGAGATACCTACCGTGCCTAAAGCCTATCTGATCTTGTTGCTGGCGGTCATCGCAGAGACCATTGGCACGACCTCTTTGCAAGCCAGCCAACAGTTCAGTCGTTTCTGGCCCTCCGTTCTGGTGGTTGTCAGCTATGGCATTGCTTTTTACCTGCTGGGCCTGACGCTAAAATTCATGCCGGTCGGAATTGTCTATGCGATCTGGTCCGGGCTTGGCATCTTTCTGATCGCGATCATCGGCTTTATTGTTTTCGGACAAAGGCTGGACTGGCCCGCCGTCGTTGGATTGATAATGATTTTGGCGGGAATCCTGATCATTCACCTGTTTTCCAAGACAGCCGGTCACTGATCGCCGGTTAGGGCTGGTCTATTTGGTCAAACCGCGCTATGCGCGCGGCAACTTCCCGTTCAAAGGCTGACCTCTCATGGACCTGCGCAATATCGCAATCATCGCTCACGTGGACCACGGCAAAACGACCCTGGTGGATGAGCTGCTTAAACAATCCGGTGCGTTCCGGGAAAATCAAGCTGTGGCTGAACGCGCCATGGACAGCAACGATCTTGAACGTGAGCGTGGCATAACCATTCTGGCCAAAGCCACCAGTGTCGAATGGAAAGGCACACGCATCAATATCGTCGACACCCCCGGCCACGCCGATTTCGGTGGCGAGGTTGAGCGGATTCTCAGCATGGTCGACGGCGTTGTATTGCTGGTCGATGCCGCCGAAGGCCCGATGCCACAGACCAAGTTTGTGACCTCCAAGGCGCTTGCGCTGGGACTGCGCCCGATCGTCGTTTTGAACAAGGTCGACAAGCCCGACGCCGAACCCGACCGCGCGCTGGACGAATGTTTCGACCTGTTCGCCAACCTTGGCGCTGATGATGACCAACTGGACTTCCCGGCCATGTACGCCTCAGGTCGTTCTGGTTGGGCGGATATGGAACTGGACGGACCGCGCAAGGACCTGACCGCGCTGTTCGACCTGATCGTCGATCACGTCCCTGCCCCGCAACAGGCCGAACGCAAGGACGAACCGTTCCGCATGCTGGCCACGACGCTGGGCAGCGATCCGTTCATTGGCCGCATCCTCACCGGTCGCGTTGAAAGCGGTACGCTGAAGGCGGGTGACAGCCTCAAGGCGCTGTCCCGCGATGGCACCCTGATCGAGAACTTCCGCGCGTCGAAAATCCTGGCGTTTCGTGGCCTCGCGCAACAACCCATCGACGTGGCCGAAGCTGGGGACATCGTTACCATCGCAGGGATGAGCAAAGCCACTGTTGCGGATTCGTTGGTATCCCCGCAGGTCGAAGAAGCCCTGCCCGCCCAGCCCATCGATCCACCGACCATCACTGTGACCTTTGGCATCAACGATTCCCCTCTGGCAGGTCGTGACGGCAAAAAGGTCCAATCCCGCGTTATTCGTGACCGCCTGATGAAAGAGGCCGAATCCAACGTCGCCATCCGCATCACCGATACCCCCGGGGGCGAGGCGTTTGAGGTCGCGGGTCGTGGCGAATTGCAAATGGGCGTTCTTATCGAGAATATGCGCCGTGAAGGCTTCGAACTCAGCATTTCGCGCCCGCAGGTTTTGTTCCGTGAGGAAGAAGGCCAGCGTCTGGAACCCATCGAAGAAGTCACCATCGACGTGGATGATGAATTCTCGGGCTCGGTGATCGAAAAGATCACCGGTGCACGCAAAGGTGAATTGGCCGAAATGCGCCCCGCCGGTGCAGGCAAAACCCGGATCATCGCACACGTCCCTTCACGCGGGTTGATCGGGTATCATGGCGAGTTCCTGACAGACACACGTGGCACCGGCGTTCTGAACCGCGTGTTCCACGGCTGGGCCGCGCACAAGGGCCCGATCCCGGGTCGTCGCGCAGGCGTTCTGATCTCGATGGAGAAGGGTCAGGCCGTGGCTTATGCCCTGTGGAACTTGGAGGAGCGCGGCCGCATGTTCGTTGCCCCGCAAACTGACGTTTATCAGGGCATGGTTATCGGTGAGCATTCGCGCGACAATGATCTGGAAGTGAACCCTCTCAAGGGTAAAAAGCTGACCAACGTCCGCGCAAGCGGTTCTGACGATGCCGTACGGCTTACGCCCCACGTTCAGTTCTCGCTGGAAGAGGCGATTGCTTATATCGACGATGATGAATTGGTTGAGGTCACCCCAAACGCTGTTCGTCTACGCAAACGCTTTCTGGACCCGCATGAACGCAAGCGTATGGCGAAGTCCGCCTGAGTCTCCCTTAAGTATAGTTGTCGCAATGGCAACAATGCCACACATCTGACAAATTTGTGCGCGCATGAACTGCGAAAATATACGAAAAGCCCGCCGTTTTGGCGGGCTTTCTCTTTGTTTTAAGTGTATTTTTTTTGCGTAAAATTTGTTCCTAAAATTAATTCAAATTAAACACCCCTTGTAAATGTGACCCAAAATGGGTGTAATTGTGGTTGAAGTATGGCACAATTGATGTACCAAAACGTAAAGCACAAACTGTAGTGCAATAGTGTTAGTAACGAGTTCTGAAGGAGCGGCGCCATGCGCGTGAAATCCCATTTATTATCTTTTGTATTTGTCTCAGCAACTTTACCGTTCATCACCGCCAGCGCGGCTCAGGCGGAAAGATGCGACATCAAAACAGCCCGACAATCGGTATCGCCCGAAACACTGTGCGATTGCACAGTCGTCGATACGCGCATGTTGCGCTACATCCAGCGCAGAGCTGATTTCGAGGACATTCTGGCCGGTACGCTTGAAAGTTGTCCGGCATTCGCAGCTGTCCTGACTGATTTGCCAACGGCGTCCACGGCTGCATCCGATCGCGATAGTGATAGCGATACCTTTGGCGATTCAGGCAGCGGTGATAGCGGCGGCGGTAGCAGCGACGACGGCGGCGCAAGCCCTTCGCCCACTAGCGGCGGCGGCGGCGGTGGCGGCAACAACGGCGGCGGTGGCAATAACGGCGGCGGTGGCGGTGGCAACAACGGCGGCGGCGGCGGTGGCAACAACGGCGGCGGTGGCAACAACGGTAATGGCAACGGCGGCAACAACGGCGGCGGTGGCAATTCCGGCAACGGCAACGGCGGCAACAACGGCGGCGGTGGCAATTCCGGCAACGGCAACGGCGGCAATAATGGCGGCGGTGGCAATTCCGGCAACGGCAACGGCGGCAACAATGGCGACGGTGGCAATTCCGGCAACGGCAACGGCGGCAATAATGGCGGCGGTGGCAACTCCGGCAACGGCAACGGCGGCAACAATGGCGGCGGTGGTAATTCCGGTAATGGCAACGGCGGCAATAACGGCGACGGTGGCAATTCCGGTAATGGCAACGGCGGCAATAACGGCGACGGTGGCAATTCCGGTAATGGCAACGGCGGCAATAACGGTGGGCCAGGCAATGGGAACGGGAACGCCGGAAACAGCGGTAATGGCGGCGGCAACAACGGTGGCTCAGGACCGGGCACCGGTAATGGCGGCAGCAATAACGGCCAAGGTGGCGGCGGCGGCGGCAACGGTAATGGCGGCAGCACAGGCGGCGCATCTGGTGGAAACGCTGGCGGTCCCGGCAGTGGTGGAACGTTTTAACCGAACAGCTGCATCTGACTTGCGTCCTAAGATGCTGAATGAATGGTCAGACCAGGCTAAAACCTATGGAATGCACAAAGGGCGACCTCCGGGCCGCCCTTTTTACCCTCAAGCCTGAGGGGAAATGGAAAAAGTCTCAGCTACGACCGTAAACGCCGACCCAACCGCTGGGTTTCCTGGGGTTTTGCATGCGAAGGAACAGATATTGCGTGGCGGCCCACGGTTTGATCTGATTGGTTAGGTTATCCAAAACCAAGTCCCCGGCTGCCGAGCGATAAACAAGCACGGCATGTGAATTGCGCTTTGCATCTAATACAGTCGCGATCAGCAATTTACTGGGATCAACCCCGGCCCGAATTAAGTCACGCTTCTTAAGCAGCGCAAAATCTTCGCAATCTCCGCCACGAGAGGTCGGCAACGCCCACCTTTCCGCAGTCCGATATTGCGACCGATCCGTTACCGCGCGTGTCGTCGCATTCACCTGACGATTTACGTGCTGAATGATCTGCATCTCTTTCTGGCTGGACATGGATACAGTTGCTTTGGTCGAACACGCCCATCTGTATTGACGGCACAGTTGCCGAGCGCCTGACGGCGGCGGCGACACGGCTGCAATCTGGATAAAGCGTCCCTCGGTTGCTTGTGCATCGGTGCCAACACCCAAAGTTCCTAACGCCAATGCGGATACAGCAACCAGTCGACCAATTGATGAGGTCAACCGTGCAGATACATCTCTGAGTTCATTGCTCAACAGCTTCATGCCTGTTCCTCGACCATTATTCATCCTCGTAATTGCGGACAAACAGGACCGTAGATCGTTTAGCTTAACTATCAGTAGACGGGGCCGTTTGCGCAATCTGAGGTGAAGTTGCAAGGAAAAAGAGGCGGAAA
Source organism: Ruegeria sp. ANG10 (assembly GCF_040705255.1). Lineage (NCBI taxonomy): Bacteria > Pseudomonadati > Pseudomonadota > Alphaproteobacteria > Rhodobacterales > Roseobacteraceae > Ruegeria > Ruegeria sp. ANG10. The sequence continues at coordinate 73,191 of NZ_JBFCVU010000002.1, forward strand.
TTCGTTCCGCATTTTGACCATTTCAGGCAAGAATTGTGAGGACTCGGCCACAATCCAAAAGTTACGTAAGGTTAACTCAACACAACTTACTTAAAGCAAATAGCTGTAATATATAGCAATATTGTAATATCAAAAAAGCCAGGCTGCTCATAAAGCTACCTGGCTTTTCCATTGGCTAAATTCCGCCTACACAACCAGAAGTTGGCCTAACTTTGACAGTCGAATTCTATTCAGTGGTCTCGACAATCAGCAATTCACGTTCACTAGCCCCGCGTGCATGGTCCAGCGCCTGTTGATATTCGGGTGAATTGTAGCATTCCACTGCGGCCTCGACCGAGGGGAAACGGGCAACAACATTGCGTGGGCGCTCTTTCCCTTCAAGCTGCACATACCGTCCAGCACGTGCGATGAACGAGCCCCCGTGCTTGGCAAGCGCCGGTCCTGCCAGTTCAGCATATTTGCCGTAGGCCTCGTTGTCTGTCACGGTCACGTGGGCAATCCAAAGTGCCGGCATTTTATCCTCCCAAAACTTGTTCTGCGGCTTTGATTGCCGCTTCTGAATTTGACGCATCCCGGCCACCGCCCTGCGCCATGTCCGGGCGTCCGCCGCCACCCTTGCCACCCAGTTCGACCACTGCAGCCCGTACCAAATCAACGGCTGAAACCTTGTCGGTCAGGTCCGATGTTACACCAGCAGCCACGGCAGCCTTGCCACCGGCATCCGCAATCAACAGCACCGCGCCCGAGCCCAGACGGCTTTTGTGTTCGTCGATCAGTGCAGGTAGATCCTTACCTGAAACCCCGCTTAATGCCTGCGCCAGGAAAGGCACACCGTTCACGTCACGTGCTTCGGCTCCGCCGCCCTGCCCTGCACCACCGGCCATCGCCAGATCACGGCGCAACTGAGCAACCTCGTTTTGCAAAGCTTTGCGTTCATCCAGCAGAGACTTGACCCGGGTGACCACATCATCCGGCTGCGCTTTCAATTCCGAAGCAATCTGACCCAGCCGCTGATCTTGCGCGGACAGATGCCGGAACGCCTCATCCCCGGTCAGCGCCTCGATCCGGCGCACACCGGCACTGCTGGCACTGTCACCCAGTACAACAAACGTGCCGATATCACCGGTCTGACGCACATGCGTGCCCCCACACAGTTCGATGGACCAAGTATCGCCGTCATGACCCTTGCCTGTCTGAGCTTTGCCCATCGACACAACCCGGACTTCGTCACCGTATTTCTCACCAAACAGCGCCTGCGCACCCAGTTCGCGCGCATCGTCGGGCGTCATGATCCGTGTTTCAACAGTCGAGTTTTGGCGGATGAATTCATTCACCTCACGTTCAACCTTTTGAATCTCATCAGGGCTGAGCGCCTTGGAATGGCTGAAATCGAAACGCAGCCGGTCTGAGGCATTCAGCGAACCGCGCTGTGCCACGTGATCACCCAGCGTTTCGCGAAGCGCCTCGTGCAGCAAGTGCGTGGCCGAATGGTTGGCCCGGATCCCTGTTCGACGGGCATGATCAACCTCAAGCTCAACAGCATCGCCCTTCGACAAAGTACCTTGGCTTACCGTGACCCGATGCGCATAAACCTTACCTTCTGCAAACTTGCGCGTGTCTTCGACCTGCGCCACGTCTTGCAGGTTCTCAAGACGCCGAATTTCCCCGGTGTCACCAACCTGACCACCAGCTTCGCCATAGAATGGCGTCTGGTTCACGACAACCCAACCCGAGCCACCCTTTTCAATCTTGTCGACCAAAGCGCCATCAACCACCAGAGCAGCCACCTGCCCTTCGGCTTTTTCGGTGTCGTAACCCAGAAAATCGGTGGCGCCCGCTGCGTCCAGAACGTCAAACCAAACCGCCTGATCTGCGGACTCGCCCGATCCCGCCCAAGCGGCACGTGCCTTGGCTTTCTGCTCGGCCATGGCCGCATCGAACCCGTCCGTATCCACTGTCCGGCCTTTTTCCCGCAATGCATCTTGCGTCAAATCCAAAGGAAAACCGTAAGTGTCATAAAGCTTGAACGCTGATTCACCCGACAATGCACTGCCTTCAGGCAGGCCAGAGACCTCATCATCCAACAACTTCAAACCGCGATCCAACGTCTGTTTAAAGCGTGTTTCTTCCAGCAGCAGCGTCTCTTCGATCAGGGCCTGCGCTTGACCCAACTCGGTATATTGCGCGCCCATCAGTTGCACCAGCGCCGGCACGAGGCGGTGCATGACTGGATCTTTCGCCCCCAGCAAATGCGCGTGACGCATGGCACGGCGCATGATCCGCCGCAGGACGTAGCCTCGCCCGTCATTCGACGGCATCACACCATCTGCGATCAGGAACGACGTCGAACGCAGATGGTCTGCTATCACCCGGTGATGGACATTCTGATCACCATAAGGATCAACGCCCGTGGCATCCGCCGACGCCTCGATCAGGGTTTTGAACAGATCGGTGTCATAGTTGTCATGGCTTCCCTGCAGCAGCGCCCCAATCCGCTCCAACCCCATGCCCGTGTCGATCGACTGCATGTCCAGTTCAACCATCGAGCCGTCTTCGAACTGCTCGTTCTGCATGAAAACGATGTTCCAGATTTCAATGAACCGATCGCCGTCTTCCTCGGCCGATCCCGGAGGACCACCCCAGATGTGATCGCCGTGATCATAGAAAATCTCGGTACACGGACCGCACGGGCCGGTGGGGCCCATCTGCCAGAAGTTGTCATTGGTGGCGATACGGATGATCCGGTCTTCGGGAACACCGACCTTCTTCCAGATTTCAAACGCCTCATCATCGGTGTGATAGACAGTGGTCAGCAGACGGTTTTTGTCGACGCCGAATTCCTTAGTAATCAACTCCCAGGCAAACGGGATCGCGTCGTTCTTGAAATAATCACCGAACGAGAAATTCCCCAGCATCTCAAAGAACGTGTGGTGCCGTGCGGTATAGCCCACATTGTCCAGATCGTTGTGCTTGCCGCCCGCGCGCACACATTTCTGAGCGGTGGTCGCACGCTGATAATCGCGGGTTTCCACACCGGTAAACAGGTTTTTGAACTGCACCATCCCCGAGTTCACGAACATCAGCGTCGGGTCGTTGCGCGGGACCAGAGGGCTGGACGGCACCACTTCGTGCCCCTGTTTGTCAAAGTAGTTCAGAAAGGTTGATCGGATATCATTCAGCGTGGGCATAAGGCTCTCTCGGCGCGCAATCATATTGTGTCAAAACGGGTTTATCCCTGTCCCTGCGGATAGTCCACAGCGTTGGACTCGCAGAACGAAACAAGGCGGCCCCAATGGACCGCCTTGTTTCGGATTTTCTAAGCACTGGCAGTGTGACGCGGAATTTTTCCGTTCCCGTCAGCGATCGTTTACGCCTCGAGGATATCATCATCCTCAGTCGCGCCGGGCGGCATGTCAAAATCCAGACCATGTGCTGCGCGAATCTTGTCTTCAATCTCAAGCGCGGCACGGTTGTTGTCGCGCAGGTATTGCTTCGCATTCTCACGCCCCTGCCCGATCCGTTCGTCGCCATAGCTGAACCACGAGCCTGACTTCTCGACCACGCCGGCCTTGACACCCAGATCCAGCAATTCGCCCATCTTGCTGATGCCTTCGCCATACATGATGTCGAATTCCACCTGCTTGAAGGGCGGCGCCACCTTGTTCTTGACGACCTTGACGCGGGTCTGGTTGCCCACAACCTCATCGCGATCCTTGATTGCACCGATGCGGCGGATATCCAGCCGGACCGAGCTGTAGAATTTCAACGCGTTACCACCGGTCGTGGTTTCCGGGCTGCCGAACATCACACCGATTTTCATCCGAATCTGGTTGATAAAGATCACCATGCAGTTCGAACGGCTGATCGAGCCAGTCAGTTTGCGCATCGCCTGGCTCATCAGACGGGCCTGAACGCCGACATTGCTGTCGCCCATGTCGCCTTCCAACTCGGATTTCGGCGTCAGCGCCGCAACCGAGTCGACGACAACCATGTTCACCGCCCCCGAGCGTACCAGTGTATCGGTAATCTCAAGCGCCTGTTCGCCGGTGTCGGGCTGCGAGATCAGCAGCTCATCCAGATCAACGCCCAATTTACGCGCATACTGCGGGTCCAGCGCATGTTCCGCGTCAACAAAGGCGCAAACACCGCCACGCTTTTGCTGTTCGGCAATGCAGTGCAACGTCAGCGTCGTCTTACCCGAGCTTTCCGGCCCGTAAATCTCGACAATCCGCCCCATCGGCAGGCCACCAATCCCCAAAGCAATGTCCAGACCCAGAGAACCGGTCGAACTGGCCTCAATGTCCTGCTTGGAATCCTCGCCCAGCTTCATGATCGAGCCCTTGCCGAACTGGCGTTCGATCTGGGCCAACGCGCTGTCGAGCGCCTTTTGCTTATCTGCGTTTTTCTTGTCGCTCATCGTCAGAAGATCCGCCATTGTCCTGTCGCCTTCCCTTTTGTCACACCCTTGAACGGGCGGCAATCGCTGCTTTGTTCGCCTCTTGTTCCTTATGGGACCAAAAAGAGAACATTTCAACTAAAACTTACAATACTTACTGTTGGGCAATTGTGTTAAAGAGTCGTTTACGCCAATCTGCACCTGTAACAAAGATCGGCAAAAGGCAATTAAATGCTTGTTTTCTATAAGGAACGCTTGGCGTTTCTGGCTGTTCCAAAGACTGGCAGCACCGCCTATCACTCAGCCCTGCGCGAGCGCGCCGATTTTGTCGTAACCGGTCCACCAGATCTGAAACACGCTCCTGTGCGGCGCTATGACCGCTTTTTTCAGAACATTTTTCGGAAAATGTATGGCACCGAAATGGAGATCATGGCCGTCGTACGTGAACCGATCGACTGGTTGGGCAGTTGGTACCGTTTCCGCAGCCGCGATGACCGGATCGGGCATCCACATTCAACCCGCGACATGTCCTTTGACGAGTTCGTACAAGCCTATATGAAATCTCCGCGCCCCGATTTCGCGGATGTGGGCAGCCAAAGTCAGTTTTTTCGAACCCGAAGCAACGGTTTTGGTGCAAGCCATGTCTTCAAATACGAAAATCAGGATAAGATTTTGAACTTCCTTCAGGATCGTCTGAACATGGAGATTAACCTGAAGCAGGAAAACGTCTCACCCCAATGTGAGCTTGTCCTGTCACTGGAAACCGAGCGAAAATTTCGAAAACACCACGACGCTGAGTTCGTCTGCCACGACGCCGCACTTTGATGTGGTCAGTTAATCTGTTGAAACACCGCTTCGGTCAGCTCATTTAGTGAGAATGGTTTCGGCAAGAAGGCCGAGTGTGCGATTTCCGGCCCGGAATCACCAAAAGCCCCTTCGGTATAGCCGGACATGAAGATCACCCGTACATCCGGGCGCGTTTTCATCGCCTGACGCACCCAGGTTGGCCCATCCATACCGGGCATGACCACGTCGGTGACAAAAACATCGACATTCAACGCCCCATCCTCGAGCAAGCGCAGCGCCTCTTCTGCCGAACCGGCCTCAAGCACGGTATAGCCCTTCAAGCGTAATGCACGTGTTGCAAAGGCACGCACAGGGGCTTCGTCTTCAACCAACAGCACGACACCCTCACCTTGCCGAGCGCTTTGCGTTTCGACTGCGGGCAACGCCTCTTGCTGAACCTCCTGAGGCGCGGCGGACACCGGAAGGTAGACGATGAATTCTGTTCCATGCCCCGGAAGGCTGTCGACAAAAATGAACCCGCCCGTTTGCTTGACGATTCCATAGACCGTGGACAAGCCCAACCCCGTGCCTTCACCAGTGCGTTTGGTCGTATAGAACGGCTCAAATACCTTTTGCAGCTTGTCTGCCGGGATACCGGTGCCGCTGTCGATTACCTTGACGGTCACGTATTCGCCCGGCTGAACCGTGGCACGGTCGCGTGTGAAGGGTTGGCTCAGCACGACCACCTCAGTCTCAATCCGAATCTCGCCGCCATCCGGCATGGCGTCGCGCGCGTTCACAACCAGATTCATCAGCACCTGCTCAAGCTGCCGCTTATCTGCCCGGACGGGTTTCAGAACCGGATCATGGCTGAGGATCAGACGCACTTTTTCGCCCACCAACCGGTTCAGCAGGTGGATGAGATCCGAGATCGTATCGCGCAGGTCCAACACCTCGGGCTGCAAGGTTTGTTTGCGCGAAAACGCCAGCAGCTGACTGACCAGAGCCGCAGCCCTGTTGGCATTCTGGTTGATCTGAACCAGATCGCCGTAGTTCGGATCATTTTGGTCGTGCCGCAAAAGCAGCAAGTCACAATGCCCGGAAATGGCCGTCAGCAAATTGTTGAAATCATGGGCAACGCCACCGGCCAGCTGGCCCACCGCCTGCATTTTCTGCCCCTGCACGAACTGTGCCTCAAGCGTTTTGAGTTCGGTAGCGTCATTCAACACCGCAATCAGGCAGACCTGCCCGTTGTTCACCACCCGGTTCAAAGTGACCTGAACAAAAATCTCCTTGTCCTGGCGGGTTAGACGCAGAAACTCGGACCGCATCGTGGGTTCTTGTGCAGCGGTTCGCCCCAACCAATCCAAGATTGGATGCCCCAACCCTTGCATGATCTGATCGACATTGGTTTCATCGGGCTCGATGTCACCGATCAACTTTACCGCCAGCCGGTTGGCCTCGAGAATACGACCATCGGGGGCAAGACGCATGATCGGCACCGGCAGATCGGCAAAGGACGTGCCACTGCTGGCTTGCCGGTCCTGCGCCACAGGCAAGACAAGAAGGTTTCGCACAGTGCCGGACCGACCCAGTTCGCAAACAATGGCTGAAACCGCACCCCTTGTTGTCTGAACCTGTACAATTTCACCTAGCGTAAGGGAATCGCTCGTGAACACTTCGTTCAGCGCATCCGGCCTTTGCCCCAACATATGCGCCGCTGCGTCATTCACCCGGAGCAAAGTGCCGTTGCGCCCTTCGGTCAGGACCGGGATTTTGACCTCGTCCCACTGCCCTGGTGTGTCCAGATGAAAGCGCCAGCAAAACCGACCTTGACCAACGTTGAACACTGAAACCGGGATCGTCGACCCAACGGTCACAATGTCTTCGCGGGCTTTGCCATAAATTTCAGCCGACGACTGCAGTCTTAGCAAAATAGCCGGAGGGTTCGCGAACAGGGATTTCAGGCATTGCTCCAACCGACTGCCAGGGAAGGCTTTAAACTGCGCGCGCGCCTCGGGGTTGGCGGCCAAAATATCGCCCTGGGCGTTCGCAATCACGCAAGGAAACAGATCTTGCTCTGCGAAAACGGCCATGGTTTTTACCGCCTGCTGCGCCAGATAATCCGTGATCTTCCCTCGTAGAACCACCAGAAACGAAGCGGCCAAAAAGGATACGCCTGCAACCATGAACCCAGTGTGCCAAACGTCGGGCAACAGCCCTGCAACCGGCGCCAGACTTAGAAGCGCACCGATGACGACCAAAGAGGCAAGTCGCAGGCCGGATGGGGTTTTGTGGTAAGACGGATCGGCGAAAACTTCCGTAGTGTCAGTCATAAACAACTCAAGTCGATGGGCTTTGGCGTAGTCAGCCCAAATAAGGTTAATGTCCGATTAAGCGAAACCGGATACTCTCCCTAGAGTTGCTATGCCTTGACGCACTATCGCGTCAAGTGTGCAGTGAAGAAACCATCAGTTCCGTGCGAAACAAGCCACGTTTTGCGAAATGTCTCGATCCACTCTGGATTGGCGCGCAGAAATGAGGCGACGACAGCGCCGTTTTCATCGTCCAACATGGAACACGTCGCATAGGCCAAGACACCGCCCGACGCGACCATTGTCGATAACTTATCCAGAATGGTCGATTGAATTCCGGTAAGCTCCTGCAAGCGACTTTCGGTCAGCACCCACTTTCCCGCAGGCGCTCGTCGCCACGATCCACTGCCCGAACATGGCGCATCCGCGAGAATGACATCAAACGGCTTTTGCTGTTCGAGTTGATCCGTCGATACGACCTGAACCTGTACCCCAGCCCGATCGGCGCGTGCAGGCAGATCGCGCATACGGCCTGCGTTTACATCATGGGCAAACACCTTAATCCCCTGATGCGCGGCCAGGGCCAAAGACTTACCACCCCCACCTGCGCAATAGTCCAGAACCCGCATTCCTGGATGGAGGGTTAAGGCAGCTACAACAGCCTGACTGGCGGCATCCTGAAGCTCGACCAGCCCCTCGGCATATGCCCTGCTTTGCGCAATTTTGCGCGCACCTTCGGTCACTTCCAAGGCTGTTTCGCATGTTGGATGTGGGGCGGCTGTTATATCTTCAGCCGCTAGCACTTTGATTGCAGAAGCTACATTCGTTTTGACCAGATTAACCCGCAAATGCACCGGCGCGCGGTGTTGCAGTGCCCGCGCGACCGCAACCGCCTGATCCCCCAATGAGGACTGAAATCTGGGCCACAGCCATTCGGGAATGTCCAAACGCTCGGCATCCGAAAGAAAGTCACGCCCGACCTCACACTCAAATAAAACCGCGGGCGCGTGACGGGCGCCTGTGAACAAATCCTCCGGCCGTTCGCCAGAGGCGCGAAGCGCGCCGATCATCAAACCTCGGCCAGTGTCAGCACCACCTAGCGCCGCATAGGACCGCTGACACCGCAACGCATCAAACACATGATCACGAACCGCAGCACGATCCTTGGACCCGGCAAACCGGCTGCGTCGCGCCCAGTTGGTCAGAGATTTCTCGACGGGCATACCTGAGAGAATCTGGTCAAGGATTTCAATCGATGCCTGAATACGAGCGGCCGGGGTCATGGTCTATTCCGATGCTGTTGTCGTGGCGCGTAGAGATGCGCTGAAAACGCGAAACGGCGCCCTGATCCGGACGCCGCATTACGCATTGGATGCAATTACATCACCCGGTAGTTCGGGCTTTCACGGGTGATTTGCACGTCATGCACATGGCTTTCTTTCAGGCCCGCACCAGTAATTTTGACGAAATTGCAGTTCTTGCGCATCTCTTCGACTGTGGCGCAGCCAGTATAGCCCATCGCCGCGCGCAAACCGCCAACCAATTGGTGGACCACCGCGCTGGCCGACCCTTTGTAAGGCACCTGCCCTTCGATCCCTTCGGGTACCAGTTTGTCGTTGGCCGCATCCTTCTGGAAATACCGATCTGCTGAGCCGCGCGCCATCGCGCCCAGGCTGCCCATGCCGCGATAGGATTTGAATGAACGGCCCTGATACAGGATCACCTCGCCCGGACTTTCATCGGTGCCCGCAATCATCGAACCGACCATCGCACAGGATGCACCCGCCGCAATCGCCTTGGCAAAATCGCCCGAGAATTTGATGCCACCATCTGCAATCACCGGAACATCCCCTGCGGCCGAAGCGCAATCCATGATCGCTGTCAGCTGAGGCACCCCGACCCCGGCAACCATCCGCGTGGTACAGATCGACCCCGGCCCAATACCAACCTTGATCGCATCCGCGCCTGCGTCGATCAGCGCCTTGGTCGCATCACCCGTGGCGACGTTACCGGCAATGATCTGAACCTCATTCGACAGCGTCTTGACCCGTTTCACAGCGTCCAGAACGCCTTGCGAATGACCATGCGCCGTATCCACCACAATGATGTCGACACCCGAATCCACCAACTGTTCCGACCGCTCAAACCCGGCATCCCCGACCGAGGTCGCCGCAGCCACACGCAGACGGCCCAGACGGTCTTTACAGGCCGTCGGGTTCAGCACCGCTTGTTCGGTGTCTTTCAGAGTCAAAAGGCCAGTCAATTTGCCAGTGCCATCAACCACCAGCAGCTTTTCGATCCGGCGGGCGCGCATCAGGCTTTTGGCCTCTTCCAGATCGGCGGGCTCTTTCAGCATCGCCAGATTGTCCGAGGTCATCATTGCGTGCACCGGCGTATCGTCCGAGGTTGCAAAACGCATATCGCGGTTGGTCAGAATACCCACCACGCGGCCCTCTTCGTCCACAACCGGGAAACCGGTGAAGTTGTAGCGTTGCACCAGGGCATTAGCATCAGCCAGCGTCTGATCCACCTTCAATGTTACCGGGTTATAAACGATCCCGGATTCAAACCGCTTGACCCGCCGTACTTCGCGGGCCTGTTCTTCGGTTGTCAGGTTCTTGTGAATTACGCCAATCCCACCGGCCTGCGCCATGGCAATGGCCATGCGCGCCTCGGTCACCGTGTCCATGGCCGAGCTGAGCAGCGGGATGTTCATGGTGATCTCTCGGGTCACGCGCGTGGTCGTGTCCGCCGTCGCAGGCAGCACCGTCGATGCCCCCGGAACCAAGAGTACGTCGTCAAAGGTAAGTGCCTCACGAATCTGCATCTGCTAACCTCATGCAAAAGCCCGTTTGGCGGTGACCCTATTACATGGATTCATCCCAAGGAAAAGCCCCTGACCTAAACTAGTTTTACCCTGCGGGCCGTTACCACGGTAAAAAACGACGCTCCTTATCCAAAACGTGCCGCGGAATGCCCTTTCCCTTTGCGCACAAACCCATATCTTGCCGGCAAACGCGCGAATACAAAAAGGCAGGCCAGATATGACCACCGACCCCCTTGTCGTCTTTACTCCCTCGGGCAAACGCGGGCATTTCCCCGTCGGCACCCCGGTTCTGACCGCCGCCAGGCAGTTGGGCGTCGACCTGGATTCGGTCTGTGGTGGCCGTGGGATCTGTTCGAAATGCCAGATTACACCAAGCTATGGAGAGTTTCCCAAACATGGCGTCACCGTATCCGAGGACGCGCTGAGCGAATGGAACGCGGTCGAGCAGCGCTACGACGATAAGCGCGGCTTGAAAACCGGTCGCCGTCTGGGTTGTCAGGCGACGGTTCAGGGCGACATCGTGATCGACGTACCACCTGAAAGCCAGGTACACCGGCAGGTCGTCCGCAAAGCCGCCACCGCGCGCACCATCACCATGGACCCGGCAACCCGGCTGTATTTTGTGGTGGTGGAAGAACCCGACATGCACTCACCCACCGGCGATCTGGAACGGTTGGAGCGCGCCCTGCGCGAACAGTGGCACATCGATGCGGTCACCGCCGATCTGTCGCTGATGTCCAAGCTGCAACCCGTGCTGCGCAAAGGTAAATGGGAAGTTACCGTGGCTGTTCACAAAGGGCACAAGGACTCGGTCGCGAAGGTCGTAGAAATCTGGCCTGGCCTGCATGAAAGCGGGCTGTATGGGCTGGCAATCGACCTTGGCTCGACCACCATTGCGGCCCACCTGACCGATCTGGAAACGGGTGAAGTGAAGGCATCTTCGGGCCTGATGAACCCACAGATCCGCTTTGGCGAAGACCTGATGAGCCGTGTGTCATATTCGATGATGAACCCCGGCGGCGATCAGGAGATGACAAAAGCCGTGCGCGAGGCGATCAATGACCTGACAACCTCGATTGCTGAAGAGGCCGGGATTGACGCGGACTTGATCGTTGAGACCGTCTTCGTCTGCAACCCGGTCATGCACCATCTGCTACTGGGGCTAGACCCGGTTGAACTGGGTCAGGCGCCGTTTGCTCTGGCCACGTCGGAAAGCATGTCCCTGCCCGCGCGAGAAATGGACCTGACGAAAATGAACCCACGCGCGCAGGTTTATATTCTGCCCTGCATCGCGGGCCATGTCGGTGCCGACTGTGCCGCCGTTGCCCTGTCCGAAGAGCCGGGCAAATCCGAAGACCTCGTTCTGATCGTCGATGTCGGCACCAACGCCGAGATTCTGCTGGGCAACACCAGCCGCGTTCTGGCCTGTTCCTCGCCCACTGGTCCTGCCTTCGAGGGCGCTCAGATCAGCTCTGGCCAGCGTGCGGCACCCGGAGCTATTGAACGGATCGAGATTGACCCCGTTACCAAGGAGCCCCGCTTCCGCGTTATCGGGTCCGAGAAATGGTCTGACGAAGATGGCTTCGATCAGGACGTTGCCACCACCGGCATCACCGGCATCTGTGGTTCGGGCATCATCGAGGCGGTCGCTGAAATGCGCATCGCCGGGTTGCTGGATGAAAGTGGTCTAATCGGGTCGGCCGAGCAAACTGGCACCAATCGCTGCGTGCCCGAAGGCCGCACTCATGCCTACCTGATCCATGACGCCAGCGCCGAGGGCGGCCCGCGCATCACCGTGACCCAAGGTGACATCCGCGCCATCCAACTGGCCAAATCCGCGCTTTATGCCGGTGCGCGCCTTCTGATGGATGTCATGGAGGTCGATAAGGTGGACCGCGTGGTTCTGGCCGGAGCTTTCGGTGCGCATATTTCAACCAAACACGCGATGGTTCTGGGCATGATCCCCGACGCGCCGCTGGACAAGGTCTCAAGCGCGGGCAACGCGGCGGGAACCGGTGCGCGGATTGCGCTGTGCAACATCACCGCGCGTTCGGAAATCGAGCGCGTCGTGCGCGAGATCACCAAGGTTGAAACCGCGATTGAACCCAAGTTCCAGGATCATTTCGTCGCCGCAAACGCCATCCCGCACAAAACCGATCCGTTCCCGGAGTTGTCGCAGGTGGTCACCCTGCCCTCACCAACCTTCAACTCGGGCGGAGGGGCCGATGAAAAGTCTGGTCGCCGACGCCGCCGCCGGTCATAGTCGCGTCACCTGAGGGAGGCGATCATGCAAGCAGCGAACGAAGAACAGGCCGAATTCTGGAGCAATTCTCCCTCTGGCGCCAATTGGCTCACCTTTGAGGAACAGATGGATGAGATGTTGGCCCCGGTTCTTGATCTGGTCTTAGACCGAGCCGGGCTGCAACCCGGCATGCGGGTGCTGGATATCGGCTGCGGCACTGGTGCAAGCAGCGTCAGGGCGGCAGAGTCCGTAGGTGAAAGTGGTCACGTACTGGCGGCGGACTTCTCGCAGCCATTTCTGGACCGCGCGGGACAACGGGCCACCGAAAAAGGGTTGTCAAACATCGACCTCCAGCATGCCGATGCCCAGACCCACCCGTTTGTCGAGGCAGACCGCGACGCAATGATCTCGCGTTTTGGGGTGATGTTTTTTGAAGACACGGTCGCTGCCTTTGCCAACATGGCACGTGCGTTGAAGCCGGGCGGAGAGATGACCTTTGCCGCCTGGGGACCATTAGACAGGAACCCCTGGTTCAAGACACCGCATATCATCGCTTGCGCCCGACTGGGCAGCCCACCTGTAATGGATCGAAACGCCCCTGGCCCATTGGCCTTTCATGACCGCGAACGGGTCTCTGGCCTGCTGGACCGGGCTGGCCTGACCGATATTCGTGTCGAACAGGTGCCCGTCTCACTGCGCATTCGCGGAACGATCGAGGATTGCGCAACCTTGTCTACACGTATCGGTCCGGCGGCCCGTCTGATCGCCTATTTTGAAGGGGATGCCGAGGACGTATTGGTTATCCAACAAGGAATTACCAAAGCATTTCAACAGTATGCGCTCGAAAACACGGTTGAAATCCCGGCATTGATCAACCTGTTTCAGGCGCGAAAATCTGAGTAACTGGAGCGGGTAGCGGGAATCGAACCCGCGCGTTCAGCTTGGGAAGCTGACAGGCTACCATTACATCATACCCGCCGCGTGGCGCTGAATAGCACCTGCGGTTGATTAACCGCAAGCGTCTTTCCATCTCAGCTCCCATTTTACTCGGTCCGGGCACGCAGGTCGTCGATCAGGGATTGATCCACATCGAGCGCCTCGCAAGCCGCATCCAGCGTGCGCTGATCCAGATGCTGTGGGTTCAGGTCGATATCCTTTGAAAATGCATCAACAACCGCCTGCATTGCATTGATTCTTGCATATTTCTTGTTGTTGGCAGGTATCACATGCCATGGCGCGACATCTGTTGAGGTACGGGCCAACATTTCATCTACGGCAACTTCGGCTTCGGCCCATCGTTCGCGGTTTCGAAAATCTTCATAGGTAAGTTTCCACCGCTTCATCGGGTTGCGCAGACGTTCTGTGAACCGCTCCATCTGTTCTTCCTGAGAAATGTGAAAGAACAGCTTTACGATGCGGGTGCCGTCATCCACCAGCATGCGTTCGAAATCGTTGATCTCACGATAGGCTGCACGCCAGCGCTCTTCCGGGGTGAACTTTTCGATCCGTTCGACCAGCACCCGGCCATACCAACTGCGGTCAAAAGCCGAGATCGCGCCTTGAGGTGGCAACCTCTCCCAAAACCGTAATAGGTAGTGACGGTTCAGATAATAGTTCCGGGGTGCCCCAATGGGCCACACTTTGAAACTGCGCGGATCCAGCGCCTGACTGATCCGCCGGATTGTTCCGCCCTTACCTGCCGCATCCCAGCCTTCAAAAACCAGCACTCCCTTGGTCCCATGAAATAAAAACGCCTGTTGGATCAGAGCCAACTGCGCCTGCAGCTCGGCCAGTTTCTTGAAATACGCCTGTTTGCCGAGTTTCAGGTTCAGGTCCGTATCTGCGAGCTTAGGAGGATGATGTCTGGTCATGATTGCGCTGGTCCCTGGTCATCTGTCCCACACAGTCTGACCCGCCGCCAACGCCTTAGCCTTGATCGGTATCAAGGCCGATAAAGGCCGGGCACGAGGCCCGGCCTTAACAATGTTCTATGCTTCCAGATCAGGAGGCGCGGCGACGACGACCACCACCGCGACGGCCACCAGCGGCGCCCGCGGCTCCCGCTTCGTCCGGCGCTTTGTTGAACCTGATCCACTCCCCGCCATGCGGGTCGTTGTTGGTCAGCAGGTTGGCGGCACGGATGGCCTCCATCTCTTTACCGGCGCGCGGCTTGGTCGAGCCCAAACCGAACATCTGAACGAAAGCCTCGTCATCCATGCCTTCGGGCAGGATGATGCCAGCGGCTATGACGGCCTCTTTCTTCTCGGCAATCTTCTTTTGGTTTGTCGGCAAAGCCACCGGGTTCATAATCGCCGAGGTCATGCCGGCGCCCATTGCCATCGGCAAGAAAGCGTTGTTGATGCCGTGACGGTTCGGCAGACCAAAAGAGATGTTGGACGCACCGCACGTGGTATTCACGCCCAGTTCCTCGCGCAGACGGCGGACCAGCGCAAACACTTGCTGACCGGCAGTCGCCATAGCACCGATGGGCATGACCAAGGGATCGACCACGATGTCATGCGCTGGAATGCCGTAATCAGCGGCGCGCTCTACGATGGTCTTGGCAACGGCAAAACGCACATCGGGGTCTTCCGAGATCCCAGTGTCATCGTTCGAGATCGCCACGACCGGCACGTTGTACTTCTTGACCAACGGCAGAACCAGTTCCAGACGTTCCTCTTCACCTGTGACCGAGTTTAGCAGAGGACGGCCCTCAGCCGCTGCAAGTCCAGCCTCCAGCGCACCGGGAACCGACGAGTCGATGCACAGCGGCACGTCGACAAGCCCCTGAACCAACTCAACGATCTTGCGCATCAGCGGCGGCTCGGTTTCGTTCGGGTTGGGGTTCGAGTTGTAGACAACGCCTGCGTTGATATCCAGAACGGTGGCACCTGCTGCGACCTGTGCGATGGCGTCTTTCTCAACGGTCGAGAAATCGCCCGCCTCCAGTTCCGCGGCCAGTTTTTTGCGGCCGGTCGGGTTGATCCGCTCACCGATCACGCAGAACGGTTCGTCAAATCCCAGGACGGCTGTTTTTGTTTTTGATTCTACGACTGTACGGGTCATGTCCGTTCCTTAAGCGTTTACAGGCTTTGCCGAAGCGCCGCCGTTATTGATCGCCCAGTTGGCGTTGGTCTTGATGCCGCCAAGCGGGAAGAAGTGTACGTTGGTGATGTTGAAATCCGGGTTGGCCGCCTTGTGGTTGGCCAGCTCAGTCACAACATCGGTCGGCTCATAAGGCAGCAACAGCTTGGAGACATCCATGGCCCGCTTCTGCAGAACTTTCAGCGATGGGCCAACGCCGCATGCAATAGCGAATTTGATCAGGGTCTGCAGCTTTGCCGGACCTGCGATACCGATGTGGATCGGCAAGTCGATACCCGCTTCTTTCAAGCTGTCGGCCCATGCGATGATCGGCTTGGCGTCAAAAGCAAACTGGGTTGCCAGCGCCATTTCGGCATCGGTAGTTTCGTTGAATTTCTGCTTCCAATGCAGCGCGTCGTCAACATTTTTAGTCGAGCCATCCGGGTCAATGTCTTTGTTGCCCTCGGGATGGCCCGCGACGTGCAGACGCTTAAAGCCCGCCTTGTCGAACAGACCGGTTTCCAGCAGCTGCATCGAGCTGTCGAAATCACCATGCGGAGTCGTGACACCACCGGCTAGCAGCAGCGCCTGATCAACGCCTGCCTCGCCCTGATACATCGAGATCCAGTTTTCTAAAGTCGCCGCATCCTTGATGATCCGCGCCGGGAAGTGCGGCATCACTGGATAGCCTTCCTCGGCGATCCGCTTGGCGGTTTTAACCATATCCTCGATGGGCGTGCCTTCGATATGGGCGATGTAGACGCGGGTGCCTTCGGGCAGCAGCGCGCGGAAATCTTCGACCTTTTCGGCGGTGCGTGGCATCACCTCGATCGAATAGCCTTGCAAAAAGGCTTCGACGGTCGGATTCACAGGGCCGTTTTCGACCGCATCACGTTTCTTGAAGTTCAGCAAAGCCATTGCGGCCTCCCATATAGATTTTGGGCTCATGCCCAACCGTCATTGGCGATCAGAGCCTTGATGCGGTCCTGATCGTATTCCGTTTCCAAACGCACGGCCTCTGCCTCTGCAATCTCGGACGGGTCGCCCTCGACAGCAAAGGGTTCGGCTTTGC
Organism: Ruegeria sp. ANG10; assembly: GCF_040705255.1. NCBI lineage: Bacteria > Pseudomonadati > Pseudomonadota > Alphaproteobacteria > Rhodobacterales > Roseobacteraceae > Ruegeria > Ruegeria sp. ANG10. Next base: position 89,913 of record NZ_JBFCVU010000002.1, read on the forward strand.
GCCATTCGGCCAGATAGGCATCGCTGTCCTTGGCGTTCACCTTCATCGCAGCCCGGTCGATGGCTTGTTCGAACCGCTCCTCCAACTGCCGCTTTGCGCCACGACGGCCTTTGCCGACGATGACTTGGGCGGGAATATCGCGCCAATATACGATGGTGACGTCAGGCATTGCCGTTGATTCCTCCTAACCAGATGGATCGGTTCTAGACTTCTATATGGGCCAAGGTCGGTCGATTTTCGACACAAGCAGTCTTTCAAGCGACCTTTTTGCACCCCCACAGGATACGGCGCTTGTACCCAATTCTCGCGCAAATGCGCACATCAAAATACTCATCACTTTAATGAGCGTCTTGCACGAAGCATTTGGCCGACCTATGGTCGGGGTAACTCGAAAATCGGAGGGCGTTAAATATGGCGCCCAAGCGTCCCAAAGGTGCGGGCGCGTTCCCCAAGGCGGTCGAAAGCCCCGCGCCGGCAAGACCCGATCCTGATGCGTTATATGCGGCGCTGGATCTGGGAACAAATAGCTGCCGCATGTTGATAGCCCAGCCCAAGGGCAGCGGGTTTCATGTGGTAGACAGCTTTTCCAAATCCGTGCAACTGGGTGCGGGGCTGGAACGGACCGGACGGCTGTCTCGGTCATCGATGGCGCGCACCATTCAGGCGCTGCGCATCTGTCAGCAAAAACTGAAGCGAAACAAGGTCAAACGGATGCGTCTTGTCGCGACCGAAGCCTGTCGGCGCGCCAAAAACTCACGCGACTTCATCCGGCAGGTAAAGCGCGAGACTGGCCTGAACCTGGAAATCATCCAGCCTGAAGAAGAGGCCCGCCTGGCCGTGATCTCGTGCGCACCGCTGGTGTCGACCAAGACCGAACAGTTGTTGGTCGTGGATATCGGTGGCGGCTCGACCGAGTTGGTGTGGATCGACGTCTCAACCGTGCCGCGTCGGGATCGGCCGGCGGCGATCATGCGGCTGCACCACGGGTTTCATACGGTCGACAGCCCCTTTCCGGCAGCCAAAGTGGTGGATTGGATTAGCGTTCCACTGGGGGTGGCCACGCTGCGTGACCAGTTCAATGATGTCGAAGACGACTCGGCCCGGTTCGCGCTGATGAGCTGGTTCTTTGAAGAAAATCTAGCGGATTTTGCCCCTTACAAGGACGAACAGGCCCGCGAAGGGTTTCAGATTGTCGGCACCAGCGGCACGGTAACGACCGTGGCCGCCTCGCATCTGGGGCTAAAGCGTTATGACCGGACCAAAGTGGACGGTTTGCGCATGACCAGCGATCAGATTGACAAAGTCATACGGGGATACTTAGAACTCGGCCCACTGGGGCGGCGGCGAGATCCGCGTATCGGCGATGACCGGCAGGCCCTGATCATGTCCGGCTCAGCCATTTTGCAGGCATTGCTCCGCTGCTGGCCTACTGACCGCCTTTCCGTGGCGGATCGTGGGCTGCGCGAAGGCCTGCTTTATGCGCAGATGAGTGCGGACGGTGTATTGGAAGACGGACCGTTCTAATGGCGAAGACACCAAGTGGCAAAAGCAACTCAGGCCGCGGGCAGCGCGACCTGAAGGTTAAGGTCAAGACAGCGCGTGGGCGCAAACTCAGCTCGACCCGTTGGCTTGAGCGGCAGTTGAACGACCCATATGTGAAGCGCGCGCAAGCGGATGGCTATCGCGGACGCGCGGCCTATAAGATTTTGGAACTGGATGACAAGTTCCGCTTTCTCGTTCCCGGTGCGCGCGTGGTCGATCTGGGTTGTGCGCCCGGTGGCTGGCTGCAGGTAGCCGTTAAACGCGTCAATGCGCTGGGTGAGCGATCTGGCAAACGGATTGGAACCGTTCTGGGCGTCGATCTGCAAGAGGTTGAACCCGTCGCTGGTGCCGAGGCGCATGTACTGGACTTCATGGAAGATGACGCGGATCAGAAGGTCAAAGACTGGCTGGGCGGCAAGGCCGAAGTGGTGATGTCGGACATGGCGGCCTCGGCATCCGGGCACAAGCAGACCGACCACTTGCGGATCATGGCCTTGTGCGAAACTGCGGCTTATTTCGCCTTTGACGTTTTGGAAGAAGGCGGGACGTTTGTCGCCAAGGTTCTGGCCGGAGGTGCCGAGGGCGATCTGCAAAAGCTGTTGAAGCAGAAGTTCGAAAAGGTAGCAAACGTAAAGCCGCCCGCGTCACGGTCTGACAGTTCCGAAAAATTTGTCGTCGCCACGGGGTTCCGCGGCTGACTTAATCATCAAGCCAGCTTCGATCGCCGGTCAGGAATTGCTCGCGCAGCGACGCGGCGGCTGTGCTTTGCAACAGCAGGGCTTCGCCATGGTTGATATATTCTGGCTTTCTGGCTTGCAGATCAGCGATCCTCTGACCCAGGGACAGAGGATTTTGCAGCTGCGATGTGTGAACCGGTTTGTCAGACATGGGTCACCTCGGGGTCTGGCGGCGTTTCTACATTGCCCCTTGGTTAACCCCGAAATCTGCCGGTAACGTGGCGAAAACCGGGCCTCGCCATGCCGGATTACGGGGTCAGCTGCGCCTTGAGTTGCAACAGCCCCGGATCGTTGGGCAGTATGCTCAGCCCCTCTTGCAACACGTTGCGCGCAGCCTCGATCCCGCGATTGATCTGGGCCAGTTGCACCAACATCGGCCAGGCTTCGGCGCGCTGCGGGTCCAAGGTGACGACCTCGCGAAAGGCTTGCTCGGCCGCTGGCGCGTTGCGGAACGTCAGGGCCATTCCACCCAGAACAAGGTGGGTTTCCGGGAAATCCAGCCGGTTCGCGATTGATCCCTGCCATTCGTCCATACTTTGCGCCACTTGTGTTTGCTGGTCCGGTGTCAGCGCCTGAGCCGGGATGCTCAGGAACTCTTTGGCGGCAGAAATACGCACGTTTCGCATCGGGTCAGACAGCAACGGTTCCAACCGCCCCACCCGGTCCGGCAGCGCTGCCTCACGTTGCAACGGTGCTGCGTTGGCGCGCACTAAGGGGTTAGTGTCCGACAACAATGGTGCCGTTTTTGCCGCAACCTCGGGCGATGCGAAGGGCTGCAGCAGATACGCCGCCGTCGCGCGCACGATGCCAGCCATGTTCGGGTCAGTCGCAATGTCCAGCAAAGCCTCTGGTCCGTCAGCCTGCCCGGTCAGAGCCGCCTGAAACGTCGTCCCGAAATGTTCAGTACGTTGGGTGGAGTCAGGAAACCACCCTTGGATCTGTCCCGCGGCCCAGGCTTGATCTTCGGATTGGTGGCAATCGGTACAGGCGTCCTGCCCCAACCCCAGATCAGGGCGCGGGATGCGAAAGCTGTGATCGCGTCGCCAATCGACACCCATATAGACGCGCTCGATCATATGGCACGATACGCATTGGGCGCCTGCGCTGTCGTCCGGGTGATGGTGATGTGCTGCCGTATCGTAGTCTTTGGTTATCAGGGTGGGAAAATCGGGATTCCCTGCCGGTGAATGGCATTGGGTACACACGCCGTTGCCCTCGGCCTTAAGCTCGGCGCTGTGCGGGTCATGGCAATCCGTGCACCCGACGCCCTGCGCATACATCTTGGACTGCAGAAATGAGCCATAGACGTAGACTTCGTCCAAAATCTGCCCGTCTGGGTGATAGAGACCGGGGCGCAGCACCGAGAGGTTATAGGCATCATGATAGGGCGTTCCGGGCACCGGGTTACCGTCGCCGTGCGCTTCACGCCGGGAATGACAGCCGGCGCATTGCTGAATCTCCTCCTCGGTCCGGCCTTTTCCCCAACTCATGGTGAACCCAAACTCGCTCAGGTCAGCGCTGATATTTCTACCTTGCGTCCAGTCGATATGGGCCGAGGATGGGCCGTGACAGGCCTCGCACCCGACCCCAATCTCAGCTTGAACTGAGCTGTAATTGCGGGTCTGCCCATCGTAATTCTTTTCAAACCCGGTCGCGTGGCATTCAGCGCAACGAGCGTTCCAGTTCTTATACGGCCCGGTCCAGTGCAGACCATCATCCGGGGGAAGGTCCTGATCGGGATAGAGGTGATACCACCGCTGTTCGCTTGTATCCCAAACCACATCGAAACTCTGCAAACGGCCGGGTTCGGTTTCGAACAAGTATTGCTGCAACGGATCAATACCGATCACTGAATGCAGATCGTAAGGGGTTGTTGAACCATCCTTTTCGGTCACATGGGCCTGCACCATATCGCCTGTCTGGCTGAACTCGACAGACATTCCATCATGGTCAAAACGCGTTCCGTCAAAATCAGCCGCGATGTGCCCGTCTTCTACGGTGGTCCAGGCCAAAGCGTGATGGGATGCAGACCAGGCCTCGACCTCAGCCTTGTGGCACGCGATACATTGGTCCGAGCCGACATACTCGGGCGATTGAGCAAATGCGCAAACCGGTGCAAGCAGCCCGAAAAGGAGTATTACTTTTCTCACGCCGCCTGCCCATCCAGCTCATCCTGCATATCCAATAACGCCCCGTTATATTCGGCGCCCAGGATCAGCATCGCGGCACACAGATACAGAAAGATCAGCGCGGCCATCGCCCCCGCCAGACCAGCATAGGTGGCGCTGTACGAAGCGAACTGTGCGATATAAACTGAAAACCCCCACCCGCCTGCAGCCCAAAGGGCAAGCGTCAACACAACACCCGGCAGAATCTGGCGCAGTTTGTGCCTTCCTGTTGGCAAGACCAGATGCGCCAAGACTACAACACCTGCGGGAACGGCCACCGTAAACGTCCAGCGCAAGCGGTCCACGGACAACCAATCAGACACGTTCACATCCGTCTTCTCGGACACCAATTGCGTGTAGACCGGCAGAACCACTTCAACCGCTGCAATGATCATGATTGTAACGCCACCAACAATTACCAACCCAAGACATAACAAGCGCGTTTTCCAAAACGGCCAGCTGTCGTGGTCGTGATAGGCCTGATTCATCGCCTTGCGCACGGCCAATACTCCGTTCGAGGCAAAAAACACCGCCAACAAACCGCCCAGAGTAATGACCCCTGAACCGGATTCCGTCAGGACCGAGCGCAGCTCGGCCACAATGGGCCCGGCCACATCCTTTGGCCAGGCGCCAAAAATCAGCTCGATCAATTCGTCGGTGACGTAATCCTGTGACAGTGAACCTGCCAAAGCCACGGTAAACAGGGCAAACGGAAAAAGCGCCAACATCAGAGACATGGCGACATGGCTGCTCATGACAAAGCCGTTCTTGGCGTCAAAGCGGACAATGGCCACCCAAAGTGCCCGAACCGGTCTGCTCAAATAAGGAATCACACGCGCGTTCATTCCCAAAGCCTAACCTGCCTGTGGCACCCAAAGAACCGGCAATCCCGCGAACTACGCAAATAATCTCAGACAAAGGTCTGGACGCATTGCATAATCCGGCTCTGCTGTGCAGGATCGCTATACGCGCCAAGGACAGTTCCCGAGACAGGCCAAGCTATGACACTGGACAATGACGAAACCGCAACACCGACAAAGCTGAAGCTTTCCGTTGTGCGCGACGTGTCGATTGTGGCAACGCTGCTGGTGCTGGGGCTATACGCCGGTTCGGCGTTTTTGATCCCGCTGACCATGGCCTTGTTGGTCAATGTCCTGATCATAGCACTGAGCGACCGGATCATCGCCCTGACCCGCATGCCGGTGTGGTTGGCCAATGTGGCCGGTGTCACCGTCGTTTTGGCCGGCTTGTTCGTGATCATGTATATTCTGGGCAGTCAGGCCACCCAATTCGCCCGAACAATCGGCACTTACGAAAACCAGTTCGACGAGACGGTCAACCGAGTTACCGGTTGGGTTGGCAATGACGTGACCACATTTATCCGCGACAACCTGATCAACATCGACATGTCTTATATCGCGCGCGTTCTGTTGGGCAGCGCTACATCCCTGTTAAACCAGTTTTTCCTAATCAGCCTTTACGTCGCCTTCCTGATGGCCGAACGGTTGGCCTTTCGCAAAAAGATTCAACTGGCCGCGGGCGACCCCAAAACGGGTATCGAATTCGCTGCCATTCTGGATGCGATCTCGTTCAGCCTGCAACGCTATGTCGGGGTGAAAACGCTGATCAGCCTGATCACAGCAAGCATCAGCTACTCAGTCTTCAAGATACTGGGATTGGAATTCGCCGAGACCTGGGCCGTCCTGACCTTCGCGCTGAACTTCATCCCGTCCATCGGTTCGATCATCGCGGTAATCTTCCCCTCCCTGATCGCGTTGGTGCAGTTTGAAAGCATCGGACCATTCCTGATGATCATCTTGGGCTGCGGCACGCTTCAATTCCTGATCGGCAACTTTCTGGACCCCGCGCTGCTGGGACGTTCGCTGAACATGTCCACGTTTCTGGTCATTTTGGCGCTGATGTTCTGGACCACGATCTGGGGTCTGATCGGGGCGTTCCTCAGCGTGCCGCTCACCGTTTGCATCCTGATCGTCTTTAGCCATATTCCGGCCCTGCGTCCGATTGCGATCCTGATGTCCCTGGACGGAAGGCTGGGGGAAGACGTCCGTCAAGGAACCGCTAGCTAGACAATGCATGCGCCACTGTTCATCGGATCCGAGATATATCGCAGCTCGACTTATGGTTCAAAACACCCGCTGGCCATTCCGCGCGTGTCTACCGTCATGGATCTGTGCCGGGCGCAAGGGTGGTTGACGACTTCGAACTATCGCGTCAGCCCGTGCGCAAAACCTGCTGCACTTCACGCATTTCATACACCTGATTATATCGAAGCGTTACAACAGGCCGAAAAGGATCAAGCCGTTTCGGATGAAACGCGGGCGAAATACGCGCTGGGCACATTGTCGAACCCAGTTTTCACCGAAATGTATAGACGTCCCGCCACCGCCGCTGGCGGGTCAATGTTAGGGGCAGAGCTGATCCGTGATGGAGGCATCGTCTACAGCCCGGCCGGTGGCACGCATCACGGCCTGCCGAACCGCGCCAACGGGTTTTGTTATCTGAACGACCCGGTATTGGCGATCCTAACCTTACTGAAAAACGGCCTCGACCGGATCGTCTATGTTGATATCGACGCGCATCATTGCGATGGGGTCGAGGCCGCCTTTCGCGGTTCCACCAACGTTCGCATGATCTCGGTTCATGAAGCGCGGCGTTGGCCATTCAGCGGAACTTTGACCGACGACGCAGGTGGGGCCGCGTTCAACCTTCCGGTTGGGCGAAACCTCAACGATGGCGAATTCGATGCCATTCTTGATCAACTTATTCTACCTGCGACCGCATCATTTCGACCACAGGCCATCGTTTTGCAATGCGGTGCGGATGCCGTGGCTGAGGACCCGCTGTCGCGTCTGACGCTATCCAACAACGCCCACTGGCGCGCCGTTGCCAACCTGCGCGATATGGCGTCCCGACTGCTGGTCTTGGGCGGTGGCGGATATAACCCCTGGTCAGTTGCACGGCTGTGGAGCGGTGTTTGGGCAACCCTGAACAAGATCGACATACCCGAGACACTGAATGCCACAGCACGATCAGTGCTGGGTGACCTGACCTGGAGCCGCGCGGCTGGAAAACGCCCTCCGCGACACTGGTTTGAAACCTTGCGCGACACGCCGAACCACGGCGATATCCGCCCCGAACTGCGGGCCGACCTGCAACATCTAGCGGCCCGGATTTCGTAGTGGATCGGTGGCGGCAACGCTGCTAACCTTCGATCCTTATTAAATATTCCTGACTATTCCGCTTCGGCGCAGCCCTGATACGTCTTTTTCTGACATCTGGCCACGATGGGACCAAATAAATGAATGCACTTAATCAGATAAATGATCTCAAAGCTCGTATGGGGAAATCAATTATCGGGCAGGTTGAGGTGATTGACCGGTTGCTCATTGGATTGCTGGCAAACGGTAATCTTCTGATCGAAGGTCTGCCTGGTCTGGCAAAAACTCGTGCGGTCAAAGCTATGGCGCGCAATCTTGATGCAGATTTCAGCCGGATACAGTTCACGCCAGATCTGCTGCCATCCGACGTAACAGGCACCGAAGTATTCCAGCAAACCAGTGACGGCGGCACGTTCCGGTTCGATCCAGGCCCGATCTTTGCCAACATCGTGCTGGCCGATGAAATCAACCGCGCGCCTGCCAAAGTCCAAGCCGCGCTATTGGAAGCGATGGAGGAACGGCAAGTCACCGTCTCGGGCACCACACATAAGATGGAGCCTTTGTTCATCGTGATGGCCACACAAAACCCGATTGAGCAAGAGGGCACTTATCCGCTGCCCGAAGCGCAGATGGATCGGTTCCTGATGCACGTCCAGATCACCTACCCCCCGGTCGAAGACGAAGTTGAGGTCATCCGGCTGGTGCGCGGCGAAGAGATCGCCGCCGGGACCGGCGTTTTCAGAAAGACCCGAACCCCGATCCCACAAGACGCCGTATTTCAGGCACGGCTTGAGATTGGGCGGATTCATGTCTCCGACGCAATGGATCGATACATGGCTGATCTGGTGCAAGCGACCCGCACACCCGAGAAGTTCAGCGATGAGCTGGCCAGTTGGATTGAAATTGGTGCCAGCCCGCGTGCATCGCTTGCGTTGGACAAATGCGGGCGCGCGCATGCCTGGATGAATGAACGCGATTATGTGGACCCCGCTGATATTCGCGCCGTTGCCCACGACGTGTTCCGCCACCGCATCACGCTTAGCTTTGAAGCGCAAGGAAGCGCCAAAACACCAGACGACGTGATAACCGAAATCCTGCGCCTAGTGGCGCTGCCCTGATTGATCGGAAAGAGAGGCTCGTGGCCCAGACCGCCACATATCCTAATGACCCACGCATTCATGTGGATGCCCAACACCTGTTGCGGCTTGGCGCAAAATCGCGCGCGCTTAGCCTTTTGCCGAGACAACCCGCGCGTTCGATCCTGAATGGCCGCCATGCGTCGCGGCTGCGAGGGCGCGGTCTGAATTTCGAGGAGCTGCGCGGCTATCTCCCCGGCGATGACATACGGACTATCGACTGGAAAGTGACGGCGCGCACCGGAAAACCTCATGTTAGGGTCTATACCGAAGAACGGGATCGCCCTGCCCTGCTGCTGGTCGATCAACGCGTTTCGATGTTTTTCGGTACCGAAGTGTATATGAAATCAGTCATCGCCGCCGAGGCCGCCGCGATTGCGGCCCATCGCGTCCTGTCTCAAGGTGACCGTGTCGGTGGCATTGTCTTTGGCGACACGGATCTGGCCGAACATCGCCCACAACGCCGTGCCGCTTCCTTGACGCGGTTCTTATCCTCGGTCGCGGCGTTGAATGGCGGTTTGAACGCATCCTTACGTCCTGAACCAACAATCGCGCTGAATGACGTCCTGAGACAGGCGGTCGGTATTGCACATACCAACGCGTTGATCTGTATGTTTTCGGATTTCGATGGTCTGGACGCGGCATCAGAACGCCTGCTGAGACGCTTGGCACAGTCCAACGACCTTATTCTGTTCAATATTTTCGACCCCAGTGCGCATCACCTGGCCGCAGGCTTGAAGATGACGGTTTCGGACGGGACGAAACAAATCGAACTCGACAGTTCTGACCCTGACCTGTCCAGCCGTATCAAGGCTGCAATGGATAATCGCTTGGCGCAATTGCAACTCTGGTCGCGGCGCTATGGCTTCCCGATTGTCCCGCTGACAACGTCGGAACCGGCCCTCGATCAATTGCTGAAACTGTTCGGCCATCCCGGAGGCGGGCATGAGCATTGATGTGGAGGGCAAATCCCTAGTCGAACTGCTCGACATGCTGGTGCCCGCACCTGTGCCCGAGCCTATTTCAATGACACCGCAGACCTTGGGTTGGGTGGCTCTTGCAGTTGTTCTAGTTGCAGCCGTTGGGGTTCTTCTTCTTCTCTTTCGCCGACACCAAAGATCCAACGCATATCGACGCGCCGCACTTGCCGATCTACAAGCGGCGAACGATAACCCCGCAAAAGTCGCAGAGATTTTACGCCGTACAGCACTTGTTGCATATCCACGCGCACAGGTTGCCGGTCTGCAGGGGCAAGAGTGGATAAACTTTCTACAACAAACCGCTGAAAAAATGCCGATTTCTCCCTCGGCATCTCGCCTACTGCTCGAAGGGCCCTACAGAATAAGCCCGTCGAGCCAGGAACTTTCACATATGGCACGGGTCTGGATACAAACCCACAAATCTGAAGGAGGGCGCAGATGATTTCATTCGCCGCGCCCTGGGCTTTTCTGATGTTGCCCTTGCCGCTGTTGGTCTATTGGTTTGTTCCACCGCATCGCGAACAGACCAACGCAATTCGTATCCCGTTTTTCCGCCATGTCGCTGCGGCTGCAGGGGCTGATCCGCAGTCGGGGTCTGTGATCTCACAGCGGTCAATGCTGCAAGCAATCGTGGCCACCTTGATCTGGCTGCTGCTTGTTACAGCGCTTGCTCGTCCTGAAAAACTGGCTGATCCCATTGTCGTCGAAAAATCTGCGCGGGACGTTGTGTTGGCTCTCGACATCTCAGGGTCGATGGATCAGCGCGACTTCCAATCCACAGATGGAACGCCCAAGCAGCGCCTTGCTGCCGTCAAGGACGTGCTGCGCGCATTTATTGCCGAGCGTCAGGGTGACCGGATGGCGCTTATTATCTTTGGTACTCGCGCCTTCGTACAGGCACCCTTTACCGAAGACCTTAAAAGTTTGAAGGGGTTCCTGGATCAAACTCAAGTCGGCATGGCGGGTCCGAACACGGCTTTGGGTGATGCGATCGGGCTTGGAATACGTATTTTTGAGTCAAGCGAAGTAGATCAGCGCCTGATGATCGTTCTTAGCGACGGCGCGGATACGTCCAGCCGCATGACGCCCGCCAACGCTGCAGCCATCGCTGCGGATAAAGGTGTGGTCATTTATACTATCGGCGTTGGTGATCCTGACGCCACTGGCGAAGACCGCGTGGATCTGGACGCACTGCAAGCCATCGCGGATCGTACTGGTGGCCAGTATTTCTTTGCCAACGATCAGGCAGCGCTCAGCGATACTTATCAGCGTATTGATGAGCAAAACCCCAGAATTGTCGAAACCCAAAGCTACCGCCCACGCGAAAGCCTGACGCATTACCCGTTGCTGATGGCGTTGATCGTTTTTCTTTGCAGTTCGACTGGCTTTCATTTCGCACAACGTCACAGGAGGGCGACATGATCGACACTGTGACAGAATTTCATTTTATCAGAATAATTTACCTTTTATTTCTAATCCCAATTGCAGGGCTGTGGTGGGCAATCCGCCCGAAACGCAAGGGGCTATCTGACCTGCCTGCTGGTATAGCTCCTCATTTAGCCAAAGCGCTTTTGTTAGGTGCGGAAGAAAACCGCCAGTTCTATCCGATCGACGTTGCCATGATCGCCGCCGTTCTACTCACGCTTGCTGCTGCTGGACCAACCTGGACGCGGGCGGCCAACCCTCTGATCGCGGATACGGCCCCCCTGGTGATCGCCTTGAAAGTTACCGACAGCATGGAGGAGACCGATCTGACCCCGTCGCGCCTGCAACGGGCGAAATTCAAGATCACCGATATCATCAACGCACGGGCTGGCGCACAGACCGCATTGATTGCCTATGCAGGCTCATCGCACCGGGTTGCACCCCTGACCGAGGATGCGAACATCTTGCGCCCATTGCTGGAGGGCCTGACCCCCGCCGTCATGCCAAAGCAAGGAGACGCCGCAGGGGAAGCTTTGGCGCTGGCGCAAAGCATATTGGATGAAAGTCAGACACCAGGCGCTGTGCTGCTTGTTCTGGATGATCTTGACCCCTCGCAGATTCCAGAGTTCGAAACCGCGTCATCGGAGATGTTTTTTCTGACCATGCTGCCTGACAGCCAGGAAATCGTTCAGCTCAACACCCTGAAAAACGCCGAAGTCGTCCCGTTTTCAACTGATGACCGGGATGTCACGCGACTACTAAGGCAAATACAGACGGCTTATGTCGATGCTCTGGATGACGAGGACCGGCTTGATTGGCAGGACATGGGGTGGATTCTGGCCTGGCCAGCTGCACTGTTGTCCCTTTTGTGGTTCAGGCGGGGTTGGGTCATCCGGTGGGCCATGCTGGGGCTGTTCCTTGTGCAACCGTCTGGCCCGGCCAATGCCGACGGATGGCGCGATTGGTTCCTGACGCCCGATCAACAAGGCCAGATCGCCATGAACCAAAAGCGCTTTGCTGATGCGGCAGAGTTGTTCCAAGACCCATATCACGAAGGTTACGCTCGTCTGAAAGCAGGCCAATACCCCGAGGCCGCGGCGATCTTTGCGGAACTCAATACACCAGAAGCAGCCTTTGCCGAGGGTATGGCTCGCATCCGAAACCGGGAATATAGACCAGCTATTACGGCCTTTGAAACTGCGTTAGAGCGTCATCCTAACTGGCCGGAAGCGCAACATAATCTTGAAGTTGCCACAGCCATATTGGACTATGTTGAAACCACACGTGAACAGTCCGATACCGGCGAAGAAGCAGGCATTGGCGCGGATGACACCGTATTCGACAACGACGCAGGTCGGGGCGAAAACACAACCATTCAAGCCCAAACCGACGGCAGCCAGCCCCTTTCCGCAGATCAGTGGATCAGCGCCATCGACACAGACATGCAGGACTTTCTGCGCAACCGGTTCTTGCTGGAAAACCAGGAGCGAACGCAATGAAGCGCCTCCTGCTCCTGCTACTATTGTTGCCCTGCGCCGCCCTATCGCAAGGAACCATTGCAATCCAACCTCAAGTGACGGTGGAGACGCCGACCGAAGACGTGATCGTGGGGCAACCGGCGATCGTGCGTATCAAGGTGCTGGTTCCTACGTTCATGCCGTCTCCTCCCGTCTTCCCGTCACTGGAACAGGAAAACCTGCTGGTCCGGCTTCCTGAACGCGCATCAGGTCCCGTTAGTGAGACCGTCAACGGTGAAACTTGGTCCGGGGTTCAGCGCAGCTATCGCATTTATCCTCTGCTTGCCGGGCAAATCAGCCTTGGCGTCACCGACATAAAGGTGACGTTTGCCGACCCGGAAACGAATGCTCCAATACAAGTCTCGATCCCACTCTCACCGATCGCAATCAGCGCTGTTGTCCCTGAAGGTGCTGCCAACCTGAATCCTTTGATCATCGCGACGGGTTTTGAATTGGATCAGGAGGTTGAGGGCGTGACTGAGATGCAGGCCGGAGATGCGATTACACGGCGCTTAACGGCGCGCATCACCGGCACCAGCCCGATCCTTATTCCAAAACTTATTCCAGAATATCAAGAACCTCTGCTGAGATCTTACCCCAAAGAGCCGCACTTAACTGAAACTGAGGATCGAGGGATTCTGTCCGGTCAACGGGTGGACGAAGTTGTGTACCTTGCCCAAGACGGCGGCCAAGCGAAGCTGCCGCCCGTGTTTATTCAATGGTACAATCTGTCAACTGACGCGGTCGAAACCGTGGATGTGCCGGGTGTGGATCTGACGCTCACTGCGCCCAAGTCGAACCCTCTGACGACGGACAGGATGGTTGAATATGCACTTTGGGTGGCGTTGGCGGCGTTATTTATTTGGGCGTCTTTGCGTTGGGGCGCACCGCGCTATCGCTCTTGGAAAGACGCGCGGCAGAATGTATTTCGCGCATCGCCTGCATTTGCTCTGGAGGAATTGCAACGCGCGCTAAAGGCCCATGATCTGTCCGCAGCTTATTCAGCCCTGGAAATCTGGAAAACCCGCAGCAGTGATCCACAAGGGTATGGGGAACTTGAGGCGCAGTTGGTAAAGATTGGGTCTGCACGCTATGCGTCTGATACAACTCAGAAAACACCGGATTGGTCCGCTGCAATTTCTGCCTTGAAGGAACTTGCGGAAACACCACAATCGCAAGCTCGACCGCTTCCACCGCTGAACCCTTGACGCTTACGTCTGGCAGTTCGCGATCAGCGCCTGTCTGTTCTTCAACCGCACCCGTCCATAACCGAGTTCAATCAAGTCCAAATCTGCAAGGCGGTGCAGACTGCGATGCAAGGTCGGTTGTGACACAGCGATCATCTCGGCCAGTTCCTCTTGCGACACGACGATCCATCCGTCGCATTTCGAGGTGCCTTCATCCAGATGCAACAGCCTGAGAACAAGCCTCTTTTCACTGCCCGTTACTGCGAGGTTTGCCATTATTCGAAGGGCGGTCTGCATATTCTCGTGGGTCAGCGCGTAAAAGTCCCGCACGTAGTCAGGCTTGGACTGAACCAACTTGGTCACGCGGCCGTTTGGGAAGTACAACGCGTGCGTCTCTTGCGTCGTTACGACACTAACCAGTCGCGGTTCATCCGCAAACAACGCCAGATCCCCGACCCAAAACCCCGCGCCTTCGCGATGCAGAACGAATTCCTGCCCGTCATCCGCCGGAGCGGTGATCTGCACCCCACCGCTGAGGACAGCAAAGACCCCGTTGGACGGATCGCCATGGTGATACAGCGTTTCCCAGGCTTCATAGGTTTTCGGAACCCCGCACTCCATCAAATCACGCTGAAATGCGGCCGAACGTTTGCTGAACCAGCCAGCGCCCTGCAAGAGTTTCATATTATTCGCTTTGTCAAACATTAGAATTTTTCAATATCATCATATGATGAGTTTTCAATCTCATTGATCGCCTAACCTGAGCGCACTCGATTCCCCTACCGGTGATGTAACGCCGTTCAGAAATCGACCATTTCTTGGCAGCTTATTGGCTGAAACAGCCAGCCTCCAACTAATTTTCACCTCCGGGTTTTTTCGACCCTTTCAAATCAGGAGTACATCATGTCACCACCACGTTCGATTGCATACAGTTGGCGCAGTGGCTTGCGCCGGGTTGCTGTGGCTACATTCGCCGTTGCGTTGGCAATTCCCGCCTGGGCGCAGGAACAGAAACCCAACATCCTGGTCATCTGGGGGGACGATATTGGACAGTCCAATATTTCGGCCTACACGATGGGGTTAATGGGGTATCAGACGCCCAATATCGATCGCGTCGCCAAGGAAGGGATGATCTTCACCGACTATTATGGCGAGCAATCCTGCACCGCGGGCCGGTCGTCCTATATCATGGGGCAATCCGTGTTCCGGACCGGCCTGTCCAAAGTGGGTTTGCCCGGCGCAGATTTGGGTATGCAAGTCGAAGATCCAACCATTGCGGGTCTGCTGAAGGATCACGGCTATGCCACTGGTCAATTTGGCAAAAACCACCTGGGCGACAAGGATGAGCATCTACCGACAAACCACGGATTCGATGAATTTTTCGGAAACCTGTATCACCTAAATGCCGAGGAAGAACCGGAAAATGAAGATTATCCCGGCGACGCGGTTCTGGCCGATGGGCGCACCTTCCGCGAAGCGTATGGCCCGCGCGGCGTAATCAAATCCAAGGCGGACGGCACCATAGAAGACACCGGCCCCCTGACCCGTAAGCGCATGGAGACGGTAGACGAAGAAACCGTTGCCGCTGCAATTGACTTCATCAAGCGAGCACATGAGCAAGGCCAGCCCTTCTATGTCTGGTGGAACGGCACTCGGATGCATTTCCGCACCCACGTCAAGGATGAGATGCGCGCGCAAGCGAACGATATCATTGGTGGCGTTGCAGACGAATACACCGCGGGCATGATCGAACATGACATGCATGTCGGGCAATTGCTGGATCTGCTGGATGAGCTTGGAATCGCAGACAACACGATCGTCCATTATTCCACCGACAACGGACCGCACATGAACACATGGCCGGATGCTGCCATGACACCGTTCTGGGGCGAAAAGAACACCAATTGGGAAGGCGGATGGCGCGTTCCGTCGATGGTGCGCTGGCCTGGCCAGATCGAGGCAGGGTCCGTTACCAATGAGATCGTGCATCACATGGACTGGCTGCCGACCTATCTGGCCGTCGCTGGTGACCCAGAGATCAAGGAAAAGCTGAAAGCTGGCTATAGCTCCTCCGGCATGGGCCGCGACTATAAGGTGCATCTGGACGGCTACAACATCCTGCCTTTGCTGACTGGTGAGGCCACGGAAAGCCCCCGTCGGGAAATTTTCTATTTCTCGGATGACGGTGACCTGACCGCGCTGCGTTTTGACGATTGGAAGCTGATCTTCCTTGAGCAGAAGGCATGGGCCACCCTACGCGCCTGGATGGAGCCCTGGACCGAGCTGCGTATTCCGCTGATCGTGAACCTGCGCCGTGATCCGTATGAGCGCGCGTATCGGACCTCCAACACCTACTATGATTGGTTGCTGGACCGGGCTTATTTCCTGGTGCCGGCGCAGCAATATGTCGGGTCTTTCTTGGAAACCTTCCAGGAGTTCCCGCCACGCCAGAAAGCGGCCAGCTTTAATCTGGATCAGGTGATGGAGAAATTGACCACGCCGACCAACAACTAACCCCCTCGCAAGCTTAGGGTCGCCGGTTCAACGGCGGCCCTTTTCACTTTGAAGAAAAAGGAATTTCTCATGAAGGCCGCCCATCTAATTGCTGCCGTATTCATGGCCCCGTCCATTGTCCTTGCCGACCCAATGCCCAGTTGGGGAACCTCTGCGTCGAAAGATCAGATTGTTGCCTTTGTTGATGCCGTCACCGATCCGGACAATCCCGATTACGTCACTCCGGCAGACCGGATCGCAGTGTTCGACAATGACGGGACGCTTTGGGCGGAACAGCCGGTGTATTTCCAGCTGACCTTCGCCATGGACCGCCTTGCCGAAATGGCTGCAGCTGACCCTTCGATCCTGACCAGCCCAACACTGGAATCTGCGGCCAAGGGGGATATGCAGGCCATCGCGGAAGGTGGCCATGAGGCCCTGATCGAGGTCCTGAACGCCTCGCATTCCGGGGTCAGCGTTGAAGAGTTTCAGGCCTCGGTCACTAAATGGCTGGACACCGCGCGTCACCCCGATACCGGACTGCCCTATAACCAGATGACTTATCAGCCGATGGTGGAACTGCTGCGCTATCTCAGGGATGAAGGGTTTCGAACCTATATCGTCTCGGGCGGCGGGCTGCATTTCATGCGGGTGTTTGCCGAAGACGCCTATGGCGTGCCGCCAGAGCAGGTACTGGGCACCTATACCGCCACCACTTATGAAACAGCCAATGGCAAACCCACGATCATCAAGGCCCCCGGCATCGCCTTTGTAGACGACAAAGAAGGCAAGCCAATCAATATCGAACGCACCCTTGGCAGACGCCCCATTCTGGCCGGTGGAAATTCGGACGGAGATTTTGCCATGCTCGAGTGGACAACCGCTGGACACGGACCACGCTTGGGCGTCCTGATCCATCATACCGACGCTGAAAGAGAATGGGCCTATGACCGTGAAAGCCTGATTGGAAAACTGGTCGACGGGTTGGACAAAGGCCCCGATATGGGCTGGGTCATCGTGGATATGGCGCAAGATTGGAATCGCATCTACACTGGGTCGGAATAAGACACTCAGAGAACGATAACCTCATGTGGACATTGCTTGTTTCCGCTGCTGTCCTCGTCCTGTACGTGACAGCAGTGGTCTTTGCGATACGGGCGGCACAGACCGCCCGAACACCGCAGGGCGCGGTTGGCTGGGTGGTGTTTTTGATCTCAGCCCCGATGATTGGCGTACCCATGTATCTTTTTCTGGGCCACCACCGTTTCCGCGGGTATCGCATTGCGCGAAAGCACAGCGAACGCGTCGTAGAAGGCATCAAGAGCTTTGCGGATTTTTCAATGCCCGAGCCCGACTCGATGCCGTTCAACGCACGGCCATTTGAGGTTCTGGCGCATCTGCCGGTATCGCGCGGC
Source organism: Ruegeria sp. ANG10 (assembly GCF_040705255.1). Lineage (NCBI taxonomy): Bacteria > Pseudomonadati > Pseudomonadota > Alphaproteobacteria > Rhodobacterales > Roseobacteraceae > Ruegeria > Ruegeria sp. ANG10. The sequence goes on from NZ_JBFCVU010000002.1 coordinate 107,692, forward strand.
AACGGGGCCGATTTGCTGATCGACGGCAAGGCCACGTTCGATGCCATTTTCGAGGCAATTGACGCCGCACAAAGTTATATCCTGATCCAGTTCTACATTGTCCGCGACGACGACCTGGGCAAACAGTTGCAGTCCAAACTGATTGCCGCAGCCGAGCGTGGGGTCTCGGTCCGCTTTATGACCGATTCCGTGGGCAGCTATGGTCTGCCGACCGCCTATCTTGACACCTTGCGCGCCGCCGGGATCGAGATTGCCAACCCACGCGACCGTCGTGGTCCGCAATATCGCTTTCAACTCAACTACCGCAATCACCGCAAGACCGTAATCATTGATGGTGAAACGGGCTTTATTGGCGGTCACAATGTAGGGGTCGAGTATCTGGGTCAGAGCAAACATTTCGGCCATTGGCGCGACACACATCTGAAAATGACCGGCCATATCGTCCGTCAATTACAGTTGATCTTTGTCGAGGATTGGCACTGGGCCCACGAAGAAGATCTGATTGATCAGCTCAACTGGGCCGGATCAGAATCCGAACAGGACATGAATGCCCTGCTGGTCGCCACCGGTCCGGGGGACGAAACGGAAACTGGTGCGATGATGTTTTTCTCGGCCATCACTGCGGCCAAGGAACGTATTTGGATCGCCTCGCCCTATTTTGTGCCTGATATCGACGTCATGACGGCCTTACAGCACGCTGCCCTTCGGGGTGTCGATGTACGAATCCTTGTGCCCGAGGTGATTGACCACCGCCTGCCCTGGCTGGCTGCCTTCGCGTATTTCGACGAGATCCGTGACTGCGGTGCACGGGTGTTTCGGTATACCGAAGGGTTCATGCATCAAAAGGCATTCGTAGTCGATGACACATTGGCCGCCGTGGGGACGACCAATCTGGACAATCGGTCATTCCGGCTGAATTTCGAAGCCATGGCGCTGTTCTTCGACCAACGCGCGGCTGAAGCGGTGGACAAAATGCTGCGCGACGATTTTGAAAACAGTTATGAATTGACCCGCAAACTGCCCGAACAACCCGGCTATATCCGGTTCGGCTCGCCGCTGGCGCGGTTGTTTGCGCCGATCCTCTAGGACATCAACTCTTCTTTGAAGACCTGAGTCATCAGGGCGACCATAAAGGCCGTCGACAGACCAAAGGCTAGTAACCCGGTGACCGAGGCGAATGCGCCGAATATGCGCAGTGGTTCACCCAACACAATGTCGCCGTACCCCAAGGTGGTGAATGTCACCAACGAGAAATACAAGGCCGAGTTCCAGTCAGGCAGCACATCCCCCAAAATCCAGACAATCGCCCACAACCAGACCTGAAACGTGTGAATTGCAACGATGAATGCAAGCGCGATACAGATGGGCCCGGCGATGGCAAGAAACCGTTTCGTGTTCTCAAGCCGGGGTGCCGCGTGCCGGATGACCTGCGTACACCACGTCAAAAGGATGATTTCGATAAGGAAGCAAATCCCCAGATAGATACTGCCCCAAACTATCTGCTGCGCTAGTGTCATAAACTCGTATCCCGGCCCGGAGAAGTTCTGACACAATGGCGACTTAACCAAAAAAGAACAAGGCTGTGACAATCGCAAAAGATTGCGCCCGGACGCTGGACTCTGTGGGGTGGCGTTGCACATTGTGACAGGCACTGTCCGAGGGGTTTGCATGCTGCTGAATATCGACAAGGTCCAGAAATCCTATCCCGGCGGACGGCCGGTGTTGCGGGATGTGTCACTGACCCTTGATCAGGGTCAGACGCTAGCTCTGACCGGTGAAAGCGGCAGCGGCAAAAGCACGCTTTTGAACCTTGCTGCCGCTTTGGACAGCTTTGACGGCGGTGAAATAACGCTGGACGGCACCGCCCTTTCCTCGCTGGATGACGGTGGTCGGGCCGCCTTGCGCCGTCAGAGCGTGTCGCTGGTGTTTCAGCAATTCAATCTGATTCCATCGCTGACCGTTGCTCAGAACCTCTCATTTCACGCTCGGTTGGCGAATCGTGAAGACACCAACTGGACCGCGCAACTGGCTGAACGGCTTGGACTGTCCGACTTGCTAACGCGCTATCCTGAAAACCTGTCGGGCGGACAACAACAGCGCGTCGCCATCGGTCGCGCTATGGCCCCCCGGCCAAAATTGTTGCTGGCGGATGAGCCAACCGGCAATCTGGACGAAACCGCCAGCGCAACTGTGCTGGATCTGATGCTCTCGCTAGTTGTCGAGACAGGTGCCGCCTTACTGTTAGTTACGCACTCGCCAGACATCGCGGCGCGTCTGGATCGGCGGGCGCATCTGACCGGTGGTCACATCGCATGACTGGGCCCGTCATACAGGCCTTGCTGTCGCATTGGCGACGTCACTGGTTGCAACTGGCAACGCTGTTGATTGGCATCGCGTTGGCGACCGGGCTGTGGTCCGCAGTGCAGGCCATCAATGCCGAGGCGCGCGCCAGCTATCAACGGGCCAATGATCAGCTAGCACTGGGTCTGTTTGATGAGCTGCGCGACCCGACCGGCCCGATCCCGATTGAGCGCTACGTCGCGCTGCGCCGCGCTGGATGGCAAGTTGCGGCGGTTCTGGAAGGTCCCCTACGTATTTCGGGACGCACGGTGCAGGTGATGGGCGTTGACATGGTCGCCTACCCGGCCCTGCCCGCCGTGACCCAGATCGAGCAAAGCGAAACGCCCCCCGACCCGGCTGACATGCTGACCGCACCGGGCCGCTTGCTGGCCGCGCCTGATCTGGCGCAAGTGCTGCGCGGACAAAGCGGCCTACCGCCGATTCTAACCTCTACCGCGGTTCCGCCTGATCTGATCCTGACCGATATCGGCGTTGCTGAGACACTTCTGGACAGTCCCGGACAGATTTCGCGCCTGATGGTGCTGCCCGATCAGCCGCTTGGCGTGCCTCCGCTATCCAAGATCGCGCCAGAACTTGAACGGATCTCAGCTTCGGCTCAATTGGATGCGGCCAGTCTTACGGATAGTTTTCACCTGAACCTGACCGCATTTGGTCTACTGTCCTTTGCCGTCGGTCTTTTTATTGTTCACGGCACTGTCGGACTGGCCTTTGCGCAGCGGAAGGCGATGATCCGCACCCTACGGGCTCTGGGTGTCTCAATGCGGCGTTTGATCTGGGTGATCATGGCTGAATTGACCGCGTTGGCCCTGATCGGCGGCACCTTGGGCCTGATCCTTGGGTTCCTTCTGGCCGGAGCGCTACTGCCCGACGTCGCGGCCACTTTGCGCGGGCTTTACGGCGCACCTGTCGACGGGCAAATGTCCTTGCAACCGCAATGGGCGCTGGCGGGGCTGGCGATGGCATTAGCGGGCACATTGCTGGCCAGCGGTCATGCCTTATATCGATTGGCGCGCATGCCCTTGCTGGCCGGCGCCGGGGTGCAGGCCTGGCGCGGCGCTGCGACGGGACAACGTAATACAGGTTTGATCGGGCTGATCCTGATAGCGGGCGGATTCGCCATCGGGTTCACCGTAGACGGGTTGGTTGCCGGGTTTGTGATGGTCGGCGGCATTCTCACCGGAGCGGCGCTGACTCTGCCCTATCTTCTGTCCCTCGCCCTGTCGGCCTTTCAACGGCGCGCCCGGGGGCCGGTCGCCCAATGGATCTGGGCCGATATGCAGGCGCAACTGCCGGGCCTGTCCTTGGCTTTGATGGCATTGCTGCTGGCTTTGGCCGCGAATATTGGTGTCGGAACCATGGTTTCCAGCTTTCGCCTCACCTTTGTTGGCTGGCTGGATCAACGCCTGACGTCCGAGGTTTACGTGACCGCCACTGACAATCAACAGGGTCAGCAGATCGCCCAGTGGCTGGAACCACAGGTGGACGCCGTGCTGCCAATCCGCAGCATTGAGCTGTCCCACGAGACCGGGCCGTTGTTCTTATACGGAATTGTGGACCACCAGACTTACCGCGATCACTGGCCTCTGATCGCCTCGTCAGATGATGTCTGGGATCGCGTCTTGATGGGTGAGGCCGTTTTGATCAACGAACAACTCGCCCGTCGTGTGGGGCTGTGGCCGGGGGATACGCTGACCTTGAATGCAGGGCATGCGCTGACCGTGGCAGGTGTTTATTCGGACTATGGCAACCCGACCGGTCAGGCGATCGTATCCATGCCGCAGCTTGACCAGATCGCCCCTGGGGCTGACACGCGCAGGTTCGGCATCCGCCTTGCACCCGAGCGCGCCACTGAAATAACGCAGGCGTTGCGAGACCAGTTTGACCTGCCTCGGCGGGCCGTCGTGCAACAGGCCGCCATGAAGGCCCAATCGCTGGCGATCTTTGACAAGACCTTTGTGGTGACTTCCGCACTGAACGTGCTGACACTGGGGGTGGCGGGATTTGCCATCCTGACCAGTTTGCTGACCTTGTGGACACAGAGGCTGCCGCAGGTTGCCCCGGTTTGGGCGTTGGGACTGACACGCGCGCAACTGGCACAGCTGGAGGTGTTGCGCAGTGTGCTGCTGGCGGCGTTGACGGCCGTGCTTGCCTTGCCACTTGGGTTGGTTTTGGCCTGGGCGCTGCTGGCGGTGATCAACGTACAGGCTTTTGGCTGGCGACTGCCGATGTTTCTGTTTCCTGCCGATTGGGTCTATCTGTTTGTGCTGACCTTGCTTGCCGCCTTTGCCGCCGCCGCCCTGCCCGCGTTGCGTTTGATGCGTTTGCCACCCGCCGACCTGCTGAAGGTATTTGCCAATGAACGTTAAAGCTTGGCTGTTTATCCTGATCCTATTGCTGCCCTCAGCTTTGCAAGCGCAGGGTTATGCCGGGCTGGGCGGATCAGCCGACGGGTTCGACATCCCCAAACCTGGTTACCAGTTCGAATTTCCACGCGATCACGGCCCGCACCCGTCCTTTCGGATCGAGTGGTGGTATCTGACTGCCAACCTGACCGGAGAAGACGGGCGCGATTACGGCATTCAATGGACCTTGTTCCGATCCGCTCTGAAACCGACCGAGGCCGAAGGTTGGCAAAGTCCTCAGCTGTGGTTGGGCCATGCTGCTGTGACGACTGAGGAAACGCATTACTTTGCCGAACGCCTGTCGCGCGGTGGTATCGGTCAGGCCGGGGTGGCTGCCGAACCATTCGAGGCATGGATCGACGAATGGCATATGCGCGGGCCAAATCCCAGCGCCTTGTCCTTGTCCGCCAGCGGTGACGAATTTTCCTATGACCTGAGCCTGACCGCCCAAGGTCCGCTGGTGTTTCACGGAGAGGATGGGTACTCGATCAAGTCCACCGATGGACAAGCCAGCTATTACTATTCGCAGCCCTTCTATGACGTCGAAGGTGTACTGCGACTGCCCGACGGCGATGTCGCGGTGACTGGCAAGGGCTGGTTGGATCGCGAGTGGTCCAGCCAACCTCTGGCCGAGGATCAAGGTGGGTGGGATTGGTTCTCGCTCAGCTTCGATGACGGCAATAAGCTGATGGCCTTTCGTCTGCGCGGTGGACGCGGAGATTTCACAGCAGCCACATGGATCACACCAGATGGCACTGCTACGCCCCTGCCCGATGGCTCCGTTTCATTCGCTCCGTTGGATACGGCGCGAGTCGCCGGTCGAGACGTACCCGTCCAGTGGCGTGTGACATTGCCTGATCGTGATTTGGAGGTCGACGTGTCAGCAATCACCCCCGATGCTTGGATGGCAACACGGTTCGAATACTGGGAAGGCCCCGTCACGGTTTCAGGCAGCCACTCTGGGCGTGGCTACCTTGAGATGACGGGGTATTAGCGCACCACGTAAACCGAAACCGTGGAATGCCGTACGACTCGCGCCGCGTTCGGGCCCAAAAGATAGTCTTTGAGGTCCGGTTTGTGCGCGCCGATCACGATCAGATCGCTTTTCGCACTTTCCGCGGTTTTCAGAATCTCTTGATAAGCTGTGCCTGTGGCGACCACATGGCGGATTTTCTCGTTCCGCTCTGCACCCAAAGTTGCCGTACACATATCGGTCAGTTTTGCATGCGCCTCATCCAGCGCCTTTTCGTGGAAATCCGGTTGGAAAAAGCCGGATACCCAGCTTTCCCCAAAGTCCGGCAACACGGTCACCACGTCCAATTGCGCGTTGTTCTGATCAGCCAGAGCCGCCGCTGTCTTCAATACGTGCACGTCCAGATCGCCATTGCTAATGTCAACGGCACAAAGAACAGAGTTTGTCATGCGTGCACCTCTTGTCTGGCGGCGCGGCCGCGTTGAAGGAAGGCGATCAGACCCAGAAAGATCATCGCTGGGATATAGATCAATTGCTTCGGAGGCTGGCTGGATGGCAGGCTGACCGAGGTCAGACGCACCGCGTCGTCCGCGTAATAGTCGAAGTTGTCCAGCTCATCCGCGACTGGTGTGCCAAACAGCGGCTCGTCCAGTTTGACCAGACCGTCCTCTTCGATCAGCATCAGGCCCATGGCGTCCACCCGCGCGGCGCCACCCTCTTCGCTACCGACAGCCACCACAACTGTTGTGTCCGTCATTTCCAGAGTGTCAAAATCAGGCCCGCTGACGACAAGGCGCACTTCGGTTCCCGGTGGCGTTTGCCCGATCGTTTCCACGAAGGCCGCAGGTTCGACCGATGCATAGGGCGGTGATATCCGATCCATGAAGAAGTCAGGCCGGAACAGCGCAAAGGCAACAAAGATCAGCGCGACACTTTCGTAGATACGGCTGTGCGTCACGAAATAACCCATCGTGCCCGCGGTGAAGACAAGGATGGCTATGGTTGCGAATATCGCGACGGTTATCCCCTCAACCCAGGTAACGTCGATCAACAGTAGGTCTGTGTTAAAGATAAACACAAACGGCAGTGCCACAGTGCGCAGGCTGTAGAAAAACGCGGTAAAGCCAGTCTTGATCGCATCGCCGCCCGACACAGCCGCCGCCGCAAAGCTTGCCAGCCCGACCGGAGGCGTCACATCCGCCATGATCCCAAAGTAGAAAACGAACAGGTGCACGGCGATCAGCGGCACGATCAGGCCGCTCTGCGCGCCCAGTTCGACAACCACACCAGCCATTAGCGAGCTGACAACGATGTAGTTCGCCGTGGTCGGCAGGCCCATGCCCAGGATCAGGCTGAGGATGCCAACCATCACCAGCATCAGGATCAGGTTGCCACCCGACAGGAACTCGACCAGATCGGCCATCACCTGCCCGACACCAGTCAGAGTAACCGTGCCAACGATGACACCCGCAGTCGCGGTCGCAAGGGCGATACCGATCATGTTGCGCGCGCCGTCAATCAGGCCCTGCCACAGGTCGGCGACACCATCGATAAAGCTGTTGTAAAGGTTGCTCTGTCCCCGGAACATCGCCTTGAGCGGCTTTTGGGTCAGCAGGATCACGAACAGCAACGCCGTGGCCCAGAACGCCGAAAGACCCGGCGATTTCTGTTCGATCATCAGGAAATAAACCAGAACGATGATCGGCAGCAGATAGTGCAGCCCAGCCTTATAGATATCGGCGATGACCGGCAGCGTTACTTCTTTGGCATTCGGATCATCAGGTTCCAGATCCGGCACCTGAGCCGCCAGATACAGCAGCACCACATAGACCGCGCAGACGATCAGGCTCAGGACCAGCCCTGCCGCCGAAGGCACCCAGCTGGTGACCGCATCGACCGGGTATTGCGAACCATAGCAAAGCCCCGCAAACACCAGGAAGAACATCAACATTCCGACCACGGTGCGCGCCAGATGCACGTCGCGATCACCCAGCGTCGGCATGTTCCGCTTAACGGCTTCAAGGTGCACGATATAGACCAGCGCGATGTAGGAAATCGCCGCAGGCAGGAAGGCGTGGGTGATCACCTCGACATAGGAAATGCCAACATATTCCACCATCAGGAACGCCGCAGCGCCCATTACGGGCGGCATGATCTGGCCGTTTACGGAGGAGGCAACTTCGACCGATCCGGCCTGTTCACTGCTGAACCCGACGCGTTTCATCAGCGGGATAGTGAAGGTTCCGGTGGTCACAACGTTGGCAATGGACGAACCCGAGATCAGGCCGGTCGCCGCCGAACCGACAACCGCCGCCTTGGCTGGTCCACCACGCAGGTGGCCGAGGGCGCCAAAGGCCATTTTGATAAAGTAATTCCCTGCCCCGGCCTTGTCGAGCAAGGCACCGAACAGCACGAAAAGGAACACGAATTTGGTGGAAACACCCAACGCGATGCCGAACACGCCTTCGGACGTGATCCACATGTGGCTCATGGCCTTTTTCAGGCTTGCGCCTTTCCAGCGGATCACCTCGGGCACCCATTCGGACGAGCCAAAGAACACATATGCCAAAAAGATCGTCGCAATAATGGCCATTGCAGGGCCAAGCGCGCGGCGCGCGGCCTCGAACAACAGCAACAGGCCAGCCAAAGCGATCCATTTGTCGGTGTCGTCCGCAAGACCGCCCGCATCGACGATCTTTTCGTAGAAAAAGTAACCGTACAGCGCCAGAAATGCGCCTGCGACACCCATGATCCAATCTTGCACAGGGATATAGTCGCGTGGGCTGGATTTCAGCGCCGGATAGGCCGCAAAGGCCAGAAACATAGCGAAGGCCAGATGGAACTGGCGCGCATTATTCACTACGCTGCCCGGCAACACATAGTTGGCAATCGGTGAGGCCAGAAGCACCTGAAATATTGACCAAATCGCCGCCACAACGGCCAGAAAAATCCCGACATTACCGACCGGATTACGCCCACCCGCATCGGACGAGGCTACAAGTTCCTGCAGCTCTTCTTCGGATAGTGGGCGATTGGATTGTGTGTCGGAACTCATAAAGTGTCTCCCCGTCGTGGCCATTTTGGCCTTTTGAACCACCCGTTATTTTACGGGCTTGGGTTGCAGGGCGCCCTTGGGCACCCTGCGTCAGGTCTGGCTTACTGAACCCAGCCTTTTTCTTTGTAGTACTTCTCGGCGCCCGGATGCAGCGGAGCCGACAGGCCGTCTGCAATCATCTCTTCGGGCTTGAGGTTCGCAAATGCCGGGTGCAGCTTTTTGAAGTCATCGAAGTTTTCAAAGACCGAGCTGACAACCGCATATACCGCGTCTTCCGACACGTCTGCCGAGGTCACGAAAGTCGCGCCAACACCAAAGGTTGCGGTGTCACCGTCGGAACCGCGATACATGCCACCGGGGATGGTTGCAGTGCGGTAGAACGAGTTGTCGCCGACCAGCTTGTCCACGGCGTCGCCGCTGACATTCACCAGCACGGAATCACACGCGGTGGTGGCTTCTTGGATCGACCCCGAGGGGTGACCAACTGTGTAAACCATCGCGTCGATCTGGTTGTCGCACAGAGCAGCGGACTGTTCAGCCGCTTTCAGCTCGGTCGCCAGTTCGAAATCGTCGGTGGTCCAACCCATTTCACCCAGCAGAACCTCCATGGTGCCACGCTGACCGGAACCAGGGTTGCCGATGTTTACGCGCTTGCCCTTCATGTCTTCAAAGTTCGTAATGCCGGAATCTGCACGGGCAACTACGGTGAACGGCTCAGGGTGTACCGAGAAGACGGCGCGCAGGTTTTCAAAGGGGCCAGCCTCTTCAAATTTCGAGGTGCCGTTAAAGGCGTGGTACTGCCAGTCGGACTGCGCCACACCGAACTCCAACTCGCCTTCGCGGATGGTGTTGATGTTGTAAACCGAACCACCGGTCGATTCGACCGAGCAGCGCACGCCGTGCTCTTTGCGGCCTTTGTTGACCAGACGACAGATCGCGCCGCCTGTCGGGTAATACACACCGGTCACACCACCGGTGCCGATTGTGATGAATTCTTCTGCATACGCGGCCGGAGCCATAAGAGCCGCGGTGACGACCGCGCCGAGGCTAAGCTTGCTGCTGTTTTTCATTTTCGTGAACTCCCAATTCTTTTGGTGGATGGGAGACTGTTAGCGGTCCCATCCCGGGACCTGCCGGTACGCCAACTGAACCTGTCTTGCAACAGGCACAAGCGACTGAATTTCCAAAATCTCCCAACACCTTCGACGTTTCATTCAGATACTCAACTTGTCAACCCCCGTACTCGGCCTGACACGCCTACGCCGCATATCTGAGTGCTTTTTCAGAACTTTCCCCCCAGAATGTCCAAATCTCAGGTCTTTTGGGTGGTCAGGAACAATTCTTTTGAAACTCGGTTCGGTGACCTCTAGTGTCAAACCGACATTCACATGCACCTGTAAGCACAGGGCTGGCAAAGAATTTGTTCTGCAACTGCCAGGAAAGGCCGTTTAAAATGAAGCCCGCTTCACCCAGCCCGTTGCTTGTCATCGCTCTGACCATCAGTGCAGCGATTGCGGCCTGGGGTATAGTCGACCCGCAAGGGTTGGGGCGGCTTGCGTCCGCGGCAGTGGCCACGCAGTTCAACAGCCGTGGCTGGTTCATCATGCTTGAGGTCAGCGGTCTGCTGTTTGTCACACTGTATCTGGCCTTGTCCCGATTTGGCGACATCCGCCTTGGTCCCGACGAGGCCGAGCCTGAGTTTTCAACGCCTGCCTGGATCGCCATGCTTTTCGCAGCTGGCATGGGCGTTGGTCTGTTGTTTTACGGCGCGGCCGAACCCCTGACCCATTTCGAGGTTCTGCGCCAATACAACCCCGATCCCATGGCCGCCGGTCATGCCTTGTTCATCACCTATCTGAACTGGGGATTTCACGCCTGGGCCATCTACGCGATCGTCGGTCTGGTCATCGCCTATTTTGCCTATCGTCGAGGGCGCACGCTGCTGCTGAGCGCCCCTGTAACCGAAACATTGGGCGAGGCCCGCTGGACCAAATCTCTGGGATGGGTTTTCGATCTGCTCTCGATTGTTGCGATTGCCGTCGGCTTGGCCGGTTCGCTGGCGATGGGCGTTTTCCAGATCCAAACCGGCCTTGCGGGTCTGATCGGGGTCGCTTCACCTGGCGTGCTAACCCTGCCCGTCTTTGCCTTGCTTTGCGTAGCTTACATCATTCCGCTGCGCCGCGACCTTGGCGAAGGGATGTCCCTGCTGTCCAATATCGCGATGCTAATTGCGGTTGGGATGATGGTCTACCTGCTGATCCTCGGCCCCACGTCGTTCATGATGGACGGCATCGTGTCAGGCTTCGGACGCTACCTCTTCGGCGTTCTTCCGGCCGGGTTTTCCACGGCTGAATTCTTCGACGACATCATCGTCGACTGGTTCCACGGCTGGACGCTGAACTATATGATCTGGTGGCTTGCCTGGTCACCTTTTGTGGGCATTTTCATCGCCCGAATCTCTCGCGGACGCACGATCCGAGAGTTTCTGGTCGGTGTCATCGTTGCCCCCACCCTGTTCTCGATCTTGTGGTTCGGCATTTTCGGTGGCCTGGGTTTCTACGACACTCTGCGTCAGGACGGCACCCTGTCCGCCGTTAACGCCGAGAATCTGGACGCGACGACCTTTGCCCTGCTTGCAAAATTCCCACTGGGCGGTGTGACGCAAATCGCCACTGTATTGGCCGCGTTCCTGTTCGTTGTGACCAGCGTCGTAAGCGCTGGGTTTACACTTGCAATGATCGGCACCGGAGGCGACGAGAACCCGTCGCCCCGCATTCGCACAATCTGGGGCATTATTTTAGGCGCGCTGGGGCTGGCGATGATTCTGGTGGGCGACATTTCCGTGGTCAGGTCAATCATCGCACTTTCGGCCATGGCGTTCGTCTTTATCGTACCGATCCTAGTGATCTGCCTGTTCAAAAGCCTATCGCGAGAGGACCGGACATGAGCGGACAGTTTGTTGATACCATGCTGAATGTTGTCGTTTTCGCATATATCGGGTTCCTGATCTGGTTGATCTTCACAGGCTTTCCTAAGACATCCAAACCCGCCGACTCTGAGACACAGGCAGAACGTCACCAAAACGAATAGATGTGCGTTGGCAGTATGTGCAATCGCAATGCCGAAAAAGAAAAAACAGAGAGCAGGTTTCCCTAACCCTCTGTTTTTACTTTGGTACCCAAGGCCGGACTCGAACCGGCACGGTATCACTACCGGGGGATTTTGAATCCCCTGCGTCTACCATTCCGCCACTTGGGCCACGACCATTGGATTAGCGCCCCTAATCGGGAAGGTCCAGAGGCAAAAAGCAACCAAAATCCAGTTTGTACTCGCGGTGATGCTTGACGCCTTGCCGGGCGCATGGTTTGGCTTGCGCTACGTTAGAACAGGATTTTAGCATCTTATGTTGCGATCGCTTTATGACTGGACCATTCGTCTGGCAGAACATCCGCATGCATTGTGGGCGTTGGCCTTTGTGGCTTTTATCGAAAGTTCGGTCTTTCCGATCCCTCCTGATGTTCTGATGATTCCAATGATTCTGGCCCGCCCGTCGCGGGCTTGGCTTATTGCATCGGTCGCACTGGTCTTTTCGGTTTTGGGCGGCTTGCTGGGCTATGCCATTGGCGCGTTCTTTTACGAAAGTCTTGGCCAACCGATCCTCGAGTCGATGGGCAAAGCCCACGCCATGGAAGAATTCAACACCCGCTTCAACGATTTTGGCTTTTGGGCCGTGCTGGCGGCTGGTGTTACGCCCTTCCCCTATAAGGTCATTACCATCATGTCCGGCTGGACTGGCATGCCGCTAGGTACTTTCATCGCCACCTCTATCCTGGCGCGCGCCTTGCGGTTCTTTATGGTCGCTGGTCTGCTTTGGGGCTTTGGAGAACCGATCCGGGCCTTCATTGAGAAGCGTCTGGGCCTTATGTTCACGTTGTTCATCGTCCTGCTGTTTGGCGGCTTTTTCGTGGTGAAATATCTATGACTCGCAAAAATACTCTGGTCCTGATCGCCACGGTAGGGTCCGCGGCGCTTCTACTTGGGGCATGGGGGTTTCAGTACCTCGGCGGCTTGGCGCCTTGCAAAATGTGCATCTGGCAACGTTATCCGCATGGCGCTGCCGTTCTTATCGGAGCATTGGCATTGGCCCTGCCACGGGCAACGCTGCTGCCACTGTTAGGCGCGCTTGCAGCCCTGACGACGGCTGCAATCGGCGTGTTTCACGCGGGGGTCGAGCAGAAATGGTGGGAAGGCCCGTCTAGTTGCACATCCGGTGATATCGGTGGCCTGTCGACGCAAGACTTGATGGAACAGATCATGTCCGCCCCGCTGGTGCGCTGCGACGATATCCCGTGGCAGATGTTCGGCTTGTCGATGGCAGGTTGGAACGCCGTCCTGTCCGGCGTGTTGGTGCTGGTCTGGATCGCAGCCTGGCGCGCTCGTTAAAGTTCGTCCAGTTCCGCATCCCAATAAAGAAAGTCGATCCAGCTATCATGCAGGTGGTTCGGTGGGAACTTGCGCCCGATATTGCGCAACGCCTCTGATTCCGGTTGGCGCGGAGGCTTGCGCAGCGTCATTCCCGCCTGTCGCAGTGACTTGGAGCCTTTCTTTAGGTTGCACGGGCTGCAGGCCGCCACGACATTCTGCCAGCTTGTGACGCCCCCTGCCGCACGCGGTACCACATGGTCAAACGTCAGATCACCCCGGCTGCCGCAATACTGACAGCGGAATTCGTCCCTCAAAAATAAATTAAAGCGCGTGAAGGCCACGCGCTTTCTAGGTTTTACATAATCTTTCAGGACAACGACCGAAGGTATTCGTATCTCGGTGCTGGGGCTTCGGACGACTTCGTCGTATTCAGCCACTATGTCCACCCTGTCCAGCCAGGCCGCCTTGATCGCCTCTTGCCACGGCCATAAGGACAACGGGTAATAGGATAAGGGGCGATAATCGGCGTTCAAAACCAATGCCGGATGATGCCTGAGCGCACCGGGTTCCCTGACAAATTCGGTCCTGAAGTCTCCATCCATCTCAGAATCGCTCCTCGCTCTGCTCTGCCCGTTTTTGACATCAGAGCGGGGAACACCCGCCCCGGCCTTAACTTAACTATATATCGTGTTAAAACTCTGACAAGCCCAGAGTTTCCACAATATCTCGGGGATTGGTTAATCCGAATCTGTAACACCTGCGTAACAGTTATCCACAGGTTGCGCCCCTTTGACCCGCGGGCTATGGCGTTTGTCATGTCCTGGTTCATTCGCTTCAACAAACCTTTCGATGTGCTGCCGCAGTTTACCGACCGCGCCAACGCAGATTCTCCCCGCAGCACTCTGTCAGACTATATCGATCTGCCAGGCGTTTACCCGGCCGGGCGGCTGGACCGGGACAGCGAAGGTTTGATGCTGCTGACCGATAATGGGCGACTGCAAGCGCAAATATCGGACCCCAAACACAAGATGACCAAAACCTATTGGGTTCAGGTCGAAGGTCTGCCGGATGACGCTGCCTTGAAAGCCCTGCGAGACGGGGTTGAACTGAAAGACGGCCTGACCCGCCCCGCCAAGGCCCGTTTGATGGATGAACCGCCGGGGCTGTGGCCCCGCAATCCACCAATCAGAGTGCGCCAGACGGTGCCCGAATGCTGGATCGAACTAACCATCCGCGAGGGCCGCAATCGGCAGGTGCGGCGGATGACGGCCGCCGTCGGTCACCCGACCCTGCGCCTGATCCGCGCCCGGATCGGCGACTGGTCGCTAGAGGGGCTTGAGCCGGGTCAATGGGACAGCCTACCGATACCGACATTGAACTCTGCCCCGCAACGCAAACGCGACCGCCGTCCACGCCGGTGACAAAAACTGCATGTTGTGATAGGCTTACAACATGAAAGTCACACCCGACATTCCAGTACCAACCGGCATTCTAGAGGCTGCTCTCTATGTCGACGACTTGGATGCTGCCGAACGGTTTTACGGCGAGATTCTGGCGTTAGAGAAACTCCAGCACGTGACGGATCGGCATGTATTCTTCCGGATCGGCAGTTCGGTCTTGTTGTTGTTCAACGCGGAAGAAACTCAGAAACCGCCGGGCAATCCCGACTTGCCCGTCCCCCCCCATGGCGCACGCGGGCCTGGTCACGTTTGTCTGATCCTGACACGCGCGGAGATCGACATGATGCGCAAACATCTGCTGGATTGGAATATCCCCTTAGATGCCGAGTTTGACTGGCCAAACGGCGCGCGCTCGCTTTACGTGCGCGATCCGTCAGGCAATTCGGTCGAATTCGCCGAAGGGCATTTGTGGGGCTGACCTCTCAAGGCGCCGCGCTCGTCGACAGATCAAACCTTTTGGAAATTCTGTCAACCGGCGTGCCATCCCGCAGTGGCACGCCATAAGCGACCGAGTAGTCGCGAAACCCCATCTTGTCGTAGTAGCCAAGACCCATTCCGTTATCGGCACGAATGGTTGCGTTGATCGCAGTAAACCCCATTGCCACCGCGAATTTCGATGTTTCCCCGAACAAGGCCTGGCCTGCCCCTTTCAGCGCAGGCTGACGTCTGGTGAAGGTCGCGATATCGGCGCAATCCTGTGGCAACGTGTCGTGCATTCCCAGCCACTGAAAGCCAGCCACCTCCCCTTGATCGTCCAACGCGACGTGGGTGCAGATTTTGTCAGCGCCCTCCAGGTAGCTTTGAACGAACAACGCGTCAGAGAATGGAATTTCAAACGCGGTACTGCCCCCGATTGCGATGATCTCATTGAGGATGCGGCAGGCTGTGGCCACATCCTCTGGCATCATGGGGCGGACCGCGATCATCCCTACAGGCTCAGCTTGTCTCGCATGAAGGCCAGCGCGACGCTCAGGCCGTCCGGCGCAATTCCGTGGCCAGTACCCTTCATCACATGCGCGTAAACCTCTTTGAAACCGGCCTCTTGCAGCGCTTCTGCGGCAGCGGGCAAGGATTGCGGCGGCACCACATCATCGACATCGCCATGAACCAGCAGAATCGGCATCCGGCTGACCGTCTCGTCGGGCAGCAGATCGGGCTCCAGTAACCGTCCCGAAAAGGCAACGATCCCGGCCACCGGGTCTTCGCGACGCGGGGCGACATGCAGGCTCATCATCGTGCCCTGGGAAAACCCGAACAGAACAACCTGTTCCGGCAAAACATCCTCGTCCACCATCAGCGCATCGAGGAATGCATTGAAATCCTCAACCGCCATTTCCATTCCACGTCGGGCCTCTTCCTCGGACGAGCCGTCAATCCATGGGATCGGAAACCACTGAAACCCATTGGGCATTCCGGGGATCTGCTCGGGCGCGTCGGGGGCGACAAACAGCGTGTCAGGCAAGTGTTCGCCCAACGGATCGGCCAACCCCAGCAGGTCGGCCCCATTGGCGCCATAGCCATGCACGAACACCACCACCGAGCGTTTATCGCCCGAAACCGGCTCTTTTCGGAGCGCATTCAAAACCCGTGTCATCTGATCCCTTCTCGTTCTTTGGCCACCCGGTAATAGGCCCACAACACACGCGCCGCAACCGACCGCCAAGGCGACCAAGCTTCGGCCATTTGGCGCAGTTCTTTGTCCGCGGGACGTTTGGGCAGGTCATAGAGGATGCGCGCCGCCTCTTGCAGCGCCAGATCACCCGGCGCGATCACATCGGCGCGACCCAGTGAGAACATCGCGTATATTTCGGCAGTCCAGACACCGATCCCCGGCACCTCGGTCAAAGTCGCGATGACGTCTGCGTTAGAAGCGTCGCGTAGTGTCTTGTAATCAATACGTGCCTCGGCCAGCGCGCGGGCGTAGCGAATCTTTTGACGGCTTAGCCCGACAGCCCTCAGATCATCATCGGTGGCCCACATGATCTTACGCGGGCCGGTCAGCTTGGCATCCTGCATGCGTTTCCAGATCGCTCTGGCCGAGGCCACGCTGACCTGCTGACTGACGATAGCGCTCAGAAGCTGGGCAAACCCGTCCGGTCGACGACGCAATGGTAAAGGCCCCGTCTGTTCCATCGCCCAAGCCATGCGCGGGCAGGCACCGGCCAGCCATTCGGCCCCTTCTGCAACACAATCAGGTGTTTCGATAATGCGTCCAACAGACATGGGTTCTCCGGCTGATTTGTGGTGCGCTCACGGTAGGTTGCTTTGTCGCAGATGCAACCCGCTTGTATGACTGACTTTTCAAAGATACCCATGAGCGCATGACACTGACTGCTTCAACCCCGGACAACAGCCAGGCCAAACGCAACGTCGCCGTATTGGTGACGGCACAAGCGGTGCTGGGCGCGCAGATGCCGATGATCTTCATTGTCGGCGGGTTGGCGGGGCAATCGCTGGCATCCAACCCCTGCCTTGCAACCTTACCCATTTCGCTGATCGTTCTGGGGTCGATGCTGGCAGCCACACCAATTTCCGCGATCATGCAACGCTGGGGGCGCCGCGCGGGGTTTCTGGTCGGCGCCACGGCGGGGGCCTGCGGCGGCGCGGTCGGCGCGTACGGTCTATTTTTGGGCTCGTTCCCAATCTTCCTCTTGGGAAGCCTGCTGACCGGTATCTACATGAGCGCGCACGGTTTCTACCGCTTTGCAGCAGCTGATACCGCGTCTGACGCATTTCGACCCAAGGCCATTTCCTATGTCATGGCAGGAGGGTTGGCGGCGGCCATCATCGGTCCGCAGATCGTCAAATTGACCTCGACTGCCTATGTAATTCCGTTCTTTGGCACTTATCTGGCCGTGATCGCGATGAACGTCTTTGGCTCGGGGCTGTTTTTCTTCCTCGATATCCCGACGCCCGAAAAGCCCGGGGAAGATGCCCCCACAGGACGGACCCGGCTTGAAATGCTGAAGACTCCGCGCATCGCCGTGGCAATCATCTGCGCAATGGTGTCTTACGCATTGATGAACCTTGTTATGACCTCAACCCCACTTGCGGTTGTGGGCTGCGGTTTCAGCGCCAATGACGCCGCCGATGTCGTTACCACCCATGTTCTGGCGATGTATGTGCCTAGCTTTTTCACTGGCCAATTGATCGCGCGTTTCGGAGTGGAAAAGATCGTGGCCCTTGGCCTTGCCATTCTGGCTGGGGCCGGGGTGGTCGCGCTGCAAGGGGTCGAGCTGGGCAATTTCTTCGTCGCTTTGATCCTGCTGGGCATTGGCTGGAACTTTGGCTTTATCGGGGCTACCACCATGTTGGCCGCGTCGCACGACGTGAACGAACGCGGACGGATGCAGGGGCTGAACGACCTGCTGGTGTTTGGCGGCGTGACGCTTGCATCGCTCGCTTCGGGCGGGTTGATGAACTGCTCGGGCGGGTCACCAGTCGAGGGATGGACCGCCGTGAACCTAGCCATGATCCCGCTGTTGACACTGGCAGGCGGTGCGCTGCTGTGGTTGGTTCTGAAACCCTCTGAACCGGAAACGGTCTGACACCTACCAGCGCCCGCTGGCGACGGACCACATCAAGGACGCTCTGCGGCGAATTTCACCCTGGGCCAGATCCCCAGCCGCAACACGGTTCGGGCGCGCCACGACCTGTCGCAAAACCCATTCCGCCTGCCATCCGGCACAAAGCGCGGGGCGGGCATCAGCCGAGATACCTGCACCGTTTGACCGTGCGCGCTGAAGCCTGCCCAAGGCTTTTTGCGCCAACGCCCGTACGCCTTCAGGCGTGCCGTCAAGCAAAGGAATACGACCACGCGCCTCAAGATCAGGGATCGCCCGAAACCAATTCGCCACCCCTACGCCATAGCCGAAATCACGCAGTACAGCTTCATCGGCTTCCCCCAAAGCCTGCGCAGCCGCAACCATCAAGGATCCGGTGCTTTGGTTGATATAGGCGTCGAAATGGCCCTCGTCCTCAAACGGATCACGGTAAATATCCCAACGCCTTACGGCCACATACTCATCCAACATGGCGGCCAGATCGGGTGACAGAACCTGGGACAGAGGCGTCACGACCTCATGCCGACGCACCGCTTTGCCTTCGGCAATCTCTTGCAGCGCATCGCGCCACCATTGCAGGCGCATCTCGGCGATCATCGTTTCTTGCGTAACCCAAGGGGCCCGTGCAACCTCGACATTCAACGCATAAAGCGGGAACAGTTTAGGCCGTACCGCAACGGGTGCGGCCATCACCGCCATGAACCGATCAGGATCAGCGCGATGCACCAACGCTGCGCAGGCCTTAACGTCATCGTTAAAATCAACGCTCACTCGGCCACCGCTGTCTGCGACCCGCAATCGCGCACCAGTTTCCACTGAATCGCGTCCAACAGCGCCTCGAACGAGGCATCGACTATGTTCGCGCTTACGCCCACGGTCGACCAACGCCGCCCCTGCCCGTCTTCACTGTCGATAATGACGCGAGTTACAGCCTCGGTGCCGCCCTGAGTGATGCGTACCTTGAAGTCGACCAGACGCATATCAGCCAATATCTGCGAATACTGCCCCAGATCCTTCGCCAGTGCTTTGGCCAACGCGTTCACCGGCCCCCGGTCACTGCCGTCCTCGTCCAGAGACTCGCTAACTGACAGTTTCTTTTCCCCGTCGACTTTCACCACAACGACGGCCTCGGACAGGCTGACCATCTTGTTATACTTATTCTTGCGCCGCTCAACGGTAACCTTATAGCGCTTGACCTCAAAGAACTCGGGCAGTTGCCCCAACTCATCACGCGCCAGCAGCTCAAAACTGGCCTGCGCGGTGTCATAGGAATACCCCTCGGCCTCGCGCTGCTTGATCCGATCCAGAATGCGCCCCAGCGCCGGGTTGTCTTTTTCCACGGACAGACCGGCCTCGGTCAGGCGTTTGCGCAGGTTCGACTGCCCCGCCTGGTTCGACATCGGGATGATCCGCGCATTCCCGACCGAGGCCGGGTCGACATGTTCATAAGTCGACGGGTCCTTGAGGATCGCGCTGGCGTGCAGCCCCGCCTTGTGCGCAAATGCCGAGGCGCCGACATAGGCCGATTGCTTGCTGGGCACCCGGTTCAGGATATCATCCAGCATCCGGCTGACCCGCGTCAAGCCGGCCAAGGCCTGTTCGCTGACACCAATATCAAAACCTGACGCATAGGGCTCCTTTAACAGCAAAGTCGGGATCAGAGCGGTCAGGTTCGCATTGCCGCATCGCTCACCCAACCCGTTCAGCGTGCCTTGTATCTGCCGCGCGCCCGCATCGACAGCGGCCAGAGAGCAAGCCACCGCATTCTCGGTATCGTTGTGGGTGTGAATGCCCAAGCGGTCACCGGGCAACCCGGCGGCAATCACTTCGGTTACGATCCGCGTCACCTCGGCGGGCAGTGCGCCGCCATTGGTGTCGCACAACACAACCCAGCGCGCACCAGCGTCCAACGCCGCCCGGCATACCTGAACCGCATAGCCGGGGTTGTCCTTGTACCCGTCAAAAAAATGCTCAGCATCGAACAGCGCCTCACGCCCCTGCGCCACGATATGCGTAACCGAGGCACGGACGTTCTCGACATTCTCCTCCAGCGAGATACCCAGCGCGTGCGTCACATGGTAATCATGCGATTTGCCAACCAGACAGACCGTCTGCGTGCCCGCGTTCATTACAGCGGCCAGAACATCGTCATTCTCGGCCGACCGCCCTGCTCGTTTGGTCATGCCAAACGCGGTCAGACGGGCCGAGGTCTTGGGCGCAACATCGAAAAACGCGCTATCGGTTGGGTTCGCGCCCGGCCAGCCGCCTTCGATATAGTCGACCCCCAACGCGTCCAGCGCCTGCGCGATCTGCACCTTCTCAGAGGTCGAAAATTGCACGCCCTGAGTCTGCTGCCCATCGCGCAGGGTGGTGTCGTAGAGATAGAGGCGTTCCTTGGTCATCACACCTCCTCCAGCTTGGCTGCGTCAAATCCGGCACCAGGCACCAGTTCAACCCCATCTTTGCTCATACGAACTTCCAACCCAGCGGCCAAATAGGCGGCTTTCAGACGATCCACTTCCGAGAAATCCTTGCTTTGCATCGCAATGGCTCGCGCGTCTGCCAACCGGTCCGCATGTAAAGACAAATCCGCCGATGTGGTATCCGCCCACTCCCCCATCTCTGGGATCAAGAGACCCAGCAATTGCGCGCTGGCCAACAAGCCTGCAGCATTCCCATCCGCAGCCAGGCGGTAGAGTTCAGCCAAAGCGCCCGCGGTGTTCAGGTCGTCACTCAGCGCTGCGATAACTGCGGGTGCCGCGTTGGCTGCGGGCTCGAAGCCCGCTGTCTGCGCCCGCCACTTGCGCAGCGTTGCCTCAGCCTCACGCGCCTTCTTCTCGGTCCAATCCATTGGCTTGCGATAATGGGTCTGCAGGAAGACAAACCGGATCACCTCACCCGGCACGCCTTGCTCCAGCAAATCATGCACGGTGAAGAAATTACCCAAAGATTTGGACATCTTCTTGCCTTCCACCTGCAGCATCTCATTGTGCAGCCAGACCTTTGCGAACTCACCATGCGGATGGGCACACTTGCTCTGTGCAATCTCATTCTCATGATGCGGGAACATCAAGTCATTGCCACCGCCATGGATGTCAAAACTCTCGCCCAGCAGTTCGTAACTCATGGCCGAGCATTCGATGTGCCAGCCCGGACGCCCTCGGCCCCAAGGGGAGTCCCACCCCGGCAATTCATCGGTCGAGGGTTTCCACAGCACAAAATCCATCGGGTTTTTCTTGTAAGGCGCAACCTCAACCCGAGCGCCCGCGATCATGTCGTCGACAGACCGGCCCGACAATTCGCCGTAATGCTCTTTCCAGCTGTCCACGGCAAACAGAACATGGCCCTCGGCCGCGTAAGCATGGCCCTTGGCGATTAGGGCTTCGATCATCGCGATCATCTGCGCAATGTATTGCGTAGCGCGCGGCATCTCATTGGGCTCTAGCGCCCCAAGCGCGCCCATATCGTGCAGATACCAACCGATGGTCTCATTCGAGCGTTCCTGAACCAGCTGCTCCAGCGTGCCTTCGGCCCCCGCCTGTTGCCGCGCCAGCGCGGTCGCGTTGATCTTGTCATCCACGTCGGTGAAATTGCGCACATAAGTCACATGATCCGCGCCATAGGTGTGCCGCAACAACCGGTAGAGGACGTCAAACACCACTACGGGCCGCGCATTACCCAGATGGGCGCGGTCGTAAACGGTGGGCCCACAGACATACATCCGCACATTGTCGGCGCTGATCGGTACGAAATCCTCTTTCGTCCGCGTCCGGGTGTTGTGCAGTTTGATCGTCGTCATCGGTTGGCTCCTAAAGACAGCGTGGCTAGTCGCGTTAACGCGGGCTTAGCAACTTGTCTCAGGGATGAAAACGAAAGAAACCGGCCCGCTTGAAGTATCAGCAGGTAATGCAGCAAATAATGATGCAGGTCATCGGGTTCATATTGTCCCAGTATCACGGCGACCGCCCTTCGCCAAGCCTTGAGTTCCATTCATCTGTTTCGCCGATTGACATTCGGCAACGGCTCTGGCCCTTTCGGCGCAGAACACCAGACGGAGGCGGGTCATGAAATTGTCGCAGCGTATTACTCATCTGACCGGCGGCGGCAGTGACGGTTGGGACGTGTTCTATCGTGCCCGTCGAATGATCAGCGACGGCTATGCCGTGACCGAACTGACCATTGGTGAACATGACGTCCGCACCGACCCATCGATTCTGGAAGCCATGGACCTGTCGGCAAGGCAGGGTCACACCGGATACGCGATGGTGCCCGGCACGGATTTGTTGCGCGATACCGTGGCCGCCCGGTTGCAAGCGCGCACGGGAATTCCCACCACCCGCCACAACGTGTTGATCACGCCTGGCGGCCAGTCAGCCTTGTTCGCGGCCCATGTTGCGGTTTGTGATCCGGGCGATGTTGGTTTGTATCTGGATCCGTATTACGCCACCTATCCAGGCACGATCCGCGGCGTAGGAGCTGAAGCACGGGCGATCCAGACAACCGCCGAAGACGCATTTCAACCGCGTGCCGAGCAGATCGACGCGGTCACGGATGGCGCGGTATCCCTGCTGATAAACACACCAAACAACCCAACCGGAGTCGTCTATTCCCGTCAAACGCTTGAAGGGATCGCCGAGGTCTGCCGCAAGCGGGACCTCTGGCTGATTTCGGATGAGGTTTATGATACACAAGTCTGGGAAGGCTCACATATTTCCCCGCGCACTCTGCCCGAGATGACCAAACGTACGCTGGTGGTTGGGTCGATGTCCAAGTCGCACGCCATGACAGGTTCGCGCTGTGGATGGGTTGTTGGGCCTGAGGATGTAATCGCGCATCTGATCAACCTTGCCACGCACACAACCTATGGCGTTCCCGGGTTTATTCAGGACGCCGCCAGTTTCGCCCTGAACGCAGGTAACGCGCTGGAAGAACAAATCGCCGCGCCCTTCCGCAGGCGGCGCACACTCGCCGTGGGTATTCTGAGCGCTCAGAACACTGTCGGGCTGGTTCCAGCGCAGGGGGCCATGTACCTGATGCTGGATATCCGCGCCACAGGCCTCAGCGGAGAAGCATTCGCCAACGCCTTGCTGGATACGCACGCCATTGCTGTGATGCCGGGTGAGAGTTTTGGGTCGGCGGCCGCCGGTCATATCCGCGTGGCCATGACCATTGATGACGAACGGTTCGGGTCCGCTTTGTCGACGATTTGCGAATTTGCGACGGAAATGGTCGGTCGTCACGCCGCGGTCAGCTAACGGGCGTCAGAATCGGAATGAGGTTCGCAGGTTAAAGACATTCGAATCCAACGTGCCATCCGATCGGGTGACATCGTCGAACTCCTGCCGCAACGCCTCGCCGCTGATGACAAAGCGGTCGCCTATGGGATAGGCCACGCCAATTCCATACACAGCAGCGGTATCGTTATCGACCGAGCTATCGACCCGCGACGCACCGATCACGACATAGCCCAAGGCCGGTCCGAAATCATAGCCGCCGCGCAGCTTCAGGCGGGTCATGCTGTCCAGGGAACCCTCGCTCTGACCCAGGTCCAGAGACAGGCTGTTGTATTCAAGTTCACCGCCCAGAACGAAATTCCCGAAGTCACGGTCATAGCCAATATGCGGCCCAAAGGTCAGATCATCACCGCTGGAGCCGTTCGGACCATCGGCATCTGCATATCCAAAGCTGAAGCCTGCATAAGCCCCGGTCCAATCCTCAGCCAATACCGGGGTCGCAAGTGACGCCAATAAAGTGAGAATGAGGGCCTTTAGGGCTTTCATTAATCTCTCCTACAAACCTTTCGCCGCAGCGACGGTCGTTTATGTCATATTAACTCAAAAACTTGGTACGTGATCATTAAAATTCAATTGAGATCACGAACCACTCTTAAATAAGTGAAGGAACTATAACAGATTTTTGTCTGCCCAAGAAAGAAACTTGAGCAGACAAAAGAAGAGTGTGACATCTTCATGTATACTTCGCTTTTAGACCCCCAGGTCGCAAACAGAACAGATTGTGACGGGACACATCTGAATACTTCGTTTCACAAGGTGAGGACCTGCATGCAAGACGACGTTTGGAAGATTCGACTGGTCAGCCGCACCATCGGTGCGGATCGAGGTCGTGCGGCGCGTGGGCGGCCATCAGAGGTTTGAAACAACGACTCTGACACCCCCCTTAACGACCGGAATCCGAATCATGAACGATCAATCCCGCACCTCTTCCCGTACCGGCGGGCGCGCCGCGCGTCGTGCCGCCCGTGCCACTGCCCTGCCTGAGCATCTGCGCCCTGTCCGGGCCGGCATGGAAGGTGGCACTCTCAATGTGCTGACCCAAGCCCAAATCGAGCGCATCCACGAAGCCGCCTTGACCGCATTGGAAACCATCGGTCTGGCGGATGCCCCGCCAAGCGGCATCGACTATCTGGTCGGCGCCGGGTGCATCCTGGGTGACGATGACCGCATCCGGTTTCCGCGCGCCTTGGTGGAAGACACGATTGCCAAGGCCAACCGATCGGTCACCCTGTACAGCCGCGATGGAAAGACTGATCTGGAGTTGTCAGGCACCAAGGTTCACTACGGCACCGCCGGTGCTGCCGTCAGCATGGTGGATGTACATGGGCGGGAATACCGCGACTCGACCGTTCAGGACCTGCACGATGCGGCACGCATCTGTGAGCAGCTTGAAAACATCCACTTTGTCCAGCGCCCCATGGTTTGCCGAGACATTGTCGACAATCTGGAAATGGACCTGAACACCATCTATGCGGCCTGTTCAGGCAGTTTCAAACATATCGGCACATCTTTCACCGAACCCAGCCACGTTGCCCCCGCGGTGGAAATGCTCCACATGATCGCTGGCGGTGAGGACAAGTATCGTGAGCGGCCCTTCGTGTCGAATTCGAACTGTTTTGTCGTGCCCCCGATGAAATTCGCGACCGAAAGTTGCGAAGTGATGGAAGAGTGCATCAAGGCCGGGATGCCGGTTCTGCTGTTGTCTGCCGGGATGGCTGGTGCGACTGCGCCCTCGACCATTGCCGGTGCGATCACACAAGCCACTGCGGAATGTCTGGCCGGTCTGGTTTACGTAAATGCCGTAAGCCCCGGCGCGCCAGCGGTTTTTGGCACTTGGCCGTTTGGTTTGGACCTGCGCACAGGCGCGATGTCCATCGGTTCGGGCGAACAGGCCCTGCTGACGGCCGGCTGCGCGCAAATGCATCGGTTTTATGACCTGCCGGGTGGTGCTGCAGCTGGGGCGTCAGATTCGAAGCTGCCCGATATGCAGGCCGGGTGGGAGCAGATGTGTTCCAACGTCATGGCGGGCCTGTCAGGTTTGAACATGGTATACGAAGCGGCGGGCATGCATGCCTCGTTGCTGGGCTTTTGCCATGAGAGCCTGATCCTCAGCGACGACCTGATCGGTCAGGCGCAACGCTGCGTGCGCGGGATCGAAGTGACCGACGAAACCTTGGCCTTGGACCAAATCGCCGAGGTCTGCATTGGCGGGCCGGGCCACTATCTGGGCACGGATGCTACGCTCAGCCGGATGCAAGCGGACTATGTCTATCCCGTTTTCGGCGACCGCACCTCACCCAAGGAATGGGCCGAGCTTGGCAAACCTGATCTGATCGAAAAGGCGATCAAACGGAAGGAAGAGATCTTGTCGATGCCGTCTCCGGCGCGCTTTGATCCGCTGTTGGACGCTGAACTTCGGGCCAAGTTCAATATTCACCTTCCCCAATAAGGCACTGAAAAGCGGCCAGAAATCTTCTGGCCGCTTTCTTTCTTTAATGCGTTAGCCGTCGGTGGGCGGCAGCAATCCTGCTTCCTGTGCCACGGCAATCTCGGCCTCATCCAGCGCGCCGTCGCCGTTGGCATCCATTGCCGAGAAACCATCCGTGTCCACTTCAGGCAGAACCGCCTGTACTTCTTCGATGGTCAAAACGCCGTCTCCATTTGCATCTGCCGAGGATTGCGCAACGGCCAGCGTCGGCAGTCCAAGGGCAAGGGCGGAAATAGCGGCCAGAGTTTTCGGTTTCATTGTGATGCCTCCTGATTGAGTTTTTTGCATGTTTGCGTCCGGACAAGCCCTACAAACACCGCACGCCGGGCTGCTGTCACCCGCATTGCGGGACTAAGCCACTTTCGCGCCAATCTTTGCGTGTTTTTCCGAGTCGCGTCTGCGGCGAGCCGCTGGGCAAAATTCCCCCATCACGTCTCGGCGGGTCTTGCCCGATGAGGAATGCACAATCCGGCAGAACCCTGCCTAATTTCCCAATCACGGGTGGAAAAAAGAAAGGGGGCCGAAGCCCCCTGTCAGTTTCGCCTTCCAGGCTCATTTCGTTGACCGCCCGGTGTTTTTTTGCCTGCGGCCTGGACTGCGCATGGGACGAGCGCACCCGCCCCGTGAAAGAGTGGGAAAGAGCAAATATTCCGCCCCACCCTGTTCCCGGCCGACACGGGCATGTCGACCGAGTGGAGCAAGACGCCTAGTGGTAAGTCTCAGGCTATGCCTTGCCCCGTATTCGTCGGGACCGAATATCCGAGGGGAAATTCAGGTCCCTACACCCCGCCTGGCGGGGTGTTTGCCTTAGCTACACCCGCTGGTCCCGCCGCAGGTGTTGCATTTCATGCAGGTGCCGTTGCGCACCAGCGTATAGTTTCCACATTCGCCGCACGGGTCTCCTTCGTAGCCCTGCATCTTGGCTTTAGTGCGAGCATCCATGCCTGTGGCAACCGCTGTTTCCGCGACCGGAGCCTCGAACGATGCGGCGGTTTCCGCCATGCCGTTCACCTCGGCCTGACCGCCGTTAAAGACGACAAGATCCTGCGGCAGACGCTTGCGAAGATACCCTGTTGAGCTAATTTGTTTCAGCACTTCCAATGATTTAGTCGCTGCACTTTCACTGATTTCAGAAACGTTTGAGACGCCCTCTTCCTCGCCCCGGCCTAGATCATCGAAGGTTGCACCTTCGGGTTTCACATGGGCCAGATCGGTACGGTCCAGATAAGACACGGCCAATTCGCGGAAGATGTAATCCAGAATCGACGTCGCATTCTTGATCGAGTCGTTGCCCTGCACCATCCCCGCCGGTTCGAACTTGGTGAAGGTAAACGCATCGACGAACTCTTCCAGCGGCACGCCATATTGCAGGCCAACCGAGACAGCGATGGCAAAGTTGTTCATCATCGCCCGGAAGCCAGCGCCTTCCTTGTGCATGTCGATGAAGATCTCGCCCAACTTGCCGTCTTCGAATTCACCGGTTCGCAGATAGACCTTGTGGCCGCCAACGATCGCTTTTTGGGTATAACCCTTGCGGCGATGCGGCAGTTTCTCGCGGTGGCTGCGGATGATTTCCTTGACCACAACCTTCTCGATCACCTTTTCGGCCAGAACGACGGCCTTTTCCTGCGCCGAGCCGCTTTCCAGCACTTCCGCCGCCTCGTCATCGTCCTCGACCAGCGCCGCTGCCAGCGGTTGCGACAGTTTCGAGCCGTCACGGTACAGCGCGTTGGCCTTCACACCCAGCGACCAGCTAAGCTCATAAGCCTTTTGGCAATCTTCGATGGTTGCGTCATTCGGCATGTTGATCGTTTTACTGATCGCTCCCGAGATGAAGCTTTGCGCTGCTGCCATCATGGTGATGTGGCTATCAACCCCAAGGAAACGCTTGCCTTTCTTGCCGCACGGGTTGGCGCAGTCGAAGATCGAATAATGTTCTTCCTTCAGATGCGGCGCGCCTTCCAGCGTCATGGTTCCGCAGACATGGTCGTTCGCCGCGTCGATATCCGTCTTGGTAAAGCCCAGATGACGCAGCAAATCGAATGTCGGGTCATTCAGCTTAGTGGCCGGGATGCCCAGAACGCCGGTGCAGAAGTCCTCACCCAGCGTCCACTGGTTGAACACGAACCGGATGTCAAAAGCGCTTTCCAGCGCAGCGTCTACTTTTGCCAACTCGTTCGGACCAAAGCCGTGACCGGTCAGCGAGGTGTGGTTGATCCCCGGCGCGTTGCCGATAGTGCCGTGTCCGACCGCGTAACCGACGATCTCTTCGATCTGTGACGAAGAATAACCCAGTTTTTCCAGGGCCGACGGCACCGAGCGGTTGATGATCTTGAAATAACCGCCACCGGCCAGCTTCTTGAACTTTACCAGCGCAAAGTCAGGCTCGATCCCGGTGGTGTCACAATCCATAACCAGACCGATGGTGCCGGTCGGCGCAATCACCGTGGCTTGCGCGTTGCGATAACCATTCTTCTCGCCGAGGCTCAGCGCCTCATCCCAGGCCGACATGGCCAGATCGATCAGACGCTTGTCCGGGCAGTTACCATGGTCCAGTGGCACCGGCTTGACGGCCAGTTTCTCATAACCATCGGTCACGCCTTGTGCAGCACGGCGGTGGTTACGGATGACGCGCAGCATGTGGTCAGCGTTGCGCTTATAACCCTTGAAAGGTCCAAGCTCACCGGCAATCTCGGCCGAGGTTGCATAAGCCACTCCGGTCATGATCGCCGTCAGCGCGCCGCAGATCGAACGCCCCTCATCCGAGTCATAGCTGTAGCCCATGTTCATCAGCAGGCCACCGATATTGGCATATCCCAGACCTAAGGTGCGGAAGTCATAGGACAGCTGCGCGATTTCCTTCGACGGGAATTGCGCCATCGTCACCGAGACTTCCAGCGTCAGTGTCCACAGACGTGAGGCATGCATATAGTCTGCCGCTTGGAATTCACCGTCCTTGAGGAACGTCAGCAGGTTCATCGACGCCAGGTTACAGGCCGTGTCATCGAGGAACATGTACTCTGAGCAAGGGTTCGAGCCGCGAATCTCTCCGTCCGCCGGGCATGTGTGCCATTCGTTGACGGTGTCGTGGAACTGAATGCCCGGATCAGCGCAAGCCCACGCGGCGTGGCCAACCTTTTCCCACAAATCACGCGCCTTAACGGTCTTGGAGACCTTGCCATCGGTGCGATTGATCAACTCCCAATCGGCATCTTTTTCAACTGCAGTCAGGAATGCGTTGGTCACACGGATCGAGTTGTTCGAGTTCTGACCCGAAACCGAGCTGTAAGCTTCCGAATCCCAGTCTGTATCGTAGGTCGGGAATTCGATGCTGTCGTGACCCTGCTTGGCATAGTCCAGCACGCGCTTGATGTAAGTCTCGGGGATCGCAACCTTTTTTGCCTCGCGAACCGCCTTCTTAAGACCATCATTCTTGTTGAGATCATACGCATCGTCCTGCGCACCGTCCCAGCTGCGGATGGCCTCGAAAATGCCGTTCAGCATCTTCTCGTGCATCTTCGATCCGGCAACGATCGAGGCCACCTTCTGCTCTTCGATCACCTTCCACTCGATGAATTTCTCGATGTCAGGGTGATCAGCATCGACGATTACCATCTTTGCTGCTCGACGGGTTGTTCCGCCTGATTTGATCGCGCCAGCGGCGCGGTCGCCGATC
Organism: Ruegeria sp. ANG10; assembly: GCF_040705255.1. NCBI lineage: Bacteria > Pseudomonadati > Pseudomonadota > Alphaproteobacteria > Rhodobacterales > Roseobacteraceae > Ruegeria > Ruegeria sp. ANG10. The sequence goes on from NZ_JBFCVU010000002.1 coordinate 137,389, forward strand.
TTGAGAAAGCCCATAAGCCCCGAGGATTTGCCGCCACCCGACAGCGCCTCGCCTTCTGCGCGCAGATGGCTGAAGTTGGTCCCGGTGCCCGAGCCGTATTTGAACAGGCGCGCCTCGCGCACCCAAAGATCCATGATGCCGCCTTCGTTCACCAGATCATCGTCGACAGACTGGATGAAGCACGCGTGCGGTTGCGGATGTTCATAAGCAGATTTCGATTTTGTCAGTTTGCCGGTTTTGTAGTCGACATAGTGGTGTCCCTGCGCCGGACCGTCGATTCCATACGCCCAGTGCAGACCGGTATTGAACCACTGCGGGCTGTTCGGCGCGGCGCGCTGAGTCGCCAGCATGTAACGCATCTCGTCAAAGTAAGCGCGCGCATCGTCCTCGGTCGAGAAATAGCCACCCTTCCAACCCCAATACGCCCAAGCCCCCGCCAATCGGTCGAACACCTGCTTTGACGAGGTTTCGCCGCCGAATTCAGCACCTTCTGCAGGAACCGAGCGCCACAGGAATTCGGGAACGTCCTTTTCCTTGACCTTTTTCAGAGCGGACGGAACGCCGGCCTTGCGGAAATATTTCTGGGCGATGACATCACTGGCGACCTGGCTCCACTTTGCGGGAATTTCGATTTCTTCCAGTCGGAATACAATGGTGCCATCCGGATTCCGTATCTCAGATGTCGCAGAGACAAAATCCAGTTCCGCGTATGCATCTTGCCCCGATTTGGTGAATTTCCTGTCAATCTTCATGTCCGCAGCCCTAGATTCAATCAACTTGTCCGTTCGCGTCAGATGCATTTCAGCGATCCGCACGCCATGCCTGAAAATTGGGCGCAAATGACCGGTCGCTGTCTTTAACAGCGCGAAACCGCTTATACGGTTGCACGTTTAATAGATGTGCTTTCCGACCCTCGCCCTATGCCTTACCCTGGTTATGCTACCAGATTTAGTGGCATGTCTTTCGGCCCATACAACTTGGCGTATTCGCCCATAGATCGTCAACGCCATTTTCATTCATTTTTGAAATCTTTTTTGTTGACCAAACGGTTCCAAAGGGTCCGCGGGCGTTGGATTCCGATTCCTCCACAGGTTCATCCACGGGGCAAAGCACTGTACTTGAAAATCGCGCAACAGGATTAACTGTTTTTATCAGCAGAGTTACCGGCATTTGATAATCCCGCTGTAAGGTGGCTAGGCTGAATGAGAATCACAACACCACCGGTCGCGCGGCCGGACAGGAGGCATAACGTGCAGAATAGAAAATCGAGAGTGTCAGAGTGGATGACCGCATTTCGATTTCTGCCCGCAATGGCCCTTATCGTGGCCTGCACACCACAAGATATGCCCCCTCCGACCCGCAGCGCGCAGTTTGAAACATATCCCGAACGGCTGTTTGACACCTTTGAGACTCAGTGCGCCGGACCAGGAGAAAAATTCGAGAAAGTGGGGAATCGGGTGTTTGAGTGCCAGGAGTTTCTTCCTCCGGACACCACCGCGTTTCTGATTCTCAATTATGATGGCTACCCGCAGGACCTGCCCAAAAGCGTCATGCGCATGACGTCGACCAAGAACACTACCGGGTATCGCGTGGATGCTGAATTGTATTTTAACGTGCCACAAAAACAGGGCCCGGCCGTCAAAGTTCCCGTAGAAAGCAAAGCACTGGATCAAGCGTTGGGTGCGCTGTTCCAGAAAATGGGTGGTTCACCAACATAAGAGGAAGAAGTGGTCGGGGCGGCAGGATTCGAACCTACGACCCCCTGTACCCAAAACAGGTGCGCTACCAGACTGCGCCACGCCCCGGACCGTGCGCCTTCCTAACGTTGCCATTCTGATTTGAAAAGCCCTAACAGGGCCAAATTGCAGGACCTTGCGAAAAAATTTCGTGCTGCATCTGTGTTCCTGGGGTGATCAGGTAACGCGCCGCCAATCCAGCGTTAATTTCCAGGACGGCATAGACTGAATCTCCGCCTTCGATCAGCGATTCATCCCCGGGAATCGCGTTCTCATGCACATGAACAACAGCGCCTGTTCGATCCAGAAAAATGATGTCCAAGGGAATCAGCGTGTTTCTCATCCAAAAAGCGACTGGCTGCGGCGGATCGAAGACGAACAGCATTCCAGACCGCTGCGGCAGCGACTCGCGAAACATCAATCCACGCGCCCTATCCTGCGGACTGATTGCAAGCTCGACGTTGAAACTGACCTGAGTTTTGTCGTTCCGCAGCCCGACACGATCCACCTGGCACGCAGCCAGCACGTCACCGGCCCACAGCATTGTCACACTTGCAAGAACCGTTAACAGTCTGATCATCTGGTATTATTCGTCCAGTGCCGCTTCCCAGGCCAGGACCTGAGCCGCCATGCGTCCGCGTTTGCCACTGATGACACGCATCGCTAGCGCCTCACCTGGTTGCAGATCGGCCAAACCTGATCGGCGCAGAACTTCGATATGCAGGAACACGTCCTCGTCCCGGCCAAAAACATTGGCAAAACCAAAGCCCTTGCCCTTGTCGAACCATTTCACCCGCGCCGCCTCCAGCGGAGCTTCGGCGATTACAACCGGATCAAGCTCGGCGAAATCCGCCAGCAGCATCGAGTCGGCCCGGGCAGGTGGATCTACACTGATCACTTCAACCGCCTGAACGCCGCGGTCGGTGCGATGTGTCATGATCTCAATCCCTGCACCATCGGCAACCGAGCTTTGACCAAAGTTACGTAACACGTTCACATGCAACAGAATATCCGGGCCGCCTTCGTCAGACACAACGAACCCGTACCCCTTGGCGGGGTCGAACCATTTCACGTGTCCACGAACGCGGTACATATTGTTCAGGTCTTCCGGCACAGCATTCCTATCGCGAAATTTAATAGTTCGTTAAGGGTCCGATGTGTATGGGATTGGCTCGCAAATTCAAGCTGAAAAAATCGTTTGTTTCCTTCGTATTGCATTTCACGATACGCGAACGTCATGGATTCAACCTTTGTACATCCCAAGCCGAGTCTACCTGATCCCGGCGCCACTGGAACCTGTCGTGCAACCGGAATGCACCATCGGCCCAAAACTCGATCTCGGTCGGCACCAGCCTGTACCCGCCCCAAAACGGTGGTCGCGGTGGGTTCGGCCCCAATTTTGCGGTCACCTTTGCAACTTCTGCCATCAATGCAGACCGACTGCTGAGAGGCTGAGATTGTTTCGAAGCCCAAGCCCCAAGACGGCTTTTTAACGAGCGGGACGCATAATATTCATCGGATTGCGCCCCACTTTCTCGGGTTATTGTACCACGAACACGGATTTGCCGCCTCAATGATTTCCAATGCATCACAAAAGCTGCTTTGCCCGCCGAATCCAATTCGGCCGCCTTGGCACTTTCGTAATTGGTATAAAACACGAAGGCTCCGGATTCGATTTCCTTCAACAGCACCATGCGCACGTTTGGCATGCCGTCTGAATCGACAGTTGCCAACGCTATTGCATTGGGATCATTCGGTTCGCTGTCTTTGGCCTCACCCAGCCACCGCCCCGCTATTTCAAACGGATCGGAGCCGGCGAAGATGCCGTCACGCTCGGTCATTTCCATCCCCCGGAAACTAATATCGGCCACCCTAGGGCGAGAACCCGCTGCGGGCAAGAGTACGCGGCCTTGATGCAGCGCATCCAATGGCATAAACCAACGCAACAAATCGCGAAGACAGGCGGAGAACCAAACATGTCAAATCAGTTGATGGCCGGCAAACGCGGCCTCATCATGGGACTGGCCAATGATAAATCGATCGCATGGGGCATTGCCCGCGCTTTATCCGATGCCGGGGCCGAATTGGCCTTTTCCTATCAGGGTGATGCCTTGAAAAAGAGGGTCGATCCGTTGGCAGCACAGCTGGGCAGTGAAATTGTCCTGCCCTGTGATGTGGGTGACGAGGATTCGATTGATGCTCTGTTCTCGGAATTGGAACAGAAGTGGGGCAAGCTGGACTTCGTGGTTCACGCGATTGGTTTTTCCGACAAGAACGAGCTGCGCGGTCGGTACGTCGACACCAGCCGGGCGAATTTCAAGCTGACCATGGATGTGTCGGTCTACTCCTTCACCGCTGTTATGCAGCGCGCGGAAAAGATGATGTCCGAAGGTGGCAGTGCAATCACCTTAACCTATTATGGTGCCGAGCAGGTGATGCCGCACTATAACGTCATGGGTGTTGCTAAGGCTGCGCTGGAAGCGTCGGTCAAATACCTGGCCGAGGATCTGGGCAAAGATGGGATTCGGGTGAACTCGATCTCGGCCGGTCCGATCAAGACGCTGGCCGCCAGCGGTATTGGCGACTTCCGCTACATCATGAAGTGGAACGAGTATAACTCGCCCCTGCGCCGCAACGTGACCATCGACGATGTTGGTAAGTCGGCGCTGTATCTGCTGTCCGATCTCAGCAGTGGCGTCACGGGCGAAAATCTGCACGTAGATTCGGGGTATCACATCGTCGGCATGAAAGCCGTCGACGCCCCGGACGTTGAAAAGGGTTAACGCAATGAGCGCCAAGGACCGCCTGCCCCACGAAAAAGGCTTTCACATCAGTTGGGACCAAATTCACCGCGACTCTCGCGCCTTGGCGTGGCGTCTGGACGGTCAGGGCCCGAATGACGGTGCCTGGCGCGCTGTGGTTGCGATCACTCGGGGCGGCATGGCCCCCGCGATGATCGTCAGCCGCGAGTTGGACATCCGCACCGTCGATACGATCAGCGTGCGGTCCTATCACCATCAAGAACAAGGCGAAGCCGAGGTGCTGAAAGCCCCTGATGCCGTGCTGATGGGAGATGGTGAAGGCGTTCTGATCATCGACGATCTGGTCGACAGTGGCAAAACACTGGAACTGGTGCGCGCGATGTATCCCAAGGCGCATTTTGCCACTGTTTATGCCAAGCCCAAAGGCCGCCCGATGGTGGATACGTTCATCACCGAAGTCAGCCAGGACACGTGGATCTTCTTCCCGTGGGATATGGCCCTGCAATATGTCGAGCCCTATCGCGGCACCGACTGATCTTTTCCTGAACATCTAGGATCTCGCATGACCCGGACACGCACCGCCGCCACCTTCGCCCCTCCGGTGATGGAGGCGCGGCGCTGGCTAGAAGGCGCGAATTTCCCTGACGACCGTCCTTTGATCAATGTCAGTCAGGCCGCGCCGGTCGACCCGCCGCCTTTGGCCTTGCGTCAGGCCATAGCCGAATTTGCGGTGACCGAGGATCGGGCCCATCTGTATGGGCCGGTTCTAGGCAATCCCGACCTACGCAACGAATTGGCGGCGCAAATTGGTCAGCACTATGACGCCGAGGTCGCACCGGATCAGGTCGCAATCACCTCGGGCTGCAACCAGGCATTTGCCGCCACAATCTCGGCCATCACCGACGAAGGGGATGAGGTCATCCTGCCAACGCCATGGTACTTCAACCACAAAATGTGGTTGGATATGGCGGGGGTGCATGCCGTTGACCTGAAAACAGGTGATGATCTGCTGCCTGATCCAGATGCCGCTCGCGCTTTGATCACCGAAAAGACCCGCGCTATCGCGCTGGTGACGCCGAACAACCCGGGCGGCGTGGAATACCCGGCCGATCTGGTGCGCGCGTTCTACGAACTGGCCCGTGAAAAGGGTCTGCGCCTGTTGGTCGATGAGACCTATCGCGATTTCGACAGCCGCAGCGGCCCGCCCCATGATCTGTTCGCGCAGCCCGGCTGGGATGAGACGCTGGTTCACCTCTACTCCTTCTCCAAGGCCTACCGCCTGACCGGTCATCGCGTTGGCGCGATTGCAACGGGTGCTGACCTGTTGTCCGAAGTAGAAAAATTCCTCGATACGGTGGCGATCTGCCCCGGCCAGATCGGCCAGTTCGCGGCCCTTTGGGGCATGCGGAACCTGTCGCAATGGGTCGCCGGAGAGCGCGACGAAATCCTCGATCGCCGCGCGGCTATCCAAGAGCAGTTGCCGAACCTGACTGACAAGGGTTGGCGTCTGTTAGGCTTGGGCGCCTATTTCGCCTATTTCGAACATCCGTTCGATATCCCTTCGGATGAGCTGGCCCGCCGTCTGGTGGCTGAGGCCGGCATCCTTCTGCTGCCCGGGACGATGTTTATGCCGCCGGATGATCCCGCCGGAAAACGTCAGATGCGCATTGCATTCGCTAATCTCGACCGCGCCGGTATTCAGCAATTGTTCGAACGGTTGCAAGCCCTGTCCTTCTGAGCTTGCCCCCCGGCGGTGCGCGTCGTATTCAGGGCCGCAACCGACAGGGCAGTTCCTTGCCACAAGATTAAGAGGGCACCATGGCCGCAGGCATGAAAAACCTATCGAAGACCTTTGTCTGGATTCTCATGGGCCTATTGATGCTGGGCCTTGCGGGCTTTGGCGCAACCAGTCTGACCGGCACCGTGCGCACCGTCGCGCAGGTCGGGAACGAAGAAGTTTCGATCAACCAATACGTTCGCGAATTGCAGCGCGAAATCCGCGCGGTCGAAAGCCAGACCGGCCAGCCCTTGCAAATGTCACAGGCACATGAATTCGGGCTGGACCAACTGGCCCTGTCCCGCCTGACTGCCCTGGCCGCGTTGGACAACGAAGTTGGTGAATTGGGCATTTCGATTGGGGACGAAAACCTGCAAGAGGAAATCGTCGCCATCCCGGCCTTTCAGGGCGTCAATGGCTCGTTTGACCGCGAGGCCTATCAGTTCCAGCTGGAACAGGCTGGCATGACAGATACAGAATTCGAATCGGATCTGCGCAAGGAATCTTCGCGCACCATCGTGCAAAACGCGGTGATCAGCGGGGTTGAGATGCCTTCGCTTTTGACACAGGTGCTGACGGACTATGTTGGCGCACGTCGCAGTTTCACCGTCGCTACAGTCGGGCCTGACGCACTGTCCGCGCCCGTTGCCGCCCCCACGGATGAGCAGATCCAGACTTATTATGATGAGAATCAGGATCAGTTCACCCTGCCCCGCACCAAACAGCTGACTTATGCGATTCTGTCGCCTGACATGCTGTTGGACAGTGTCGAGATCGATGAAGATGCGGTGCGTCGCCTCTATGATCAACGCGCCTCGGAATTCTATCAGCCCGAGCGTCGTCTGGTCGAACGTCTGACCTATCCGAACGAAGCGGATGCCCAGCATGCGATTGCGCAGCTTGAGGTCGGTGGCACCACGTTCGAAAACCTCGTGCGGGATCGCCAGCTAGAGCTGAGCGATATCGACCTTGGCGATGTCACCCGCGAAGATCTGGGTGAAGCCGCTGATGCCGTCTTTGCCGCCGATCTGGACACGGTTGTTGGCCCGCTGCCATCGACCTTCGGCCCCGCGCTGTTCCGTATCAACGGATCGCTGGCCGAAAACAACACGCCGTTCGAAGATGCCGCCCCTGCCCTGCGCGAAGAACTGGCCGCCGACCGCGCGCGCCGTCAAATCGAAGCACAGGCCGAAGACATTGACGACCTGCTTGCCGGTGGTGCGACACTGGAAGAGTTGACCGGCGAGACTGAGATGGAACTGGGTCAGATCGACTGGACCCGCGAAAGCGGTGAGGGCGTCGCCGCCTATGACGGTTTCCGCGCCGCTGCCGAAGCCGTAAACGAAGGCGACTTCCCCGAAGTTGCGTTCCTCGAAGACGGCTCGATCTTTGCTTTGCGTTTGAACGAGGTGTTGCCCCAACGCCCCGAGCCGCTGGAAAGCGCACGTGATCGTGTGGCCGCCGCATGGACGCAGGTGGAAACCGGCAAGGCGTTGGCTGAAAATGCAAATTCCGTTCTGGAGCAACTGAAATCTGACGGCGATTTCACCGCCACCGGCTTGCCGTTCCGGGTTGAAAATGCGCTGACCCGCACCGCTTTCCTTGAGGATGTACCGGCAGATTTCATGGGTCAGGTGTTCGAGATGGAACCTGGAGAACTGCGCGTTATTCCTGGCGACGGCACGGCGTTTGTCGTGCGTCTTGAAGAACTGCTGCCGCCCGCGGAAACTGATGAACTGCGCCAAGTACAGACCGCGCTTGAAGCACAGCTAAATCAAGCGCTGGCGCAGAACATCTTTGACGCTTATGTGCGCGACGCACAGACCCGCGCCCGTCCCGTGATTGACCAACGCGCGCTGAATGCCGTGCAGTCGAGCTATTAAAGAGACCGAATATGGCCCTGACCCCCGAGTTTGACAGCTTCGCCCGCGCTTATGAAGCTGGCGAAAATCAGGTCGTTTACACCCGTTTGGCGGCCGATCTGGATACGCCCGTGTCCCTGATGCTCAAGCTGACGGGCGCGCAGAAAGATGCCTTCATGCTGGAATCCGTGACCGGTGGCGAGGTGCGTGGCCGCTATTCGATCATCGGGATGAAGCCTGACCTGATCTGGCGCTGTCGCGGGGAAACGTCTGAACTGAACCGCTCGGCCCGATTTGATACGGAGGCTTTTGAACCGCAGGGCGGCAACCCGATGGACAACCTACGCGCCTTGCTGGCCGAAAGCCGGATTGAGCTACCCGACGATCTGCCGCAAGCCGCCGCGGGGCTGTTCGGTTATCTTGGGTATGACATGGTGCGTCTGGTAGAGTATCTGCCGGATGTGAACCCAGACCCGCTGGGCCTGCCCGATGCGATCATGCTGCGCCCGTCGGTCATTGCCGTTCTAGACGGCGTAAAGGGAGAGGTCACGGTCGTCTCCCCCGCCTGGGTCGCCGAAGGGCAATCGGCCAAGGCTGCCTATGCGCAAGCTGCTGAGCGTGTTATGGACGCTGTGCGCGATCTGGAACGCGCCATGCCCGCAGAGACTCGCGATCTGGGTGATGCCTCTGAAGTCGCGCCTCCGGTGTCGAACTTCACCAAATCCGGCTATATGGAAGCGGTTGAAAAGGCCAAGGAATACATCCGTGCGGGTGACATCTTTCAGGTGGTTCCGGCTCAGCGTTGGACACAGGAGTTCCCTCTGCCGCCCTTTACGCTCTATCGGTCATTGCGGCGCACAAACCCATCGCCGTTCATGTTCTATTTCAACTTCGGCGGCTTTCAGGTGGTCGGTGCCAGCCCAGAAATTCTAGTGCGTGTCTTTGGCGACGAGGTGACGATCCGCCCCATCGCAGGCACCCGCCCCCGTGGCGCTACGCCCGAAGAGGATAAGGCCAACGAGGTCGATCTGCTTGCCGATAAGAAAGAGCTGGCCGAACACTTGATGTTGCTGGATCTGGGCCGCAACGATACCGGCCGCGTGGCCAAGATTGGCACCGTACGCCCGACCGAAGAATTTATCATCGAACGCTACAGCCATGTGATGCACATCGTGTCGAACGTGGTCGGTGAACTGGCCGAAGACAAAGACGCGCTGGACGCCTTTTTTGCCGGGATGCCTGCGGGCACCGTCTCGGGCGCGCCAAAAGTGCGCGCGATGGAGATCATCGACGAGTTAGAGCCTGAAAAGCGCGGTATCTATGGCGGCGGTGTAGGTTATTTCAGTGCCGGCGGCGACATGGACATGTGCATTGCTCTGCGCACGGCCATCGTGAAGGATCACAAGCTTTATATTCAGGCGGGCGGCGGCGTTGTTTTTGACAGCAACCCCGAGGCAGAGTTTATGGAAACCGTCCATAAATCAAACGCCATCCGCCGCGCTGCTGCCGACGCGTCCCGGTTCACAGGATCGGGCAACACATAAAAAAACGGCGGGCTTTCAGGGCCAGCCGTTTTCCCTGTTCAGAGATTACTGAACTTCTTGCATCATTACGGCAGAGATTGGGGCCATCGCCACACGGCTACCCCGATCTTCAAGCCCCCACAGCAACAAGGCCGAGATAGTGTCAGGGCGCAGACGGCCCAGCATTACAACCGTACCCTCCTGCCCGGCACGAAATGCGGCTTGGTCCAGAAAACGACGCATGATCTTGGGGTCCTGGCGCGCACCGTCGATGTCGCGGAAAATCACCCCTGATGGAATACCGTTACGCGCAGCCAGTTTTTGGACAGTGTTCAGACCATTGTCCTGCGTTATCAGACCACGTCCAGTACCGGCAGCAATCGCGGCCACCTGGTCGGCCAGCTTGCGATTGCCTTGAATGCCCGAATCCACGCCTTCGAGAATACCCACCGTTTCCGGCAGCGTGTCGAGCCATACGGCCAGCGATACTTCGGCATCCTGCGCGCTGGCCGCTTCGTGTAGATCCGCCAGAGCGAGAACCTCGAACCCAGCTTCGCGGTGACGCGCCATCTTTTCAACAGCATCCGGATCAGACGGGCTGACGGCGAAACTCAGCGGATAGGGAAAATCGTGCAGGGCTTCAGCCCCATAGGCACCTTCATCGTCGATCAGAATGATTGACATCAACGGCTTGGATTCGGGGTTTTCGAATTCTGCGGCATAAGCCTCGATCGGTTTGCCCGGAGCGGCGGCCGCTACGTTGGTCGTGCTGACCTCAATAACATCATCACGTTCCGTCAATGGAACGACGCGCGTTCCGACTGTCGGGATTTTGGCGGCATCGTCCGCCCCGCCAATTTGCGGAACCGACGCGATCCGGGGCAGATTGCGCGGTGCTGTATCCTCATCACCTTCTACGGCAATTGGACTGTCGACAAATGGGTTTTCCTCAGTTTCCGGATCAGTGGCTGCGGCGACCTCGGGTTCCGGTTGTGCTGCACTGTCGGAAACAACAGGGTCCGATTTCTGTTCCTCTACTGCAACCTCGGGTTCTGGTTTCGGCTCGGCCTCCACAACCTCGGGCTCTTGTTCGACGGCCGGTTCAGGCTGAGGTTCAGGCACCTCCAGCGACACTTCAGGCAAGGCTTCGGCATTTGGGGATACCTGCGACAGCGGCGGGGCCTGTGGCGCGACCGGGGCCACGGTGGTTGCAATTACAGGAGCTGATTGAGCAACGCTGGGCGCATCGACTTGCGCCGGGTCCAGTTTAACTTCGGGCTGGGCATCGGGCTCAACCTCGACATCTGACAATTCAGCCAGCGTGTCCGTCTGCTCGCCGACAGATTCGGGTGTGGTTGGTGGCAAGTCCAGCACATCGGGATCACCCCCGGTATCAGTGGCGTCGGCTACGGTATCCGGGACCTCAGCCGGAGAGGGTTCAGGCGCAGAAACCGCCACGTTCGGTTTGCTGGTCAAAGGCATGTTCAAAGACAGCACCGCCCCCAGCACAAGAACAGCAACCGTTCCCACGATCATTCCGCCGACAAATCCGCCCATAACAATTGCCTCTCGTCTTGGCCCTGCATCGATCACATGTTCGCCGTCTGCTGCGGCATTTGCTTACCGCAGCGCCAAGAACGGGATGTCCCCTTGACGCTGCCGCGCAAGCCTGAGCATGTATGTCCCGACATTATACCGTGGCTCGGGGTTGCATCGCCAGCCCGAAATGCCCAAGCCGAGACAAGTGCCCAAATGCTGCTGCTGATCGACAACTACGACTCGTTTACCTACAACCTGGTACATTATTTAGGCGAACTTGGCGCCGAGATGGTCATTCGGCGGAATGATGCCTTGGACGTCCAGGAAGCCATGGCCATGAACCCGTCCGGTATCCTGCTAAGCCCTGGCCCCTGTGATCCGGATCAGGCTGGAATATGCCTGGCCCTGACCGAGGCGGCGGCTGAAACGAAAACGCCGCTGATGGGCGTCTGTCTTGGGCATCAGACCATCGGACAGGCCTTTGGGGGCGACGTTATCCGTTGCCACGAGATTGTGCATGGCAAGATGGGCACGATGCACCACACTGGTAAGGGGCTTTTTGCCGGGCTGCCTTCACCATTTGAGGCGACCCGTTATCATTCTTTGGTGGTTGACCCTAACACTCTTCCCGACTGTCTTGAGGTTACAGCAGAACTGGAAGACGGCACCATTATGGGTCTGCAGCACAAAGAATTGCCGATTCATGGCGTTCAGTTCCACCCGGAATCCATCGCCTCGGAGCATGGTCATGCCCTGCTCAAGAATTTCCTGTCTGAGATGAAAGTTCCCGCATGAGCGACGCTCTGAAACCGCTGATCGGAGCTGCCGCTGATCGGCCTCTGACCCGTGCCGAGGCTGAGCAAGCCTTTGGTATCCTGTTTGACGGCGAAGCCACGCCCAGCCAGATTGGTGGGTTACTGATGGCCATGCGTACCCGAGGCGAAACGGTCGAGGAATACGCCGCCGCCGCCGCCGTGATGCGCGCCAAGTGCAATGCCGTCACCGCGCCCGACGGTGCAATGGATATCGTCGGTACCGGAGGGGACGGCAAAGGCACGCTCAATATCTCAACTGCCACGGCATTTGTTGTCGCCGGTGCCGGTGTCACCGTGGCCAAGCATGGCAATCGCAACCTCAGCTCAAAATCCGGGGCAGCGGATGCCTTGGGTCAGTTGGGGATCAACGTCATGGTTGGCCCGGAAACTGTTGAGAACGCTTTGAAAGAGGTCGGTATCGGCTTTATGATGGCGCCGATGCATCACCCGGCCATCGCCCATGTCATGCCCTCGCGGCAAGAGCTTGGTACGCGCACAATTTTTAACATTCTCGGTCCTTTGACCAACCCTGCGGGCGTCAAACGCCAATTGACCGGAGCCTTCAGCCGCGACCTGATCCGGCCAATGGCCGAAACGCTGGGCCTGCTGGGGGCTGACCGTGCCTGGCTAGTCCACGGTTCGGACGGGACCGATGAACTGACTATCACCGGCATCAGTTGGGTCGCCGCACTTGAGGATGGGGGCGTCAAAGAGGTGGAACTTCACCCCGAAGACGCGGGCCTACCGGTTCATCCGTTCGAGGATATCATCGGCGGAACACCCGAAGAAAACGCTGTCGCCTTCCGCGCGCTGCTGGACGGGCAGCCTTCGGCCTATCGCGATGCGGTCTTGTTGAACTCCGCAGCTGCGCTGGTAGTAGCGGACGCTGCAACAGATTTGCGGGATGGTGTCGAAAAAGCCGTCGAAAGCATCGACAGCGGGAAAGCCAAAGAAAAAATCGCGGTACTGGCCCGCATGACTCAGGAGGCCGCATGACCGAGACGGTACTGGACAAGATCAAAGCCTATAAGCTGGAAGAAGTTGCCGCAGACAAGGCTGAGAAGTCCTTGGAAACATTGGAAAGTGAGGCACGGTTCGCACCCGAAGTGCGCGGTTTTGCCGAAAGCTTGCGGAAAGCGACCCGCAAGGGGTATGGCCTGATCGCCGAGATCAAAAAGGCCAGCCCCTCCAAGGGGTTGATCCGCCCGGATTTCGACCCGCCTGCATTGGCCAAAGCGTATGAAGAAGGCGGTGCAGCCTGTCTGTCCGTACTGACCGACACCCCAAGCTTCCAGGGCGCCAAAGAATACTTGACCGCGGCCCGCGCAGCAACGTCGCTGCCGGCCCTGCGTAAGGATTTTATGTACGACCCTTATCAGGTGGTCGAGGCGCGCGCTTTGGGGGCCGATTGTATTTTGATCATCATGGCCTCGGTCGAAGATGGTCAGGCGGCTGAGTTGGAGCAAACGGCCTTTGACTGGGGAATGGACGTTCTGATCGAAGTTCACGACGAGGCTGAACTGGAGCGTGCGACCCAATTGAAAAGCCCGTTGATCGGGATAAACAACCGTAATCTCAAGACCTTCGAGACCACACTTGATACCACGCGTCGCCTGTCGAAACTGGTGCCGGGCGGTCGGACGATTGTCTGTGAAAGCGGGCTGAGCACACCTGAAGATCTGGCCGATATCGCCCGTTACGGCGCGCGGTGTTTCCTGATCGGGGAAAGCCTGATGCGTCAGGATGATGTCACCGCCGCCACCCGGCAATTGCTGGCAAACCCGCTGATACCCGGAGTGATGTAATGCCGTTGACCCATTTTGATGCGCAGGGCCAAGCCCATATGGTCGATGTCTCGGACAAGGCCATCACAGACCGTGTTGCAGTGGCTGCTGGTCACATCAAGATGGCAAAGGAAACCTTTGATTTAATTTCCGAAGGTCGCGCCAAGAAGGGTGATGTTCTGGGTATTGCTCGGCTGGCGGGCATCATGGGGGCCAAGAAGACGCCCGACCTGATCCCGCTGTGCCACCCCTTGCCAGTCACAAAGGTTGCGGTTGAGTTGACCCTGGACCCTGATTTGCCGGGTGTACAGATTGAAGCCACCGTCAAGACCGCGGGCCAGACCGGGGTTGAGATGGAAGCGTTGACTGCGGTCTCAACCGCCGCGTTGACGGTGTATGACATGACCAAGGCAGTTGATAAGGCGATGGAGATCGGCGGCATCCGGGTCCTGCTTAAAGATGGCGGTAAATCAGGCCGTTATGAGGCGAAATGATTACTGTCGAAGAAGCCCGGTCGCTGCTGTTTGATCTTGTTTCCCCGTTAAACGCTGAAACATTACCCCTTGCCGAAGCTGCTGGCCGCGTGCTGGCGCAAGACCTCAGCGCCACGCGCGATCAACCGCCATTTGCGGCCTCTTCCATGGATGGTTATGCGCTGAAATCGACCGAAGTCGAACAACACGCCATGTTCAAAGTTGTTGGCGAATCCGCTGCAGGGCGTCGTTTTGAAGGCACCGTAGGCCCCGGTCAGGCCGTTCGAATCTTTACCGGCGCTCCGGTACCGGAAGGCGCTGATTTCGTTGTTATTCAAGAAGATACGGAACGGCGCGGAGATCTTTTGACGATCACCGACGATCCCGGACCGAAAACAAATATCCGGCCTGCAGGTGTCGACTTTACCGTCGGCACCAAAATTACCGCTCCGCGTCTTTTGCGCCCTGAAGACGTCGCGCTGTTGGCGGCAATGAATATTGCAACGGTGCCAGTCAGGCGTAAACCCGTGGTTGCATTGATTTCGACCGGAGATGAACTGGTTATGCCCGGTGAGATTCCAGGCCCGGATCAAATTATCGCTTCAAACACTTTTGGCCTGAAAGCCATGCTAGAGGATGCCGGCGCACATGTGCGAATTCTGCCGATCGCGCGCGATACTGTCGCGTCCTTGGAAACGGCGTTTGGGCTGGCAAGCGACGCTGATCTGGTCGTGACAATCGGCGGTGCCTCGGTCGGAGAATACGATTTGGTCGCCGACGTTTCTCAGAAATTGGGGATGGAGCGGTCGTTCTACAAAATCCGCATGCGCCCCGGAAAACCCCTTATGGCGGGTCAGTTGGGTGACACCGCGATGGTTGGACTTCCGGGAAATCCAGTGAGTGCAATGGTTTGCGGTTATCTCTTCCTGATCCCCATGTTGCGCCGCATGCTGGGGATCGAAAAAGCCCTGACCCCGTTTCGTCGGGCCAAGCTGGCCGAGCCCATCGGCAAAAACGGCCCACGCGAACATTATATGCGAGCTGTCCTCGGTGAGGATGGCATTCGCGCCTGTACCGATCAGGACAGCTCGCTTCTCAGTGTTCTGGCGCAGGCCAACGCGCTTTTGGTACGTGAGCCGAATGATCCGGCGCGTCCCGCGGGGGATCAGGTTCTTTACCTGCCGATATAGGCCACGTTCAAATCCGTTGACACAAAACGTGAACATGCGTAGAACAAAAGAAAACGCATGACCGACGAGGTGTGAGCAATGCTGACCAAGAAACAGTTGGATTTGTTGGAATTCATCCACAAACGCGTTCAGGCGGACGGTGTTCCGCCCAGTTTCGACGAAATGAAGGCCGCGCTGGATCTACGATCGAAATCCGGCATCCATCGCCTGATCACTGCGCTGGAAGAACGCGGCTTTATTCGTCGCCTTGCCCATCGGGCGCGCGCGATTGAGATCGTGAAGCTACCCGAAAGTCTTGGCGGCGAACCAACAGCCGCTTTCAAACCCCGCGTGATCGAAGGTGACAGGCCCGAAGGCCCCCGCCCCGCGAATTTCGAACCGGTCACTGTGGACGCCTTGGAATTGCCTGTCATGGGCCGTATCGCCGCTGGTGTTCCGATTGAGGCGATCAGCCACGTTTCGCACCGCGTAGCAGTCCCAGGCAGCATGGTTTCGGGTAAGGGTGAGCATTACGCGCTTGAGGTACGTGGCGACTCAATGATCGACGCCGGTATCAATGATGGCGATGTCGTGGTGATCCGTGAAACTCGGGTTGCCGATAACGGCGATATCGTTGTGGCTCTGGTCGAAGATCAGGAAGCGACCCTGAAACGCTTTTTCCGCCGTGGCAATGCCATCGCGCTTGAGGCGGCGAACCCCGCCTATGAAACCCGCGTTCTGCCAGAGGATAAGGTCAAGGTGCAAGGACGGTTGGTCGGGTTGATCCGCAGCTATTGATCCCGTTTGAAATTGCGGTTCTCGGCGATAGCCGGGGACCACAAACGATGGCCGATTGCCTCTCGGCTGGTTGTTATACGTCCTTTTGAAAACGCCAGGCTTCCCGTCTCTTTCAGGCGGTTCGGATCGAAAAGACCGCAATCACCGTTAAGGTTCATCTCAACAGCAGAGACCACGATCTGGTTCTTTTGGCACTCATCGAACCCTTGCGCCGCGCGTTTTCCGGTGATGTGAATCAATTCCTTGCCCTGCCAATCAAAGCGCTGAACAGCGTTTTCTGCATCAGGCCAGCGGCTGGCTGCCTTCTTCTGATCCACCCCGTCGCCGTCGTTTTCCAACCATACCGTAGCGATGAACCCGCTGCCTTTTTCTTTGCTCAGCGCGCGGCCATGTTCGGTCATCACACCCACCAAGCCGCCTGAATCCGCGATCAGGACCTCGGGTCTTTGCCCCTGCCCCCACAACATAAACGCGGACGCAACTGGGATGATCCCAATCCATTTTGCGCGGCCTTGCCACAGCGCCAGCCACAAAGCCCCCAGCGCAAACATGGGCAGCACATAATGTGGCGGACTAACGACATAGCCTTGCGCGCCATCTAGGTTTGATACCCTGTCGGACACGATCAGAATCCACTCCAACCCTAAACCCATGACATTCAATGCGACCGCCTCTAGCCCGAAGGGGGCCAGCAGTGCAGCGACAAAGGCGGCAGGCACCACAATCGTCCCCATCACCGGGACCGAGAGCATATTTGCCAGCAACCCATAGTGCGACATCGTGTTGAAATGCGCCGCCCCTATAGGAGCGGTCGCAAGCCCGGCAATCGCCGAGGACAACAGCAAGCCGGTCACCGGTTTTAGCCATTTCGGACCGGGCATTGGGCCATAGTCTCGCAACTGCCCAAACACCGCGACAAGCGCCGTAGTGGCAGCAAAGGACATCTGGAATCCAGGGCTCAACAACGTTTCTGGCCGTAGAATCAACACGATTAGCGCGGCCACGGCAACGGCGCGCAAGGAAATCGCACGACGGTCGATCAGGATCGCCCCAAGCATAACACTGGCCATAACGAAAGCGCGTTCCGTTGCAACGTTGCCTCCGGACAACAGCAGATAGATGACGGCCGCGATCAACGCACAAATTGCCGCCAGCTTACGAACAGGCAGCCTTAAGGCCACTGAGGGAATCGCAGACAAACCCAACCGGAACACCAGAAAAACAAACCCCGTCAGCAATCCCATGTGAAGCCCGGAAATCGCTAGCAGATGCGCCAAGTTCGAGGCGCGCAGGGATTTTAGCGTCTCTTGCCCCATTCCGCTGCGGTCTCCGGTCGTGACGGCGGCTGCGAACCCGCCGATCTCTCCGGGCAGGATCGCGCGTACCCTTTCCGAGATGGCCATACGCCAGGCTGTTATCCGGACCCCTTCGGTCGCGTCAGTTGCGGGCGCAATGGTCATCACCGGCACCCGGGTGTAGCCAACGGCACCCAGCCCTTGAAACCAAGCGTGACGGCGGAAATCAAACCCACCGGGTTCAACCGGCCCTTGCGGCGGAGAGAGATGCCCGGTGGTCATGATCCTCTGCCCAGGCGTCAGAGAAACCGATCCTCCGTGCAGTGAAAGCCGGACGCGCTGCGGTCTGCGGTCTGCGGGCACATCCCCTATACGCACCCGATCCAGCGTGACCCGCAACGCGTCCGACGCAGAGCGATCCATGGCTACAACCCGCCCCTCGATCGGGCCGTAATATCGCCAGGACAGGACCGGCTCTGCAACCGAATGGGCTCGTGCGCCGGCCAGTACAAAACCGGACGCGATCAGTGCCCCCCCGATAGCCAACGCAGCCCAACCTGTGCGCCGCGCGCGGCCAATCCAGACCAGCACAGCGATCACAAGCAAAAGACAGGCATAGACCTGCCATTCCGGTTCAAACCGAAGGCTGAAATAGAGGCCAACACCAACTGCCAGACAAATCGGAGACCACTGGAACAAATACCCTGTCTGGTTCAGCAAAGCGGCGTCGACCCGTGCCAGAACACGCATGGTTGCCCCCGTCCTTCGGGCTCGTTAGACAGACGCCAAACTATGCCCGACACGGTTACCAAAAGGTTAATCCACACAATGTCCGATCAGGTCGTCACCCGTTTCGCCCCCTCGCCCACCGGTTTTTTGCATATCGGCGGCGCACGTACTGCGTTGTTCAACTGGCTCTATGCTCGTGGACGTGGCGGCAAATTCCTGCTGCGCATCGAGGACACGGATCGCGAACGTTCAACACCTGAGGCTACAGCGGCAATTCTGCAAGGCATGGAATGGCTTGGCCTGGATCACGACGGTGATGTGATCAGCCAGTTCGAGGGCGCCGCACGCCATGCCGAGGTGGCGTATCAGCTGCTTGCCGAAGGTAAAGCCTATAAGTGTTTTTCAACCCAGGATGAAATTGCAGCCTTTCGCGAGCAGGCCCGCGCCGAAGGCAAATCCACCCTGTTTCGCAGCCCCTGGCGTGACGCGGATCCGGCCACCCATCCCGATGCACCTTTTGTAATCCGTATCAAGGCCCCACAGGACGGCGCCACTGTGATCCGCGATCAGGTGCAGGGCGATGTGACCATTCGCAACGATCAGCTGGACGACATGGTCCTTTTGCGCTCGGACGGTACACCAGTTTATATGCTGGCTGTGGTGGTGGATGATCACGACATGGGCGTGACGCATGTGATCCGGGGCGACGATCACCTCAACAACGCCGCGCGCCAGATGATGATCTATGAGGCGATGGGCTGGGACGTTCCGGTATGGGCACATATCCCGCTGATTCACGGACCAGACGGTAAGAAACTGTCGAAACGTCACGGTGCCTTGGGCGCACAGGAATATCAGGCGATGGGCTATCCGGCCGCCGGCATGCGCAACTATCTCGCGCGTCTGGGCTGGAGCCACGGCGACGATGAGTTTTTTACCGACGATCAGGCCAAAGAGTGGTTTGATTTGGACGGAATCGGCAAAAGCCCAGCCCGCTTTGACCTGAAAAAGCTTGAGAATCTCTGCGGGCAGCATATCGCGACTTCAGATGACGCTGCGCTGCGGCATGAAATCGAAGCTTATCTGAATGCCGCGGGCCTTCCTGCTCTCACTCAGACACAATCTAGTGTTCTAGAACGTGCGATGTATTGTCTAAAGGATCGCGCCCGAACCTTCCCGGAATTGCTTGAAAAAGCTCACTTTGCGTTGATTTCCCGTCCGATTGAGCAGGATGAAAAAGCGGCAAAAGCACTGCAAACAGTATCCGACGGTATACTAAGTGAATTGACGCCGCATGTGCAAAATGCTAGCTGGTTGCGGAACGAGCTGGAGGAAACCCTCAACGCCTTTGCAGAAGCGAAAGGCATCAAGTTCGGCAAGCTGGCTGGGCCCTTGCGGGCGGCTTTGGCGGGTCGGGCAGTGACTCCTTCGGTGTTTGACATGATGCTTGTGCTGGGGCGTGAAGAAACCTTGGCACGGCTTTCCGACGCAGCAAAGTAACCCTGGCTTAATATTCAGGTAACGCTGCTTCGTTACGACCGGTCAACACTTTGGTGTGTGACCGCTGACCGCGCGCAGGCCGCTCACCCGGCGTGCTCATGAACGAAGAAGGGACAACGATGACCGACAGCAAAAAAACAGCCACTCTTACCGTACATGGTGAAAATTACGAGTTGCCGGTTCACTCGCCAACCGTTGGCCCGGATGTGATCGACATTCGCAAACTGTACAGTGATGCGGGTGTGTTCACCTATGATCCGGGCTTCACCTCAACCGCCAGCTGCGACAGCACCATCACCTATATCGACGGCGATAAGGGTGAACTGCTGCACCGCGGCTATCCGATCGACCAACTGGCCGAGAAATCGCACTTCCTCGAAGTGTGCTATCTGTTGCTGTACGGAGAGTTGCCAGTAGCAAAAGATCTGGAGAAGTTCGAGACCACGATCACTCGCCACACCATGATGCACGAGCAGATGCAGTATTTCTATCGCGGTTTCCGTCGCGATGCGCATCCTATGGCAATTATGGTCGGCGTCGTCGGTGCAATGTCGGCTTTCTATCATGACTCGACAGATATTCATGACCCGCGTCAGCGCGAGATTGCGTCGCACCGTCTAATCGCCAAGATGCCGACCATCGCAGCCTGGGCATACAAGTATCACACCGGTCAGCCCTTCGTATATCCGCGCAACGATCTGGATTATGCGTCGAACTTCCTGCGCATGTGCTTCAGTGTTCCGGCTGAAGAGTATGATGTTAACCCGATCCTCAGCCGCGCGATGGACCGCATCTTTACCCTGCACGCGGATCATGAACAGAACGCGTCGACCTCGACCGTGCGTCTGGCCTCAAGCTCGGGTGCGAACCCGTTTGCCTGTATCGCGGCTGGAATCGCCTGTCTATGGGGTCCGGCCCATGGTGGTGCCAACCAGGCGTGTCTGGAGATGCTGGAAGAGATCGGTTCAGTGGATCGCATCCCTGAATACATTGCCCGTGCCAAAGACAAGGACGATCCGTTCCGCCTGATGGGCTTTGGCCACCGCGTTTACAAAAACTTTGACCCACGCGCCAAGGTGATGAAGCAATCCGCTGACGAAGTGCTGGATCTGCTGGGCATCGAAGACAATCCAAAACTGCAGGTCGCCAAAGAGCTTGAGCGAGAAGCGCTGGAAGATCCGTATTTCGCCGAGAAAAAGCTGTTCCCGAATGTCGACTTCTATTCGGGTATCATTCTCGAGGCGATGGGTTTCCCAACCTCGATGTTTACGCCGATCTTTGCCCTGTCGCGCACCGTTGGCTGGGTCAGCCAATGGAAAGAGATGATCGCCGATCCACAGAACAAGATCGGTCGTCCGCGCCAGCTGTATCTGGGCGAAACCATGCGTGATTACGTGGATATCGAAAACCGCTGATTGCTACGATGAAATGCTTAAGCCCCGGACCTGCGTCCGGGGCTTCATTTATAGTAAGCTCAACTGATCGCCGATCTGAGCCGGGCGGGCAAACAGGTCGCATCGCAAGGGCGGTGTCCGCGTTACAAGGCCCAGGCGCTTGACCGCCAAGGCAAACCGTTTGGCAATCAGCCCGGCATATTCACCCTCACCCCGCATCCGGTGGCCCCAGCGTGGGTCATAGTCCCTGCCCCCATGCATCTCGCGCAGCTTGGACATGATCTTTTCCGCCCGCGTGGGTTCGTGATCTTTCAACCATTCCTGCCACAACGCAGATACTTCACGCGGCAAGCGCAACATGATCCAACTGGCAGCATCCGCCCCCGCCTCACGTCCCGCCTCAAGCAGATGTTCCAACTCATGATCCGTCAGGCCAGGCACTATGGGTGACGTCATGACCCGCACCGGCACCCCAGCTTCGGTCAAGCGGCGTATCATGGCCAATCGGCGCAGTGGTGAGGGCGCGCGCGGCTCCATCCGACGGGAAAGATCAGCATCCAGAGTGGTCAGGGATATCCCGACCCGCACCAACCCTTGCTGAGCCATGGGCGCCAGGATGTCCAAGTCCCGTTCGACCAAGGCCCCCTTGGTGACGATGGCGATGGGGTGATTGAATTCTTGCAGAACCGACAGGCAGCCTCTTGTAATCGCGCGGGTTTTCTCAATCGGTTGGTAAGGGTCCGTGTTGGTGCCCAATGCAATGGGCGCAACGTTGTACCCTTTGGCCGACAACTCCTTGCGCAGGATATCCGCTGCGTTTGGCCGCGCGATCAATCGTGTTTCGAAATCCAGCCCCGGCGACAGCCCAAGATAGGCATGGGTCGGGCGGGCGAAACAATAGACACAACCATGCTCACACCCGCGATACGGGTTGATCGAGCGATCAAACGGCAAGTCCGGCGAACGATTATAGGTAATTAGGCTGCGCGCTACCTCGCCCCGAACATCGGTTCGCAAAGGCGGCAGATCCTCGTCGATATCCCAGCCATCGTCACAAGGGATGGTGTCGAATTGTTCGAACCGTCCAGCGGCATTTGTGGCGGCTCCTCGGCCGCGAATATGCGGTGCAACCATATTTGTTCTCTATATGTTCTCAATATTGGGTATATCGACAATCCAGAATACCCGCAAGCGCAGCATTCGAGGCCACGCAGATATCAACCGCGTGGTTATCCACCAGTAAAATGAACCAGATGCAGGATCATCTTGCAGATAATTCTGTCGAGTGATCCGAAAATTTGACGTATAGGTCGGTCCCGAAACGACTGAGGTCGCAATCGTCACAGTCAAACTGCGACGTTTTGGCCAAAACGGAAAAAATGCCACCACGGGCCTATGGCTCGCACAGCTCAGGGAAACGCCCCATGTCTGAAGAAGAAGACATCGTCCTGTCCGAACTAAATGACGACGAACTTGTCGAGCAGATGTTCGACGATCTTTATGACGGCCTGAAAGAAGAGATCGAAGAAGGTGTGAACATCCTGCTGGAACGCGGATGGACGCCTTACGACATCCTGACCAAAGCTCTGGTCGGTGGCATGACCATCGTGGGCCATGACTTCCGCGACGGCATCCTTTTCGTGCCCGAGGTTCTGCTGGCCGCAAACGCCATGAAGGGCGGTATGTTCATTCTCAAGCCGCTGCTGGCCGAAACCGGCGCACCGCGCGTGGGTAAGATGGTGATCGGGACAGTCAAAGGCGACATCCACGACATCGGCAAGAACCTTGTGTCGATGATGATGGAAGGCGCTGGCTTTGAAGTGGTCGATATCGGTATCAACAACCCGGTCGAGAACTATCTGGAAGCGCTGGAGACCGAAGAGCCGGATATTCTGGGTATGTCCGCCCTGCTGACCACGACCATGCCTTACATGAAGGTTGTGATCGATACGCTGGTCGAACAAGGTAAGCGCGAAGACTATATCGTTCTGGTTGGCGGCGCGCCGCTGAACGAGGAATTCGGCAAAGCCATCGGTGCGGATGCTTATTGCCGTGACGCAGCCGTTGCGGTTGAAACCGCCAAGGATTTCGTCTCACGCAAGCACAACCAACTGGCCGGTTAACCGGACGCGCAGGTTTTTCTGGGGCCGTCCGGGTTTCGGGCGGCCTTTTTTTGTTACACTTACAGTCGCGTAGATTCCGAGAGGCACCCAATGCAGCAGGACAATTTGCCAGATGATGCCAGCCTGACGACCAAGGGCTACGAATCCGGTGAACACGGACGGATCCTGCTGTTGGCTTGCGGTGCGCTGGCGCGTGAGATTCTGGACCTGAAGCAACGCAATGGCTGGGATCACATGGCGCTGACCTGCCTGCCCGCGATTTTTCACATCCAGCCTGACAAGATCATTCCGGCGGTGCAGGAGGCCGTTGCCAAACACCGTGACGACTATGACCAGATCTTTGTGGTCTATGCCGATTGCGGAACGGGTGGCCTGCTGCAGAAAGCCTGCGAAGACTTGGGCGTCGAGATGGTCAAAGGCCCCCATTGTTATTCCTTCTTCGAAGGAAATCAGGCGTTTGAAGCCCATAGTGATGAGGAAACCACTGCCTTTTACCTGACCGACTTTCTAGCCCGACAGTTCGATGCCTTTGTATGGAAACCGCTGGGGCTGGACCGACACCCCGAGTTGCTTAGCATGTATTTCGGCAACTACACCAAGCTGGTCTATCAGGCGCAAATTGACGATCCGGACCTGACGGCCCGTGCCCGGGAATGTGCCGAGCGGATGGGGTTGGAATTCGAACGTCGCGTGACCGGCTATGGCGATTTGGAAACCACCCTGACCGATTGGGCAAAACGTAAGCCGAAAGCCTGAATAGTGTCAGGCGTTTTCCTGCGCCACTTCGCGGATACGTTCAATCATTGCCCGCAATCCATTCGACCGCTGTGCAGACAGGTGATCGTTCAAACCCAGACGCGCCAGCTCTCCGCCTGCGTCAACTTTGGGAACTTCGCTGACGGGCAACCCGTTATACAGGGACCGCAGTACCGCGATCAGGCCACGTACTATCAGCGCATCGCTGTCCCCGTCGAACCGGAAAACCCGGTCTTCAATAATCGGGTGCAACCAAACCTGGCTTGCACAGCCATGGACCTTGGTGGCCGGCACTTTTAGTGCGTCCTCCAGCGGCTCCATCGCTTTGCCCTGGTCGATGACGTGGCGGTACCGGTCTTCCCAGTCCTCCAGAAACTCGAAATCCTCGACGATCTCTTCAAAGGCAGGCGTTGCCATGTCGCGGCGGTCCTTTCGTTGCAATCACAATTGTGAACTATGCCTCTGATCTATGCCTGTCCACCCCCCTACGCGGCTTTTCAATCAACAGAAATTGCGATAACCCATTGCTGGACTTACAGCTCTGGACGTTGGGACCATGCAAAAATCGTTTACTGTTCTCTTGGTGGCTACCCTAGCCCTGCCTGCCTGCAACAGCTGGCGCGAGTCACGGGTGAACCCGTCCAACTGGTTCGGTTCAAGCACATCAGCCCCGCCGCCGGAAACAGCAACCTATGACGCCAACGCGCTTGTGCCCGAAACCAGGGAAGGCGGCGGGTTGCTCTCAAGACCGACCCCCGAGGATACAAGCGTTCCGATCGCCAAGATTGATGAACTGAGGATTGAGCCGACCCCGAACGGTGCAATCGTCTACGCCTCGGGGACGGCAATCCGGCAAGGTGCTTATGACGCCCGACTGGTTCGCGTGGACAGTGAAGAAAACCAGAAGAACAGCGTTTTGGAATTCACTTTCCGGGTAACCTATCCTGAGCGCGCAACGAATACGGGAACCGAACGGTCTCGAATGGTGTCCGACGCCATCAATATCAGCAAAAAAGACTTGGAAAATACCCGTCTGGTGCGGGTTGTGGGGCAGCAGAACGCATTGGAATCGCGGCGCCGTTAGTGGGTGCTACAGCGACACGACCTTGACGTTCTGACCTTTGGCCGCCAGCGCGATCTTACCTTCGCACAGTTTCAAGGCGTCTTCGCCGAACACCTCAAACCGCCAACCTGACATCGCAGGCAGTTCCCGCTCACCCGCTGCGATCTGATCCAGTTCCGAGCTGGTGGCAATCAGCTTGGCCGCCACGCCCGAGCTTTCGGTTTTCGATTTCAGCAACACCCGCAACAAATCCGCCAGCGCCGGGTTCACCTTCAGTTTGTCCCGGCTGTTGTCGACTTGAGGCAGCTGATCTGCAGGGCAATTCACCCCTTTTTTGACGGCGCTTAGAATACCATCGGCAATCGCGCCCTTGCGGGCCTCGCGCAGCAACAAGCGCGAGCCGCCCAGATCCGAAGGTGATTTGGGCTTGGTTGATGCCAGCTCAATCAGCGCATCATCCTTGAAGACCCGGCTGCGCGGAACATTGTTTTCCTGCGCATAAGCCTCGCGAAACTGCGCCAATTCCCGCACCACCGCCAGAAACTTGGCCGAATTCGTCCGGGTTTTCACACGTTTCCACGCATCCTGGGGGCGAATGTCATAGGTCGCAGGCTGGGTCAGCGTGCGCAGTTCCTCGGCCACCCAATGGCTGCGCCGCGATTTTTGTAGTTGCGATGCGAGGTATTCATAGATTTGGCGCAGATGGGTGACATCCGCGAGCGCATAGGTCTTTTGCGCCTCAGACAGCGGGCGGCGGGACCAATCGGTAAAGCGCGAGGTCTTGTCGACCCCCTGCTTGCAGATCTTGCGCACCAGCGTTTCATACCCCACCTGTTCGCCAAAGCCGCAGACCATCGCCGCAACCTGCGTATCAAAAAGCGGATTTGGGAAGACGCCAGCCTCGACCCAGAAAATCTCAAGATCCTGACGTGCGGCGTGGAAAACCTTGACCACTTCTTCATTGCCAAACAGCTCATAAAGCGGGTCCAGAGACAATCCATCAGTCAGCGGATCGACCAGAACCGCGCTATCTTCGCCCTCAGACGGAACGGCAAGCTGTATCAAGCAAAGCTTCGAATAATAGGTCCGTTCGCGCAGAAACTCGGTATCTACGGTGACATAGTCATATTCCGCCGCGGCCTTGCAGAAATCGGCCAGCTCTTGCGTCTTTGTCAGGGTTTTCATGCGCGGTGCTGTTCTTGCTCTTGTTTTCTTCGGCTTATCGTCTCTTCCGTACCTAGCCGTAGTGCAGACCATAGGCCGAATTTAACACGCGTGTAAATCACCCTGGGACGTTCAAGGCAGCAACACCGGAGTCCGGTCGCCACTGGCGTAACGGCGCAACACTGCAGGATAAAGCTTATGCTCCCAAACCAGCACACGGGAAGCCAAGGCCTCGGGCGTGTCGCCGGCTTCGATGTTTACCCGCGCCTGCCCCAAGATCGGGCCGTCATCCAGCGCTGCAGTAACCTCGTGAACAGAACATCCATGTTCTACATCCCCAGCCTCAATCGCGCGGGCATGGGTGTTGAGGCCTTTGTAATTCGGCAGCAATGAGGGGTGGATATTCAGCATCCGCCCCTGAAAGCGGGAAACGAAATCACCGGTCAGAACGCGCATGAACCCTGCGAGGCAGACGATATCCGGTTGCGACTCTTCCAACGGCTTCAGCAGCTCCGCTTCAAACGCAGCGCGGTCGCCCTTGAAGGGGCGGTGATCTACCGCAGCCGTCGGGATGCCACGGTCCGCGGCCTTTTTCAGCCCGCCCGCCGTAGCGTCATTCGACAGAACCAGACATGGGCGTGCCGGGTGATCGCCGACCATGCTGTCGACCAGCGACACCATGTTGGACCCACCCCCCGAAATCAGGATGGCGACGCGCTTGTGACTCACAACAGTTTGCCCGAATAGGCCGTGCCGGGCGTGTCGGTCACGGTGCCGATGCGAGCAACTGTTTCTCCGGCCCCGGCCAGCAGAGCGGCCAGTTCATCGGCGCGGTCTTCGGCGCAGACGACAATCATGCCAATGCCGCAGTTGAAGGTCTTCAGCATCTCGGCCTCGACGATACCACCGGTTTCCGCCATCCAGCGGAAGACGGGCGGCAGGTCCCAGGCGTTCAGGTCGATCTCGGCACCCAGCCCTTCGGGCAGCACGCGTGGCAGGTTTTCGGTCAAGCCGCCACCGGTGATGTGGGCCAGGGCATGTACGCCCCCTGCCCGGATCGCCTGCAGCGCGGGTTTTACATACAGCCGCGTTGGCGTCAGCAGCGCCTCACCCAGCGACCCGTCACAAAAGGGCGACGCCGCATCCCAGCCCAGACCCGAGATCTCAACCAGTTTGCGCACCAGCGAATAGCCGTTGGAATGCACCCCGTTCGAGGCCAACCCCAGCAGCACGTCGCCCTGCTGTACGCCCGCGGGCAGATGCGCGCCACGTTCCATCGCGCCGACCGAGAATCCGGCCAGATCGAAATCACCGTCGGGATACATGCCCGGCATCTCGGCCGTTTCACCACCGATCAGGGCGCAACCGGACTGCACACAGCCCTCGGCAATGCCTTCGATGATCCGTGCGGCGGTGTCGGTGTCCAGCTTGCCGGTGGCGAAATAATCGAGGAAGAACAGAGGCTCGGCCCCCTGACAGATCAGGTCGTTGACGCACATCGCCACCAGATCAATGCCCACGCCGTCAACCACGCCGGTATCAATGGCAATCCGCAGCTTGGTGCCAACCCCATCGGTCGCGCCCACCAGAATCGGGTCCTGATATCCGGCGTCTTTCAGATCGAACAAGGCACCAAACCCGCCCAGACCGCTCATCACGCCCGAGCGGTTGGTGCGCTTGGCCGCAGGCTTGATCCGGTCGACCAGAGCGTTCCCCGCATCAATATCAACGCCTGCATCGGCATAGGTGATTCCGTTCTTGCCCGTCGTCATGGCCAGCCCCTTATGAATGGTTCCCGCGCGGGTTATTCGATTGTGCGTCCTGTTGCAACGGTCAGGCTTGACGCGGCCGTTCACCGTGATACTCAAAGCGCTCAGGCGGGCCTGTAGCTCAATTGGTTAGAGCAGAGCGCTCATAACGCTTTGGTTGCGGGTTCAAGTCCTGCCGGGCCTACCAAATCACCGCTAAACTGGTTTTCAAAAGGCAAGCAAGGGAACGCTGTTTCTGTGGTTGTTGCGTGATTCCAAAGTCGGATCAGACCGAACCAGAACAACACGCATTACTGATAGACCAGAAATCACTTGCCCGGCCGGTCGCTCGTATCAAGAAGCTAGATACCCCTAGCACCCAAAGATTCCGCGCTGACCTGAAAGATACCTAAATGGCCTACACTGAGCGCGGTGGCGGAAAAATACGATGCGGATGAACTTAAGAACTGGATTAACGGTGCCCGCGTTGCCCAAATCTGGGATGGCGGGCAACGCGGGTCATAGCCTGGTCAGGGGTTGCCCAGACTAAAGGGACAAAAACGATACGCGGCAGCGAAGGCGCTGGATCACTCGCTGCTTTCGATGCTCAGTAGGATTTCTAATTTGGAGGCTCACCAAAATAGCCACCAAGATAGGCTATTACTGAGGCAATTACGCCAATCACGATCACAATAGATATCAATGCGCCGCTACTTCTTGAGTAATAGCCGAGCGTCAAAAGCCCAACGACAAAAATGCCAACTAAAAAATACAATACAGTGTTGTCCATTGCTAATCCCCGACCGCGAAAAACATTCCGTCACTATAAAATAAAAAATCGCCTCAAGTTTAGTGGACACAAAACGCCTTACTCGACTGCAGAGCCTTCACATGCATTCCCTCACCAAAAAAAACCGCGTTGTTCGGAGATGTACCTTTACAAACAACGCGGGCGACAGTTTGGGGTAGTGTAGGCTATTCGGAGCAGGTCAGGGATTGGACCAAATGCCCCGGATTACGATGGCTCCCCATCATTGGGGGAGGCAACGTCACTCTTTGGGATCAGCCGCTTCGGCTTTTTGGAAAACGGCTAACGTTACAAACAATCCACCAATCAGCAGCATGTGGCCCACCGCTGTGATTCCGAAAACGAAATAGCTGCCAATCATAAGTGAAAAAATTGCACTCCACATCCACGCCAACATCTGCATTAGCATATGCGCTGTAGTTAGAGAGTATTTCTTGAGTGGGTTCTTGGTCTCATCCATTACCGAATCCCACGTCGATTTTACGTCGAAACTATTGGTCATGACTTCCTCCCATTACAAAAGGGATACGGGTCGATCGGTTCTTTAGACCAAAAATTTGCATCATCTTATCATCTGCAATATCTCATCCGCGTGATCTGTGATCGCGCGACTGACGTCTCCAAGTGCCGGCACCGGCTACTAGAATATCCTGCAAAGTGAAGAAGATATACTACGGCAATTACGCCAATAAAACCGACTCAAGGTGTCGAATCCGCGTGAAATTCATCGTTTAACTTGCACGGGCACGCGGCGCGTTGAATGGATGCAAAACACGTCGCCGCTCGGCGTTAATCGCTCAATAAACAGGCGGTCGCAACCCCGCTTGAAACCAGCTGACCAGAGAGACGATGGAATACACCGGCAGCCCCGTCGCCGATTGAATATCGGCCGCGTAGGGGCACATGTTGGTGCATTCCAGCACCAGCGCGCCGAGGTCGGGGTGGGCCTCTTTCATCGCCAGGGCAGCCTCGACATTGTCAGCGCGGGCTTTGTCCACGTCCAGCGTCAGTTCATTGTCGAGGATCGCGCGCGTGAACTCCTGCCCTCCTTCGGTCGAGCCGATGGGCGTGCCCTCGGGCACCTTTGCGCTGCGTAAATGGGCCTCGGTCAGGGTCGAGGCCGAGATGGTCAGCACCCCTGCCCGTTTGCCCGCGGGCAATATCCGGTTCACCATTTCGACCTGCATCAGCGAGGATGTGACAACGGGCACCGGGACCGCCTGAGACAGTTCTTTCTGAAACAGCGACAGGAACCCGCAATTGGTGGTGATCCCGTCCACGCCCTCGTCAACCAGCTCGCGCGCGGCATCGACAAAGGCGTCCAGCATGCCAGCGGCCCCGCGACGCACCACCAGATCGGGCGAGGCGTTCCGCACGATGCGGTAATGCACCGGAAACGGCCAGGTCAGCGCGTTGCCCATATCGCCGGGAATGCGGGGAAAGCGCGCGTCCAGCATCAGGATACCCACCGATGCACCGTAAACCGATTTGCCACCTGTTGCGATCATTCCTCAAACCTTTTGATTTCCGGGCACGTTCTGCAGGATTTTCTTCGCCATTCGAAACGCGGCGACGTGGGCAGAGTTTGCACAGACCGGATAAAGGTCAATAGGCAAAAACTGAGCGCTTGGTATTCAAACGCTGTCGCCGCCATGCGCGTTGGTGGAAAAAGACGCCATCGCGGGCACAAGCTGGTCTAGGAATTCCCGCGCGATGGTCGACAAAGGACGCCCTTTGGCCGTGATAATCGCCAGCTCCAACGTCACCGCGGGCCGAAATGGGCGGGTCTCATAGCCGCCTTCGGCATCAAAGGCGACGGTAAAGGGGTCGATGACGGCAACGCCCATGCCCTGTTTGACAAAGCTCAGTAGGTTTTCGGACAGATGCGTGTGTATCTGCGTGCGCCACATCCGATTCGCGGCCTGAAAGACGTCTCGTGTGCCACGATAGGTTTGGTGTTCAGGGCCCATCACGATAAAGGGCTCATTCTCCAGCAGGTCCGGGGTCAGCACGTCGTATTGTGCCAGGTGACTGCCTTCGGGAAATGTGGCCACGGTTTCAAAACGGAACACCTGAGCATTGAGCGTATCGTGCAGAATTGGCACCTCGACAATGCCGACCTCGAACAGTCCCGAGATCACCCATTCCTGAATTTTGGACGAGTATTGCGATTGAAAACTGACCGACAGATTGGGGCGGCTGGCGGCGAAGCGCGCGATTTCCCGTGGCATGAATCCAAACGACAGCATATGCGGCGCGGCCACTTGCAGCTGACCGGGATGTTTGTTTTGCAAGTCCGTCACGGCCTGCGCCACGTGATCCAGACCCCGCACAACCGTATCAACCTCGCGGTACAGCAGATCGGCTTCGGGGGTCGGCATCAGACGGCCCTTGTTGCGCTCAAACAGCGGCAGGCGGGCTTCGCGTTCTAACTGAGCCAGAAGATTGCTGATACCGGGTTGCGATATCCCCAGAACCGAAGCCGCCCCGGTCACCGTTCCCGTCTCCATAATCGCGTGAAACGCCTGCAATTGCCGAAACCTTAGGGACATTGACTTACTCACATCATTTTTTCTGATACCCTTGCCACAATATAGTATTTGAAATGATATAGCTATCACGGCACGGTTCCCCCGGACGACAGGAGGACCAATGACCGACTTGAATCAGACCATCACAGGGTTCGATCTTTGGCACCTTGAGCTGCCTGTTACCTCACGGCGTGACCATGGAATCGGCTCGGTCGAAGGCAGCTGCGAAGTTGTGATCTTGCGCCTGACCTCAGAGGGCGGATCAGAAGGATTTGGCGAAGCGTCGCCATGGTCGGTTTTCACCGGTACACCCGAAGCAACTTATGCGGCGCTGGATCGTTATATCCGGCCGTTGGTTGTTGGCTCGCGCGTGGCAGATCGGGCTGGGATCATGGCCAAGGCTGCCCATGGCGTCGCGCATTGCACCGAGGCCAAGGCCGCACTGGAAACTGCCTTGCTGGATCTGACAGGGCGTATCAGCGGCGTGCCGGTCTGGGCACTGATGGGTGGCAAATGCCGGGACACAATTCCGCTGAGTTGTTCGATCGCCAATCCTGATTTCGCGCAGGACATCGCACTGCTCGAGCAATTGCGCGAGGACGGAGTTCGCATCATCAAGCTGAAGACCGGGTTCAAGGACCATGCGTTCGACATCATGCGGCTTGAACATCTGGCGCAGCATTACCCCGAGTTTTCTGTGCGAGTGGATTACAATCAAGGTCTGTCTATCGAGGATGCTCCTGCTCAGGTACGCGATGTTGCTCAATTCAAACCCGATTTCATCGAACAACCAGTGCGGGCGCATCACTATGGCATGATGGCCAAACTGCGAGGTCAGATCGACCTGCCCCTGCTCGCCGACGAAAGCGTGTTTGGCCCCGAGGATATGGAGCGTGCCGCGCGAGAAGGCATATGCGATGGCGTGTCGGTCAAGATCATGAAGTCCGGTGGGCTCAGCCGGGGCCAGACCGTGGCCCGCATCGCCGCGGCTCATGGGCTCAGCGCCTATGGTGGAGATATGTTCGAGGCTGGTCTAGCGCATCTGGCCGGAACCCACATGATCGCTGCAACACCCGAAATAAAGCTGGGATGCGAGTTCTATCAGGCATCGTATTTCCTGAAAGAAGACATTCTGGAAGACCCCTTCGTGGTACAGAACGGACAAGTCATCGTGCCGGACATGCCCGGGATTGGTGGCCGACCGGATCTGGACAAGCTGAACCACTATGCCGTGGCCAAGGCGGTGGCAGCATGAGTGAGCGCAAGACCATTGCCATAATCGGTGCCGGTATTGTTGGCGTATCCACAGCGGTCTGGCTGCAACGTGATGGGCATGACGTCATATTGATCGACAAGGCTGGACCTGGCGAGGGTACGTCGCACGGCAATGGCGGGGTTCTGGCGTCCTGCTCGATTATTCCAGTCACGGTGCCCGGACTGCTGCAAAAAGCCCCGAGGATGCTGTTTGATCCGTCCCAGCCTCTGTTCATGAAATGGGGATACGTGCCCAAACTGCTGCCATGGTTGATGCGCTATCTGAAACATGCCAACGCGGGCGACGTTGAACGCATTGCTGCCGCGCTGACACCTATTGTCGGCGACAGCCTGAATGACCATCAAGCGCTGGCGCACGGCACCGGGGCCGAGAAGTGGATTGTCCCATCTGACTATCTGTTCCTTTACGAAAACCGGAAACATTTCGAAGGTGATGCACTTGGCTGGGACATCCGGCGCAAGCATGGTTTTGCGTGGGACGAATTAGAAGGCGAAGCCTTTCATGCCTATGACCCGATTTTCAGCAAGGATATCGGGTTTGCCGCCCGGCTTGGCGATCATGGCCACATCACCGATCCGGGGCGCTATGTCAAAGATCTGGCCGCCCATGTCGAGGCTAATGGAGGCAGAGTTATACGCGCAACGGTCGAAGACGTGGTTCGGGACAACGGTAAAGTCACAGGCGTACGCGCAGGCGGTACAACCATCCCCTGCGACACAGCGATCATAACTGCAGGGGTCTGGTCAGGACCTTTGGCCGACAAGCTGGGCATTACTGTTCCTCTGGAAAGCGAACGCGGGTATCATCTTGAATTAGTGGAACCTTCCGCAATGCCGAAAAGCCCGGTTATGGTGGCTTCAGGCAAGTTCGTCGCCACTCCGTTAGAGGGTCGCATCCGTCTGGCCGGGATTGTCGAGTTCGGCGGGCTGGACGCGCCGCCCTCGAAGGCGCCGTTCGAATTGATGCGCAAGAATGCCCGGGCGGCTTTTCCGGGTGTGACATGGAAGGATGAAGTGGAATGGATGGGGCACCGGCCCGCACCCGCAGATTCGATCCCAGTTATCGGTGAAGTTCCGGGGATTGACGGCGCGTATATGGGCTTTGGCCACCATCACATCGGTCTGACGGGCGGACCGAAAACAGGGCGTCTTTTGGCGCAAATGATCGCGGGCAGACGTCCGAACACGGATGTCAGCGTTTACGCGCCGTCGCGATACGCAAATTAGCAAAGCCGGTGAACAACACCGGCAGAATCAATACCAACTGGGAGACTAAAATGAAAAAACTGACGAGCCTTATGGCAGCAACTGCACTGACCGCTGCCGCAGCCCTGCCGGTCGCAGCTGAAAAATGGGACATGCCGATGGCCTATTCGGCGTCGAACTTCCATTCGGCCACAGGCGCTGAATTCGCCAAATGCGTGACCACCGGCACCGGCGGCGAGATCGAAATTGTCACCCACCCTTCGGGTTCCCTGTTCAAAGGGGCGGATATCAAACGCGCCATTCAGACCGGTCAGGCCCCTATTGGAGAGCGTCTGCTGTCCGGCCACCAGAACGAAAACGCGTTGTTTGGATTTGATTCAATCCCCTTCCTGGCAACCTCGTTTGACGACAGCGCCAAGCTTTGGGACGCTGCAAAACCTTCGATCGAGAACCTGCTGGCCGAACAGAACCTGACGCTGCTTTATGCAGTGCCGTGGCCGCCGCAGGGGCTGTATTTCAAAGACGAAGTGAACTCGGTCGCTGATATGAAAGGCATCAAGTTCCGCTCGTACAACAACGCCACGTCACGTCTTGCCGAGCTGACCGGAATGCTGCCGGTGACCATCGAAGCGGCCGAGATCAGCCAGGCCTTTGCCACCGGCGTTGCCGATTCCATGGTGTCTTCTGGCTCAACCGGGTATGACCGCAAAGTTTGGGAAAGCCTAGATTATTTCTACGAAGTGGATGCCTGGCTGCCGCGCAACTATGTGATGGTCAACTCGGATATCTGGGCCGGAGTATCTGACGCGAATAAGAACGTCATCAAAGCCTGCGCCGAACTGGCCGAATACGCGGGGAACTGGCGGGCCAAGGAATATACCGGGT
Organism: Ruegeria sp. ANG10; assembly: GCF_040705255.1. NCBI lineage: Bacteria > Pseudomonadati > Pseudomonadota > Alphaproteobacteria > Rhodobacterales > Roseobacteraceae > Ruegeria > Ruegeria sp. ANG10. The sequence continues at coordinate 172,104 of NZ_JBFCVU010000002.1, forward strand.
TCACCCTGCAAGGCTTGCGTGATGGCGGCATGACCGTTGGTCCGGCGTCCGAGCAGATGACCAACGAGCTGAAAGAGATCGGCGTCACCATGACCAATGAATGGCTTGAGGCTGCCGGGGACGAAGGCAAAGCCATCGTCGACGCCTTCAACGCACAGCAATAACACAGCGTGTGCGGGCGGCAGCGATCTGCCGCCCGTACTCTATCCAACCAAAAGAAAAGCGGGGACAGTATGGCAGCATTGCGAGGGCTTCGGTCCGTACTGGATTTCATTTATCTGGCAGCAGGCGTGCTGGCGGCGTTAAGCCTGATCGCCATACTGGTTCTAATTGTGGTGCAGATGCTGGCCCGTTGGACCGGTGAAGTGTTCCCCGGCGCGCCCGACTATGCCGGTTACGCGATGGCCGCAGCCTCGTTTCTGGCCTTTGCAAACGCGCTGAACAGGGGCAGTCATATCCGCGTGTCGATCCTGTTGAATGCGGTGCCTGATAAATTCCGCCGGGTGCTGGAAATCTGGTGCTTTGGCATAGGCACGGCGGTCATGTGGTATTTCTGCTGGTACGCCTACCGCTTTGTTTATTGGAGCTGGAAGTTCAACGATATCAGCCAGGGACAGGACAAAACCGCACTTTGGATACCGCAATCGGCCATGTTAGTCGGCGCGGTCATTCTGGCCATCGCTCTGACTGATCACCTTATCCACGTGATCTTCCGCGGCGATCACCGCATCACCCGCGATCTTGCCGATCAAAGCCACGGAGAGTGAGAGCATGGAAAACGCATCAATCATCATCCTCTTTCTCTTTGTTCTGTTCACCCTGCTTGGCACCGGCGTCTGGGTCGGGCTTGCACTGATGGGCGTCGCCTGGGTCGGGATGGAGTTGTTCACCACCCGCCCCGTCGGCGACGTCATGATCACCACGATCTGGTCGGCCTCGTCCTCGTGGACGCTGACAGCACTGCCAATGTTCATCTGGATGGGGGAAATTCTGTATCGAACGCGATTGTCCGAGGACATGTTCAAGGGGCTTTCCCCGTGGATGGCCCCCCTGCCCGGCGGTCTGGTACATACCAATATCGTGGGCTGTACGGTCTTTGCCGCCGTGTCGGGTTCGTCCGCTGCGACGCTGACCACAGTTGGCAAGATGTCAATCCCAGAACTGCGCAAGCGTAACTATCCGGAAAGGATGATTATCGGCACCCTGACCGGCGCGGCGACGCTTGGCCTGATGATCCCGCCCTCGCTGACGCTGATCGTCTATGGCGTCACCATCAATGAATCGATCACCAAGCTGTTCTTCGCTGGCATCCTGCCGGGTCTGGTGCTGGCCTGCATGTTCATGGGCTACGTCGCGATCTATTCCAAAATTGGCAAGGACTGGAGCCCGAACCAGGAAAACAAACGGACCTTTGCCGAGAAGATCAAGAACTCGCGCTTTTTGCTGCCAGTGATCCTGTTGATCGTCGTTGTCATCGGCTCAATGTATCTGGGATATGCCACCGCGACCGAGGCCGCTGCCTTTGGTGTGATCGGGGGGCTGTTGCTCGCCGCCGGTCAGGGTTCGTTGAACTGGAAGACGTTCACAGAAAGCCTCATGGGGGCCACCCGCACCAGCGCGATGATCGCGTTGATCCTTGCGGGCGCGGCATTCCTGTCGCTGTCGATGGGCTTTACCGGCCTGCCGCGCGGTCTGGCCGATCTGATTGCCGGATGGGAACTGACGCGGTTCGAACTGCTGATGGTGCTGCTTGTGTTCTACATCATCCTTGGATGTTTTTTGGACGGCATTTCCTCGGTCGTTCTGACCATGGCCGTTGTCGAGCCGATGATCCGCGACGCCGGTATCGATCTGATCTGGTTCGGCATCTTCATCGTTGTCGTGGTTGAAATGGCGCAGATCACGCCGCCTATCGGGTTCAACTTGTTTGTGATGCAGGGCATGACCAATCATGAAATGAGCTATATCGCCCGTGCTGCGATTCCGATGTTCCTGATCATGGTTGTTATGGTTTTCGTCCTGATCTGGTTCCCGGATTTGGCCACCTGGCTACCGAATAACCTGCGGCAAGGCCCAACCGGGTAGCCTGCCGTTGAACCCGCTGCACATCGCTGCCCGCCACGGACCATTTGTTCTGTTGGCGGGCCTTTTGTCAGGGCTGCTGCTGCCGGGGTTGGCGCAACCGATGCGGCCCCTGTTGCCGCCGATGGTTGTGCTGTTGCTGTTCGTCACCGTGCTACGAATGGACCCCGCGCGCATATTCGGATCGCTGCGTGATCTGCCCCGCGTTGTCTTGGTGGTTCTTGGTCTACAGGTTGCGATGCCCCTGACAGTGCTGACGGTCGGTGCCTTGGGCGGGTGGCTCGACACCCCCGCCCTATTTGCCTTGCTGGTCATGACCGCGGCCCCCTCGATCGCCGGCAGCCCTAATATGTGTCGGATGATGGGGCACCCATCTGAATACGCGCTCCGCCTTTTGGTGATCGGCACTGCGTTACTGCCAATGACTATAGCCCCGGTATTCTGGTTTGCGCCGCAACTGGGCGGATTCGATACGGTGCTTTGGGCTGCGTTAAAACTGCTAATCACAATCCTGCTGGTGACACTGACCGCAGTCGCTATTCGAAAAACACTGCTGCGAGACCCATCGCCCAAAACAGAAAGTGCGCTTGACGGTCTTGCAAACATCACTTTAGCCCTCTTCGTCATCGGCCTGATGCCCTCGGTCAGCGAGGTCATCCTGACCGATCCGAAACGCGCGTTCCTCTGGATTACTTTTGCCTGCATCGCCAATTTTGGCGTTCAGGTCGTCTGTTTTCGACTGACCAGGTATCGCATGTCCACAGCCGTGGCGACGGCGGTGTCCCTGATCGCAGGCAACCGTAATATCGCGCTGTTTTTCGTGGCTTTAGCGCCCGAGGTTACTGCACCGATCATGGTGTTCATCGGGGCCTACCAAATCCCGATGTACCTGACCCCGCTGGTGATGCGGCGCATGTATCGATCGAAGCCTTAGCGCCCGATTATGATGTCGGCGCAGAGACCGCCTAGTCGCTCACTCTTGCCTAGACGCACCACGCCCCCGTGGGCCCGCGCGATATCTGAAACAATAGCAAGGCCCAACCCCACTCCGGTACCCTGATTCTGATTGCGCGCCGGATCAAGGCGGGCAAATGGTTTGACCGCTTCGGACCGCTGCTCGGGTGGAATTCCTGGCCCGTCATCCTCGACCCGGATACGCAGGGATTTGGGTGTGATGGACAGGCTGACATCAGCGCAATTGCCATAGCGAACGGCGTTTCCGATCAGATTTTCCACCGCGCGCCGCATGGCAGTGGGGCGCAGCATCGCCATCCCTTCCCCCTCGACCGAGATCAAATCGACCTCATGCCCTGCACGCCGCGCGTCTTTCACGATTTGCTCCAACAGCACCTTCGGATCGACAGCTTCTGGAGCGCCCTCGGCCGCCCCGCGCGAGAATTCGAGGAACGCATCCAGCAGCAATTGCATCTCGTCAACATCCTGCTGCAAAGGGGCTGCTTCATCCTCTGGCAACATCGACAGGCCCAGCTTTAAACGCGTCAGCGGGGTACGCAGGTCGTGACTAACCCCCGACAGCATCATGGTGCGCTGCTCCATCTGGCGCTCGATACGGGCACGCATGTCCAGAAAGGCACTGCCCGCCGCGCGCACCTCGATGGCGCCGCCGGGTGAATACGGCACCACCCTGCCCCGACCAAAGGCCTGCGCAGCCTCGGCCAGGCGTGTAATCGGACGCAGTTGGTTGCGCATATACAGGAAAGAAATCGTGGTCATCACAACCGCAAAGAACACCATCGTCACGATCAACTGGTGCGGCGCTACCGGAGACAACCGGCGGCGATCAAAAGTCAGTTGTAGAATGCCGAGGTCTGTCTGCAGGTACAGCCGCGCCTCTTGACCGCTGGGCAAGGCAACCGCCACCAAATCGGGAAGCAAGCCCTGCAGATCGGCCTCAACCCGTGGCGCAATGAAATCATACCAACGGCGGTGACCAACCATTGGTTCGTCGTTAATGCCCAGAAAGCGGGCCTTCATTTCAAGCGCCTGCAGATCAAGCCGAACAGCTGCCAATGCCTGTTGTTGCGTTTCCGTCTCTTCCATGACCTCCGTGATCAACATCACTTCGCGCGAAGCAGCGCGGGTCATTTGCGCCGTGACGTCTTCCAGGTGTTTTTGCAGGAACGCGATCCCCACCACCAACAGCACCACGACCACCGGCAGGACCAGGATCAGCGCAGCACGGGCATAGAGGCTGCGCGGCATATAGTGTTTGAGCCAAAGCGCGGACATGCGCTAAACCTAACGGGCTGTTACGACAAGAGAAAGAGCCCAGAATGCAGGCGCCTGACGATTTCAATCCGCCCGCCGGTCCGGCGGTCGAGCTGCAGCCGGGATTGCAGCGTATTCTGGCGCCGAATCCATCGCCAATGACATATCGCGGGACCAACACATATCTGTTGGGGACAAGCGAGCTTGCCGTGATCGACCCCGGACCGCTTAGCAATGATCATCTGGATGCGATTCTGTCAGCGATAGGGCCCGGACAGCGGATCAGCCATATCATCGTCACCCACAGCCATCTGGATCACTCTCCGCTGGCGCGACCTTTGGCGGATCGTACCGGGGCCCCGATTCTGGCCTTTGGAGGGCCCGAGGCCGGGCGTAGCGCAGTCATGACTCAACTGGCTGAGGGCGGGTTAGTGGGCGGCGGCGAAGGTATCGACACCAGCTTTCGCCCTGACATCGAACTTGCGGATGGGGCTTTGGTCGCAGGCGATGGCTGGCAGCTTGAGGTGATTCACACACCCGGCCATCTAGGAAATCACATCGCGCTTGGATGGGGTCAGGTCTGCTTCACTGGCGATCACGTCATGGGGTGGGCCAGTTCACTGGTTTCGCCCCCAGACGGTGATCTGACGGATTTCATGGCGGCCTGTCATCGTCTGCACTCACGCGAGTGGGCGGTCTTTCACGCCGGGCATGGCGCGCCGATTGCTGATCCCGCAGCGCGGCTGGACTGGCTGATCAAACACCGCCTGACACGCGAAGCACAGATTCTGTCTGCGCTGGAAGATCACGCCGGTACGGCCCGAGAACTGGCCGAGCGAATTTACGTCGACACTCCGACCGCCCTGCTACCTGCTGCTGAACGGAACGTCTTCGCCCATTTGATTGATCTGATTGGGAAATCTCAAGTCACTTCCGAAGGAAAGCTGTCTTCTAACACCCGTTTCACCAGACAAACCTAAGCCGCTGAAACTTTTTTACGAAAACGTCGAATTCCCCTCTGGACGACAAAAATCGGGATTGTTATACGGCCCTCAGTTCCGGCGTAGCTCAGCGGTAGAGCAGTTGACTGTTAATCAATTGGTCGTAGGTTCGATCCCTACCGCCGGAGCCAAATTCTCCCCACCTTAGACACTCATCACCAACGGCCGATTGCGGCGCAAGATTTTTCGACGAAAAATCTTATACGCCCTCTGGACGCCGCAGAAACAGGTTGCTATACGGCGCAAACCGTTCCGGCGTAGCTCAGCGGTAGAGCAGTTGACTGTTAATCAATTGGTCGTAGGTTCGATCCCTACCGCCGGAGCCATTTCCCACATTTTTGGTGATTACCCCGTCAAGGCGTCCTTGAATTCCGCGCGCAAATTGCGTTTCAGAACCTTGCCCGTTGCGTTCAGGGGCAAGGCGTCCACAAACACCACCTTGTCCGGCACCTGCCATTTGGCGATTTTACCGTCATAAAATGCCAGCACTTCATCTTCGGTCGGGTCTTCTCCTTCCGCCCTTACGGCCACCAGCAGTGGGCGCTCGTCCCATTTCGGATGCGGTACGCCAACCACGGCTGCGGTCGCCAATTTGGGGTGCGCGACGGCGATATTCTCTAACTCGACCGAACTGATCCACTCACCCCCGGATTTGATGATGTCCTTGGACCGATCGCGGATGGTCATATAGCCGTCAGGGTCCAACGTGGCGACATCACCAGTGGCAAACCAGCCATCCTGCAGCAAGTCTTCATCTTGCATCTGGAAATAGCTGTCCAAAACCCATGGCCCACGCACCAGCAAATCACCTTGGGTTTCGCCGTCATGCGGCAGGTCATTGCCTTCATCGTCGACGATCTTCAAATCAACGCCGTAACAAGGTCGTCCCTGGCTTTCACGGACTGCGTGCTGTTCGTCTTCCGGCAGGTCCAAGTGCTTGGCCAGAGGGTGATTTGCAGTTCCCAACGGACTCATCTCGCTCATCCCCCAAGCGTGGACCGTGTCAACGCCATAGGTTTCGCGGAAGGTTTCGATCATCGAAGGCGGGCACGCAGCCCCGCCGATTACCGTCCGCTGCAGGCTGGCCAGCTTGCTGCCGGATTGCTCGGCATAGGCCAACAGCCCTTGCCAGATCGTCGGCACACCCATGGCCAGAGTGACGCCGTAAGTGTCGATCAGATTCACCAGCGCCTCACCATGCAAACCCGGTCCCGGCAACACCATACGCGATCCCGACATAGCGCAGGCATACGGTGACCCCCAGGCGTTTACATGGAACATCGGAACCACCGGCATCACCACATCCATCGCCGAAAATCCGATAACGTCGCGTGTGTTAGACCCGAAACTGTGCAGCACAGTGGAACGGTGTGAATACAGCACCCCCTTAGGATTACCGGTTGTACCGGATGTATAACACAGGCCGGATGCTGTGTTTTCGTCAAAGCTGGGCCATTCAAAATTGGCCTCACCGGTCTCGATCAGATCGTCGTAGAATTGCACACCAGGTATCTGCGCGACGGCGTCTTCGTTTCTTGGCCCCATCAGGACGAAATGCTGAACCTCTGGCAAATGCTCGTGCAGGGCAGCGACCAGGGGAATAAAGGTCGCGTCAAAGAACAGAACCCGATCCTGCGCGTGGTTGATGATATAGGTCAGTTGTTCCGGAAACAGACGCGGGTTGACGGTGTGGCAGACGAACCCGGCCCCGGAAGTGGCATAGTAGATCTCAAGATGCCGCCGGTTATTCCAGGCCAGCGTCGCGATCCGTGCCTGTGGCTCTAATCCCAACTTAGACAGTGCCGAGGCCAGTTTCCGCGCATTTTCCGCCACTTGCGACCAACTGCTATGGCTCACTGTGCCATCGGTTTCGACCGAATAAATTTCGGTCTGACCGTGAAAGCGATCGGCGTGATCAATCAGCGACGAGATCAGCAAGGGCTGCGTCATCATCTGTCCCAGCATGGGCGTCCTCCCTATGGCGGTGCCACTTTTTGCCCGCAATCACATCGGGCAGTATGGCTTTTCCTTAGGCAGAGCCTGCCAAGCATTTAATTGTCTGACAATAAAAGAATGCGATTTGCCGTTGCGGCAGGTGGTAAAATCGATCCCTCAATTGCGGTGTTTTAGCGCATAAGCAACCAGCGAAGCGGTCGAGCCATCCTTGCCGTCAGCGCTAACCTCACCATCCACAATCGGACCCAGCGAGGTCGCCAACTCCTTGCCCAGTTCCACCCCCCATTGGTCGAACGAATTGATCCCCAGCAGAACCCCTTCGACAAACACGCGGTGCTCGTACAAGGCGATGATTTGGCCCAGCACATACGGCGTGAGTTTCGGATATATCAGGGTCGAGGACGGCCGATTGCCTGGGAACACACGGTGACGGGCCTGACGCTCAAGTTCCTTACCGGCCAACCCTTGTTCGGCCATGCGCTGCCGCGCCTCATCCAACGACCGGCCACGCATCAGTGCCTCGGACTGGGCCAGACAATTGGCCAACAAAAGGCGGTGGTGGTGGGTAAGTTCGGGCTCGTGCCCTTCGGCGGCCACCATGAATTCGCAGGGGATCACATCGGTGCCCTGATGGATCAACTGATAAAAGGCGTGCTGGCCATTGGTGCCCGGTTCACCCCAAACCACAGGCCCCGAAGGCATGGTCAAGGCACTGCCGTTCATTGCAACGGATTTACCGTTCGACTCCATCTCAAGCTGTTGGAAGTAGGCGGGAAGACGCAGCAACCGTTGATCATAGGGCAGAACCGCGCGGCTGGTATATCCCAGAACCTGACGGTGCCAGACCCCAACCAAAGCCAGCATTACCGGCATGTTCTCGATCCAGTCGGCAGCGCGGAAATGGACGTCCATCGCCTGTCCGCCGCGCAAAAAGGCATCAAACGCGTTCGAACCGACCGCGATCATCACCGGCAATCCAACCGGTCCCCAAATCGAATAGCGCCCGCCAACCCAGTCGGCAAAACCGAACACCCGTCCCATAGGAATGCCAAAGGCGTCGGTTTTATCCACCGCGCTAGACACGGCAGCGAACTGCTTTGCTGGGTCGCCGCCGCCATCCAACATCCAGGCGCGCGCGGTACGGGCGTTGGTCATCGTCTCGATCGTGGTAAAGGTTTTTGACGCTACGATGACCAATGTCCGTGTCGGATCCAGCAGACGCAACGTGTCAGCAATGTGCGCGCCATCCACGTTCGACACATAGTGCAGGTTCGGCCCGTCGTGATATGGGGCCAATGCGTGCGTCGCCATCACCGGACCTAGATCCGAACCCCCGATGCCGATATTCACTATGTCGGTAAAGCTGCCCCCTACCCCAGAAATCGCACCCCCGCGCACCTCTTCAGCAAAGACCCGCATCCGGTGCAGCGTGTCCAGCACGTCGGGCATCACATCCAACCCGTCAACCTCGACCGGGCCGCCATCCAGATTGCGCAGCGCCGTGTGCAGCACCGCGCGCCCTTCGGTTTCGTTGATCTTGACGCCCGAGAACATGGCGTCACGCCGTTCAGCCAGACCCGCCGTATCGCACAGCCCGATCAAAGCGTCGCGGATGTCCGCGTCAATAAGGGTTTTCGAATAGTCAAACAGCAGATCACCGGTTGAGGCCGAAAACCCCTGCGCCCGGCTCGCATCCTTGTTGAACAGATCCAGGATGGGCTGCCCCTGCCGTTCTGCTGCCAGTGCCTTTAGTTTCTCCAGTTGCATAGCGTCTACTCCGCCCAATGTACGGTCATGCCGCTCAGCACCGCTGCAATTGGGGCCTCTTCCGGCGGCAGGGACATGGACCGTTCCAAAGCATCTCGTTTCGCGTTCCCGAAAATGATCAGGTGTTTCGACAAGGCACCATCCAGAACGGGCGCAGTCAGCGTGATACGGGGTTCTGGCTGAACTTCGGTCCGTGCCACAGCCAGCGGACGCGCGTGGCCGTCCAACGCGGCCTCAAGCCCATCCATACCTGGGAAAAGGGATGCCGTGTGCATATCCTCGCCCATTCCCAACACCAGCACCGACAAGGGCCTGATCGGAGTGATCAGGCTTTCGATTTCCGGCAAGACATCCTCGGGCTCCTTCCCCGGCACGTACAGAGGGATATATTGCGCCACCGACGCCCGATTGGTCAGCAACCGCTCGCGTATCAGACGCTCGTTCGAGCGGTCGTGATCACCCGGTACACAGCGTTCATCGGTGGGCAGAACCCGCACCCGGTCCCATTCCAGATCCGCCGCGCACAGAACATCGAACATCGGACCGGGCGTGGTACCACCGGGCACTGCCAGCGAGGCGACATCGTGATGCAGCAAGGCTGATTCCAGATCGCCTGCCAGCACGTTTGCAACGTCGATGGCCAGCATATCCCGGTCGGCGTATTCCTGTATGTTCATGGGTTTATTCCTTGCCAGCGGCGACCGTCTCGTTTCATCAGCAGCTCGGCGTCGCCGGGGCCAGTGCTGCCGCTTTCATAAGGTTTGGGCACATCACCACGCGCCTGCCAACCCGCGATTATCGGATCGGTCCAGGCCCATGCGGCCTCGACCTCATCGCCGCGCATGAACAGGGTCTGGTTGCCACGGATCACATCCATCACCAACCGCTCATAAGCGTCCGGCGGGTCCTGGTTTTCGGGCCCCAACGCCTCGGCAAAGCTCATGTCAAGCGGCACGTCGACCAGACGCATCCCACCCTGCCCCGGTTCCTTGATTGTCACCTTCAGCGTAATGCCTTCATTCGGCTGCAGACGGATCGACAGAACATTGGCGTGACGCCCGGCATCTGCGCCAAAGATCGAATGCGGTGCGTCCTTGAACATCACATTGATCACCGAAGATCGCGCCACAAGCCTTTTGCCCGTGCGCAAATAGAACGGCGTACCCGCCCACCGCCAGTTGCTGACGTGAGCCCGCAGCGCCACATAGCTTTCCGTGGTCGAACGTGGATTGCCAACAGTATCCCGATAGCTACACCCATTCGGCCCACCTTCAAACTGACCGCGCACGATGTGGTGCGGCTCGACCGGGTCCAATGCGCGGATCACCTTGAGCTTTTCGTCGCGCACCGCGTCAGGATCGAACTTGGCCGGCGGTTCCATCGCAATCAGGCAGAGCAGTTGCATCAGATGGTTCTGCACCATGTCACGCATGGCGCCTGCGCGCTCATAATACTCTTCGCGTCCTTTGATGCCGACAGATTCGGCGACGGTGATTTGGATGTGGTCGACATACTGACTGTTCCACAACGGTTCGAACAGCATGTTGCCAAAACGGACGGCCATCAGGTTTTGAACGGTTTCCTTGCCCAGATAATGGTCGATCCGATAAATCTGACTTTCTGAAAAATGCTCTGCCAGCGTTGCATTCAATGCCTGCGCGCTGCCCAGATCGTGACCAAATGGCTTTTCGATAACGATCCGCGTTTGCGCGGTGGCTAGGTCATGGGCTTTGATCCGCTCGGCCAACGGCCCAAACAAGCGCGGCCCAACCGAGAAATAGAAGGCCCGCACCCGATCAATGGTGAGCTTGGCGGCAAGCTGATCCCAACCTTCATCCGTAAGCGCATCCAACGCGACATAATCGACCCGTTGCAGGAACGCATTCAGTGCCTTGCTATCCGTACAATGCGCGGGCGCATGTTCGCGCAACGATTGCGTGACCACATCCCGAAACGCATCGCTGTCCAATTCCGAACGGGCCGCGCCAATGATCTGAACGTCCTGAGGCCATTGTCCGGCACAATAGCGTCGGAACAGGGCCGGCAGGATCTTACGCTGCGCAAGATCGCCAGTACTGCCAAAAATGACCAGATCGAACGGGTCGACGGGGATGACGCGAGAAACCATGCGTTTCCCTTACCTTACCCCTGAGGGCATGTCCAATGTTAGCGCAAACAAAATTACACTTTTTCCCGTCATCAAAACTCTGTCAGGTCGACCGTGGAACCCTTAACTAATTCGGTCTGAAAGGCTAAGTCAGCATCAGGACTGCAAAGAACCGGATACCGGAATGAAAGACAACGCCTCTCAGGTTGCCAATATCGGCAAATTTCAGAACACATTGGTGACGGCTGACGGGCAAACGCGGGCCTCGGTTGCGCTTAGCAACCCGGAAACGCTTTGGTTCAACACCGGCACCTTGTGCAATATCGAATGTGTTAACTGCTATATCGCAAGCAGCCCGACCAACGATGCGCTGGTCTATATCTCTGCCGATGAGGTGCGGGACTATCTGGATCAAATCGAATCCCGCAAATGGCCGGTTCGGGAAATCGGGTTCACTGGTGGTGAACCATTCATGAACCCCGAAATGATCGACATGACCCGCGCTGCGCTGGAGCGTGGGTATGAGGTTTTGATTCTCACCAATGCCATGCAACCAATGATGCGCCGAAAGATGCGTGAGGGTCTGCTGGAATTGCAGCGTGACTACGGCAACAAGCTAACCCTGCGAATCTCGGTCGATCACTACTGCTCCGATTTGCATGACGAAGAACGTGGCAAGGGCAGCTTCGCCAAGACCGTGACCGGTATGGAGTGGCTGCGTGACAACGGCTTTAACATGGCCGTGGCCGGACGCACTGTCTGGGGTGACAGCGACGTAGAAAGCCGCGCTGGCTATGCTGCGTTTTTCAAGCAGAATGGCTTTGACATAGACGCCCAAAACCCTGGCAAGACGGCCCTGTTCCCCGAGATGGACGAATCCATCGAAGTGCCGGAAATCACCACAGCTTGCTGGGGTATTCTGGACAAATCACCCGACGCCGTGATGTGCGCCAGCGCCCGTATGGTGGTAAAGCGCAAGGGTGCGGAACGCCCCGCCGTTCTGGCCTGCACACTTTTACCTTATGCGCCCGAATTCGAAATGGGTCACACCCTGGCCGAGGCCGAGGCGGACGTACACCTCAACCATCCCCATTGCGCCAAATTCTGTGTTCTGGGCGGGGCCAGCTGTTCAGGCTGATCAGTTCAGTTCAGGCGATTCCCAGAATTTCGTGCCGGACGCCCCAGCCGAGACGCGCCAGCCTTTCTTGCCCAGCACGAAAAAGGACCGACCATCGGTGAACCGCACGGTTTCTCCGCTGCGCTCGTCGCCATACATGGCGCCGGTCTCCGCCGTAGCATCGTAACCCTGTTCAATGAATTTCTGCAGGTCGACGGGGGTTTCGAACATAATCACGAACTTTGTTTCAAACCCGCCGATACCCACGGCGGCACCCACTCCGCCAGTCCCCATGTTCATATAAGTGTGCTGGCCGGTATCCATTGAAACGGCCACCCCGCGTCCATACCCGGCCGAGACCGGAAACACCGTAACCTTGCGTGAATCGAACACCGCGTAGCCCGCACTCACGTCATACAGAGCCTTCGCGTCGGGGTTTTCCGCTAATAACTGGGTAAGAACCTCGCTGGCCATAATGTCCAGCTTGGCGCGCGTCTCTTCGGGGGTAGCCTCGTTCGTCACCAGATCAGTGGTCGAGTTGATAGTCCCTTCAACCGCGTTTGCACCCTTTTCGATGGTATTGCCCACGGTTTCAGCCCCGCGCCCGACAGCGTCGGCTGTGTTTGCAGCACCTTTCTTGATTTTGTCAAAGACGCCTTCGGCGACAGATGGTCCGCTGATAAACAGCGCAGCGGCGAAAAGCAAAGCTCGGGACATAAAGCGATTCCGTATGTGACCAATGAATTGGTCGACACCATAACCCAAGCACCAATAAATTTAACGCGTCTCAATCGTTACCGACCAAAAAAACAGGCCGGATATTCAATTGACCCTGAATTCACCCACCATGTTGCGCCATTCACCGGGCGCGATCATCTTGCGATGCGTAAACCGGACCGAATGCAGCGGACCGTCAATCTCGCGCTGCCAGAAGTCGATGAAATCGAACAATTTCGGATGATCCGGCGCCAGGTCGTAATCCTGCCAGATGAACGTGTTCAAAACGTGGATGTAATCGGGCATGCGGTAGAAGAACTCTGCCGTTGTCAGCCCGTACCCCTTGAGCATTAGTTCGGTTTCGCTTTGCTCCATGCAGACCTCCAATTTTGTTGCAAGGTCTCTTCAGGGTAACACGAAAACTCCCTAACCCTTAGTTAACAATATGTTACTCAGGTGTTACGGGGGTTTTTCGCATGCAAAATCGTTGCTTGCTTGCACCTTATGTGCCGGGTCTGATAAGGTACATCCACAAGATATAGACCCTGCACAAAGAACGGGCAGTTTACGTGAGCGATACGCCAGATATTCCTGAAAACATGGACGAAACCCCGCCCGAGCGCCCAGTCTACGACGGCCCGACGGTGTCCATCGAATCCGAGATGCGCACGTCCTATCTGGACTATGCGATGTCGGTCATTGTCAGCCGCGCGATCCCCGATCTGCGCGACGGGCTGAAGCCGGTGCATCGCCGCATCCTGTATGCAATGCATGAAACAGGCAACACGCACGACAAATCCTATCGCAAATCGGCGCGTCCGGTTGGCGATGTGATGGGTAAGTACCACCCGCATGGCGACAGCGCGATTTATGATGCGCTGGTGCGGATGGCGCAGGATTTCTCGATGTCTTTGCCGTTGCTCGATGGTCAGGGCAACTTTGGCTCGATGGACGGCGATAACCCGGCGGCCATGCGTTATACCGAAGTGCGCATGGACAAGCCTGCCGCGTCGCTCCTGGCCGACATCGAAAAAGAGACAGTCGATTTTCAGGACAACTATGACGGTAAGGACCGGGAACCGACCGTCCTGCCTGCCCGTTTCCCGAACATGCTGGTCAATGGCGCCGGTGGGATCGCCGTTGGCATGGCAACCAACATACCGCCGCACAATCTGGGTGAAGTAGTTGACGCCACACTGGCCTTGATCAACGACCCAGACCTGACGTCCGAGCAGCTGATCGAATATGTACCCGGTCCTGACTTTCCGACCGGCGGCGTGATGCTGGGCCGATCTGGCGCGCGCAAAGCCTATCTGGAAGGCCGCGGCAGCGTCATCATCCGCTCCAAGACACGTGTCGAAGAGATTCGCAAAGACCGCTATGCCATCGTCGTGGATGAGATCCCTTACCAGGTCAACAAAGCCGCGATGATCGAAAAGATCGCCGAGGCCGTGCGTGAAAAGCGCATCGAAGGCGTGTCGCACGTACAGGATGAATCCGATCGCAACGGTGTCCGTGTCGTGGTCGAACTAAAACGCGATGCGACGCCCGAGGTGGTTCTGAACCAGCTTTTCCGCTTCTCGCCGATGCAAACCTCCTTTGGCTGCAACATGCTGGCGCTGAATGGCGGCCGGCCTGAACAGTTGACCCTGCGCCGGTTCCTAACCTCGTTCATCGACTTCCGCGAGGATGTTGTTGCCCGCCGCACCGCCTATGACCTGCGCAAGGCGCGCGAACGCAGCCACATCCTGTGCGGTCTGGCCGTGGCCGTTTCCAACGTGGACGAAGTGGTCGCCACAATCCGGTCATCCGCAGACGCGGCGCAAGCGCGCGAAAAACTGATGACCCGCCGCTGGCCTGCTTCTGAGATCGAAGGCTATCTGCGACTGATCGACGATCCTCTGTCCAAAATGAACGACGACGGCACCTATAACCTTACTGAGGTTCAGGCCCGCGCCATCCTCGATCTGCGCCTACAACGCTTGACCCAAATTGGCGTCAAAGAGGTCACGGACGAGCTGGAAGAACTGGCAGGTAAGATCAAGGAATACCTGGATATTCTGTCCTCGCGCGAACGCATCATGTCGATCATCGGTGATGAGTTGCGCAGCGTGCGCGAGCAGTTCGCCGTTCCCCGTCGTACCGAGATTGTCGACTGGTCCGGCGACATGGAAGACGAGGACCTGATCGAACGCGAAGATATGGTCGTGACTGTCACCTCGGGCGGGTACATCAAACGTACCCCGCTGGCCGATTTCCGCGCGCAGAAACGCGGCGGCAAGGGCCTCTCGGGGATGCAGACCAAGGAAGAGGATGTTGTTACCAACCTCTTCGTCGCGAACACGCACACTCAGCTGCTGTTCTTCACCACCGACGGCATGGTCTACAAGCTCAAGACCTGGCGCCTGCCGCAATCGGGCCGGACCGGCAAGGGCAAGGCCATCGTCAACATCCTGCCAATCCCGACCGGCGTTTCCATCGCGGCGATCATGCCGGTGGACGTACCGGATGAAGAGTGGGAGAACCTGCAGATCGTCTTCGCCACCAGTGCCGGCGACGTACGCCGCAATGCGCTGAGCGATTTCACCAACGTCAAACGCAACGGCAAGATTGCAATGGATCTGCCCGAGGGTGTTGAACTGGTGAACGCGCGCATCTGCTCGGAAGATGACGACGTGATGCTGGTCACCAATTCGGGCCGTGCGATCCGCTTCCAGACCACCGATGTGCGGGTCTTCAAAGGCCGCAAGTCGACCGGTGTACGTGGCATCAGGCTAAGCAATGGCGACCGCGTTGTGTCCATGTCGGTGATCCGCCATTTCAAGGCTACTTCGGACGAACGCGCCGCTTACCTCAAGATGCGCCGCGCCGTTGCCGGTCTGACCGACGACGCCGAAGCAACCGACGAGGAAGGCGACGCGCTGGCGACCATCAGTCAGGAACGCTATGCCGAGATGTCCGCTGCTGAAAACTTGATCCTGACCATCACAGCAGGCGGTTCGGGCAAGCTGAGCTCCAGCCACGACTACCCGGTCCGCGGACGCGGCGGGATGGGCGTTGCGGCCATGGACAAGGCGATGCGCGGCGGAGAGCTGGTGGCCTCGTTCCCGGTTGAGATCGATGATCAGATCATGTTGGCTACCTCCAAAGGTCAATCAATCCGGGTTCCTGTCGAAGGCATTTCGTTCCGGTCCCGCAGCGCGGGCGGTGTGAAGGTGTTCAACACCGGTAAAGGCGAAGTGGTCGTTAGCGTCGCCTGGATCGCAGATCAGGGTGATGAAGAGGCCGAGGAATAAGATTACAACAAAGGCCCCAGAGCGCAGAGTTTTGGGGCCTTGGATTTGTTTTCGCCAATAATCTCTCAGAATGTGGCAATCAACGGTTTGCCCAATAGAACGATCAAATCGGCGCTGGTTTCTGTAATTCCTAAAAAGTCGCTATTCTATGACCAAGGATATTTGGAACAGCAGTTTCAAGAGGTCGTTTTAATGCGAATTTTGTTCAAACAAAGTTTAGTGATTTTCTGGTTCCTATGGTGGGCATTTGCGTTTCTAACCGATTTCATCGGCGGGCTAGAGCTGCTAGGGGTGACTTCAACCCCATGGTTTGACGGCCACAACTTTCCGTTTCTGCAAAAAACGCTAGCGCAGTTTGGTGCCTCTACTGCCGTTGATGTAATCATATTTGTCGGGATCATACTGTGGCTATTTCTATCGACGCTGCTTTTTGCGTTCGCGTCATTTACCCCCTATTCCCGGACGGATCGCTGGCAGAAGAGGGTCGACGCGGCCTTTATCGTGTCGCTAGGATTGTGGCTTGCTTTTTTCTTGGCTGATCAGACGGTCATGAATTTTGATTTGGAAGAAAACCATATGGTTCAGGGGGGCTTTCAACTTTTATGCTACCTGACCATCCACTTGTTACCCGACTAGCAATACTCGACGCTCCTAAAGCATATGCGCGAAACCAAGCAACGCGGTCCGAGTGTGTTGACGAACGCTGCCGAAGGTCTCGCGCTCAAAGATTGTATAGCGTACCGAATTTCTGTTCCAAATATGCCAACAACGGTTCCGGTCCCGGTTCAATCCCGCTGGCGCGTTGGATAGTCTCGCGCGGGGTGAAGAGCCCGCCAAAACGCTGTAGGTTCTCGCGCAGCCAGCCGGTTGCGCCGGACGTATCGCCCTCGGCCAGTTGCGTATCCAGACCAGGCACAGCAACACGCAAAGCCTGATAGAGACACCCGGCATAGACATTACCCAAGGAATAGGTTGGGAAATAACCGAACAATCCGACCGACCAATGGACGTCCTGCAAGCACCCGTTCGACGGCTTGTCGACCGCATAACCGAAATCGGCTTTGAACCGGTCGTTCCAGGCGGCCTCTAGATCCTTGACCAGAAGGTCTCCGGCCATCAGGGCGCGTTCAAGGTCAAAGCGCAGCATGATGTGCAGGTTGTATTGCACCTCGTCCGCCTCGGTCCGGATATAGCCTTTGTGCACACCGTTGACCGTGGCATAAAACGCGTCGGCATCCGCGACACCGATATCACCGAACGCGTCAACCATTTGCTTGTAAAGCCACCCCGTAAACGCGCGAGACCGGCCCAGCTGGTTCTCATAAATCCGGCTTTGGCTTTCATGCACACCCATCGACACGCCCTGCCCCAGCGGAGTTAACGCAAAGGCCGGGTTAATGCCTTGTTCGTACGCGGCGTGGCCGACCTCGTGAATGGTCGAATAGAAACAGTTGAACGGGTCGGTTTCGCTTGTTCGGGTGGTAATGCGCACATCCCGGCCACTCCCCGAGCTGAACGGATGCACCGCTTTGTCCACCCGCCCAGTATTCAGATCATACCCGAACGTGGTCGCCAGTTTCTGCGACAATTGCATCTGTATCTGTTCATCGAATTTCCCGGTCAGAGCTTGCGGCTCTGGTTTATCCAAAACGGCCGCGCGCAGGGCCACCAAACGTGGGCGCATCTGATCGAAAATCTCGCCGATCTGTGACCCGGTGGTATAGGGTTCGTAGTCTTCGATCATGGCGTCATAGACATCACCACCCTGCGCCATTGCAGTGCCTTCTTCACGCTTGAGGGCGACGACTTCTTCCAGAACAGGCAGGAAGGCAGAAACATCTTCATCCGCACGGGCCTGCGCCCACGTGCCTTGCGCCGCTGAGGTCACGCGCGCGATGGCCTTGGCCAGATCAGCCGGCACCTTGATCGTGCGTTCATATGCCCGACGGATATCGCGCAATTGGGCGCGGGCCACGTCGTCCTTCGGGTCGGCCTTCTCCAGCCATTCGGCGACGCGCGGGTCAGAGCGGCGGGCATGCAGAACCGCTTCGATTGCGGCCATTTCCTCAGCCCGTTGCGGGGCTGCGCCGCGCGGCATCACCGTTTCCTGATCCCAGCCCAGCCGCCCGGCGATTTGCCCGAGGGCCGAGGTTTCGCGTTGAAAGGCCATCAGGTCATCATAGGCAGTCATCGGGGTCAGGCTCCGCGGATTGAGGTGGCGATTGGATATGCAGTCAGGAAACGCGCGCGCAGGATCAAGGTCCAGACGACGACAGCCATGAATTGGTGGAAGATGGCGATCTGCCAGGGGGCCGCGTAAATGACCGTCATAATCCCGACCACCACCTGCAACGACAACGCCGCAAAAGCTGCGTTAAATGCAAACCGCGTTTGCGGATGCGCGCTGGTGCTGCCACGTCGCCAAACGATGATCCCAAAGATGAACAGCAGGTAGCCCGCGCAGCGGTGGATGAACTGCACCAGACCGGGGCTTTCAAAGAAATTGCGCCACATCGGTTCAAGCATCGTCGCGTCAGGCGGCAACAGTTGACCACCGATCAGGGGCCAATCGGTATATGATCTTCCAGCGTCTATGCCTGCCACAAGGGCGCCTATGAGTATTTGTAGAAAGGCGAAATGCATCAGCCCGGTCGATAGTGAGAACAGTTTGCCCTCTTTCGCGCGGCGGGCCTGCATCAGGTCACGCTCCTCGCGCCCTAGCTCAAAGATGTACCACGCAAGGAACCCGAGGATAACGAAGGCCAGACCCAGATGGACTGCCAGGCGATAGCTGGCAACGGCCGTCATCCCCTCGCCCTGCGTCACGCCCGAGGCGACCATCCACCAGCCGACAGCCCCCTGAACTCCGCCCAGAACTCCGGGGATCAGCAGCTTACCAGTCCAACCAGTCGGAATCTTGCGCGTCAACAGGAAGCCAAAGAACCCAAGCGCCCAAACCAGACCGATAACGCGGCCCAGTTGGCGGTGGCCCCATTCCCACCAGTAGATGGATTTGAAGTCATCCAGCTCCATCCATTGGTTCTGGATTTCCCATTGGTCGATCTGTTTGTACTTGTCGAACTCGGCCTGCCAGTCGGCCTCGGTCATCGGCGGAATGGCCCCGGTGATTGGACGCCATTCGGTGATCGACAACCCGCTATCGGTCAGGCGCGTCAGGCCGCCTACCGCGATCATGACAACGACCAGCGCGAACAGGATCATAAGCCAGACGCGGATGGCCCCGCGTGCGCCACCACGGCCCCGGTCAATCATACCCGGTTGAACGGCCTGTTGTTTTTCGGTGTCTGAGACGTCTTCGAAGATGCTGCGCTTACCGCTCATGCTGTCCTCTTGTGCCTTGGATTTCGTCGCAAGCTAGGGTGAAGGAGGGCTAAGGTCCAGCCTCAGCCTTTATCCTTCCAGCGGACCATCTGACGCATGATCCCGTGCAGCATCTGCACATCGGCACGGGTCATCCGCATCCGCGACCACAGATTGCGCAGATTGGTCTTCATGCCTTCGGCCTTTTCGGGCGGGTAGAAAAAGCCCGCCTCTTCCAGCCGGTCTTCGTAATGTTCGACCAGTTTTTCGACCTCGATACCCGTGGCCCAATCGCCTTTGCCCAGATCGGTGGCCTCATGCACCACATCGCCGGTCTGGCGCATCCACTCATAGGCGGTCAACAACACGCATTGGCCAAGGTTCAGCGAGGCATATTCCGGATTTACCGGAACCGAGATAATGGCATTTGCCTTGGCGATATCTTCGTTTTCCAACCCTGCCCGTTCGGGCCCAAACAGGACCGAGACCTTTTCACCAGCCGCCACTTTCTCGGCCGCGATCTGCATCGCGCGTTCCGGGCTGTAGACCGGTTTGGTCAGACCACGCTGGCGCGCCGTGGTCGCAAAGACAAAGGTGCTGTCGGCCAGCGCGCCCGCAAGGTCATCGAAAAGCTGCGCCTCGTCCAGCAAGCGCCCCGCCCCGCTGGACATTGCCACCGCCTTGGGGTTCGGCCAGCCATCACGCGGCGCCACGATCCGCATCCGGTCCAGCCCAAAATTCCACATCGCCCTCGCGGCGGCGCCGATGTTTTCACCCATCTGAGGGCGCACAAGCACAAAGGAAGGCTGGGATGTATCGCTGGGCATGGCTGTCTCCGGAAAACTTGGCCTGCTGTAATCGCCGCGCTGGCGCAGGGCAAGGCATCCGGACGGTCAATTGCGCCTTAAACCAGCATAAAAGTTTGCTTCCCCGGCACAATCCGCTAAACCGCGCCAAAGACTGAAAGCGAAGGACGCGCCAATGGACTCCCCCGAGCAGCCGCAGATTTACCTGATCACCCCTCCGACCATCACGTTAAGCACTTTCCCCGACCAGCTGGGCCGCGTTCTGGACGGTGCTGAGATCGCCTGCATTCGATTGGCGTTGGCGGGCAATGACGAAGACGCCATCGCACGCGCTGCTGATGCCTGCCGCGAGGTGGCCCATGCGCGAGATGTGGCGCTGGTCATCTCGAACCATGTTCTGCTGGCGCAACGGTTGGGGTTGGACGGGGTACATCTGGACGACGCCGCGCGCTCGGTCCGGTTCGCACGAAAGGAACTGGGGGCAGAGGCCATCGTTGGTAGCTTTTGCGGTGCATCCAGCCATGATGGCATGTCGGCTGGCGAGGCTGGCGTGGATTATGTCGCCTTTGGCCCATTGGGCGCGTCAACGCTGGGTGACGGCACCACGGCTGAAAAGGATCTGTTCCAATGGTGGTCCGAGACTATCGAGGTTCCGGTTGTCGCCGAAGGTGGCCTGACCCCCGAGCTGGTCCGCGACATCGCCCCCTGCACCGATTTTTTCGGCATCGGGGATGAGATCTGGTCGCAAGACGACCCGCTTACTGCGCTGAAAGCCCTCACCGACGCGATGTGAGCGTTAACCCTTGCACCCACCTCGGGGCTGCGGCATGACACGGGCATGACTCAGAACAGCGAAATCCTGTGTATCGGCTCGGTCCTGTGGGACATTATTGGGCGTTCCGCCAGCGCCATGCGGCAGGGTTCGGACGTGCCGGGGCGGATCACCCGCCTGCCCGGCGGTGTGGCCATGAACATTGCCATGACGCTGGTGCGCTTCGGTATGACGCCGACCCTTCTGACTGCCATTGGTCGCGACCCTGAAGGGGACGAGTTGGTCAATGCCTGTTCGCGGCTGGGCATGGTGACGGACCACATCTACCGCTCGCAGGATTTGCCGACGGACAGGTACATGGCCGTCGAAGGAGCCAACGGCCTGATCGCGGCCATTGCCGATGCGCATTCGCTTGAGGCAGCCGGGGCGAAAATCCTGCGCCCCTTGATGCATGGGCCGCTGGGGTTTGAGAACACTCCGTTCCAGGGTCCCATCGCGCTGGACGGCAACTTGACGCTGACCCTGTTAGAAGAAATCGCCCAAAGCCCGGCCTTTGCGCGTGCGGACCTGCGCGTGGCCCCGGCCTCGCCCGGCAAGGCCGAACGTCTGCTGCCGTTCCTGAAACACGCCCGCGCCACGCTTTATGTGAACCTCGAAGAGGCCGGCATCCTGTGCCAGCGCGAGTTCGCGGATTCTGAAAGCGCTGCCAAGGGCTTGCTGGACCGTGGCGCACTGCGTGTGCTGGTCACCGACGGCGGCAACTCGGCCACCATTGGCAACGCTGACGAGTTATTGACCCAAACACCCCCGCCCGTTCTGGTCACCCGTGTGACCGGTGCGGGCGATACTTTCATGGCGGCGCATATCGCGTCCGAGGCCAACGGTGCGTCCAACGACGAAGCCCTAAGACGCGCCCTGCATGCCGCCGCAACCTATGTTTCCGGAGAAACCCCACTGTGATCGACATCCAATATTCCGCCGAGGTCCGCGCCGCCAAAGATGCAGGTCAGCCCATCGTCGCGCTGGAAAGCACCATCATCACCCACGGCATGCCTTACCCTCAGAACATCGAAGTGGCGGCGCAGGTTCAACAGGACATACGCGACGCTGGCGCGGTCCCGGCAACCATGGCCGTCATGAAAGGCAAACTGCATGTGGGCCTGGAAGACGACCAGTTGAAAGCTTTGGGTCAGGCTCAGGGCGTCGCCAAAATCTCACGCGCGGATATGGCGGCCTGCATGTCGACCGGCGGCACCGGGGCCACGACAGTTGCCGCCACGATGATCGCCGCGCGTTATGCCGGAATCGAAGTTTTTGCGACCGGTGGCATCGGTGGTGTGCATCAGGGGGCCGAGACGTCGTTTGACATCTCAGCCGATCTGCACGAACTGGCGCAGACACCCGTTACTGTTGTTGCCGCCGGGGCAAAGGCCATCCTGGATCTGGCCAAAACGCTTGAAGTGCTGGAAACGCTGGGCGTTCCGGTCATCGCGCATGGCCAGGACGAATTCCCGGCCTTTTGGTCCGCCAAGTCCGCCTATCCCGCGCCCTTGCGCATGGACAGTGCCGAAGACATCGCCAAGGCCCACGCCACCCGTCGCGCGCTTGGCCTTCCGGGAGGTCAACTGGTTGCTAACCCGATCCCCGACGCCGATCAAATCCCGGCCGAGGAACTGGCCCCCATCATCGCCTCAGCCCAATCCGACGCGGATACGCACCGGATCACCGGCAAAGGCGTCACGCCATACCTGCTCCAACGGATCTATGAACAGACCGAGGGCCGCTCGCTGACCGCAAACATTGCGCTGGTGCGTAACAATGCCCGTCTTGCCGCCGGTATCGCGATTGCTTTGATCAAATCCGCCTAGAGCTACCCTATTGTACCAAGACGCCGGACTGCTTAACTAAATCGGCAAACCAATCAGGATCGCAATGAACACACCGTTTGACGAAGAACCCCACCGCCGACCGGGCCTGTTTTCCCGGCTGCGCGCGTCTTTTCTGACGGGCATCGTCGTCATTGCGCCTGTCTGGTTGACGATCTGGTTGATCTGGTCCGTCGTGGGCTGGATCGATAGTGCGGTCCTGCCACTGATCCCACAACAGTTCCAGCCCCAACAATATGTAGGCATCAACCTACGCGGCGTCGGCGTCATCATCTTTCTGGTGTTCACTGTTCTGGTGGGCTGGGTCGCCAAGGGGATTCTTGGACGGTCCTTTATTTCGTTCACTGAAAGCCTGGTAGAACGGATGCCGGTCGTCCGCTCGATCTATTCCGGGATTAAACAGATATCCGAAACGGTCTTTGCCCAGACTGAACGATCTTTTGAAAAAGCCTGTCTGGTGCAATATCCCCGCCGCGGTATCTGGGCCATCGGCTTTGTATCGACCACCGCCAAAGGCGAGGTCACCCAGCGCGCCGAAACCGCGGGCGAATTGCTGAGCGTTTTCATCCCGACCACGCCAAACCCAACCTCGGGGTTTTTGCTGTTCTTTCCTGCCGAAGACGTCATCTTGCTGGACATGACTATCGAGGACGCGGCCAAGCTGGTGATTTCTGCCGGTCTGGTTTACCCCAACGGCAAAGATCCGACGCTACCGCCTGAGTGATCAGCCAAACATCTCGGGCAGGTTGACAGTACTTTTCTGCCCCAAATCACCCTTGTTGTCCGAAAGAAACCGATGTGCCGCCGCGCGCCCGGCCTCTTTCAACTTGTGCAGAACAACCGGGTTCGGCACCGTCTTTGTCGCCACAGACAGGTCATTCATCAGCGCGTCATCGGCGATCATATGGACCAGAACCCGGTTCATCTCACCCGCCTTCAGTTTGCCTTCGGCCAACAGGCGCTGCACAAAGCTGATAGCGCGCAATTCGCGGAACAGGGATGAGTTAAAGCTGATCTCGTTGATCCGGTTCTGGATTTGTTGCGGCGTTTTCGGCACCTCGTCCCGTTCCAACGGGTTGATGTTCACGATCAAAACGTCATCCGGCAAATCGGTATTGAACAAGGGGTACAGCGCTGGATTGCCGGTATAGCCGCCATCCCAATACGCCTCGGTCCGGCCGGATTTGGGATCGAAAATCTCGACTGCCTGAAACAAGCTAGGCAGGCAGGCCGAAGCCAAAATCGCATCGGTTGAAACCTCATCCCCGGTAAAGACCCGGATCTTGCCACTGCGCACGCAGGTGGCGCAGACGAACAGGCGCGGCCCCTCATCGGCGCAGATTTCATTGAAATTGAACCGGTCCACCACCGGTTCCAGCGGGTTGCGATAAAATGGACCATAAGCATAGGGCGACACCAGACGCGACCACGCATCACCCACGGAAAACGGCAACGAATACTCCATGGCATGCGCGATCTGCGCGGGCTCGATCGCCTGCATCCAATTGGCAAGGCGCATATCGCCCACGGCCCCCATGCGCGCCCACAGCCCATCAAGGCTGGCCCGAGCGCCGTCACGCCCATCGCGCACCATGCCGGATTTGAAAGCCGCGCCGTTCAGCGCCCCAGCCGAGGTGCCAGTGATTGCCGCGACCTCGATATCATCTTCGTCCAGCAGCCGGTCCAAAACACCCCAGGTAAAAGCGCCATGCGCGCCGCCGCCCTGCAATGCCAGATTGATGCGTTTCATGACCTGCCCCCTGCCTTACAGAGCCGTCCAGCCCCCGTCCACAGAGATCGCCGTCCCGGTGATCTGCGCGGCAGCATCCGAACACAAAAAGACCGTGGTGCCGCCCAATTGCTCGACCGTTGCAAAGGCTTTCGAAGGCTGACGTTCCAGCATGACGTTCTTGATCACGTCCTCGCGGCTCATGCCGTATTCTTTCATCGTGTCGGGAATCTGCGCCTCGACCAGCGGCGTCAGCACGTAGCCCGGGCAAATCGCGTTACAGGTTATCGGTTCCTGCGCGGTCTCCAGTGCTACGGTTTTGGTCATCCCAACCACACCATGTTTGGCCGCGACATAGGCCGCCTTGAACGGCGACGCAGTCAGCCCGTGCGCCGAGGCGATGTTCACAATGCGCCCCCACCCGGCCTGGCGCATCATCGGCAGAGCCGCTGCCATAGTGTGATAGGCCGAGTTCATGTTGATCGCGATGATCGCATCCCATTTGTCGACCGGGAACTGATCGATAGGTGAGACATGCTGGATGCCCGCGTTGTTCACGAGAATGTCACAGGCACCTGCTTTTTCGATCAGAGCACGGCATTCCTCCCCCTTGGACATGTCCGCCTTGATGTAGCGTGCGTTGGTTCCGGTTTCCTGCGAAATCTCGGCGGCCAGCGCGTGATCCTCATCCCGGTCGGTGAACGAGTTCAAAATTACGTTGGCCCCAGCCTTGGCCAATTCACGGGCGACACCCAAACCGATCCCTGAATTCGACCCTGTGATGATCGCCGTTTTTCCCGCCACGCTCATGAGCTTTCTCCGTCAACATCTGCTTTGCACGCACAGTGCCATGCTGCAACTGCAAAGGAAACGGGGAAACATGTGGGTTCTGCGTCCGGGGGCAAAACGCCTCAAAAAAAACGCCCGCACGAAGCGGGCGTTAAGTTATTGAGGCAGGTTTCATACAGGCAAGAAACCTATCGAGCAGTGCGTCCTTTATACGCAATTCCCCGCCTTCGTCCAAGCTAAAAGTTTGAAAATAAGAAAAATCATCGGTACGGTGAATCCCAACAAAATAAGGCCAGAGCAGGATTGTTTCCAAAATGCGCCCCGATTTTCTACGCCCCGTTCGCCCTGTGATCGCGGGAATCACCTCTGTTTTTGCTGTCACAATCGCCCATGCAGAATCGGCCCATGGCATAGCTATGTACGGCGACCCTGCCCTACCACCGGATTTTGTGTCTCTGCCCTATGCCAATCCGGACGCGCCCAAAGGCGGTAAGGTTGTATTTGGAAACACCGGCGGCTTTAACAGTTTGAACCCGTTTGTGCAAAAAGGCAGCTCGCCATGGCAATTGCGTTTTTGGACCCACGAAAGCCTGATGGGCCGGTCTTGGGACGAACCTTTCACTCTTTACGGGTTGTTAGCCGAATCAGTTGAGACTGCGCCGGACCGCTCTTGGGTAGAATTTACCCTGCGTGAGAACGCCCGGTTTTCTGACGGAAATCCGGTGACCGTGGACGACGTGATTTGGTCTTATGAAACTCTGGGCACCGAAGGTCATCTGCGTTACCGCGGGTTGTGGGGCAAGATCGACAGCATCGAACAGACCGGCCCCCGCACGGTGCGGATCACTTTCAACGAACCCGACCGGGAATTGGCACTGATCGCCGGGCTGCGTCCGATCCTGCAAAAAGCACAGTGGGAGGGGAAAGATTTCGCCAACGCCGCGCTTCAGGACGTTCCCATCGGGTCGGGGCCGTACGTGGTCGATAGCTATGAGGCGGGCCGTTATGTGAATTTGCGGCGCAATCCAGACTATTGGGGGGCTGACATTCCGTTCCGGCGCGGGACCATGAACCTGGATGAGATAAGGATCGAGTTCTTTGGCGACGGCACCGTCCTGTTCGAGGCGTTCAAGGCTGGTGAACTGACCGCGGTGCGCGAATTCAACGCCGATAAATGGAACACTCAGTACGATTTTCCTTCCGTTCAGCGCGGTGATGTGGTCAAGACCGAGATCCCGCACGGCAAACCTTCGGGCATGACCGGGTTCGTCATGAACACCCGCAAGGCCCCTTTCGATGATTGGCGCGTCCGCGAGGCGATGCTGCTGGCGTTCAATTTCGAATTTATCAACGATACGATCACCGGCAGCGCCCAACCACGGATCACATCGTATTTCTCGGGCTCTGATCTGGGCATGCAGCCAGGTCCAGCCACAGGGCGTGTCGCCGAGCTGCTGCAACTTTATGCCGACGACCTTCCGCCCGGCGCACTTGAAGGTTATGCACTGCCCGTCGGCGACGGTTCGGCCCGGAATCGCGCCAATATCCGCAAGGCCAACAAGCTGTTGGCCGAGGCTGGCTGGACCATTCAGGACGGCGTGCTGCGCAACCAGAATGGTCAAGACTTTACCATCACCGTTCTGCTGCAACAGGGCGACAGCGAAGGACAAACAGCCATCGAAATCTACACCCGAGCACTTGAGCGTTTGGGCATCAAGGTCAACGTCGAACAAGTAGACAGCGCGCAATTTGTTGGCCGCAATGCCGAGTTGGATTTTGACATCACGTTCCTCCGCCGTGCGCTGTCTCTGTCTCCGGGCAATGAACAGCGCCTGTATTGGGGCAGCGAAAACGCGGATGTACAGGGCACGCGCAACCTGATGGGTGTCGCCTCACCCGCTGTGGATGGGCTGATTGACGCTATGCTGACCTCGGAAAGTCACGAGGATTTCGTGGCCGCCACTCGTGCACTTGACCGAGTTCTGACTGCTGGTCGCTATGTCATTCCGATCTGGAATTTCGACGTCGGGCGCATCGCCCATGCCAAAGAACTGAAGCAGCCTCAAACCCTGCCGATCTATGGTGACGGGCCCGAGTATATGCCGCAGGTTTGGTGGTACGAAGAGTGACCAAATAAGCCCCGCTGCCGCGTTAATCCGCTGCAGGTTGTTTGGGGCTTTGGCGTCTTGGATCTGAAGATTTGACCCCAAAGGACGGCTCTGCCATATCGCCGCAGCCTTCGGCGGATTTCGGCACATCGCACAAAGCATACCACATCTAGGCATATCCAGACACAGTTCCGCCACAATTTGCAGCCTCCCCAAATTCCAGCTTAACTAAAAAAAACACCCACAAGGGGCTTTACTGAACATATCTGTACGATATAGCCTATTGTCATTTAAACGTACTGTTTGGCCAGATTAATTCTGATTATTTCGCTAGATAGCTTGTCATGCGGCGCGTCACACTTGGATTTTGCGGACCGGCCTCCACTCACTCTAACCTCAGGTCCGTAGGCCCGTTGCGTATCGTGCGCAACGGGCCTTTTTGACGTTACGTCAGCACCGCTCAGGTGCGACATTTTGTCATGCGCATCGACTCCCGCCATCTCCGTACCCTGATGAAAGGGCCGAGCAGCCGTGAAACCCGAATTACGGAAAGCTGACTGATGTTGAACTGGACTGACCTGCTGCAAGACTGGGATGCTATGTATTCCCGCGCTAAACGGCGTTTTCCGAATCTGCGCGATCAGGACAAGGTGCGGCTGAGCAAAGATCGAAAAGGGTTCGAAGCCTACTTGGCCGAGCGCCACCACCTGACCGTAAATGAAGCCCACGAAGAACTTGAGGATTTTCTATTCACCGAAGGACTGAACCGCGAGTTCAGCCGTTCCTTAAGCAAGTGACGTTACCCACAGGATCGTCGCATCTTCGTCACTGACGGAAATCACGTTGTGACCCATACTGGCGTCGTAATAAGCGCTGTCGCCACGGCGCATTTCGACGGGTTCATAGAATTCGGTGTACAGTTTCACAACCCCGGTCAGCACATACAGGAATTCTTCGCCGTCATGGCGCACCCAGCCGTCAAATTCGTCCATTGAGCGCGCGCGCACGCGGGCGCGATAGGGCAGCATCTGCTTTTTCGTCAGGTTTTCGGCCAGCAATTCATGCTCATACGTCACTGTTGGATGTTCAGCGCCCTCGCCCATGCGGGTAACAGCCATACGCCCGATCACCTGATCGCGCAGTGGCGGGGTGAACAGCTGTGGCACCGAAATTTCCAACCCGGTCGCCAGCTTTTTCAGCGCGTCATATGTGGGCGACATCTGCCCATTCTCGATCTTGCTGAGGGTCGAGCGCGCAAGCCCCGCCTGAGACGCCGCTTGTTCCAGCGTCCAGTTCCGCGCCTTGCGCAGTTGACGCACGCGCGCGCCCAGATCAAGCGGCTCGGGATCGGTATGCTCGCCCGAGTCACGAGCAATGCGGATCAGAGATGGCTGTTCATTAGTGCTCATGCGCCAATCTATAGGACCAGCCTGCCCGGCTTGCAACGCGCCAAGCGCCGCGATAGCCAGTGGCCATGCTTTCTGTTTTCGATCAGGGGCCGCCTCCGGCCTGCCCCGCACCATTCAATCTGGCCGCGCACGTGCTGCGGCACGCGGATGACCACCCGGACAAAACCGCCTTGTCGGTTTTATGCAATGACGGGGCGCAGGATTGGACCTATGGCGCATTGAAATCGGCCATTCTGGGCACCGCTTCCGGGTTGTTGAAGGCCGGATTGAAACCCGGGGACATTGCGTTGATGCGGTTGGGGAATACGGTTGATTTCCCTATCGCCTATCTTGGATCCATCGCTGCGGGGATCGTGCCCGTTCCCACCTCGTCACAGCTGACCGAACCCGAAACCGCGCGCATGATTTCTGATCTGCAACCCACAGCCATTCTGCGCGACCCAGCCGTCGCCTGCGCGGAACATCCGTTGCAGATTGCGCTAGACGATCTGGCCGCGATGCGCGCCCTGCCCCCCACCGAGTTCCAACTCGGTGACCCGGACCGGTTGGCCTATATCGTCTATACCTCTGGCACTTCCGGCAAACCACGTGCCGTGGCCCATGCCCACCGCGCCATTTGGGCGCGTCAGATGATGGTGGATGGCTGGTACGGGTTGCGGGATACGGACCGCCTTTGTCATGCCGGGGCGTTCAACTGGACCTATACTCTGGGCACCGGGCTGATGGATCCCTGGACGATCGGCGCCACCGCCTTGATCCCCGAACCCGGCACCGACCCGAACGCCCTGCCAGAGCTATTGCGGCAACATAACGCGACGATCTTTGCCGCTGCACCTGGCGTGTTTCGCAAACTGCTTAAATCCTCCGGTGATCTGCATTTACCGGCCCTGCGTCACGGCCTGTGCGCAGGTGAAAAGCTGTCGCGGCACCTGCACGCGCAATGGAGCGACCTGACCGGGACAGAATTATACGAAGCCTTCGGTATGTCCGAATGTTCGACCTTCATCTCATCCAGCCCTGCCCATCCGGCGCGGGGCGAAGCGTTGGGGCAACCTCAACCGGGTCGCCGGGTGGCGATATTGGGGCCGGATGGGCCGATCCCGCGTGGGCAAGAAGGTACCATCGCCATCCATCGATCCGACCCCGGTCTAATGCTGACCTATCTGAACGCACCAGACGAGGCCGAGGCGCGCATTCAGGGCGACTGGTTCCTGACCGGCGATCAGGGGGCCATGGCGGTGGATGGGCAGATCACCTATTTGGGCCGCGACGACGATATGATGAACGCGGGCGGCTATCGCGTGTCCCCGGTCGAGGTTGAGTCCGCCCTGACCAAATACCCCGGCATCACGCAAGTGGGTGCAGCGGCGGTTGAGGTCAAACAGGACACATTCGTAATTGCCGCATTCTATACCGGGCCGGAAAAACTGGACGAAGCTGCCCTGCGCACTTATGTGGAGGCAAATCTGGCGCGGTACAAACAGCCACGCGTCTTCATTCACCTGCCCGAACTGCCAACCGGCGGCAACGGCAAACTCCTGCGCCGGGCTCTGCCGGCCTATTTCAAGGCGAATACACCATGACCCAGACCGTCAAACTCGACATCATGTCTGACCCGATCTGCCCGTGGTGCTATATCGGCAAAACCCATCTGGACAAAGCGCTGGCCGCCATCCCAGACCACCCTTTCGTAATCGAATGGCATCCGTTTCAGTTGAATCCTGACATGCCGAACGAAGGTATGGATCGTCGTGAGTATTTGGAGCGCAAGTTCGGCGGCAAAGACGGCGCCGTACGCGCCTATGCCCCGGTGGTTGAGCACGCGCAGAATGCTGGGCTGAATATCGACTTCGAAGGGATGAAGCGCACGCCCAATACGCTGGACGCGCATCGCCTGATCCACTGGGCTGGGATCGAGGGTAAGCAAGACGCAGCCGTAAACGCTCTGTTCGATGCGTATTTCGTGCAGGGTCGTGATATTGGCGACCACGAAGTGTTAGCCGATATCGCCGACAGTATCGGCATGGACGCAGCCGTAGTGTCGAAGCTGCTGAAATCCGACGCTGATCGCGAGGATATCCGCACCCGCGACACCCACTCGCGGCAGATGGGGGTAAATTCTGTTCCTACCTTCATTGTGGCCAACCAGCATGCGGTTCCTGGCGCACAACCCACTGAAATGTGGGAAAAAGTAATCGGTGAGATTATGTCTCAGATTGAGGCTTCCCCTGCAAAATAGCACAGGTCCCTGTGCAGCCTGCCCCCTAGCGCCACCTGAAAAGCCGTGATAGCGCAATCAGGTCAGGAGGGCGCCATGGCCAATCGCATGTCTTCAGGAGAGTTCATCGCACTTGTCGCAATGATGTTTGCGACGATTGCGTTTTCGATCGACTCGATGCTGCCTGCCCTGCCCGAGATCGGCGCGCAGCTGAGCCCCGATGATATCAACGACGCTCAGCTGATCCTGACCTCATTTGTTCTGGGCATGGGCATCGGGACATTCTTTGTGGGTCCATTGTCCGATGCGTTTGGGCGCAAGCCGGTGATCTATGTCGGCTCGGCTTTGTATATCGTATCTGCTGCCGTGGCTTGGGCCAGTTCTTCACTGGAACCTCTACTGTTCGCACGGGTGGCCCAGGGCATCGGCTGCGCCGCGCCGCGCGTGGTCGCCATGGCGATCATCCGAGACCTGTACTCGGGCCGAGAAATGGCGCGGATCGTCTCTATCGCCATGATGATCTTTACTCTGGTGCCCGCCGTCGCCCCGATGCTGGGGGCCGGAATGATCGCCATCGCAGGATGGCGCGGCATCTTTGTTTCGTTCATCCTGTTCTCGGTGATCACCGTGATCTGGCTGGGCCTGCGTCTACCTGAATCGCTGAGGCCCGAAAACCGCCGACCTCTGCGCCTGCCCTTGATGACCGCGGCCGCGCGTGAGATGTTCGCCCACCCCACGGTGCGCGTGTCGATTTTTGTGCAAACCCTTTGCCTTGGCATGTTGTTCACCATGCTGACCATGGTGCAGCCAGTTTATGACGTGATCCATGACAGCGCTGACAGCTTCCCGTTTTGGTTCGGCTTTGTGGCTTTGATGGCGGGATCTGCCAGCCTGTTGAACGCCGCGCTTGTGATCCGCGTTGGGATGCGGCGGCTGGTAACATGGGCACTGGGTGCGCAGATCGCCATCACGATTGGCGTCATCATGCTGAACATGATGCCGCTTTCGGCCAATTTGAACTTTGCAGTGTTCGTCTTCTGGCAGACCTCGATCTTCTTCATGGCTGGCATGACGATGGGCAACCTGAACGCCATCGCGATGGAACCAATGGGCCATATTGCCGGTATGGCGGCATCGGTCATCGGCGCGTTTTCGACCGTTCTGGCCGCCGCCATCGCCGCCCCGATCGGGCAAATGTTCGATGGATCGTTGTATCCGCTGACCACCGGCATCCTGGTCATGAGCGTGGCCGGTTTCGGGCTGATGCTGCATATGGGCCGGATCGAAAACAGACTGCCTGCCTGACCTGTGCAGCCCGGGTGAATCACGCTAATCTTTCCCCGACCCGAGGGGAGATTTTCAATGAGCGACTATTACGATCTGGGCACATATTCCTGTCCAGTCAGCACGACCTCGGCCGAGGCGCAGCTTTGGTTCGATCGGGGGCTGGTTTGGACCTTTGGCTATAACCATGACGAGGCCGTTGTCTGTTTCCAATGCGCTGCCGAGCA
Source organism: Ruegeria sp. ANG10 (assembly GCF_040705255.1). Lineage (NCBI taxonomy): Bacteria > Pseudomonadati > Pseudomonadota > Alphaproteobacteria > Rhodobacterales > Roseobacteraceae > Ruegeria > Ruegeria sp. ANG10. The sequence goes on from NZ_JBFCVU010000002.1 coordinate 204,925, forward strand.
TGACCCGAACTGCGCCATGGCCCATTGGGGCATCGCTTATGCCGCCGGTCCGAATTACAACCTGCCCTGGGATTTACGCGACGCGCGTGGCCAGCAGAAAGCGCTTGCGCAAGCCTATGACGCGACCCAGCAAGCGCTGGCCCTGTTGGACACCTGCACCCCCGTTGAACAGGCACTGATCCGCGCCCTGCCCGCCCGTTACCCTCAGCGCGATCCGATCCCGGATATGAACGGCTGGAACCACGATTTTGCCGATGCCATGCGCGCGGCCTTTGCCGATCACCCCGATCACTTGGACCTGCGCACGATATATGTTGAGGCACTGCTGAACCTCACCCCCTGGCAGATGTGGGATCTGAAAACCGGCCAACCCGCCGAAGGCGCAGCAACGCTTGAGGCGCAGAAGGCGCTGGAAGACGCGATGGCCAATGACCCCGCAGCCATGTCGCATCCGGGTCTGCTGCACCTCTATGTCCACCTGATGGAGATGTCTCCGACCCCCGAAAAGGCATTAAAAGCCGGGGATGTTCTGCGCACGCTGGTGCCGGATGCGGGCCATCTGGTGCATATGCCCACCCATATCGATGTGCTGTGCGGCCACTACCACAACGTCGTTTATTGGAACGAACAGGCCACCATAGCCGATCTAAAATATTACGAGCGCGAAGGCGCGTTCAACATCTATACCGGCTATCGCCAGCACAATTACCATTTCGCCATCTATGGCGCGTTGTTCCTGGGCCAGATGGAACCGGCCCTTCGTGCCAATCAGGGCCTGTGGGACACAACCCCCGAAGAGTTGTTGCACATCGAAAGCCCGCCCATGGCGGATTACTTCGAAAGCTACATGTCCATGGGGCCGCATATCCTGATCCGCTTTGGCCGATGGGACGAGGCAAAGGCGCTGGAACTGCCCGCAAACCCCGACCTCTATCGCACGTTGACTGCCACCATCCACTATGCTCGCGCCATCGCCCATGCTGCAACCGGTGACGTCGCCGAAGCCGAAGCTGAGGAACAACTGTTCCTGTCGGCCAAGGCCTGCGTGCCTGAAACACGCCTTCTGCACAATAACCGCGTCGTTGACCTGCTTGAAATTGCCCGGGAAATGCTGAGCGGAGAGATCGAATACCGCAAGGGCAACTACGATATCGCCTACGCCCATCTGCGACGCTCGGTCGAGTTGGATGACACGCTGCCCTATGACGAACCGTGGGGCTGGATGCAGCCAACCCGCCATGCATTAGGGGCGTTGTTGTTCGAACAAGGTCACGTGGCCGAGGCCGAAGCGGTCTATCGCGAAGACCTTGGCTTGGGCGGCACCCTCAGTCGTGCTTCGATCCACCCGGACAATGTTTGGAGCCTCAAAGGTCTGCACGATTGCCTGAAGGAACGCGGGGAAAGTGTTGAAATCGCTCAGATCAAACAACGTCTTGATCTGGCGCTGGCACGTGCTGACCGCGCCGTCGGAGCATCCTGTTTCTGCGCCCAAGCCGCGATGAGGGCCGCCGAATGAGATACGCGCTACTGCTGGCTGCCGTGATCTGCGGCCCAGCACTTGCCGACCGTCAATCCTTTCCACCGGTCGATCAGTCAGACCGTGATCCATCGTTGATCGCCTTTCGCGAGGCATTAATGGCCCAAGTGGCTGCACGGGATACCGACGCTGTGGTTGCCGCGTCCTGCCCCGATATCTACCTAAGCCATGGCGGTGATGGCGGCCCCGAGGAATTACGTTCCAATCTGACCCTCGACCCGGAAGCCCTGCCGGAAGAACAGCGTGAAAACGCGGATGCGTTACGCGCGCAATACTGGTCTGACTTGGAAACCACTTTGTCTCAGCCCGGTTACTTCGACGAAGAAGGCGAGTTCTGGATGCCGCATCAATGGCAGATCACCCTGCCCGCCTCGCTGGACCCAGAGTTGGCGTTTTTTGTCACAGGCTCCGATGTATCTCTGCGTCAAAGACCGGATCGCAACTCGTCCATTATAGGCCTGATCAGCCACGAAATCGCGATCATACGTGACTATCAGGACGGTGCCGAATATCAGCGTGTCCTGCTGACGGACGGCACCCAAGGCTATATGCACGCCGACTTTCTTTGGCCTATGACCGGCCACCGCGCCGCGTTTGTAAAATCCGACTCGGGCGACTGGCAGTTGTGTACTTTCGTCAGCGGCGACTAGACCTTCGCCTTCTTCTTCTCGGCCACCACTTTTTCCGCCAGATCGCGGGCAATGGCAAAGGCGCCTTTGATCTTGTCACTGTCTTTTTTCCAGTCTCGGCGCACGACGATCTTGTTGTCCTTAACCTTGGCCAGCCCGCGCTGGTTCTGAATAAATTCGACCAACCCCTGAGGCGAGGCGAACTTGTCATTGTGGAACTGGATCGTCGCGCCTTTAGGTCCGCCGTCCAATTTGGCAATGCCCGCACGTTTGCACATCGCTTTGATACGCACGACCAGCATCAGGGTGTTCACCTCTTTTGGCAGTGAACCAAACCGGTCGATCAACTCAGCCGCGAAGCCTTCCAATTCGACCTTAGTCGAAAGTGACGACAAGCGGCGGTACAGCCCCAGGCGCACATCCAGATCGGGCACATAATCATCGGGGATCAGAACCGGGACGCCCAGATTGATCTGCGGGGCCCATTGGTCGTCTGCCTCCGACAGACCCTCCATCTCTCCAGCTTTGATTTTGGCAATCGCTTCTTCCAGCATGGATTGGTACAGTTCGTAGCCGACGTCACGCATCTGGCCTGACTGTTCTTCGCCCAGCAGATTGCCCGCGCCGCGAATGTCCAAATCCTGGCTGGCCAGCGTGAACCCCGCCCCCAGTGTATCAAGAGAGCCTAGAACCCGCAGTCGTTTCTCGGCCGTGGCCGTCAATCGCTGGCGCGGCTTGGTGGTCAAATAAGCGTAGGCGCGGGCCTTTGATCGCCCCACCCGTCCGCGAATTTGATACAGCTGCGCCAGACCGAACATATCCGCGCGATGCACAACCATTGTGTTGGCCGTCGGTATATCCAGCCCACTTTCAACAATCGTCGTTGCCAACAGCACATCATACTTCCCGTCATAGAAGGCATTCATGCGGTCGTCGAGTTCGCCTGCCGCCATTTGCCCGTGGGCCACGACATACGTCAGCTCCGGTAGTTGGTCCTTCAGGAATTCCTCAATTTCAGGCAGGTCCGAGATACGCGGGACCACATAGAAACTCTGCCCGCCGCGATAATGTTCGCGCAGCAGTGCCTCGCGCACCGTGACCGCGTCAAACTCGCTGACATAGGTGCGGGTGGCCAGACGGTCGATGGGCGGCGTGCCGATGATCGACAGATCGCGCACACCGGTCAGCGACAATTGCAGCGTCCGCGGGATTGGTGTCGCGGTCAGGGTTAGCACGTGGATATCACTGCGCAGTTGCTTTAGGCGCTCTTTATGGCCAACGCCGAAATGCTGTTCTTCATCGATGATCAGCAGCCCAAGGTTGTTGAACCGAATCCCCTTGGCCAGCAGCGCATGCGTGCCAATCACAATATCCACAGTGCCACGCGCCAACCCATCGCGGGTTTGTTGCGCCTCTTTCGCCGAGACGAAACGCGACAGCTGCCGAACCTCTAGCGGGAAGCCCCGGAACCGTTCCCTGAACGATGCCGCGTGCTGTCGGGCCAGGAGCGTCGTAGGGGCCACAACGGCCACCTGCACGCCGGACATCGCAGCGACAAAAGCGGCGCGCATGGCGACCTCGGTCTTGCCAAAGCCGACGTCGCCGCAGATCAGGCGATCCATTGGTACGCCCGAGTGCATGTCTTCCATCACCTCGGAAATCGCGCGCAGCTGGTCGTCGGTTTCCTGATACGGAAAGCGCGCGCTGAACTCCTCCCACGCATGGGGCGGCGGGTCCATGACCGGAGCTTTGCGCAGCGCCCGCTCAGCAGCGATGCGGATCAGCTTGTCCGCCATCTCGCGGATGCGCTCTTTCAGCTTGGCCTTTTTGGCCTGCCATGCACCGCCGCCCAGACGATCCAGCAGACCTTCATCGTGCCCGTATTTCGACAGCAACTCGATATTTTCGACCGGCAGGTACAATTTGGACTGTTCGGCATATTCCAATAAAAGGCACTCATGCGCCGCGCCCGCCGCCGTCACGACCTCCATCCCCTGATACCGTCCAATCCCGTGATCGACGTGAACCACCAGATCACCGGGGCTGAGCGATTGGGTTTCGGTCAGGAAGTTCTCGGCCTTTCGGCGTTTCTTGGGTTGGCGGATCAGGCGGTCGCCCAGAACATCTTGTTCCGCGATCACCGTCAGGTCCGGCGTTTCGAACCCATGCTCCAACGCCCATACGGCCAGGTGCAGCCCGCGTTTACCGACGCGAGTGCCGTTGGAAACGGGGATCGCTTCGGCAAGACCTTCGTCTTCGATCAATCCGGTCAGGCGTTCGCGGGCGCCTTCCGAATAAGACGCGATCAGCACCGGCCCTTTGGCCATCTTGTCAGTGATATGACTGGCCAGCGCCCCAAACAGGCTGATGCTTTCCTGCTGTCGTTCGGGCGCAAAATTCCGCCCGATCCGGCCACCCGCATCGATCACGCCCGGGCCGCTGGCCTGTGGCAAAGGGCTGAACTGCAAAACGCGCCGGTCACCCACTGCCTGTTCCCATGCAGCATCGTCGAGATACAGCAATCCGGGCGGCGTAGGTTTGTAAACCGTGTCCATGCGCGAGCGGTTTTCTAGCGCCAACCGCCGAGTTTCGTACTGGTCCTCAATCGACTCCCACCGGGCCAAACGCGCAGGCGTAACCTGATCGTCCAGCGAGATCGTGGCACCAGGCAGATAGTCGAACAGCGTTTCCAATTTTTCGTGAAAAAACGGCAACCAGTGTTCCACGCCTTGATGTTTGCGGCCAGCGCTAACCGCCTCGTACAGCGGATCGTCAGTGCCCGCCGCACCGAATTCGATGCGATAGTTTTGCCGGAATCGTGTGATGGCGGCGTCATCCAGAATGACCTCGGACACCGGGGCAAGTTCCACCACATCCAGCTTCTCGGTGGTGCGTTGTGACACCGGATCAAACCGGCGCGCACCGTCCAGCACATCCCCGAACAGGTCCAGGCGAACCGGGCCGGATTCGCCCGGAGGGAAGATGTCGATAATGCCGCCGCGGATCGCATAGTCTCCGGGCTCCATAACCGTTGGGCTTTGTGTGAAACCCATGCGCACCAGAAAGTTCCGCAGCGCGGTTTCGTCGACGCGGTGGTTGACCCGCGCGGTAAACGCGGCCTCACGCAGCACGTCACGCGCCGGAACCCGCTGTGTTGCCGCATTCAGTGTCGTTAGCAGCACAAACCGTTCGGGCATCTGATGCACCAGCGCGGCCAGTGTTGCGACCCGCGCCGCCGCGATATCCGCGTTCGGTGAAACCCGGTCATACGGAAGGCAATCCCAGCCGGGGAAGATGAACACCGGCATGTCCGGAGCGAAAAAGGCAAGTGCTGCCCGCATCGCTTCCATCCGCTTGTCATCGCGCGCAACGTGACAGACCGGCCCATTGGATCGCGCGATCTCGTTCAGGACAAGTTGTGCGTCAAACCCCTCGGGGGCGCCGCCGACTGTTACGTGGTTCGGAGCCGTCATCGTCTCGCCTTTCCGAATTTCCTACCCCAGAACACCAATCGAGAAGTTCTGATACATGCCCCAAAGCGACGTGATCAAGATCGAGACCATGCCGATAATCTGCGTATAAATCCGGCAGCGGGTCAAAATCTTGCCGGTAAATTCCAATGTCCCGTCGCCGGCCTGCAGCTTTCGCGCTGCTGAAATGTTGATCAGCATCACAATACAGACCGGGAACAGCAACAAGAACACAGCCTGCGCGAATTCAACGCCGTAAAAGAACCCAAGCATCGCTAGACCGGTGAAAATAAAACAGCACAGCCCCAGAATGGCCAGACCAGACACATCAACGATATACAGAATCCGATTGCTGTTGATCCGCACGATGTCCAGAAAATCACGTTCTGCTTGTCCTCCGACACGACGGGCGCGCACCAGAAGATCATAGGGTATACCCATAGACCAATGGCTTGCCGACGACCACAGCACGGCCAGCCCGATCCAATACCACAGATTCGAAAAGCTGCGCATGTCGATGATTTCGAAAAGCGAAGAGTATAAGTCCAAGCGTCAGCCCTTTGTTCACTGTCCTTTGGGGCCTTCTTTGCGCAAGCGCGACCATCGTTACCCTTGAGACCACTTGGAATTCATGCCACCCAATGCGGGAATATTCAAGGAGAGTGCGACATGAAGCCGACCATCGCCCCCTATCCCCTGACCCGTTTCCGCCGAGCGCGCCAATCGCAGGCCGTGCGCGGCCTTGTTCGGGAAAATACGCTGACCACAGATGATCTGATCTGGCCGGTTTTTGTGCGCGACGGCGAGGGTGTGGAAGAGCCCGTGCCCTCGATGCCCGGTGTGATGCGCCGGTCGGTGGATCTGATCGCCAAGGCTGCGGTTGAGGCGCAGGCGCTGGGAATACCCGCGATCTGCATCTTTCCCTATACCGACGCCAACCTGAAAACCGAGGATTGCGCCGAGGCCTGGAACCCTGACAATCTGTCTAACCGCGCCATCCGCGCCATCAAGGCCGCTGCCCCGGAAATCGCGGTGATGACCGACGTTGCCCTGGACCCGTACAACATCAACGGTCACGACGGTTATGTCATCGATGGCGAAATTGTGAACGACAAAACGGTCGAGGCGCTGGTCAAGATGACCCTCGCGCAGGCTGAAGCAGGTGCCGATATCATTGGCCCGTCCGACATGATGGATGGGCGGATCGGTGAAATGCGCCGTGCGTTGGAATCGGCGGGACATCAGAACGTGATGATCCTCAGCTATGCCGCGAAATACGCCAGCGCCTTTTACGGACCCTTCCGCGATGCGGTGGGTGCATCGGGTGCACTGACGGGCGACAAGAAGACCTATCAAATGGATCCGGCCAATTCGAACGAGGCCCTGCGCCTGATCGAACGCGACCTGACCGAGGGCGCCGATATGGTGATGATCAAGCCCGGCATGCCCTATCTGGATATCTGCCGACGGGTAAAGGACACTTTTGGCGCGCCGACATATGCCTATCAGGTGTCCGGTGAATACGCGATGATACAGGCCGCTGCGCAGAACGGCTGGATCGATGGTGAGAGGGTGATGCTGGAAAGCCTGCTGGCCTTCAAGCGCGCTGGCTGTGACGGCATCCTCACCTATTTTGCTCCACAGGTCGCGCGCATCCTGCAAGGCTAATATCCCCAATTGTCGCAATTTTTCGCCGATTGTGATCCGCTGTCACTCAGCTTTCCCGTGACACGCGTGGGCAATCGGCGTATTCTTGCACATAAGATCGGGAACACCCGACATATCAGGCAGTCATACAGAGAAAAAAACATGAGCAGTTCCAACGCACCCCGACTAAGCCGTCGCGGCTTTGCCTTTGGCATGGCCGGTTTGACGGTAACCGCAGCTTGCGGCAACGGTGTCGGCAACTCCAACGCCGCCACCATCGATGCCCGCGTCGATGCCACACTAACCGAAATGTACGCGAAATATCCCAACACGGTTGAGATCGCAAACAAAGCCAACGGCATGTTGATCATGCCCCTGATCACCGACGCTGGATTAATCTTCTTTGGTGGCGCCTACGGTCAGGGCGCCTTGCGCATTCAGGGCGCAACGGTTGATTACTATTCTGCAATTTCCGGAACCGCCGGCCTGCAAATCGGCGCGCAACAATATGCACATGTCCTGTTCTTCATGACGCAGGACGCACTGAACGATTTCCGCCGGTCCAGCGGATGGACCGCCGGTGCCGATATTGGCTATGTGGTTGATGCAACTGGAAACTCCCTATCCACGGACACAACGACTCTGCGGTCGCCTGTGTTGGCGGTGGTATTCGGACAAGCCGGACTGAAATTCGGCGCCACTGTCGAAGGCACCAAATACACGCGGATCATTCCGTAAACATCGGACTACCACTCCCCCCTCATTAGTCCCCGCCACAGGTTCCCAGCTGCGGCGGGGTTTTTCATTTATAGCGCTGTAAACACGAATATTCCCGGGCTGTTCCTCTTTCGGTCGATCAAGCCATCATCTAGTCTGGCCGCAATCGGAATAGGATCAGGATTGTAGGCGCAGATGGGATTTGTTTTTCGCTGGCTCGTACGTATTACAACGGGTCTGATCCTGCTGGCTTTGGCCGCTGTGGCATTGGTGTATTTTTTGGCGAGCCAGTCCTTGCCGGACTACGATCAAACGGTCGAGGTTCGGGGGCTGAGCGCCCCGGTCGAGATCATCCGCGATACCGCCAATGTCCCCCATGTCCTGGCCGAAAATGACCCAGATGTGTTCTTTGGTCTGGGCTATGCCCATGCGCAGGACCGCCTGTGGCAGATGACGGTCATGCGCCGCACCGCGCAGGGGCGTCTATCGGAGATTTTCGGCGCGCGTACCGTCCACATCGACAAGCTGCTGCGCAGGCTGGACCTTTACGGTCTGGCCCACCGCTCGGTCGAGGCGCAGGACGATTACACCAAAGCCGCCTTACGCGCCTATGCCGCCGGGGTAAACGCGCGGCTGGATGAGATCAACGAAGCCGCCCTTGGCCGTGGTGCGCCTGAGATGTTTTTGTTCAACGCGCCCGTTTCGCCCTGGCAACCGGGCGATAGCATTGCGGTGATCAAGCTGATGGGTCTGCAATTGTCCGGCCACCTTGAGGACGAGGTGTTGCGTGCCCGTACCTCGCTGATGCTGAACGATCCGGCGCGGTTGACCGATATCCTGCCAAATGTGCCGGGGGCCGGTATAGCTGCCCTGCCAGAATATGCCGCTTTGTTTCCAGGGCTGCCCCGTTACGCCCGCGGCACGCCTATGCCCCACACGCCGCTGTCGCCTTTTCCGAAACGTGGCTTGGCCGGAGCGTCCAATGCCTGGACCGCCGCGCCCTCACGCTCGGCCAGTGGTGGCACATTGTTGGCCAATGACCCGCACCTAGGGTTCACTGCCCCCGGTGTCTGGTATCTGGCGCGGCTGGAGCTGGCCAAAGGTGGCGTGATTGGTGCAACTATTCCCGGTGTTCCTGCTGTTATGACCGGGCGCAGTGACCGTTTGGGCTGGGGTCTGACGTCGTCCTACCTGGACGATCAGGACGTACATATCGAGCAGTTGAACCCCAAAAACCCCGAGGAATATCTGTCGCCGGATGGCTTCAAAAAGTTCCGCACCCGCCCTTCGATCATCGAGATCAAGGACGAGGCCCCCATCACCCTGACCCTGCGTTGGACAGAAAATGGTCCTGTCCTGCCCGGAAGTCACTACAATCTGGAAACGATCACGCCTCCGGGTCATGTCACCTCATTGTCTTGGACGGCGCTTAGCCCGCGCGACACGTCGATGACGGCGTCGATGGCGCTGATGAATGCTGACACTGTCCGAGAGGCGATTGATGCGGGCGAACTGTTCATTTCGCCCTCGCAAAACCTGTCGCTGGTCGACAAGGATACGATCGGACTAAAACTGATTGGCGCAATGCCCAAACGCGACCCGCTCAACCAAAGCCGCGGCCGTATCCCAACGCCCGGTTGGCTGGCCGAAAACCTCTGGCAAGGCCGCCTGCCTTATGCTGACAATCCCGAATTCGTTGCCCCCGCAGGTGGCATTCTGGGCAACACAAACAACAAGATCATCGACCGCCCCTTTCCCTTGCATGTCTCGTATGAATGGGGCGACACCCAGCGTGTGCATCGCTGGGAACGCTTGATGCAATCGCGCGAGGTCCACACGCGTGACAGCTTTATCGAGGCGCAACTGGATACCGTCAGCTTTACCGCCCGCTCGTTGCTGCCGCTGATCGGTGCGGACCTTTGGTTTACCGGCGCATCCGCCCCCGAAGGCACCCCGGAACGTCAACGTCAGATCGCCCTTTCTCTGCTGGCCGAGTGGAATGGTGAGATGAACGAGCACCTGCCCGAACCGCTGATTTATGCCGCGTGGCTACGCGCGCTGCAAATCCGTCTGATCTCGGACGAGCTGGGCCCGCTGGCCGCCGAATACAAACATGTCGAGCCGCTGTTCATCGAGCGCGTCTACCGCGACATCGACGGCGCGTCGGTCTGGTGTGACGTACGCCAAAGTGCGCCCTCAGAGACCTGCACCGACATGGCGCGGCTGGCGCTGGACGATGCGTTGATCTGGATCGCCGAAAACTATGGCACCGCGCTGCAATCCTTGCGCTGGGGCGATGCGCATCAGGCAACACACGATCACCCGGTACTGGGCTCGGTTCCGGTTTTGCGGTTCTTCGTCAACATCCGGCAATCCACCAGCGGCGGCGACAATACCCTGCTGCGCGGGCGTACCTCGGGCGAAGGCAAGGACCCGTTCCAAAACGTACATGGCGCAGGCTATCGCGGCGTTTATGACTTTGCCGACCCGGACAGTTCAGTCTTTATCACGGCAACCGGTCAGTCGGGCCATTTCCTGTCGCGCTATTATGATGATCAGGCGCAGCTGTGGCGGCGGGGCGAGTATATCCCGATGTCATTGGACCTGGATTTGGCGCGCGCTGCGGCCGTCGGAGTGACCAACCTTATCCCGCGCTGAATTCCGCTGTTTCGGCAAGACCTTGCCCCCTGCTACCCGCACCCGTGGACGCCGAGTGCCGTTTTCGCATACGATCTGTCAGCGGATTATGTGGGACCGGGGGCACAAATGGCGAGTATTCGGGATAGGCTGAACAACCTTGCGCGCGACTATGCAATCGCCTGGAGCTCGGGCGACCACGACGCAGTCGCTAGTTTTTTTGCCGCCGACGGGCAGATTTCCATGAACCGGGCTGAACCGCTGAAAGGCCGCGCCGCAATCGCCGAAATGGCCCGTGGATTTCAGTCTGACTTTCCCGATCTTGAGCTGCGCTGCGACATGATGCGATGGGCAGGACCCCACGCTATCTTTGTTTGGACCTTCGAAGGCCACCATACCAAAACCGGCAATCTCGTCGTCACCCGGGGTTGGGAAGAATGGGACCTGACCGAAGACCACAAAGTTCTATCCTCGCAAGGATGGTTCGACGTCGAGGATATGCAGCGTCAGATTGATGGGGGCTGACTGCTAAATCCCGGCGAATTGCGCCGCCTGCCTGTCCGTCCACAATACAGTGATTTCGAACCCGTTTTCGGTCTGTTTTTCGGACCGCACGACATCCTGTCGAAACAGCCAGGCGCGTCTGTTGCCCTCGGCAAATCCTAAAGACAGTATCTCTTCGTGTCGCGCGCCCTGCAGCTTGGTTGCAATCTCGGCAAGCAAAGGGTCTACCCCTTCGCCGGTTACTGCCGAAATGGCAAATATCGACGGATCACGTTTGGCCCGTTTAAACGTGGCCTCGCGTTCGTCGTCATTCAGCAGGTCAATCTTGTTCCACACCTCCAGCCGGGGACGTTCTTCGTCGACACCAAGCGAGGTCAAAATCGCCTCGACATCCTGCGCCTGTGCGTCAGTATCTTCGTGGCTGATGTCACGAACATGGACAACGATATCGGCGCCCAGAACCTCTTCGAGGGTCGCGCGGAAGGCCGCAACCAGTTCGGTCGGCAGGTTCGAGATGAAACCAACTGTGTCCGACAAGATCACCTCGGGACCGTCCGGCAGTTCGACCCGGCGCATGGTCGGGTCCAGCGTGGCAAACAGCATATCCTTGGCCATGACCTCGGCCCCGGTCAGGCGGTTGAACAGCGTCGACTTGCCCGCGTTCGTATATCCCACCAAAGCGACAATCGGATAGGGCACCTTGGCCCGCGCAGCGCGATGCAATGTACGGGTCTTGACCACCTTCTGCAATTGCCGCCGCAACCGCACAAGCTGTTCGTCAATCGCCCGTCGGTCAGCTTCGATTTGGGTTTCACCCGGGCCACCAACAAAGCCCAATCCGCCGCGCTGCCGTTCCAGGTGCGTCCAGGCCCGGACCAGCCGCGTACGCTGATAGCTGAGCGCGGCCATCTCGACCTGTAACACACCTTCGCGGGTACGCGCACGGTCGCTGAAAATCTCAAGGATCAGGCCGGTTCGGTCGAGGATTTTGACCTTCCAAGCCTTCTCAAGGTTGCGTTGCTGTACAGGAGATACCGGCCCGTCGATCAGAACCAACTCGATCTCGTGATCATGAATCCGCTCGGCCAGTTCTTCGATCTTGCCGCTGCCAAACAGCAACCCCGGCTGGGCACGTTGCAAACGCACAATTTCAGACCCGACCACATCCAGATCGGGCAAAGCGGCAGCCAGCGCCACCGCCTCTTCCAACGCCGGTTCGGGAACGCGGCGCTGTTCATCAGATTTGATTTCCGGATGCAGCACCCAGGCCCGGGTGCGCGTCCTATCGTGTTCCATCAAGAGGCGTCTTCGCCCTCATACAGGCTGATCGGTTGCGACGGCATGATGGTCGAAATCGCATGCTTATAGACCAGCTGCGACTGTCCGTCGCGGCGCAGTAGCACGCAGAAATTATCGAACCAGGTGATCACACCCTGCAATTTCACACCGTTGATCAGGAATATTGTGACCGGGACCTTTGCTTTCCGTACATTGTTCAGGAACGCGTCCTGCAGATTCTGTCTGTCCGAAGCCATATTTTATTATCTCGCCATTGTTCTTGCTACGCGCTGCGGACCAACGCGCTCCCTCCGCAGGAGTATGGAGTGCTGCGCACAGATATTCCAGATGAAAAATCAGTCAATTCTGGAATGCCGAAGCTTAATCCCGCCAAAGGGTTGGCGTAATCAGGGCAATGATCGCAAGTGTTTCCAGCCTTCCGATTACCATCGCCGCACACATTGTCAGTTTGGCCCCAAGCGACAGGTCCACCAGTCGGATGGGAATATCCGTGGCCAGTTCAATCACCGGACCCGTCGTGCTGAGCGCCGCAACGGTCAGGACCATGGCCTGTTCGAACCCCGCCCCCATCATCGCCAACAGCAGATTGAACAAAGCGGCCGTCAACGCGAACATCATCAAAAAGATCCAGGCGATAAAGGCACCGTCGCTTTGGATACGCCGATTGCCGCCCCCTACGCCGCTGACCGATGAGGGGTAGATAAGCCGGTCAATCTCGCGCGCACCGTTGAGGTACAGGGCAAAAACCCGCAGCAGTTTGACGCCGCCCGCCGTGGTGGCGACCCCCCCGCCGATCAGGGCCAGACCCATAAGGATCAGGCCGGGCGTCCCCAGCCCCGACAATTGCTGTGCGTCATTCCAGTTGGCGCTTTCGAACCCGGCCGTCGTCAGGAATGCCAGTGCCGTGAACACCATACCCCAGAACACATACACCGCATCAATCGGGCTCAGAGTCCCGCCGATTTCATTGACGCCCGCCCACACACGAAAAAACAAAAGCGTTGCAACGGCAATGACGATCAGCAGACCGATCCGAAACTCTGGGTCCTTGTCCAGCCGCGAATACCCGGTGGTGGCGGTATCGGTGGAAAAGGTCAGTCGGGACAGGGCAAAGAACAGGAACAGGAATATGATCGCCTCGCCCGTGAAACCAGCCTGTGCACCCTCAAGCCCACCGACCGGAGAGATTCCGGACGTGGCCATGGTGGACATCGCATGACAGATGGCGGTCAGTCCTTGCTCGCCTGCGATCAACAACAGCAGCCAGATCACCGCCGTCAGACCTGTATAAACTGGCGTCAGCGTGCGCGTCAATCGGACCAAACGCCCGCGCGGATCGACTTTTTCACTTTGTGCAACACCAGAGACCGGACGGCCGGGTTGCCCACGTGCGGTCACCTCGAACCCGCCCAACGACAGCGGTGCCAGAATCGCGGCCGCCGAAATCCACATCAGCAAACCGCCCATCCACCCCACCAGCGCCCGCCAAAGGTGTAGCGGGGCCGTAAGGCGATCAGGGTCTGGGAAAATGTCAGCGCCGGTGGTTGTCAGCGCACTGACCATGTCGAAATAGGCGTTCAGAAATGTGGTGTTGCCCAACGCATCGTGCAGCGGGATGGCAAGAAACAAGGGCAGTACCGTAAAACACCCCAACAACACCGCCAACTGCCCCAACGTACCCCGACGCGGCACCCGGTTCGACGACGCCAACCCGACCGAGGCCACAACGAAAAGCCCCAACAAACCAGAATAGAAGAATGACCGCGACGTGTCATGATCATCCAGCGCCAGCGAATAGATCGCCGGCACCCACATCGACAGCGAAAACACCGCCCAGATCAGCAGGAACAGCGGCAATCGCCGCACCAAACCGATCTGCTGTGTTCGCGCGCGCATCATCAGAAGAAATCTATCGAAACCTGCAGCAACCGCTCGACCTCGGGCACATCTTTGGCCATGGCAAAGATCGCGACGACATCTTTTTCCTCGATCCGCAGACTGCCAGTGGGGCGCAGCACCTCATCCCCCTTGCGTACAGCACCCAACAGAACACCTTCGGGGAAATCAATGTCGCGCAGTTTTTGCCCGGCCAGCGGCGAGGTCGACAGCACCTCGGCCTCGATCACCTCGGCCTCGGCATCCCCAATGGAATAGACCTGCCGCACCCGCCCGTGGCGAATGTGGCGCAAGATTGAGCTGACGGTCGTGGCGCGCGGGTTGATATAGGCATCGATCCCCAGCGGGCCCATCAGCGCCACCATTGTTGGATCATTGATCAGGGCAATCGCCAGCGCACAGCCTTCGGATTTGGCGCGCACAGCGACCAGCATGTTAGCCCGGTCGTCATCGGTCACTGCCAGCATCGCATCAGCCCGTTCGATCCCCGCCTCGCGCAGCAGGGTCGCATCCAGCCCGTCACCATTCAGAACAATCGTTCGTTCCAATGCTTCAGCGGCGTGTTCGGCGCAGCTGCGGTCACGTTCGATGATTTTGGCGCGCACCCGGCTTTCACGCTCTTCCAGCGTGCGCGCAACCTCAAGCCCGACATTTCCGCCACCGACAATCACAACGCGGTCCTGTTTCTTTTGCGTCTTGCCAAAGACCTCCATCGTGCGGTCAACGTCCTGAACGTTGCTGAAGACATAGCATTCATCGCCAACGAACAACTGGTCCTCGGATTCCGGTGCAAACAGGCTGCCGTCGCGCCGAACCCCCACGACAATAGAGCTGAGTGTTGAAAACAGATCTGTCAGTTGTCGTAGCGGCGTATTGATGATGGGACAGTCTTCTTCGATGCGGATGCCAAGCAGCTGGGCTTTGCCATCCATGAACAGTTCCGTGTCAAAGGCCGAAGGTGCGGACAGGCGGCGCATGGCAGCGGCTGCCACTTCGCGTTCAGGGCTGATTACCACGTCGATGGGCAGGTGATCGCGACGAAACAAGTCCGAGTGGATCGCCTCGAGATAGGATTTCGAGCGCAAGCGTGCGATCTTGCGCTGGATCGAGAAAATGGAGTGCGCCATCTGACAGGTGACCATATTCACCTCATCCGAATGGGTCGCGGCAATGATCATGTCGGCGTCACGGGCGCCCGCCCGCTCTAGCACGTCCGGATAACTGGCAAACCCTGCAATCCCCTGCACATCCAGCGTTTCGGTCGCGCGACGCACCAGGTCAGGGTTGTTGTCCACCACCGTCACATCGTTCAGCTCGCCCGAAAGGTGCCGTGCAATCTGCCAGCCGACCTGACCCGCACCGCAAATGATGACCTTCATGTTTTTGGCCCTTCTGCCTGAAATCTTTGAATGACAGATGCCCCCAAAGCGGTCAATTGAATTGTCATAACGGCAAAGCTACGGCAAGATAAGCCTATGAAATCAGTAGTTCGTTTGATTATTCTATTGATGGTCCTATCCGCATGCGAAGGCCCGCTTTCACTGTATTATCGCGAGGGTGAGAGCGTTTCGCGTCTTCAAGCTGAGACCACTCAATGCCAGGTTAAGGCGCTGGAAGAGGTTCCGGTGGCCACTCAGATACGTCAAAGCCCGCCTACGTATTGGCCCGGGCGCACCTATTGTGACGGACGGGGACGTTGTTACCGGTCGCCCGGCTGGTGGCAGCCCGGCCGGGTTTATTCTGTCGATGCAAATCAAGGATTGCGCAATCAGGTCGAGGCCCAGTGCATGGCCAAAAAAGGGTTTCGTCCGATCAGCCTGCCGCCTTGCAAGCAGAACGTGAAATCACGGGTGCCCGCCGTGGCCACAACGACATTGCCACCGATAGGCACCCAATCGTGCTATGTGAAATTCGACAACGGGGCGTTCCAGATCATCAATCCCGGTCAAGCCGGGTAACGGCCCGGCGGATTATTCCGCCGGCTCCGGTTCGTCCAGTTGCGCCACCCGCGCACCTGATTTGTTCGAGGTCACAACCCCCAGCGATTTCAGTTTGCGGTGCAGCGCGCTGCGCTCCATCCCGACAAAGCTGGCGGTGCGGCTGATATTGCCACCAAAGCGGTTGATCTGGGTGAGCAGGTATTCTCGCTCGAACGCCTCGCGGGCTTCGCGCAGGGGCAAGGTCGCCAGCGCACCCGACAGCACCACACGACCCGAGTCGTCGGTCTTTTCCTCTTCGGCGGGCAATTCCTTGGCCTCGATCGGCCCAGACTCGTCCCCCAAGATCAGCACGCGTTCAATCAGGTTCTTGAGCTGCCGCACATTGCCGGGCCAGGTCATGGTCTGCAACAGCGCCACTGCCTCTTCCGAGATCTCACGCATCGCGAGCCCCTGCGTTTCATTACACATCTCAATGAAATGCTGCGCCAGAACCGGGATATCCTCGCGCCGTTCTTCCAGCGACGGCACCGCAATCGGCACCACGTTCAGGCGGTGATACAATTCTTCGCGGAACCGATCGGCGGCGATTTCCGTTTCAAGATCGCGGTTGGTTGATGAGATTACCCGCAGATCAACCCGCACTTTGTCCGATCCACCAACACGCTGGAATTGCTGATCGACCAGCACGCGCAATATCTTGGACTGCGTGCCCATCGGCATATCGGCCACCTCGTCGAAATAGACCACACCTCCATGCGCTTCTTCCAGCAGGCCGGGCTCGATTCCACGTTCCGAGGATTCACGACCAAACAGAACTTCTTCCACACGCGCAGGTTCAACCCCGGCGCAGTTCACGGTCACAAAGGGCGCATTGGCGCGGTTGGAATGGGCGTGGATGTATCGCGCGGCGATTTCCTTGCCCGATCCAGCCGGGCCGCTCAGCATCACACGACCATTCGATTTGGTCACCTTGTCCAACTGGCTTTGCATCGCGCGGAAAGACGCGGACTTACCGATCATATCCGAATTGGTGACCTCTTTGCGTTTCAGCGAGGCATTCTCGCGCCGCAGGCGCGAGGTTTCCATGGCGCGACGGATAACCACCATCAACTGGTCAATGTTAAAGGGCTTTTCGATAAAGTCATACGCCCCCTGCTTGATGGCAGCGACCGCGATTTCGATGTTCCCGTGGCCTGAAATAATCACCACCGGCACGTCGGGGTTGTCGCGTTTCACGGACTTCAGAATGTCGATCCCGTCCATACGGCTGTCTTTCAGCCAGATATCCAGTATCAACAGCCCCGGCGGTTCAGAATTGATCTCGGCCATGCACTCGTCCGAGTTGCCAGCCAGCCGGGTTGAATAGCCTTCGTCCTCCAGAATGTCGGACACCAGTTCGCGAATATCGCGTTCGTCATCTACGATCAGAATGTCACTCATCTTTGGCCTGCTTTCAGTTTGTTTGTATGAATTGCCTGCTTCTGTGGCGCTGCGGTCGGAGAGAGATTTCCCCCCGGTAAACGGATCACGGCCATCGCACCAAAATGGTCCTGTCCGTCAAAGACGGGCGCATCTTCCAGGGTGAGCGCTCCGCCATGTTCTTCGATAATCTTTTTGACGATGGGCAGGCCCAAACCTGTGCCCTCGTCCCTTGTGGTCACATACGGCTCAAACAGCCGCGCCCGATCTTCGGGCAGGCCGATGCCGTTGTCAGCGATGGTAATCACCGTACCCGCGTCATCGCTGATCACGTCCACCTTTATCCGTGGTTTCAGGTCATCCGGTGGGCCTTTTTGTTTCAGTGTTTCAATGGCCTCACCGGCATTCTTGATCAGATTGGTCAGCGCCTGATTCAGCATTGTGGCGTCCACATCCGTCAATATCGGTTGATCAGGTAGTGTCGCGTCGATCTGTACGTCCGGCTGCCCGGCTTGCTGCAACAGCACCGCCTCGCGCACCAGCCCGACGACGTCTTCTTCGCGCCGGTCTGGTTCCGGCATCCGTGCGAATTTCGAAAACTCGTCCACGATCCGCCGCAGATCATTTGTCTGCCGCACGATCACGTCAGTCATGGATTCAAGGCTATCGCAATCCTCTTCATCCAACTTGCGTGCGAATTTGCGTTTAATGCGTTCAGCGCTCAGTTGGATTGGCGTCAGCGGGTTCTTAATCTCATGCGCGATCCGCCGCGCAACGTCGCCCCAGGCGGCCATCCTCTGCGCGCTGACAAGATCGGTCACATCATCGAAAGCAACCACATACCCCTCAAGCCCGCCGTCTTCGCCACGGCGGGTCGCCATGCGGACAAGCAGGTTTTCAAGCTGACCTTTGCGGGTGACCTTGATCTCCCCCTGCACGGCCTCTTGCCCACTTTCCTTGAGGCTTTCGAACAGCGGCAAAAACTCTGGCACTGCAATACCGATGGCAAGCTGCTCATCCACACGCGTCCAGTCCAGCAACCTCTCGGCCGAACGGTTCACGAATGTTACGCAGCCATCCGGATCAACGCCAACCACGCCCGAGGTCACTGAGCTGAGCACCGAATCGAACAAACGCCGACGGCGCTCAATCTGGCGGGTGTTCTCAAGTAACGTATCGCGCTGTCCTTTAAGTTGCCGCGTCATCTGATTGAAATAACGGCCTAACATTGCGATTTCGTCATCGTTGGCTTCTTCGATCACCTGCACACTCAGATCACCCGCACCAACGCGCTGCGCTGCCGTGGTCAACCGGCCAACCGGGCGCGAGAGGCGTTCGGCAAACCACATTCCCAGCGACATGGCCGCCAGAATAAGGATCACCGCGAAGCCCAGATACAGCAGACCGAATTCGAACAGCACCCTGCCCCGTTCGCTTTCCAACTGTTGGTAGAATTGTGCCGTTTCCTTGGTATCGTCCAGCAGCGTCAATAGCTGTCCATCCACCTCGCGGCTGACATAAAGATACCGATCCAGATAAGCCTGCAATGGAACAAGCGCGCGGAATTCATTGTTTTGCCAATCGGCGATGATCAGGACACCATCATCCGTGGCCTGAACCATTTGTTCGGGTGTAGGGGCCTCGTAATCGAATAGATAGGAACGATCCCCGCGCGACTTGATTTCGCCAATACCGTCAATGACATACGCCTCGCGCAGGCCACGTTGAATCTGCGCTTGTCCTTGCGCAAGAACTTCGCGCAGTTCTGCGTCTGAGATATAAAAATCCCGACTGCGGGCATTGTCCAGATACCGAGCCAGAATGGTTGCGTCCTGCGTTAGACCCTGGCGGTGTTCCAACTCATATGCTTCGGCCGCAGTCAGAGACGAGCCCACCACCTGACGCACGCGATCCGAAAACCACCCTTCCAAGCCGATATTCACCGTCAGCCCTGCAAAAATCGCTACGGTGACAGTCGGCACCAGAGCCAACAGCGTAAATGCGCCAATCAATCGAAGGTGTAGACGGGAGCCCGCAGATTTCGCTCGGCGCGCCGCGATCAGGTTGAACACCTGCCCCAGAACAAGAGCGGCCACGACCAGCACATAAACCAAATCCGCCAGAAGAATCAGGCGCAGCGTTGGGGCCGTTGCCCCCAGATCAAACGGACCGATGACAAGATAGGTCGACAACGCCAGCGCAGGGCCTAGAAGAACCAGGCCCAAAGTGCCGAAATTGCGCAGTTTTCGGGATTTCCGCCACCGATTTATCGCTGGAATCGGCCCGCTCTGTGCCCGGGTTGCCACCGTCTGCCCTCATCCTGATGTGTCGCGTGCGCGACGTACCGCCATATGTCGTGGTCCTTGCCGGGTGCGAACCCAGATGCCACGATTTGTGTGGCGATATTACATCAGTTTGCGTCGACGTGTCACCTGAATATCGAGATCTGTAATCTTTTTCCGCAGCGTATTCCGGTTAATCCCCAGCAGATCTGCACATTTCGCCTGATTTCCGCCGGTTGCGTCCAAAGCCTGTTCTATCAGTGGCGCCTCGACCTCGCGCAAAATCCGCTGATACAGGCCCGGAGGCGGCAAAAGATTTCCGTGCAGGTCGAAGTATCGGCGTAAATGACGGGCAACTGAGGCCGATAACTTCTCACGTTCGCCGTCGCCAAGAATCGGTTCGGCCTCGGGCTGGCTGCCCAGAACCATTTCGACCTCAGATTTGGTAATCTCGTCGGTGCGGCTGGTCAGGCTCAGACGGCGCACGGCGTTTTCCAGCTGTCGCACATTGCCAGGCCACGAATAACGCCGAACCAGCTCTACCGCGTCAGGGCTGAGCCAGCGTTTGGCGCCATGCTCACGCTCTTCTCGCGCCAGAAAGTGATCGGCCAGCAAGATGATATCGTCCACCCGTTCGCGTAAGGCGGGGACATGCACCGTGGCGCCGCACAGGCGGTAATACAGGTCCTGGCGCACCCGCCCATTTTCCATCGCTTCGGTCAGGTCCGACTGACTAGTGGCCATAAAACGCGGAACGTGATCGCCGGGCGTATCCATCATGCGCACGATGCGGGCCTGCAATTCGTCTTCGATATCGGCTATCTCATCGATCAACAGGGTGCCGCCACGTACACGCGCCATAATGCGCGCAGGGCCTTCCAGATCGCGCAGGTCCGCCGCTGTGGCGGTCACAAACGGCAATGTGCGCCGATCCGAGAAGTCATGAATAGCGCGCGCAATCAGAGACTTACCCGTACCACTTTCACCAGAAATCATCACCGACAGGTCTGTGTTCATTACCCGAGCGACCAACCGGTACAGCGCCTGCATCACTGGTGTACGCCCAACCAAAGGCAGTTCTTCCGGACGATCCTCGGCAACGTCGACCGCTTCGGTTTGCACATGTTGCTTCTGCTCAAGCGCCCTTGCGGTCCGCTTCATCAGATCGGGCAGATCGAATGGCTTGGGCAAGTAGTCATAGGCATCCGCTTCGGCCGCCTGAATCGCCGTCATGATCGTGTTCTGGGCCGAGATCACGATGACCGGCAAACCGGGTCGATCCTGAG
This sequence comes from Ruegeria sp. ANG10, assembly GCF_040705255.1. NCBI lineage: Bacteria > Pseudomonadati > Pseudomonadota > Alphaproteobacteria > Rhodobacterales > Roseobacteraceae > Ruegeria > Ruegeria sp. ANG10. The sequence goes on from NZ_JBFCVU010000002.1 coordinate 226,188, forward strand.
AGATTTTTGGCAGCATCTCTAACCCGTTACCATCCGGCATGACCACGTCCGAGATCACCACGTCACCTTTGCCTTCGCCAACCCAACGCATCAACGTGGTCAGCGACGAGGTCGCATGAACTTTGCACCCTGCCCGCGTCAGGGCCTGCGTCAGAACAGTGCGGATCGTGCGGTCATCATCTGCAACCAGTACTGTGCCATCCATCGGGTGCTCTCCTTGTTCTACATTGTGTCTTTTGGTGCCCGCCTCAGCGAGATGCGGAACACCGTGCGGCCCGGCACCGAGTCGGCTGAAATCCAGCCGTCATGGTCCGAGATGATCTTGCTAACTAACGCCAGCCCAAGGCCGGTGCCGTTTTCCTTGCCCGACACGAAGGGATCGAAAATATCGCCACGGATCTTCTCGGGCAGGCCCGGGCCATCGTCGATGATTTCGATCTGCAGCGGCAAGGAATGGCCGGATCCATCATTGCGTCGCAGGCGAAAGGAATGTTCGAAATAGGTGCGCAAGCGGATCGTTCCGCCCTTGGGGTCAGCCGCTTCCGAGGCGTTCTTGAGCAGGTTCAGTACCACCTGAAGGAACTGATCCGGGTCCCCATAGGCCAGCGGCAACGAAGGGTCGTAATCCTCGATGATTTTCATATGCGCACCAAACCCCAGCAGCGCCGATCGGCGCGCACGGTCGAGAACATCGTGAATATTGACCGGTTTAAAATCAGGTTGTTGCAGGTTTCCGAATTGCTCTACCTGTTCCAACAACTTTACGATACGGCGACTTTCGGCGACAATAAGATCTGTTAGTTCAAGATCTTGCGGCGGAATATTCATGCTAAGCAATTGCGCTGCCCCGGTGATCCCGGCCAGTGGGTTCTTGATCTCATGCGCCAGCATCTCGGCCATGCCGATGGCGGACTGCGCTGCCGATTTCACCGTATTGCCTAAGGTCATCCGCCCCGCCAGTTCACGCGGCGAGATGATCATGATCATCGACCCCGGATGCCCGACCAAAGGCGCAATCTGCAACGCGCATTGCAATGGAGCCCGGTTGCCCGATCCGGCATCCACATCGTTCACGAACAGCGGCGTGCCATGTTCGCGCGCGCGCTCAAACGCTTCTTCCAGCGGGGCGTCCACGGCAATTTGATCCCAGACCGGGTGCCCGACCACAGCCTTGCGCGAGGCGTTCAGAAACCCCTCTCCAGCCGAATTCACATCGGAAATCCGGTCTTCGGCGTTGATAATGAAGGCGGGAACCGGCAGCGAGGTCCAAATGTCCTGATCCGAGGTCATGCCGCCGCCTCTGCATCTGCGCTCAGCGCGTCGCCCAGCAGGCGTATCACCTCATCCGTATCACGCGTTGTTAGAACCGCGCGGCGCAGGGCTGCGGGTGTGCCGGCCTCGTCCATGTACCAGCCCAGATGTTTCCGTGCGACGCGCAGGCCTAGATCGGCCCCATAAAACCCGAGCATCGCCTGATAATGACCACGAACCATTTCTATCAGATCGTCACCCGTCGGAATCTCCGGCGCTGCCGCGCCATAGAGGTCATGACAAATCTGCGCCAACAGCCACGGTTTACCCTGCGCCCCGCGCCCGACCATCACGCCATCTGCGCCTGATTGGTCCAGCGCAACGCGCGCGGCATCCGTATCCACAATATCCCCATTGGCGATAACCGGGATCGAGACCGTCTCTTTCACCGCGCGGATCGCCTGCCAATCGGCGCTGCCTTTGTAGAATTGACATCGGGTGCGGCCATGAATCGTGACCATGCAGATGCCTGCATCCTGCGCCCGCCGTGCCACATCAGGCGCATTCAGCAGGTTGTCATCCCACCCCAGACGGGTTTTCAGCGTCACCGGCACATCAACGGCTTCGACGACCGCCTCGATCAACGTCAACGCGTGGTCCGGCGTTTTCAGCAAGGCCGACCCTGAGTAGCCGTTCGTCACTTTCTTGGCCGGGCAGCCCATGTTGATATCGACCACCCGTGCCCCGCGATCGGCCACTTGCCGGGCAGCTTCGGCCATCCAATGCGCCTCACGCCCCGCCAGTTGAACGGCGGTGTTCTCAACATCTGCCGAAAGTTCGGCCCGTTCCCGCACGCCGGGCTTGGCCTGAACCATCTCCTGGCTTGCAACCATTTCGCTGACGACCATGCCCGCGCCAAAACGCATCACCAGATCGCGAAACGGACGGTCGGTGATTCCGGCCATCGGTGCCAGCAGGACTGGCGGGTTCAGGGCTTTGTTAGCGAGGAGCAGAGTCAACGTGCTTAATCCTTGGGCAGTTGCGGCTTTGATATCGAATTGAGCGCATATGAACAACAAAAGGGCGACCTTCAAGCCCGCAAAATCATCATATGCCCATTTTTTAGGCAACTTTACGTGGGTGATTGCCTCTGCAATCACCGCACCCTAAAGATTGCCTCAAACCATCGGAGAACACGCCCCCATGACCACCGCCGCCATCATCGTCGCCGCAGGACGCGGCCTGCGCGCCGGAGGGGGAATGCCAAAGCAGTGGCGACCATTGGCGGGGCTTCGCGTTGCGGATTGGACGATTGACCGCTTTCACGGGCAAGTCGACCAGATCGTGCTTGTCTTGTCCGAAGATGACTGGGACGCATGGGCCGAGTTCGAAAACTCTGATCTGATCCTTGCCAAGGGCGGCAGTGACCGGGCGGGGTCGGTGCGCAACGGGCTTGATGCGCTGTCGCCCTATGGGGTGCATCGCGTTCTCATTCATGACGTCGCGCGGCCTTGCGTTGACCTGCAAACCATTCAACAGGTTCTGGAAGAACTGGAAACCCACCCTGCTGCCGCGCCGGGGCTGGCGGTCACGGATGCGCTGTGGACCGGGGACGGTTCTATCGTGACGGGAACTCAGGATCGGACCGGACTGTTCGCTGCGCAAACACCGCAGGGTTTTCACTATGACGCCATCGTTTCGGCCCACGCGGCCCACCCCGGCGGCGCTGCCGACGATGTCGAGGTCGCCCGTGCCGCCGGGCTGGACGTGGTAATCGTGCCGGGCGAAGCGGATAACATCAAAATCACACGGCCCGAGGATTTTGCCAGGGCTGAACGTATATTGGGAACGGATATGGATGTAAGGCTGGGCAACGGGTACGACGTGCATCGGTTTGGCGAGGGGGATCACGTGATCCTGTGTGGTGTGAAGGTGCCGCATGATCGCGGCCTGCAAGGTCATTCAGACGCGGATGTGGGCATGCACGCCGTCACTGATGCCATTTATGGTTCGCTGGCGCAGGGCGATATCGGACAGCATTTCCCACCCTCTGACCCACAATGGAAGGGTGCCCCCAGCGAGATTTTCCTGCGTCATGCGGTCGAGCTGGCCGGGCAGATGGGCTACAAAATCTCGAACGTCGACTGCACGCTGGTCTGCGAATACCCCAAAATCGGCCCCCATGCGCCTGCCATGCGGGATGAGATGGCACGGATTATGGACCTGCGCTCGGATCAGGTCTCGGTCAAGGCAACGACGTCGGAACGGCTGGGGTTCACAGGCCGAAGCGAGGGGATTGCCTCACTCGCCACAGCTTGTCTGGTGAAATCATGACCGCCGCGCAACTGATCGGAACCGTCTGCGGCGTGGGCTATCTGCGACCTGCGCCCGGCACATGGGGGTCACTAGCCGCCCTGCCGCTGGCGTGGGTTCTGCACACGCTTGGCGGCTTTCCCTTGCTGGTGATCGCCACACTTGCCGCGTTCTTTGGCGGTCTCTGGGCCACGCGCGTGATGACCGCCGGTCAGGACAATCACGACCCGTCCGAAATTGTCATCGACGAGGTCGCCGGGCAGTTCATCGCGCTCTGGGCCATCTCTTACCCCTCCTGGGCACACGGGATTGAAATCACGGCACTTTGGCCGGGCTGGATCGCCGGTTTCGTGCTGTTTCGTCTGTTCGACATCACCAAACCGGGCCCTGTTGGCTGGGCCGACCGGCGCAACGATGCGATGGGCGTCATGCTGGACGATGTCATTGCCGGTATCTTCGCCGGGATCGGAGTTCTGATCCTCGCCGGTATTTCGCACGGAGTACTGGGCCTGTGACCGTCGCCGAAATCCTCGACCGCGCCAAGGCCCAAGGCGTAATGATCGCCACCGCCGAAAGCTGCACCGGCGGTATGGTGGCGGCGGCACTGACCGATATCCCCGGCAGTTCGGCCGTGGTCGAGCGTGGGTTCGTCACCTACACGAACACCGCGAAACAGCAAATGCTAGGGGTTCAGGCTGAAACGCTGGCCGCGCATGGGGCGGTTTCGGAACAGGTTGCGGGCGAAATGGCGGACGGTGCCCTGGCGCACTCCGACGCGCAATTGGCGGTTTCCGTCACCGGTATCGCGGGCCCCGGTGGTTCTGAATTCAAACCCGAAGGTCGCGTCTGTTTTGGGTTAGCCGCGAAAGGTCACCCTACGCTGACCGAGACCGTCGAATTTGGTGCATTGGGTCGGGAAAACGTGCGCGTGGCCGCAAGAGATCATGCTTTGGCGCTGCTGGCACAAGGACTTAGCGCACTTTCTTAATGCGGCGCCAAAACCGCCTATCTTTTTCGAATGAAGCCCAGCACGAAAATCACCAGCAATAGCACGACATTCGACGCCACAAGAAACAACAGCAGCTTTGGGCCATATTGGTGAATCCAGCTGGGCAACACAGGGCTGTCACCGCGCCGAAAAGACAGCAACGTCATGGCAAAGGAAGATATCGCCAATGTGTCCAAACCGGCGATGAAATATAGCAGTTTTGACTGTATCTCGAGTTGCAGCTTGGATTTTTCGTCGCTGATAAAACCGACATAATTCCGAAAATCACAGGCCGCTTTGTAAAGGCTGTCAAAGTTATCTTCGATTTGCCAGCGCGTGTTGGTTGAATCGTAACACCGGGCAAGCCAGGGCTTCAGATTCGCCCGGTAATCAGCCCGCCTTTGACGGGCCACCTGCAGGAAAAAGATCAACTCATTCAGGGCGGTATTGAGTTCGCCAATTTTGCTGCCGTGATACGTTTCCGCGCGCTCATCCGCAGTATTGACGATCTTGTTACGAATACGGCGCGCTTTGATCCAGTCCAGTTGCAACCTGAACATCAGCGCAACGCAATAGAATTCCTCGGCCAGGTCTTTGCGAAGGATGGCAGAATAACTCCAGCCTCCGTAGATGATCCAATCCCCATTTTCTGCCGCCGACATCTCGCAATCTTCCAATATCAGCCCTTCCTCTTCGAACAATTTCGAAAGGCGTTCATGGAATGGTGCCGTGTCCACCCCGCCAAGGACGACTTGAATGGATGTGTCCGGATCAGCCTCAAGCCGCGATCCAACGCGAAGCTGCAAAACGGAAACAAGTGCGTCGACCAGTTCTGTAACTTCGGGAAGCGTGTGGTCACGGTAGTAAGGCCGCGGGTTTTCGGGCATGTGCGCAAGATCCGAGAAACTCGCGCCATAGACCAGACACATATCACCGGAAACCATCAGCAGAAGTTTGAAATACCACGCGTCGCAATGGGGTTCCGGGGATGTCACTAGATCCGACAGATCCCACTCAAGACAGGCATTGCAACGCAGTTCAGTCAGACTTTTTGGAAGGCGTTGCCAGAGAATGCGTGCAATTCATCAGTATGGTTTGCGTTAAGCCTGTTTTCCGAGATCTCCTCGGCCGCTTTTCCGCAAAGCACTGGTCTTTAAGGGACAATTTCTCGAATGACGGAAGACAGCCGGATACGAGTCTCGGTTTCCAGATGCACTGGATGAATAAGATGATGAGTGAACATATTCTCAATTGTTACGCAGGTATTTTCCGTGTGGAGAATTCAGATAAGTTTCGGGCACACCATGCTCGAGGTAATCAAGCGTCAATTCTTCTCCTTCACGAATATCTTTATTGGCCACAATGGCCCAATCGGTTCTGAGTATTGAGAGATTGGGTGTAAACGAATGGTTAATCAAAGCGTATTGGGTGGCAAACGGGCGGCAGAGAACTTTGCTTCCACCAATCCCGTTCCACTCCAGATCGCGATCTGTGGGGTGATGATCATAATCGACGATTTGGCCGTCTAAATACCCCAGAATAGCGCCAGTTTGGATATCGGACCGCGCAAACAAGCCTGTGCCGTGAATGTCACTGATACCCTCCAGGACTTTGTTCAAATTCTGGATGCGTGGTCCCGCCAACTCCACCGTCATTCCGGCCCCTTCTGTCGTCGCAACCGACTTTAGAAGCCGCTTTCAACCAAGACAAGCAATCCCTTAGCACGAGTCGCTTTCTAATGGGCCGTACGTTGGCGGTTCTGGCATCCGTCCATGTGACGGCTTCACCAACACCACCCTGGGTATATGTGCCAACGCACCTTTCCTAAGTTGTTTAATTATTAGGCACCCAGCGCCATCGGGTGCCTGTTTTCTCACCGTTTTTCCAAAAGCCCGTTAATCAGGCGCTAAAACCGCGTCTGCCTCTTTTTTCCGCGACTGCTGTCGGCTTCAACCCCTTCCACGCACGTAAAAGACGCAAAAAAGGAGACCGGCTGATGAATGGAGCCGATACCGCCTGGATCATAGTGGCAACCGCCCTGGTCCTGTTCATGACATTGCCGGGCCTGGCCCTGTTTTATGGCGGCCTCGTGCGCGCCCGCAACGTGCTGAGCGTCTTCATGCACTGTTTCAGCATTGCCTGTTTGATGAGCATCCTGTGGCTGATTGCGGGTTATTCCATCGCCTTTGGCGACGGTGGGTCGGGCCTCTGGGGCGGGCTGGGCAAAGCGTTTTTGAACGGTGTCGACGCCGACAGCCTGTCGGGTACCCTGCCCGAAGTTCTGTTTTTTGCCTTTCAGATGACCTTTGCCATCATCACCCCGGCCCTAATCGTCGGGGCCTATGTCGAACGTGTGGGGTTTGGGTTTGTCCTGATATTCTCAGCCCTTTGGATGTTGCTGTGTTACGCGCCCGTGGTGCATTGGATTTGGGGCGGCGGCATGCTGACCGATGGCGGTATTCTAGGAGAAGTTGGTGTCCGCGACTTCGCGGGTGGCATCGTCGTCCATGAAACGGCCGGTCTGGCTGCGCTGATCATCGCCATTGCACTTGGACCGCGCCGCAATCGCACGACGCCGCCGCATAACCCCGGCTTTGTCATGATTGGTGCCGCAATGCTATGGGTCGGCTGGTTCGGTTTCAATGGCGGTTCGCAACTGGCCGCTGATGGTGGTGCCGCGATGGCGATGACTGTCACGCATATCTCGGCGGCAACCGCATCACTGACATGGGCGCTGTACGAACGCATCAAATACGGCAAAGCCTCGATGGTGGGTCTGGTCACCGGTACAATCGCCGGTCTGGCCTCGATCACTCCGGCCTCGGGCTATGTCGATCCGGTGCAGGCGCTGATCATTGGTGCAGTCGCAGGGGTCCTGTGTCAGGAGGCGGTAAATGTCATCCGCAATATCTTCAAGATCGACGACACGCTGGACGTCTTTGCCGTTCATGGCGTAGGCGGCATCTTTGGCACGCTGATGATCGCTGTATTCGGTCTGGGCGCTTGGACCGCCCAGATTGGCGGGCTGGTGATTGTGGGTGCCTTTACGGCAGTTGTCACTTTTGTGTTGATCAAACTGGTTGCACTTATCACCCCGCTTCGCGTAGACGCAGAAACCGAGACAAACGGGCTCGATCTGTCGGTACACGGTGAACGGGCCTATGATATGAGCAGCTAAGCCCACCTTAGCTTGCGCGGCCCGCAAGGGCGCAAAGCGGACCTCTTGCGGGTCCGCTTTTCTTTTGCGGCTCAGCCCTCTCGACTCTGGCCCAAAGGACAGGCTATCAGCCCGCAATGTCATTTTGTCCCGAGGTTGCACCATGATCCCCAGCTCTTTCCCCGATAGCACCGAAATCGCCCGCCTGACCGCGCGGATGCTGCTGGAGATCAAAGCCGTCCACTTTAACTCGCGCGAGCCTTTCACGCTGGCCTCGGGCCTGCCCAGCCCGACCTATATCGATTGCCGCAAGCTGATCTCGTACCCGCGCATCCGCTCAACCCTGATGGATTTCCTGACTGTGACTGTGATGCGCGACGCAGGGTTTGAGGCGTTTGATAACATCGCAGGTGGTGAGACTGCAGGCATCCCCTTTGCCGCCATGGTGGCCGAGCGTATGGCGCTGCCGATGACCTATGTGCGCAAAAAGCCCAAAGGCTATGGCCGCAACGCCCGTATCGAAGGCGCCATGAGCGAAGGTGAGCGTGTATTGCTGGTCGAGGATCTGACCACCGATGGCGGCTCAAAACTGTCCTTTGTGGATGCGATCCGTGAAACTGGCGCGACCTGCGGGCATACGGCGGTGATCTTCTACTATGGCATTTTCCCCGAAACCGAAAAAACGCTGGGCGATCACGGCGTGAAGCTGCATCACCTTTGCACATGGCGGGATGTTTTGGCCGAGGCCAAAGCGCAGAAAGCCTTTGACCAAGAGACACTTGATGGTGTCGAGGCCTTCCTGAACGACCCGCGCGGATGGCAGGATGCGAATAAATCCACGTAAACTTGCTGTGGATTACTTGGGGATAAACGCCTGAGAATCGGCTTTGGGAAAACAATATATAGTGACATCTGCGCGATATCCTACATAATAGACCAAATCCATTCTGGAACTATGGCGTCTTCAAAACTTATCCCAAGGCGTTACCCATAGTTACCCACAAGTATTTCCAGATAGCCGGCACGCCGGTGTCGCGTGTAAGAACACCGTGGGCAGCGGGGACAAAATGAACGAGATAAGCAGTATCGAGCAGGCAGCGGCGAAGATTCAGAACGCCGAAACAATGCCGCATTCCATTGAAGCCGAGCAGCAGCTTCTGGGTGCGATCCTGACCAACAACGATCTTTATGACCGGGTGGCCTCGATCATCGGGTCCGAGCATTTTTATGATCCGGTCCACGCTCGCATCTACGAGGTTGCGGCCAATCGCATCGCCAAGAATGCGCTGGCCTCACCTGTGACGCTGAAATCCTTCATGGCCGAAGATGAAGGTCTGAAGGAACTGGGCGGGCCCGCCTATCTGGTGAAACTGGCCGGGGCCTCGATCAGTGCGTTTGCGGTGCATGACTATGCCCAGATGATCTATGATCTGGCTATTCGCCGCGAGTTGATCCGACTGGGACGGGACATCTCGGACAAGGCGGCGCGAGTGGATGTTTCCAGCGAGCCCAAAGAACAGATCGTCGAAGCCGAACAGCAACTTTATCAGTTATCCGAGCAGGGCCAGACCGAACAGGGTTTCCAATCTTTCCTCAAGGCGGTCACAGAAGCCGTCAACGTCACCAACGAAGCGTATCAGCGCGGTGGTGGCATGGCGGGAATTTCTACCGGTCTGGCCGACCTGGACAAACAGTTGGGCGGGCTGCACCCATCCGACTTGATTATTCTGGCGGGGCGTCCGTCGATGGGGAAAACCTCGTTGGCGACAAACGTGGCGTTCAACGTGGCCAAGGCCTATAAACGCGGCACCAAGCCCGATGGCACCGAGGGTGCGATTGATGGTGGCGTGGTTGGCTTCTTCTCACTTGAGATGAGCGCCGAGCAGCTTGCAGGCCGGGTTCTGGCCGAAGCGTCCGAGATTTCCAGCCACAAAATTCGTCAGGGTGACATGACGGAATCCGAATTCCGCCGCTTTGTCGACGCGGCCAAGGATCTGGAAGCCTGCCCTTTGTTCATCGACGACACCCCGGCCCTGCCGATCTCGCAGCTGGCCGCTCGCGCGCGGCGATTGAAGCGGACTCATGGGTTGGACCTGCTAGTGATCGACTATCTACAGTTGTGCCGCGGCATGGCCGAAAACCGGGTGAACGAAATCGCCGAGATTTCGATGGGAATGAAGGCCATCGCCAAGGAACTGAACATCCCGGTCATAGCTCTGTCGCAGCTTAGCCGTCAGGTAGAAAACCGAGACGACAAGCGCCCGCAATTGTCTGACCTGCGGGAATCGGGCTCGATCGAACAGGATGCCGACGTGGTGATGTTCGTGTTCCGCGAGGAATATTATAAGGAACGCGAAAAACCCGGCGATCACGAGCTGGAAAAGATGGAAGAGTGGAAACAGGCAATGGAGCGCTTGCATGCAAAGGCCGAGGTTATCGTCGGCAAGCAGCGTCACGGCCCCATCGGTACGGTCGAGTTGTCGTTCGAGGCTCAATTCACTCGGTTCGGTAACTTGGTAAAACCCTGGCAACAGGACGGCCAGATCGAAGGCTACTGACCTACCACATCTCAGGCTTATTGAATGCGCTGACACAGCGGGACGGACCCACAAGCGGCGCATCGTTACCACTCAAGGATTGCCCAAGCCAACCGTGTGGCATGCTCAGCGGCATGGGCGGTTGTGCGATTGTTTGTGCGATTGGTTGAAACCCAGTTTTGCAATAGTAAGCCGGATCACCATAAGTCACTGCATAATCAACCCCTTTATGGCGCAGCTGTTCCAATCCAAAGGTGATCAGTTTTTGACCAATGCCCGATTTTTGCCTGTCGGCACGCACGGCCACCGGTGACATCAGAAAGACCTGGCGCGGGTCCTGATCATAACTGAGCCGCGAGAATAGGATGCAACCTGCCAGATTGCGGTCGTCCAAAGCCAAAACGCCCAAAAGATCTCCATCGGGTGTTGAATGCAGCAGATCATCTACCAAGGCAGCAACCGCACGCCCTTCGCCCTCGCCCTCTGAGGCGGTGAAGACGTCCAGAAACAAGCCGGGCAGTTCAGCAGCCCGGGCACGGTAGTCGGCGGTCAGGTTCAGCATTACGGCCCCTTTCAGGTCGATCAACGGTCCCGTTTCATGCGCCGAGTTGAACACAAGGAAGACACAATGGCGAGACTTCGTCCGACGGCTTTTTTTAGCCGAGGCCATTGGTAACAAGCCACAAGCTGCGTAGGAACATTGCGAAGTGAACAAGAATCGCCGCCTACCCCCTTGACCTGCCGCAATCCAATGTCATGAACAGCATCATGAGTACCGCACGTTTGACGATCAATCTTCAGGCGCTCGCCAGCAACTGGCGGGCGCTCAATGCAAAAACGGATGTCGAGACCGGCGCCGTGGTCAAAGCTGACGCATATGGCCTGGGTGCCGGGCCGGTGTCTGCGACCCTGGCCGAAGAAGGCGTTCGCAAGTTCTTTGTCGCCGCCGCAGAAGAAGGTGCCGCCGTGCGCAAGGCCGTTGGACCCGATCCCCAGATTTTTGTCTTCTCGGGGTTCATGGAAGGTGACAACGGGCTGCACTTTGCTGACAACTTGATTCCTTTGATCAACTCTCCGGAACAGTTCAAACGCCTGCAACAAGCAATGCCGAGTCACCCGTTCGGAGTTCAATTGGACAGTGGAATGAATCGTCTGGGCCTTGAACCCGCCGATTGGGCCGCGCTGAGGTCCGAGATGGAAAGCCAGAACCCACAGGTAGTCATATCGCATCTGGCCTGCTCGGACGAACCTGACCATCCGATGAACCGTCAACAGCTTAAGACCTTCCGCGATATGACCGACGGTGTCACCGCGCCGCGGTCGCTGGCGGCAACGGCGGGCACGCTGATGGGCTCGGAATTCCACTTTGATTTCTGTCGTCCGGGCGTTGGTCTTTACGGCGGCATGCCATTTGCCGACGCCAAGCCCGTCGTGACCGTCGATCTGCCCGTCATTCAGGTACGCGCGGTCGAAGTTGGTGAAACCGTCGGCTATGGCGGCACTTGGCTCGCCCGGCGCCCATCGCGAATCGCAACCGTGGCCGCAGGGTATGCGGACGGGCTGCACCGGGCCATTGGCGGCGGTATCGACGCATTTGCCGGAGACCAGCCCTGCCCTGTGGTCGGTCGCATATCGATGGACCTGATCACCGTTGACGTCACTGACCTGCCCGAAGACCCGGAACGCCTGCGCATCCTGAACGGTCACCAGACGGTCGATGACCTGGCCGAGGCCGCAGGCACCATCGGGTATGAAATCCTCACATCGCTTGGCGCGCGTTATTCACGGGGTTACGTGGAATGAATCCTCTTTCTCTGTTGGGTGGGTTGGGTCGCGCGGTCCTGGCGCTGTTTGCCACCTTTGGCAAGGTTGCGCTGTTTACCATAGACGCGATCTCACACATCTTTCGTCCGCCCTACTACCCGCGCGAATTTATCGTCGCGCTGATGAACATCGGCTGGCTGTCCCTACCTGTTGTCGGCCTGACCGCAATTTTCACCGGTGGCGCGCTGGCGCTGCAAATCTATGCCGGTGGCGCCCGCTTCAACGCCGAGGCCGTGGTGCCGCAGATCGTTGCCATCGGTATGGTGCGCGAACTTGGCCCCGTGCTGGTGGGCCTGATGATTGCCGCCCGCGTGACCTCGTCCATCGCGGCCGAGATCGCCACCATGAAAGTGACTGAGCAGATCGACGCCCTGGTCACCCTGTCCACTCATCCGATGAAATACCTGACCGCCCCGCGTGTTCTGGCCGCGCTGATCACCGTGCCGCTGCTGGTCGGGATCGGAGATATCATTGGCATCGCGGGCGGTTATGTCGTTGCGACCCAAAATCTGGGGTTCAACCCGGCGACCTATCTGCTGAACACCGTTAATTTCCTTGAGGCCCATGACATCATGTCGTCGCTGGCCAAGGGCGCAGCCTTCGGCCTGATCGCGGCGGTCATGGGCTGCTTTTACGGCATGAACTCGGGCCGCGGCGCGCAGGGTGTGGGCCGCGCCACAAAATCCTCGGTCGAATCTGCTGCCATCATGATTTTGGCCACAAACTTCATTCTGACAGGGGTGTTCTTCTCACTATGATCCGGATGGAGAATGTACAGAAAGCCTTTGGCGACAATCGAGTTCTGCAGGGCATGAACCTTGAGATACCAAAGGGCACCTCGATGGTCATCATCGGTGGTTCGGGCACCGGCAAATCGGTGGCGCTAAAATGTATCCTTGGCCTGATCAAACCCGACAGCGGTATGATCTATGTGGATGGCAAAGACGCCACCAAAGGCGATAGGGATAAGTTTCTGGCCCGGTTCGGGATGCTGTTTCAGGGCGCTGCCCTGTTTGACTCGCTGCCCGTCTGGCAGAATGTCTCGTTCCGCCTGCTGCGCGGACCGTTGAAGCGCCCGCCGGAATACGCCCGCGAAATCGCTATCGAAAAACTGCGCCGCGTGGGTCTGAAATCCGACGTGGCCGACCGGTTTCCGTCGGAACTGTCGGGCGGCATGCAGAAACGCGTAGGCCTCGCCCGCGCCATCGCCGCCGAACCCGAGATCATTTTCTTTGACGAGCCCACCACCGGCCTCGATCCGATCATGTCCGGCGTCATCAACGATCTAATCCGCGAGATCGTGACCGAGATGGGCGCCACCGCGATGACCATCACCCACGACATGAGTTCCGTCCGCGCGATTGCCGATAACGTCGCCATGCTGCATGGGGGCGTCATCCAATGGACCGGCCCTGTTGGACAGATGGATGCCTCGGGTGATCCCTATGTGGAGCAGTTTATCAGCGGCAGTGCCGAGGGGCCGATTGAGGCGGTACGTTAAGGTCAGTTTTTGGCCATCCACCCCTTAGCCTTTTTGGCAACGTCCTCCGGCAGGGTTGCCGCGTGTCGTGTGTCCAGATTTAGAAGAACACATTTGAAAACCGTCATGAACGCAGTTTCACCATCCGCCACTTTCTTGAGAGTGTGACGAAAGGTCATCGACTTCCCTCAAATTTCAAGCACTTCGCTTTCCATCTCTATTGCTTCGCCGGCGCTCAGTTCAGCCCGAAAATCGCTGGAGGTATGGACGACGGCAAAAGACAGCTTTCGCCCGCTGCGCATATCTTCTGCCGTCAGCCCCATTTCCGCCTGCAGGGCAAATACAGAGTCGGAACAGGCAGCGAAATACTTCGAAACATTCATGTGCCCGAGGAAATCACAATCCGAAGGATCAACGATGGATTTGAAGGCCAAAAATGAAGGCATCGGATATTACTCCTTATTGAAGTCTGTCAATTGGCTTCATTTGTTTAAGTTAACACATACTTGTCCCAATAGATTGCCCCGAGCGAACCAGACTGGCTAAACCGAATGACACTCCGCCTCGCCACCCTCTCCCTTTTGATCCTCTACCCCATCGCATGGTTTGCCCCGCTGATGCGTGCCGGTCTGCTGCCGATTTTTGGCCTCAGCGAAATCAGCGTCATCACCGGGCTCCAGTCTCTTTGGAAATCCGACGTCTTTCTGGCGCTGATCGTCACCATCTTCGCCCTCGTCGCGCCTTACATCAAAACCATCGGCACCGCCCTGATACAGTGGGACCTGCTGGATGCCCGCGTCCAACCCGCGCTTAACATCCTCGGCAAACTGGCCATGGCCGACATCTTTCTGATCGCGCTCTATATCACTCTGGCCAAAGGCATCTCGTACGCGACCATCGAAACTGCATGGGGACTTTACCTGTTCACGGCCTGCATTCTGGCCTCGCTCGCGTTGGGCCACATTACCGAAATGACACGCAGATCACGAAATCCTCATAGCTAATTGATTGAAAACACTCATCTGAGTATCATCTTTATATTTCGAGCAGTGACAATTTGTAGTTTTCGGGTCCGTAGCGGATCAATCTGTGTGTTTTGGATGCTCTCCGCTTGGGCCTGGTGTGTACCGGTTCTAGAAGGAGTTCGTCGAACATGACTGCCCTCCATAACATTACATTGCAATTTCAGAATGCCTTTTTAAGACTGACTTTTTTCCTCATTTGCGCGGCGGCCCTGTTTGCCGTTTCAGCCACGCTTTTATCCGCTTTGGGTGTGTTACCCTGGCTCTCCATGCAAGCCGGATTTGGTGGCGGTCCGGTGACGGATGCGGGGATGTTTATTCAGATTGGCCTGACCGTTTTGATTCTCATGCTGGCGTTTTATCTGCCGGCCAATGCACGGATGATGGCGCTGGAAAACAATCACCGCAAATTTGCCCTGAACATGCACGACATATCAGACGCCTATCAAATGGCCCACGCAGCGGACCGTGGCGGCCTGTTCATGATGTCGTCCGAGTTTGACGCGGTCAAAGAACGCATGGCCTTTCTGTGCCAGCACCCTGACCTACAGACACTCGAGCCTGAAATCCTGGAACTGGCCGCACAGATGAGCCAGATCAGCCACGAACTGGCCGAAACCTATGGCGACGTGCGGATCAATCGTGCCCGAACCTTCCTGCAACAGCGTCAGGAAGAGATCGAACTGTTCCAGAAGCGTCTCGAAGAGGCTCAGGTGATCCAGAACGAACTGCGCCAATGGACGCGCGATGTCGAAATGGAAGAAACCATCGCCAAATCACAACTGGCCCGCTTGCGGGATGAACTGTTCGAGCTGTTGCCAGAATTGTCGGCTCAGCTGCAAACACCCCCCAAAGACAACACGACCAAAGCCTCAAGCGTGGTCGCAATGTCCCCGCCCCGTGCGGCGGAATAGGCGCCTCAGCGCCTTTGCCGCGGACGATGGCCCCTCGGGGCCTGAGGACGCGGCACCCCACCGGCGGAGATGAAAGCCCTGCAAGGGCTTGAAGAACCGCTCGTCCTCGGGCACCAAGGCCGCATGGCAAAGACGACTTTTTCCTGCTCGGCCTGTGGCGCGTCGCATTCGCGTTGGTCCGGGCGTTGCGACGCGTGCGGTGAATGGAACACCATCTCGCAAGACGTCCCCCTTTCGGCGGGCCCCGCCAAGAAATCCTTGGGCGGCAAACGCGGCCAGTCCATCGCACTCACCGATCTGTCGACCGAGGAAACACCCCCGCCCCGTACCCTTTGCGGGGTTGAGGAACTCGACCGCGTGCTTGGCGGCGGCCTTGTCCCCGCGTCGGCCCTGCTGGTGGGCGGTGACCCTGGCATCGGAAAATCCACCCTTCTGCTGCAGGCGGCGGCCCGTTTTTCCCGCGCTGGAGTGAAAACAATTTATATCTCGGGTGAGGAAGCCAGCGCGCAGGTTCGCATGCGTGCGCGTCGGTTAGGGCTAGAAGATGCCCCGGTGCAATTGGCTGCCGAAACCAACCTGCGCAATATCCTGACAACGCTTGAGGCTGAAAAACCCGGCCTCGCCATCATCGACTCGATCCAGACCATGTGGGCCGACAATGTCGACAGCGCACCAGGTTCGGTGTCACAAGTCCGGGCTGCCGCGCATGAATTGACCACGTTTGCGAAACGACACGGCGTGTCGATCGTCATGGTCGGCCATGTCACCAAGGAAGGCCAGATCGCAGGCCCCCGGGTGGTGGAACATATGGTCGATACGGTCCTTTACTTCGAAGGCGAGCGCGGCCATCAGTTCCGCATCCTGCGCGCCGTCAAGAACCGGTTTGGCCCCGCAGACGAAATCGGCGTGTTCGAGATGACCGGTAAAGGGCTGGCACAGGTCACAAACCCTTCTGCTCTGTTCCTGTCAGAACGCGGCACACCCAGCCCCGGATCGGCAGTCTTTGCAGGGATCGAAGGCACTCGCCCTGTGTTGGTTGAGTTGCAGGCGCTGGTCGCCCCATCCCCCCATTCTCAACCCCGCCGCACCGTCGTGGGATGGGACAGCGGACGGCTGGCGATGATCCTCGCCGTTCTCGAAGCGCGCTGCGGTGTCCCCTTTGCAGGCCTCGATGTTTATCTGAACGTGGCCGGAGGGATGAAAGTCAGCGAACCCGCCGCCGACCTTGCAGTGGCCGCAGCCCTGCTGAGTGCCCGCGAAGACACAGCTTTGCCCGCAGATACGGTGGTTTTCGGAGAAATCTCGTTATCCGGGGCACTTAGACCGGCCCCTCAGACCGAAAACAGGTTGAAAGAAGCGCAAAAACTTGGTTTCACATCGGCAATTGCTCCGGCGGGTGGCAAAACCGGTACTGTGGCAGGTCTGACACTCACCCGACCCTCTGATTTGGTGGGGTTTGTTGGCGAAACCTTCGGAGCAGGTTAAGGTAACGCCTTGAGGGGCTGAAAAAAAGTACAGGCGAGGGCCATGGAAGGTTTTACAATTATCGACGGGGTGGTTGCCCTGATCATCGTCGTGTCGGGCCTGCTGGCCTATTCACGCGGATTTTTACGTGAGGTTTTGGCCATTGCCGGCTGGGTCGCAGCCGCTGTTCTGGCCTTCATTTTTGCACCCCAGGCCGTTCCGCTGGTGAAAGAGATCCCGGTCGTCGGAGATTTCCTGCGTGATAGCTGCGAATTGTCGGTGATCACCGGCTTTGCCGCCGTGTTTGCAATCGCTCTGATCGTGGTCAGCATCTTTACACCGCTGTTTTCGTCAATCGTGCAACGCTCGGCCATTGGCGGGTTGGATCAGGCGCTTGGCTTATTCTTCGGCATCGCGCGTGGCATCCTGTTGGTTGCTATCGCCTTCTTTGTCTATGACACGGTCATGACCGGCCAGTCTTATACGATGGTCGACGAAAGCCGTTCTGCCAAAGTTTTCGAACAGTTCAGCGACCGGATCGAAGAACAAAATCCCGAACAATGGCTGGGTTGGGTCACCCAACAATATGAAGAGCTTGTGGCAAGCTGCGGTGCCGGCACCGAGGCGCCAGAGGCCTCGGAAACCACGGCACCGGCCGCAACTGAATAAGAAAAAGCCCGGCATTGACCGGGCTTTTTTCTTACCTGCCTATCAGACATATTCCGTTAGAAAACCTTCTCCGCCGCAGACTGTGCATCTGGTGTTCTTCAGGCCAAAGCACCCCTCGCAGCGGCCCATTATGGGTTTACCGTGGATATCGCGGCTTTTGATCACCTCGCCTGAGCCATTGCAAATGGGGCAAGGCGACCGGCCCATGCCACGGCAACGATGGCACCGGCGTTTCACCGGGTCTTCCTTTTTTCTTCCTTGCTTGTGTTCCCACATGGCTGACGTCCTATCAAAACTCACATACTGGGTAAAAAAACCGCTACTTGCACTATGACAGCACAAGCATGCCATTATGTCACCTATTCCAGTCACCTTTCATAAAACGCACCTGCGACGATGGGTGAATGTGATCCTTTGATGACACAGGCGGCATTAGGCATTATGTGGAGGCCGAACTGACATGGAATCGGAGCCACCGATCTTGCTGTACCTGTTTTCTCTCGCGCTTGCCCTCGTGACTTTGGCGCGTTTGCATCATCAGCCGGGATGGAAGCAAGGCGCATTGGCATACCCATGCAGACGTTCAGATCATCACCGCTAGTCAAAACGTCATGGAAATTGGAGCCCGTACATGTGTGGGATTTTAGGGATCGCAAGCAGGACACATGATGTCTTTGCGGAAATCTATGACGGGCTGCTGATGCTGCAGCACCGGGGTCAGGATGCCTCAGGGATCGTCACCTATAACGGTGAATTCTTCCGTGAAAAGAAGGCAAACGGTCTAGTCAAAGACGTGTTCAACGCACAAGACGCCGAGACCTTGCTGGGCAAGATCGGAATGGGCCATGTGCGGTACCCAACCGCCGGATCGCTTAGCGCATCCGAGGCGCAGCCGTTCTTTGTGAATGCCCCTTATGGCATCTATCTGGTCCACAATGGCAACATCACCAACACCGCCGAACAGCGTGAAAAGGTGACCGCCAAATACAGTCGCCACCTGCGCACCACGTCGGATTCGGAAATCCTGCTGAACGTGCTGGCCGACAAGGTTGCCGATGCGATCAAGGTCAACGGCAATGGCGAACCGATCCGCAACATCTTTGCTGGCGTGAAGATGACGATGGAGCGAATCCAAGGCGCCTATTCTGTAATCTGCCTAGTTGCCGGTGTCGGCATGCTGGCGTTCCGCGATCCTTATGGCATCCGCCCTCTTTCCGTCGCCAAGCGTGATGTGGACGGCGACGGCGACGATTACGCCTTTGCCTCAGAGGATGTCGCCTTTGGGATCAACGGCTTTGAAAAGCTGCGCGATCTCAATCCCGGCGAGGCGATCCTGATTGATCTGGATGGAAACATGCACACCTTCCAGGCGGTCGAAGGTCAACTGACCCCGTGTATCTTTGAATATGTCTACCTGGCCCGCCCGGATTCGCTGCTGGATGGTGTTTCGGTTTACAAAACCCAGATGCGCATGGGTCAGACGCTGGCTCGCCAGATCGAGGCCGCAGGGCTTGAGATCGACCGCATCATCCCCGTGCCCGACAGCGCCCGCCCCGTGGCGCTTGAGGTGGCCAAGGCCACCGGCATTCCCTACCGCGAAGGTTTGGTCAAAAACCGCTATGTCGGGCGAACATTCATCATGCCCGGCCAGGAAGAGCGTCAGAAATCGGTGCGCCGCAAGCTGAACGCCGTACCGTTGGAGTTCCGCGATCACAACGTTCTGCTGATCGACGACTCCATCGTGCGCGGCAACACGATCAAGAAGATCGTGCAGATGTGTCGCGAAGCCGGGGCTAAAAAAGTGTACATCGCCAGCGCCTCACCGCCGGTAAAATTCCCTAACGTCTATGGCATCGACATGCCCACCAAGCATGAATTGATCGCCAATGGCAAAGATATCGAAGAAATCCGTCAGGAAGTCGGCGCAGATGCCCTGTTCTATCAGGACCTCGACGACCTGATCTGGGCCGCCAAAGAGGGCAACCCCGAGATCGAAGCCTTTGACTGTTCCTGTTTCGACGGCAATTACATCACCGGCAGCGTCAGCGACGACTATCTGGACAGTCTCGAAAACAGCAACCGGGTCAGCAAGAAACGGGCAGATATGCAGGTTCCTGGCGGATCGTGGAACAGCGCAAAGCTGGCTTCGGGATAAGCTCTGATCCGAATCGACCTTACTTTTGGCCCGTTTCACCGATGTGATGCGGGCCTTTTTCTGCCTGCCTGACGGGCAGCATCGGAAGATTTCCGCCACAACCCATCGGTGAAGAAATTGCAATCGCAAGGGCTTCGCCGCAATGCGGAATCCCATTGGGAAACGCTCGGCCATTCGGGCTTTTCCTTTCTGAACCGGTTTGGTAGCCCGCAGGTTGCCAACCACTCAATCAAGGGGTCGGACCGCTGCGGTCAGGCCGGAATTCATGTCAAACGCCACTGTCAAAAGCGCGGCCACGCAAAAAGGCGCGCTGAAAAAAAGCTCTTTGTCTGTTTTGGGGATCTTTGGCCCGAAATCGGACATGCGGGCCCTCATGCGTATGTCTTCGGGACGTGTAAAAGAGGTCAAGCTGGGCAGCCGCGTGTCTTCGGGCACCGTCGTTGCCATTGATGCCGACGGCGTAATGCTGCGACAAAGCGGCCAGACCAAGCGGATCGTTATACCCGGCAGTTAATCTGGCTTGACGCCCTGCGTGCGGGGGTTCAAACCCCTGTCATGACCGATCAGACCAAAATTGCCCTCGTTACCGGGGCCTCTCGTGGGTTGGGCGCTGCCCTGGCCGAGGCACTGGCACCCGAATATCACATTGTCGCCGTCGCCCGCACCACCGGCGGGCTGGAAGAGCTGGATGACCGCATTCGGGCCAAAGGCGGTGCCGCAACCCTGGCGCCGATGGATATCGCTGACCCAAACGCCATGGCGACCTTGTGCCGGGGCATCCATGATCGCTGGGGCAAGGTGGATTTGTGGCTGCACACGGCCGTTCACACCTCGGCCCTGACGCCCACACATTTCATCGACCCAAAAGAGTGGACTAAGGCCGTTAATACCAACGCCACGGCGACATCAGTTCTGATCCCCTATATTGCCCCCCTATTGGGCGAAACCGGCCACGCGGTGTTCTTTGACGATCCGAAAGCTGGTCAGAAGTTTTATGGCATCTACGGGGCGACGAAGGCGGCGCAGATGGCGCTGGCGCGTGGTTGGGCGCAAGAGACCGAACGCACCGGCCCGCGGGTTTCCATTGTCGAGCCTGCCCCGATGCCAACCGCCGTACGTGCGCGATTCCATCCCGGTGAAGATCGCGATGCGTTGGCCAGCACGGCAGACGAAGCCGCGCGGATTTTGTCTTTGCTGTAAGGAATGGCCCTTTGGGCCATGCCTCCGGCGTGAGTATTTGGAAAAAGATGAAACGGGCGGGTTAGGCGATATGCACGCCGTTGCGCCCGGCCAGATCGACGAAGAATTGCCATGCCACACGGCCTGACCGCGCGCCCCGCGTTGCCTGCCATTCGATGGCTTCGGCACGCAGGGTTTCAGCGTCAACCGACACGCCATATGCCCTGCAATAGCGGTCGATCATCGCCAGGTATTCATCCTGATCACAAGGGTGGAAGCCGAGCCACAGGCCGAACCGATCAGACAGCGAAACCTTTTCCTCGACCGCCTCAGACGGGTTGATCGCGCTGGAGCGTTCGTTTTCGATCATGTCGCGCGGCATCAGGTGGCGGCGGTTCGAAGTCGCGTAGAATACGACGTTCTCTGGGCGCCCTTCGATCCCCCCGTCCAGCACCGCCTTGAGCGATTTATAGTGCTGGTCGTCATGACTAAACGACAAGTCATCGCAGAACAGGATGAAACGATGCGGCGCGGCGCGCAGGTGGTTCAGCAGGCGGGCGACCGAGCCCATATCCTCGCGCTGGAGTTCCACTAACTTCAGATCTGGGAATTCCATCTGCAGCATGCCGTGAACGGCTTTGACAAGGCTGGATTTCCCCATCCCCCGCGCGCCCCAGAGCAGCGCGTTGTTGGCTTTGAACCCGGCAGCAAACCTGCGCGTATTGTCCAGCAGTGTGTCGCGAGACCGATTGATGCCCACCAGCAAATCCAGATCGACGCGATTGACCTGCGTGACAGGCTCTAGCCGGTCCGGTTCAACATGCCAAACAAACGCCGGGGCTGCCGCGAAATCAGGCGCGGCCAGTGGGGCTGGCGCCATCCGTTCCAGCGCGTCGGCGATACGGTTCAGGGCTTGGTCATCCATTGGGGCCTCCGGTCATGCATTGCCGGGTTCAAACCATGTTCCAAGCGGCACAACAAGGGCCGGACATGAAAAAGGCGCGCCGGTTAAGCGCGCCTGTCGCATGGTTTTCAGCGGGGTTACTTGCCGTCTTCTTCCCGCAAGATCTCTTCGTCGGCTTCTTCTTCATCGTCATAGTAGCCGTCGGCGCGCAGTTGTTCTTCGCGTTTTTTCTCAACCCGGGCGACGAGGAAAATCGAAATCTCATAAAGGCCGTAGACGACAACGAAGAGAATGACCTGCGTGATCACATCAGGCGGTGTCACCAGCGCGGCAAGCACCAGAATGGCAACCACCGCGTATTTCCGCACGGAGCCCAACCCTTCGGCCGTAACCAGCCCCGCCTTGCCCATGAGGGTCAACAAAACGGGCAGTTGGAAACACAGGCCAAAGGCCACGATGAACTTGATCGTCAGGTTCAGGTATTCCTGCGCCGAGCCCTGAAAGACCACGCTGAGTGGAGCCGCGGTTGCGCCTTCCACCACGGCCTCACCTTCGGCGCCAAATTGCTGGAACCCGAGGAAGAAGTCATAAGCCAACGGCGTCACGACATAGAACGCAAAGCTTGCCCCCAGAAGGAACATGAAGGGCGAGGCCAGCATGAATGGCAGGAACGCGTTCTTTTCCGATCGGTACAGGCCCGGCGCCACGAAGCGCCACATCTGCATCCCGATATATGGGAAGGCCAGAATAAAGCCGCCCAGCAGCGAGACCTTGATGGCGACGAAGAACCCTTCCTGCGGTGAGATGAAAATCAAACCGCAATCCTGACCGCGTTCGGCCAGCACTTCGCACAAAGGGTTGGTCAAGAAATTGAAAAGCGGCGTTGCCACGGTGAAACAGATGATCATCCCGACCAGAAACGCCACGACGCAGTGGATCAACCGCGTGCGCAGTTCCGCCAGATGCTCGATCAGCGGGGCTGAGCTGTCTTCGATCTCGTCGGTCTTTGTCATGTCTTGCTTTCAGTCTTCAGCGCGGCCTCGGCCTCTTCGGCTTTGGCCAGTGCATCCGCCGCTTCTTTGGCCTTACGCTCGGCAGCTGCACGTGCAGTCGAGGCCTGTATTTTCTTGGCCTGCTCGGCCCGTTCTGCTGCCAGCTTGCCGGTCTCGCTGTCGGGGTCGAACTTGGTGGGGTCGATGCTTTTGGCAACGTCCCGCGCCGCCTCGTTAACGCTGTCCATGGCGGTGCTGACGGGATTGGCCGCCGCGTTCAGACCTTTTTTGATCTCGTTCACACCGGCCTGATCCGCGGCTTCGTTCATGGCGCTGCTGAATTCCCGCGCCATGCCGCGGGCCTTGCCGACCCAGCGACCGACATTGCGAAACAGCACCGGCAGGTCCTTTGGCCCCACAACGATCAGGGCAACAATGCCGATGACCAGAAGCTCGGTCCAACCCAGATCAAACATCTGCGCTTAGACCTTGTCTTTGTCGGTCTCGGGCGTGACGTCCTTGGCCACCTCGGCAGCATCCTGCTCCAGCTCGTCCGCGCCTTCTTTGACGCCCTTCTTGAACGAGGTAATGCCCTTGCCCACTTCACCCATCAACGAGCTGATTTTACCGCGGCCAAACAGCACCAGCACCACAACGGCGATCAGCAGCAGACCGGGAAGGCCGATATTGTTGAGCATGTCTCTTCTCCTTGTACATCGGCGCGCTGCGCCGGGAATGTGATCTGGGTCCGTGTCTACGCCTGCAAGGCCCTGCGCAAAAGTGCGCCAGATCAATTCCGCGTTCAAAATTGATCCAATCACGCATTTTTTGCAGACTGGCATTTCTCAACTGACAGGTTTATGTCAGTTGAAGGGCATTAGGAACAGGGCATCGAAACCTGGTCAACGGAGAATCAAATGACCCATGTTGCTGAAATCGTCACCTTCACCCTCGCCAACGGGACAACACCGGAAGAATTCGTGAAGCTTAGCCAGGCGTCCGAGGCGTTTGTCCGCGCGGCCCCCGGTTTTGCCCACCGTCAGCTGAGCCAGGGTGAAGATGGCCGCTGGACCGACTATGTCGTCTGGACAGATATGAAGGCCGCGCAGGACGCAGCCGCACAATTTCCGCAACAGGAATGTGCCGCTGGCATGATGGCGGCCATCAACCCTGAAAGCGTCCAAATGCGCCACGAGAATGTGCTATGGAACATGACCGCATAAACGCGGTCCGGGCGGCGTGTCATGCGCCGCTCTGATCGTCTGTTCGACATCATCCAGATCCTGCGCGACGGCAAACTGCACCGCGCGCAGGATATTGCGGATCGGCTAGAGGTATCGGTTCGCACGATCTATCGCGATATGGACACGCTGGTGGCTTCGGGCATTCCGGTCGAGGGTGAACGCGGCGTAGGCTATATGGTTCGCGAGCAAATCACCCTGCCCCCGCTGAACCTAACCCCGGCCGAGCTTGAAGCGCTGAACCTCGGCATGGCCATCGTGGCCGAGGCCGCAGACCCCGACCTAAAGGCCGCCGCCGAAACTCTGGCTGACAAGATTGATGCTGTATTACCCACTCAGGTCGTCGCCGAAGCAGACACGTGGAAATTCGCGGTCTACCCCTTTGCTGATGCCGCGCGGGGGCTGGCACATATGGCCCCGATCCGGTCCGCGATCAAAACCCGACAAAAACTGCACTTGTCCTATCGCCGCATCGACGGGGTTTTGACAGACCGAACCATCCGTCCGTTGCATATGGAATACTGGGGCCGCGTCTGGACCCTTACCGCGTGGTGTGAGCTACGCGAAGGGTTCCGCGTGTTTCGCATCGACCTGATCGAAACCGTCTCACCCCTACCGGAAATCTTTGCCGATGAACCTGGAAAACGGCTGAGCGACTACGACCCTCACGCGTGATCCGCCGCCGCTTCATCTGGCTATAAATACCTCCGCTGGAGGCATGGCCCGAAACGGGCCGTTCTCATCACTTCAGATAAGGTTCCGGATCGACGGATTCGAACCCTTTGCGCACCTCGAAATGGACATAGGAATTGTCGCCGCCACGCAAGGACGCAATCTGTTCGCCTCGGCGCACGCGGTCGCCCTTTTTGACCGTGATCTTATCGACGTTTGCATAGACGGTCAGCAGATCGCTGTTGTGTTTAACCACGATGATAGGCACTTGATCCGCATCTGCGGTGATCGCCGCTACGGTCCCGGCTTCTGCTGCCTTCACGGCGGTTCCCGGTGAACCTGCGATGTCGATCCCTTCATTCTTGCCTTTGTCATAGGTCCGAACGATCGTGCCGGTAACCGGCAGGCCAAGGGCCGAACTGCTCTGACTCGTCGGTGGCTCAGCCGTCACATCCGGTGCAGGAGGGGCTGGTTCGATAACTTCATCTGGCAACGGTTGCGTGGCACTTGGCGGTGTCGGCGTGGGCGAGCCCTGGCCGGGTTGTGTCACATTGCTGGCGGGCACAACCGCTTGTCGTGGAGCAGGCTGGTTCTTGATCGGGATTAACAGGAACTGATCCTCCCGCACGGTAAAGTCCGACCCCAACCCGTTCCATTCGGCCAGCGCATCCACTGGCACATCGTAAAGCCGTGCAATGGTATAAGCTGTCTCGCCGCGTTTGACCTGGTGACGGATCGGCTCGGGCCCCGATGTCGCAGGGGCCGGTGCGGGCGCGGTTGCAGGTTGGGCCGGTGCCAATGTCGATGTCCTAACCGAGCCATCTGCCGGCGCCTCATCAATTGCGGTTCCGGCAATCGAGGCGATATCCACCGAACTGGCCGAACTGACCGTACGCGGCAAGGCGATCACCTCACCGTCGCGCAATTGATCTGTTGGCTTGAGACCGTTGAAAACGGCCAATTCACCCTCGGGCAACCCAACACGGGCAGCAACCGAGGCGACCGTATCGCCGCGTTGTGCAACGGCCACTTGGTAATTCGGATAGGTGATAACCCCGCGCGCGTCCGGCGCTGGCCGGTTCGCGGTCACTCCGCGCGCGGCATCGGCGGTCGAAAATCCGCCGACCTGCCCGCGCAGATCATAATCCAGCGGGCCTTCGCACCCGGCCAGAATCGCCAACGCCGCTACACCTGTCGCGCAGCGGAGCATCGCTGATTTGGAAACTGCTCTCATCTTACTGTCCTCAACGCCTGCCCGTGTTTTCCGGGGTTCCGGCGCATGTTGCAGAATATTCTTTTACGCACCGTCCCTGCCAAGCCCTTCTAACAAGGGCACGAAACGAACGGGTAACAATTCGTCATAGTCCAACCCGGTCTCGGTCCGCCTGACCCGGATCAGGGTCTGAACCGCATCCGACTGTCCCACCGGCAAAACCATGATACCGCCGATTTTAAGCTGCGCCAAGAGCGGCCCTGGCGGATCCTCCGCCGCAGCGGTCACAATGATCCTGTCAAACGGGGCCTGTTCGGACAAACCGAAGGAGCCGTCCGACAGCATCGCGGTGACATTGGTCAGCCCCAACTCGCGAAACAGCGCACCGGTTTCGCGCACCAACCGCTTGTGGCGTTCGACCGTATAGACCCGGCGCGCCAGCTTGGACAGGATCGCCGCCTGATAGCCCGAGCCGGTTCCAACCTCTAACACTGTGTCGCGCGGGCGCACATCCAGCGCCTGTGTCATCAACCCAACAACAGACGGCTGGCTGATCGTCTGCCCGCAGGCAATCGGCAGCGGCGTGTCTTCATACGCGCGCTCGGCGAACAGACCTTTGACAAAGCGGCCACGGTCGACCTGTTCCATCGCGGCCAGCACGCGCGCATCTGTTACCCCACGCGATCGCAGGGCAAACAAGAACTGCATGATTGTTTCGGGATCTGGTCCGGTCATTCGATCGTCTTCAATGCCTCAAGCGCGTCATGTGCCGTCAGATCCGCGCGCATCGGCGTGACCGAGATATAGCCCGCCAAGTTGACCGCCGCATCCGTTCCTGGTGCTGTGGGGTTGTGCTGATAGCCGCCCTTGATCCACAGGAACCGCCGCCCCGAGGGCGAACTGTGCGGTTCGACCGAGAAATGCGTATCGCGGCGATACCCTTGCGGTGCGATCCGGGTGCCCAGAACCTCGTCCGCGGGCACGGGCGGGAAATTCACGTTGTAGAACAGACGGTAATCGCCTTGTTCCACCGGGGTCGCGTCCAGAATTTTCCGCACCAAATCCGCCCCGAACCGGGTCGCGGCCTCAAACGGATCGTCCAGCCCCAGATTCCGTGGGCCGAAATATTGCGACAAAGCAATGGCCGGGATGCCCTGCAACGCAGCCTCAATCGCACCGCCGACAGTGCCGGAATACAGCGTGTTTTCCGCCGAGTTGTTGCCCCGGTTCACGCCAGACAACACCAAATCGGGCGGCGCATCCTTCATCACATCATGCAGACCGGCCAGCACACAATCGGCAGGCGAGCCTTCGGCGGCGAAACGCTGGTCTCCCAGTTTCGCGACCATCATCGGATGGGTATAGCTGATGCAATGGCCAACACCCGATTGCTCGAATGCCGGTGCAACCACCCAGACTTCTCCGTCGGGCCCGGCCAGATCGGCGGCAATCGCCTCAAGCGTGATCAGGCCCGGCGCATTGATACCGTCATCATTGGTCAGAAGAATACGCATTTGCCCCATCCACCGCAGCGTTTTGACCTTGATAGACCCGCCCCCGCGCGGCGGCAAGCAAAGCGCACCCGCAATCTGAGGCTTTCGAGCACCACTTGAGCCTAAACTACGGTTTCAGGCCCTAAATGGGGAAAACAAAGCACCGATCCCGTCGAATGGTCAGCCACATGACCCGCCCCGGATTTGGCACGAAAACATTCGGCACCGTGGCCTTCAGAACGGAACCATCATGGTCCATGCGGAACTCGACCAGGCTTTCGTTACCTAAGAACCGCGCTCTCTCGACCGTGCCGCGGGCCGCAACACCATCGGTTGCCGTTGGCAGCGGGCCTTTGCCATTGCGGTCAAAGTCCAACCGCACGTGCTGTGGCCGGAATACAATCTCAACGTCTGTGCCGTCGGGAATGCCCGGCGCCAGAAACTGACCAAAGGGTGTATCGGCCAACGCTCCATTCACTTGCGCCTGCAACACGTTGACATCGCTGAAAAATGCCACAGCGGCCTTATCGGCGGGACGGGTATAGACGTTATACGGCGCACCTTGCTGCACGATCTTGCCGCGGCGCATCAAGGCGATCTCATCAGCCATGCGCATCGCCTCTTCGGGCTCGTGCGTCACCAACACAACGGCGGCATCCTCTTCCTTGAGGATCGCCAGAGTCTCATCCCGAATACCGTCGCGCAGTCGGTTGTCGAGGCCCGAGAACGGCTCGTCCATCAACATGATCCTAGGACGCGGAGCGAGTGCGCGGGCCAGGGCGACACGTTGCTGCTCGCCCCCTGACAGGTGATGCGGAAATTTGTCGATGAAACGGATCAGATCAACCTTGCGCAGCAACTCATCAACACGCGCGCGCTTTTCTTCTTTATGCCCGGTCAGGCCAAAGGCCACGTTGTCAGCAACGCTTAGATGCGGAAACAGCGCGAAGTCCTGAAACATCAGGCCGATCTCGCGGCGTTCGGGCGGAACTCGGAATACGGTGTCGCAGATCAGCTTGCCGTCGACATAGATCTCACCGGATTCCTGCATCTCGACCCCGGCGATCATGCGCAAAGTGGTCGACTTGCCGCATCCCGAAGGCCCAAGTAGGCAAGTCACTTTCCCTGCGTCAACCGTCAAAGAGACGTCGTCAACTACAACCCGCCCCTCGTACCGTGCGTTAAGATTGCGAATTTCCAGACGAGGAGGAATTGCGTCTATTGTCACCGATGGGCCTCGTTGCCTTTTCCCGATCAAATTCATCGGGCTTAGGCGGGGATAGCAACCCCGCCCGTCCGGTGCAAGTGATCAGCAGCAGCCGCCCGAGGTGACCTCGCCGGTCGACGCGCTCGTGGTCGCGCCGGTGGCTTCAAACGGGCTTTCACCGCCGCAGCCTTCGAAGATGCCATAGTGCGTCGAGAAATCACCGATAAAGTCGAAATGCCGCGCGAAACGGGTATCGTTCAACATCATCCATGTGTTGCCGCAGACAGGAAACACCTTGCCTGTCTCGATCGCGTGGTGGTCGTCCAGTTCGAACAGATGTGGCGCGTGCGGGATGGTGCCTTTGTAGATGACGGCCTGCCCATAATCCTCGCAAGCGGGTTCCAGTTCGGACAGTTTGAACAGACGGTAGGTGGCCGACAGGAACTTCAGCGGTGCAACACGTTCCTCTAACATAGGGTTTTCGATGGTCAGCGGGCGGTGCGTGACGCGGCGCGGATCACCGAACCCCGACTTGCGCGACATCGACAGGAAATCGTTCCAATACAGCGCGCCGGACAAGCATTCGCCGTACAGCACTTCATCTTCGGCCATGGCCTGCGGTACACGACGGTCGGCGTAGACGTCCGAGAAATACATCTCACCACCCTCTTTCAGCAGACGATGGGCACCGCGAAGGACGGCCTCTTTATCCGTGGCCAGATTGATCACGCAGTTCGAGACGATGATGTCGAAGGAACCAGGCTCCAGGTCCAGCTCATCCAACTTTTCGATGTAACCGTGATGGAATTCCACATTGCTGGCGGCATGACCAAAAGCCTGCGCGTGAAAATCCTGATGCGCGCGGGCGACCTCTAGCTGTTCCGGCGTCATATCGACCCCGACCACGCGACCCTTTTCACCCACCATCGCCGACAGAGCGTAAACGTCGCGACCGGCCCCGCAACCCAGATCAAGGATGCTCATCCCCTCCAGATCCAGCGGCGCGATCAGGCCGCAACCATAGTAGCGCGTCAGCACATCGTCATGAATTTTTGAGAGGATCTTTTTAACATGGTCCGGCATGTCGTCGGGTGTACAGCACGCGTTGGTTTGCAAATCTGCGCTGCCCTGCAGGACCTCGCCATAGTAATTCTGCACTGATTCATGCTTCATCGCAGCACCCCTTTCCTCACTGGCTGCTTCGCAGCTAATGCAGCACTGCCGCCTGTGCAACCGCTGCTATCAATTTTGACAAAAGCGTGAGGGTCCTGTCCTAGCCCAGCAAGTCGAAATCGACCGAGGCGCGGACCCGCCCGTTCACCTGAATCTCTAGCCGATGCGCGCCGGGAACCAGCTTGAACGTGGTCGCATTGCCTTTCAGCTTGTGCTTCTTGGTTAGCCTCAGCGCACCATCGCGCAAGGTCGTCTGCTTCAGCTTATGCACCTTGGCCGAAGTTTTGCCGCCAGGGCGTTGAAAATGAATGATATAGTCGACCAGAACAGGCTGATCCCCCGCACCGGTCAACGCGACATCAAACTCAAGCGCCCCACCAATCCGCGCCTCTCGGTTTACCTGAACGCTGGCGGTTATCTCGGCCTCGGGATCGAAGCCCAACATCTTCATGGCAACGGGATGGCCTGCCTTCACCAGCCCCCGCAGGGTATGCGAGGTCATCCAGCGCAGCTCGTCCCGGTCCTGTGTCCCGGTTTCGGACCAGTCCTGTAGCCGGTCCAACACCAGCGCAGGATCTTTCTTAGTGATGTCGTTCAAATGGTTCGCCACAGACCGCGTGACATAGCGCGTCGGATCCTTGTGCAAGCGGTCCAGCAATGGCAGTGGATCGGTCAATTGCAGCCCTACCGCCTGCCCCCAAGGCAACCGCGGTCGCGTGCCCTCACTGACCAGACGGCGCACGTGATAGCTGTCGTGCACGCACCACTGCTCCATCCGCGCCAAAACCTGATCCGGATAGCGGTTGAGGAATGGCCGAATGGCCCACTCCATCGAAAACCTCTGAGTCAGCTCTTCAAGCACGTCCAGAGCCAGATCAGGGTGATCCAACCCCACAGCCACGACCCAATCCCCCAAAGGCGCAAAGATGAAATCGCCGAAATCATCATCCGTCTTGGTTGGGTCCAAAGGCGGTGGCAGTGCGCGCAGAAGGATTGGCGCGACAGTCGGCAGCTCGCCAGGTACGGCCTGCTGCAGGCAGTCGGCAATCCAGGCCATGCGCTCTTTCAGTTCAAGATCCAGCAGCCGCGACATGACCTGCGCCTCGAACGTCTTGGCATCAAAGGATGGATCAGCATCGGAGAAAAGGCCCGCCAAAAAGCGAGTCTTTTCCGCATTAAACAACTGATCCTTCAGCGAAAATCCTTGGGACATGATTACATCGTCATATTGCTTGCGCCACCGTCCAGCAGGATATTCTGCCCGACCATGAACCCGGCTTGTTGCGAACACAGAAATGCGCAGGCCGCCCCGAATTCCTGCCGCGTTCCGTACCGACGCGCCGGGATCGTTGCCGAACGTGCGGCCCGGGCTTCGTCCAGCGAGATGCCTTGTTGTTTCGATACGCCGCCATCCAGTGACAACGCCCGGTCCGTATCATGAATACCCGGCAGCAGGTTGTTGATATTCACACCATATTGCGCCACCTGACGGGACGTTCCCGCCACATATCCGGTCAACCCGGTTCGCGCCGCGTTCGACAGACCCAGAGCAGGGATCGGCGCACGTACGGATTGAGACGTGATGTTGACCACCCGGCCCCACCCTTTGTCGATCATACCCGGCAGCAGTGCCTTCATGAACGCAATCGGCGTCAGCATATTTGCATCCAGCGCCTTGATGAAATCGTCACGATCCCAATCCGACCAAAGTCCGGGCGGCGGGCCACCGGCGTTTGTCACAAGTATATCAACGCCCTGCGCGGCTTCGATTACCTGCGCCTGACCCTCGGTCGAGGTCACGTCGCGGGCCACGGTTTGCACGTCGACACCATACTCGGACCGCAAACGAGCGGCTTCGAATTCTAGCGCTTCGGCCCCGCGTGCGTTCATCACCAGGTCGACGCCTGCCTCTGCCAGTGCCTCGGCGCAGCCCAGCCCCAACCCTTTTGAGCTTGCACAAACCAGCGCGCGTTTTCCGCGAATTCCCAGATCCATGAGATCCTCCCCATCTGTTGTTGCCCGCATGTCTAGCACCAGCCAGACGGGGAAGACCAGAAGTCACAACGCTTCAGTAAAAGAACTCTTCACGCACGATTTTTCTGTTGGCGACGTGATAGATACCGACCTCTTTCATATCGAAAGTCTCACCACTTTCCTTAACCTTGCCCTGCACTTCGAAAATCACCGCAAAGCGGTCGTCGCCATGCAGATACGGATCACTGACCGAAGCGCCCGACACCTCATGCGCGCCTTCCCACCATTCGTGTTTGCCACGGATGCCGTCGATGCCGTGCGTCTCTCGCCCCATGCCTTCCATCTCTTGCGCTTCGACCGAAACGGCATCAGGCGCGTATAAATTACTTAGGTTTTCCTTGGCCCGGCCCTCGCGGCATCCAGCAACCAGTTCGTCTGCGATTTCTTTTAAATTCATTGATCCTCTCCATTATTTGTTCACTATTTGTTCTTATTGGCATAACCATACGATTTTGAACACCCCCTTTGTCTTGCTTCGGCAGGATTCCCCGCCTATACGCGCGTTCATGCTTGATACCGCCACCAACCAACCCGTATTACCGCCCGAGATTGCCCGACGCCGGACATTCGCCATCATCTCGCACCCGGATGCGGGCAAGACGACGCTGACTGAAAAGTTCCTGTTGTACGGGGGCGCTATTCAGATGGCCGGTCAGGTGCGCGCTAAGGGCGAGGCGCGGCGGACGCGGTCGGACTTTATGCAGATGGAGAAGGATCGCGGTATTTCGGTCTCAGCCTCGGCCATGTCGTTCGATTACAGGGACTTCCGGTTCAATCTGGTGGACACCCCCGGCCACAGCGATTTCTCGGAAGATACGTATCGCACCCTGACCGCCGTAGACGCAGCTGTCATGGTGATCGACGGCGCGAAAGGTGTGGAAAGCCAGACGCAGAAACTGTTCGAGGTCTGCCGCCTGCGCGATCTGCCGATCCTGACCTTCTGTAACAAGATGGACCGCGAAAGCCGCGATACGTTCGAGATCATCGACGAAATTCAGGAGATGCTGGCCATCGACGTCACGCCCGCTGCGTGGCCGATTGGCGTAGGCCGCGATTTCATCGGCTGCTATGACATGCTGCGTGATCGATTGGAGCTGATGGACCGCGCCGACCGCAACAAAGTGGCGGAAAGCATTCAGATCAACGGTCTGGACGACCCCAAACTGGCCGAACACGTGCCCGAGCATCTGCTGGACAAGCTGCTGGAAGAGGTAGAAATGGCGCGCGAATTGCTGCCCAAGCTTGACCCGCAAGCAGTGCTTGAGGGGCACATGACCCCGATCTGGTTCGGCTCGGCCATCAACTCGTTCGGCGTCAAGGAACTGATGGAAGGTATCGGCGCTTATGGCCCGCAGCCTCAGGTACAATCGGCAGAACCCCGTCAAATTGCCCCAGATGAAAAGAAGGTCGCCGGTTTTGTCTTCAAGGTGCAGGCCAACATGGACCCCAAGCACCGTGACCGGGTGGCGTTTGTCCGCATGGCAAGCGGCCATTTCAAGCGCGGCATGAAGCTGACCCATGTGCGATCCAAGAAACCGATGGCGATTTCGAACCCCGTTCTGTTTCTGGCCTCTGACCGGGAACTGGCTGAAGAGGCCTGGGCCGGAGACATCATCGGCATCCCCAATCACGGCCAACTGCGCATTGGCGACACCCTGACCGAGGGTGAAGCGCTGCGCGTGTCCGGGATTCCGTCGTTCGCGCCGGAATTGCTGCAAACTGTCAGGGCGGCAGACCCCCTGAAAGCCAAGCATCTGGAAAAAGCCCTGATGCAATTTGCCGAGGAAGGTGCCGCCAAGGTCTTCAAACCCTCGATTGGCTCGGGCTTTATCGTCGGTGTCGTTGGCGCGTTGCAATTTGAAGTGCTCGCCAGCCGGATTGAGATGGAATACGGCCTGCCCGTTCGTTTCGAAGCATCGCAATTCACCTCGGCCCGCTGGGTTAGCGGTGACAAGGCCGAGGTTGAAAAGTTCGTCAACGCCAACAAACAGCACATCGCCCATGATCATGACGGCGACATCGTCTATCTGACGCGCTTGCAATGGGATATCGACCGGGTCGTGCGTGATTACCCCGAGCTGAACCTGACTGCGACCAAGGAAATGATGGTTTGATCCGGGTCTTGTAGTTTGGGCACCGTTCTCTAGGGTTCCGAAGCATGGCGGATTTGGATCAGGAAAACTATCCCGGCGGCTTCTATTCGGTGATGCGCCATCTGGAACGCAAAGAGGTTCCTTATCGCGATCCACAACGGGTACTGCCGCCACCGGATGTTGGTCTGAGTGAACTTGCCCAAACACCCGTAGAAGAACCTGACCCGGACGTCAGCTTTGACCACAAGCAGGACGCGCGCAGAAAGTACCACGCGCTGCAGCGGGAATTTGCTGGCCAGTCGCAGCTGCATCTTGTTCACGCCATGTGCATCGCATTGCTGCGCCGGCATCCGTCACCGGCTGAGGCACGGGCGCTGTTTCTGCGGATGTGGCGGGAAAAGGGTTCAGAGCTGGCGCGGGACCTGCCTGTGCGCTGGCTTATTTCCTCGGCAACCACATTCGCTGACCATGGCGAAACACTGGATCAACGACTGGGCGGACAGGGTCTTTACCTGTTGTACGATCTGATCAAACTGCATGATAGCGAGCGTCGGGTATCCCTTCGTTCGAACGATCAAGCCTTTGAGATGCAGGGTGAAAAACACCACGACGTTCCATTGGCATTTGGCATGGCGGGCTATTCGCTTAGGAATGGTGATCTGGATCGAAACCTTTTGGCACGCCTCTGGCGTCATGCAGAAAACGACGCGGTGCTGCGTCCATTGGGGTATCGGATGCTAAAATTGGTGATGTACGACCCGCGCAGCATTTTTGGGCGAATCCAGCACTATAAGACCCGGCAATCCATGTTGGACCACATTGATGACTGACGGCTCTGGCTGGGGCATTGTTTCAACGGTTCGGGGCCCTGCCCCGGATATCCTGCGGTTTGTGGCCTATCACCTCGATCTTGGGGTCGACCGGATGCACATCTATCTGGATGAACCCAATTCCAGTGCCTTCGATGCCCTGGATCGGCATCCGAAGGTCGACGTGCAAACATGCGATGAGGCCTTCTGGGCCAGCCGCAAGCGTGAACGGCCCGAACGGCATCAAAACCGTCAGACCGCAAATGCGTCATTCACCTATCGCAAGACCAATCTGAACTGGTTGGCCCATATCGACATGGACGAGTTTCTGTGGACGGACCGCCCCATTCACCAGCAACTGGCCGATGTTCCCGACCACATCCCCGCTGTACGTGTCCGCCCGATCGAAGCCATGGGCGGCGCCACGGATCTTTACAAGGCGCATCTTCCCAAATCCCCCCACCGCGACGCCCTCGTACAATCGCTGTACCCGCGTTATGGCGCCTTTGTTCTGGGTGGATTCTTCAGCCATTTGCAAGGTAAGCTGATCGTCCGGACGGGCCTGAAGAAACTGAGTTTTCGTATCCACAACCTGTTCCAGGATAAAACACTCTTGCCCTGCAAGTTCGAATTGCCGGGGTTGGAGCTGTGCCATCGACACGCCCCCGATTGGGAACATTTTCAGGCTCACCTTCGGTTCCGTCTGGCGCGTGGCTCGTATCAGCCCGGCAAGTCGCTGAATGCTCCGCGCGAACGCGGCGGCATGAATATGAACGAATTGCTCAACTGGATCGAAGCCGACAGCGGCATGGACGGTCTGCGCGCTTTTTTTGATGAGATCAGCGGCACCGACCCTGATGTACGCGCCCGGCTGGAACAACAGGGCCTGATCCGGCATCGGCCACTGGATCTGGACGAAAAAGTTAGGAAACACTTTCCCGGAAGTGTCTGAATTGTTGCGGGAAATCCACCCAGAAAAGACAGCAGAAATCCTAAATAGGTCTTCATTTGACCCCGCCCAGCGTTTTTGTTATGTCCCCCTCCAAGCCGAAAATGCGCAATGCAGCGTATGGCCATCCGGGCCCGGCACACCTTTGACGCGCGGGCCAGGTCTCATGTCCGCATAAACCGGACTTACATGACAAAATTTAACGAACTGAACCTGAACCCGAAGGTCCTCAAAGCCATTGAGGAAGCCGGATACGAATCCCCCACCCCGATCCAAGAAGGCGCGATTCCACCTGCGCTGGAAGGTCGTGATGTTTTGGGGATCGCCCAGACCGGCACGGGAAAAACTGCAAGCTTTACGCTTCCGATGATCACAATGCTGGCACGGGGCCGCGCGCGCGCGCGGATGCCGCGGTCGCTAGTGCTGTGCCCGACACGGGAACTGGCTGCACAGGTCGCCGAGAATTTTGACACTTATAGCAAACACCTGAAACTGACCAAGGCGTTGTTGATCGGAGGCGTCAGCTTCAAGGAACAGGACGCACTGATCGACCGTGGCGTCGATGTCCTGATCGCAACCCCCGGCCGTCTTCTGGATCATTTCGAACGCGGCAAGCTGCTGCTGACCGGCGTGCAGATCATGGTCGTGGACGAAGCTGACCGGATGCTGGACATGGGCTTCATCCCCGATATCGAGCGCATCTTCTCGCTGACGCCGTTCACCCGCCAGACGCTGTTCTTTTCGGCCACCATGGCGTCCGAGATTGAACGCATCACCGACACTTTCCTGTCCGCCCCCGCGCGGGTCGAGGTTGCCCGACAGGCCACGGCCTCGGAAACCATTGAACAGGGCGTGGTCATGTTCAAAGGCGGTCGCCGTGATCGTGAGGCCAGCGGTAAGCGCAAGGTTTTGCGTTCGTTGATTGATGCCGAGGGCGAGAAATGCACCAACGCGATCATCTTCTGTAACCGCAAGACAGACGTTGATATCTGCGCAAAATCGCTGAAGAAATACGGCTATGACGCCGCCGCGATCCACGGCGATCTGGACCAATCACAGCGCATGAAAACGCTGGACGGTTTCCGCGACGGCTCCTTGCGGTTGCTGGTTGCCTCGGACGTGGCTGCGCGTGGCCTTGATGTCCCGTCGGTCAGCCATGTGTTCAATTTCGACGTCCCCGGCCACCCCGAGGATTACGTACACCGCATCGGCCGCACCGGTCGTGCCGGGCGCGACGGTAAGGCGATTACCATCTGTTCGGGTCGCGACGAAAAGGCTCTGGCTGCGATTGAAAAGCTGATCCAGAAGGACATTCCAAAGCTCGACAATCCGGTCAAGGAAGAACCCAAAGCCGACACGCCGAAGCCTGAGAAAAAGACCAAGCCTGCTGACACGCAAAGGAGCGAAGGCAAAAAGAGCGACCGCAAAAAGGACAAAGAGCCTAAAGGTCGTGGCCGTCGTTCGGATAACGGCAACGCGGTTGTGGGCATGGGCGATCACCTGCCCAGCTTCATTGCCCTAAGCTTTGCCGAGCGCCGTGCTGGTTAAATCGCCAGCACTAGCGCCAAGATCGACAGCCCCAACAACGCCATCCCGGCGATCTCACGCCGGGTAATGGTCTCGCGGAAAAACAGGATCGATGCGATCAGGCTGAGCAATAGCTCGACCTGTCCCAGCGCTTTGACATAGGCGGCGTTCTGCAAGGTGAACGCAAAGAACCAGCAAAACGATCCGCCCAGACTGGTCAGGCCAACAAACACCCCTGTTTGACGTGTCTGCCACACTGCGCGCAGTTCGGCCCGGTCGCGCCACAGCAGCCATAGCGCCATGCTCAGAAACTGGAACGTCACAACTGCGGCCAGAGTGATCAGAGCGCGAAACCACGCGTCGATATCGCCCAATTCCAGCGACGCGCCCCGATAACTGACCGCGGAAAAGGCGAACAATACGCCTGACCCCAGCCCAAGGCGCGAGGCCCGGTTGGTCAGGTGTTTCCACCACGCCCCGCCGCCTCCGGGTGATTTGGACAGCAAAAGTACCGCCATTAATCCCATTAAGATCGCAACCAGCCCCCCGTACGAGACCTGATCACCCAGCACCAGAAAACCGACAATGGCAGTTTGAATCACTTCGGTCTTCTTAAAGGTGATCCCAACCGCAAAATTTCGTTGCTTGAACAGCGCGACTACACAAATCGTTGCCAGAATTTGCGCGGTGCCACCGATGACAGCGTACACCCAGAACCACCCCGTAAGCTGTGGCAGGCTGAATCCAGTCACTTGCAGCGCCACAACCAGCCCTAAAAGCGCCAGTGGCATCGAATATGCGAACCGGGCGAACGTCGCCCCAGCCGCCGTCAGCTTTATGGTGCTGAGCGATTTTTGCAGCATGAACCGCACTGTCTGGAACGAGGCGGCAGCGATTGTGATGGGAATCCATAAACTCATGGCCCCCTTTGTGTCGCTCAATCAATGCTTTGGCCAGAGGGGATGTGCCACCGGATCCTTAGCGCGCCAGAAATACGCCCGGAAAATCTGTGCGTATGAACGGTAGACATAAGCCTCATTCCGGTTCTGATACCGATCTCTGCTGGCGCGATATAGCGCAGGCAGGCGGTACCACGGCGCACCTGGATTCATGTGATGAACCACATGCAGGTTGTTGTTTAGAAACAGAAAGGCCAATAATCCGCGATCTTCGATAATCACAGTGCGGGCCTGCGGGTTTTCATGCGCGCGATGTTCAAGGAAGGTGCGGATCTTCACCAGCCCCAGCCCGATATAGGCGGACAGAACATACGCCCAAATCGGCATTGCCGAGTGCCCTACCACCCACAGAACCAAGGCCACCCCAACCAGATGCAGCGCCCAGGCCCGCAGGATGACAACGTTGCCCTGCAAAGCACTGCGCATTTCATTCCGCGTGAATATGAATTGGCCAATCGCCGGACCCAGCACCATGCGCCCCAACAGCGTGTTATTCACGGACAGCAGCCAACGCTGCCACCCCGCCAATACCCCCCAGACCTGTGGATCCAGATAATTGGTTTCAGGGTCGTCATAGGGGTCGGTCAGCGTCTCATCCCGGTGATGGGCCAGATGCAGGTCGCGAAACCTCTGATACGGGATGAACAGGGTCAAAGGCAGAGCCATCAGGGCTTCATTCAACCATTTCGTACGAAATGGGTGGCCGTGCAGCGCCTCATGCGTCAACGACGAATGGAGCGCCGCAACCAGACCCATCGCCGGAATTGCCAGCCAAACCGGCAAAAGGAAAATCACCGCCAACCACGCACCATAGCAGGCCAGGATTAGGGCGAAGGTGCCCCACTCGGGTGAGGCCGCCTTAGACATTGCGCCCCCACGAGATTTTGGCCCAGACACGCTCGTAGATGACATACATCGTCAATCCGATGGCCGTGTTCACAATCGCCAATGTCCCGCCCACAGCCGCCGATCCGGTTGCGACCAGCCCAACCAGGGTCATCACCAGCAAGCCCATCGCATTCCACAGCACCGCCTTCACGACTGATCTGCGTCGTGTTTCCATTCCGTCACCCATATTCTTATTATGTCTTCAAAATTACGGGTCACGGCATCCGTTGAAAATTCTGAATATGATTAACAAAACTCATCATCTGTGATATTTTCAAACACATGCAGGAAAAAATCGACAAACGAGACCGCGCGGCCCAGTTTCGCACACGCCTTGCACGCGCGATGGAAGAGCAGCACGTCAGCCAAAGCGCGCTGGCGCGTCAGATTGCGG
Source organism: Ruegeria sp. ANG10 (assembly GCF_040705255.1). Taxonomy (NCBI): domain Bacteria; kingdom Pseudomonadati; phylum Pseudomonadota; class Alphaproteobacteria; order Rhodobacterales; family Roseobacteraceae; genus Ruegeria; species Ruegeria sp. ANG10. Next base: position 265,689 of record NZ_JBFCVU010000002.1, read on the forward strand.
TGGACCGTTCGACCGTATCGCAGCTTTTGACAGGCGAAGGCGCGCGATTGCCAAATGCACATGTGGTAGGCAGTTGCGCCTCGGCCCTGGGGGTTTCGGCGGATTGGCTTCTAAGCCTGTCCGACCGACCCGAAAGCGCAGCGGAATTGTTGGCCAGCTCGCTGACGATGACCGAGGCACCACGCGCGCTGGTGGATGAGCGCATCTTTGAGTGGCATCAAGAAGCCGCAGGGTACAAAATCCGTTATGTTCCAGCGACTTTGCCCGACATGTTAAAGACCCGCGCGGTGCTCGAATGGGAATATGCCCCGCATCTGGGGCGGACGGCGGACCAGGCCATCGGTGCCTCGGCTGACCGGCTGATGTGGATGCGCAGCGCGCAATCCGACTATGAAATCGCCATGCCGCTGTATGAAATCGATAGTTTCGTCCATGCGCGGGGCTATTACGACGGTCTTTGTCCCAAAATCCGGCTGGAACAGATCGACCATCTGCTGGAGATTTGCGAACAGCTCTACCCGCGTCTTAGAATCTATCTATTTGACGCAAAACGGCTTTATTCCGCTCCGGTTACGATCTTCGGCCCTCTGCTGTGTGTTTTCTACGCCGGCAGCCACTATATGGCCTTTCGGGACCGTGATCGGATCGAAACCTTTACCCGCCATTTCGACCGTCTGGTACGCGAGGCTGACCTGACTGCGCGCGACTTCTCAGAACACCTTAAACAGCTGCGTACACAGATTTCTGACTAGGAGGATGCACCTAAGCCTGTCTTGTGCTATCGTCGTTCGGCGCGAACCTTCGGGTATTCCGATCACAGACGGAGGACGACAGGAATGGACGCACTACAGACCGCTCAATACGCACGGGCTCTTTATACCGTTCACGGCGACCGGGCCGAGGCGGAAGCCGCACAAAAGATGCGCGAATGTGAAGCCGCCGGAAATAGACAGGAAGCACAAGACTGGCAAGCTGTCCGCCAAACTATCCGCCAAATTCGCGGGCCAAATCAGGGCTGACTTCAGCGTTTCGTGAAAACCCTGCCTCAAGCCGATCACCAATGCCCTTTTTGCACCAGGGCATTGGGGTTTAATGTATTTTCTGAAACAAGCTAGATTTTCGGATCTGGATTCACAGTGTGCCCATCCACAGCAATAACCTGCCCTGAAACCAACCGCGCCGCATCCGAGGCAAGGAAAACGGCCATATTTGCGATGTCGTGACCTTCAACAAAGCGCCCCATCGACGTACCCGAAGCATACCCGGCATAGACTTGATCGCGGGTCATACCCTTTGCGGCCGCTTCACGTGCCAGCACACCCTCCATCCGTGGACCTTCAACCGCACCAGGACAAATTGCATTGGCGCGAATACCGTGGGGGCCAAGTTCCATTGCCAGAGTTTTCATCAACCCGATCACCGCCCATTTCGCCGCCGCATAAGGCGCGCGGTACGGGTACCCGAATTGACCCGCAGTTGACGACGTCAGGGTGATGCTGCCCGCCTGCGCGGCCTTCATCAAAGGGGCTGCATATTTCACGGCCAGAAAAGCGCCCTCGAGGTTGATCGAAACGCAGGACCGCCAATCTGCCAACCCGATATCCTCGATCGCGTTTGTCGGTCCTGCCGTGCCCGCATTGGCGCACAGCGCATCCAATCCACCTTCGGCTGCGATGTCCTGAAAAACGGCGCTCATATCGAATTCGCTTGCGGCATTGGCGCGACGAGCCTCCCAGTGATCCGGCACCGTAGTCAGAGCGGCCTCGTCAATATCCGTGATCCAAACATCATAACCTGCATCGTCAAATGCTTGGGCCATGGCACGGCCAACGCCTGAGGCGCCAGCCGTAATCAAAACGCACCGGGTCATGCGGGTTTCCGGATCGCGGCGCCCGCGCCTTCGGGATAGGGCAACCCTGCCTGCGCCTCGGCGATCCGCGCCATGGCGGCCTCGATTTCCGGCGACGGTGCGCTGGGGCGGCGAGATTCAAGGCTGACATGCAGCAGGAAGCTTTCGCCCGTGGCCAGCAGCTTGTCGCCCTCATACATGCTGTGGAACACGTGCAGCTTCTTGCCCTGCCCCAACAGCATCTGCGTGCGCACTTCGATCTTCGCGCCTGCGTGTGCTTCGTCGACATAGCGGATGTGGTTTTCCGCAGTGAAATAGCTGCCGCCCGAGGCGATGTAATCCACATCGCAGCCGATGATCTCCATGAACCGGTCAGTCGCAGCGGCGAAGGCCTCGACATATTTCGCCTCGTTCATGTGGCCGTTGTAGTCGGTCCAGTCCAGCGGTACCGCGCGCGACAATGTCAGGATCGGCTGGCTCAGATCTGCCTGTTCCAGCGTCGGCAACGCGCCGGGTTTCAACAGCGCGTCATGCTGGTTCAGCACCGCCCCTGCGCCATAGTTCTGCGCTTTAAGCGCGCGCATCATGCCCACAAGGTTGTTGTCGCGAATGCGCTCCAGCTCGCGGATCGAGTGTATGCCCGACTGCGCGTCCGACTGATCCGCGATCAGGTCGACCAGCTCATCGGTGAAATCCGGCACGTCCATCAGCTTGGTCCACGGCCATTTCAACGCTGGCCCGAACTGTGCCATGAAGTGCCGCATCCCGGCCTCACCTCCGGCCACGCGATAGGTTTCAAACAGACCCATCTGCGCCCAGCGAATGCCAAAACCCATGCGGATGGCCTCGTCGATCTCTTCGGTCGTGGCGATGCCATCCTTGACCAACCACAGCGCCTCGCGCCAGACGGCTTCGAGGAACCGGTCAGCGATATGCGCGTCGATTTCCTTTTTGACGTGCAGCGGGAAGAACCCGACGGATTTCAGCAGTTCTTGTGCCTTGGCAACCGTCGCGGGCGGGTTCTTGTCAGTCGGAACCAGTTCAATCAGCGGCAACAGGTAGACCGGATTGAACGGGTGTGTCACCACGATCTGTTCAGGCCGCAGCGCGCCTTCTTGCAACTCGGACGGTTTGAAGCCGCTGGTCGAGGACCCGATGATCGCGTCAGGATCACAAGCCTCCTGCAGCCCCTTGTAGACCTTCAGTTTCAGATCCAGTCGTTCCGGCACGCTTTCCTGTATCCAGGCGGCACCCTGCACGGCCTCTGCCATATCCTCGTGGAGCGTCAGAGTCCCCTCGGACGGCAATGGCACATCGCTCAGCCCCGGCAAGGAGCGGCGCGCATTATCCAGAACTTCACCAATCTTGCGCTCAGCTTCGGGGTCCGGGTCGAACACCCGAACGTTCCAGCCGTTCAGTAGAAATCTAGCGGCCCATCCGCCGCCGATGACGCCGCCGCCAATGATTGCTGCTGTTTTTGTCAATTTCCTAACTCCTGCACCCTGCGCCGTTCAAAGCAGGGACTTATTCGGCAATTTCGACTTGTGGGATGTACGTCAACTGCCCTGTGTCATACCCATTTTTTTGAAGCACGGATTCGGCCCAGTTCCGATCGGCAGCAGATATTTCAGGCGTTCTGGCCAAAATCCAACCGGTGGAACCTCTGGGCGCGCCCACCACAGCGACCGAATAGTCTGCCCTAAGTCCAAGCACCCAGTAATCTCCCCGCGCGAACGGAAGCCAAGGTACAAATGTTACCGATAGTTGTCCTGGCCCCTCAATTCGAGCTTTCCCTTCAGCCTGCCGAACCTGTCCGTTCAATGTCTCCTCACGGCAAGTGTTAGTCACCGAAATCTGACCGTCTTCCAACAACCCATATTCCGCAGTGACTCCCACACACCCCTTCTCAAACCGGTTTGGAAAACGGGCAATTTCGTACCACAGCCCCAGATATCGTTCGACCTCAAGGTCCTGCACCGTTGTCATAGCAACACTGCGATCACGATATACCTTGGCTGAGGCAGGTACAGCCAATGCTAGGAACATCAGCGCGAAAAGCCCGCTGCGGATCATGCGGCCGCCGGTGCCCGCTTCACTAGCCCCAGCTTGTCACGCACTTCCTGCGCTCCGATCACCCGCGCGCCCATGTTTTCGATGATGGTTCCGGCACGTTCGACAAGCTGCCAGTTCTCAGCCAGCACGCCTTTGTCCAGCCACAGGTTATCCTCGAGCCCGACGCGCACGTTGCCGCCCGCCAGCACGGCAGCCGCTGTGTAAGCCATCTGATTGCGACCCAGAGCAAACGCGCTAAACGTCCAGTCATCCGGCACGTTGTTGACCATCGCCATAAACGTATTCAGATCATCCGGCGCCCCCCACGGAACGCCCATGCACAGTTGCACCAGAGCTGGGCTATCCAGCACACCATCCTTTACCAATTGCTTGGCAAACCACAGATGCCCGGTATCAAAAGCCTCGATCTCGGGCTTCACGCCCAGATGCGTCATCATCCGCCCCATCGCCTGCAACATGCCCGGCGTGTTGGTCATGACGTAGTCGGCCTCGGCAAAGTTCATGGTGCCGCAGTCCAACGTGCAGATCTCGGGCAGACACTCGGCCACATGCTCGACGCGCGCGGCTGCGCCGATCATGTCGGTACCTTCCTCGTTCAACGGCAAAGGAGATTCTGTCGGGCCAAAGATCATGTCACCGCCCATACCTGCGGTCAGGTTCAGGACAACGTCTACTTCGGCCTCGCGAATGCGGTCGGTGACTTCGCGATACAGGTCCAGGCGACGGCTGGGCGCACCGGTTTCCGGGTCCCGCACATGGCAGTGAACAATGGCCGCGCCGGCCTTGGCCGCAGCGATCGCACTTTCGGCAATCTGCTTCGGTGAACGTGGTACATGCGGGCTGCGATCCTGCGTTCCGCCCGAGCCGGTGACGGCGCAGGTGATGAAGACTTCGCGGTTCATTTCCAGAGGCATCGTGTTTTCCCCAAGTTATACCCGGTTTTGCCATGAGTTTTCCCCAGGCTTCTCCCCGGATTCCGATTTGCGTTGCGTGCGACTCTGACGCAGCCTTGTGAAAACACTTGCCAGAATGCGAATCGAACTTGATGAAATCCGCAAAAAACATACTCCAACCCGAACATCGCGCCCTGAAAACGGCCGTGTTGGTTCTGGACGAATGCAACACGCTCAGCTTTGCGTCTGCCGTTGATCCGATGCGGGCCGCTAACCGTCTGGCGGATCGTCCCGCTTTCGACTGGGATTATGTGACCGCCACGCCAGAACCTGCGATGCTGACCAGCGCGCTGAACGTGCCCGGCATTCCGCTGGCACGTTTGCAGGGTTGTGATCTGATGATCGTTGTCGCGGGGTTCCAACTGGCCCGACACGCCACACCCAGTCTGCTGGCCGGATTGCGCCGCATTGCGAGCACCGGCGCCACCATGGCGGGCATCGATGGTGGTCCCTGGCTGTTGGCCGAGGCTGGCCTGCTAGATGGACACGCCGCCACAACCCACTGGGAAGATTTAGATAACTTCGCCGCCCGCTTCCCTGAAGTGGACGTACGCCCCGACCGCTTCACCGTATCCGGCAATCGCCTGACCTCGGGTGGCGCTATCCCAGCGGTCGAGATGATGCTGCACATTATCGCCGCTCGCCACGGTGCCGGTTTTGCCGCACGGGTTTCGGGTCTGTTCCTGTACGACGGCGCGCCCGAGCCGACAAAACCGCAAAGCCGGACCGGTGCCCCACACCGCCATACAGCACTGACCGCCAAGGCGAACACCCTGATGGAATCCTCGCTGGACGAGCCGCTGCCACTGGCGGACATCGCCGAAACCCTCGGCACCAGCCCTCGCACCCTGCAGCAGCAATTCCGCCTGCGCCTGAACACAACGCCGCAAGACCACTATCTGCAGTTACGACTGGCCGAGGCCCGTCGCCTGGTCACCGACACCGACATGCCACTGATGGATGTGGCCCTGGCTACGGGGTTCGCCTCACAATCCAGCTTTGCACGTGCTTTCCGCACCGCTCATGGCCTCTCGGCCCGTGAACTGCGGCAGGAACGTATCCAGCCTACTCATCACTGACGGGATCTTCTTCATCTGGCTAAAAATATCTCGGGGGAGTCACGCATGGCGCGGCGGGGGCAGAGCCCCCTAAAACGGCATCGGATGCGCGCGGTGCGCCTGACCGATTTCTGCCACGACCTCATCGGACAGCCGCAATTCCTTACCGGCCAGAATGTGTTCCAGCTGTGCCGCCGAGGTCGCGCCGAAAATGGCCGACATCATGAAGGGCCGCGTCCGGCACCAGGCCAGCGCCATATGGACCGGGTCCAACCCATGCCGCTCGGCAATATCCAGATAGGCCGCCACGGCCTCGAACACGCGCGGACCGGTACGCCCACCCATTTCGGCCACCAACGACATGCGCGAGCCTTCGGGCACCGCGCCACCCTGATATTTGCCGGTCAGGAAACCGGCACCCAAGGGCGAAAAGGCCATCAGCCCCACATCCTCATGCACGCTGAGTTCCGCCATATCGGTATCGAAATGTCGACATAGCAGCGAATATTCATTCTGCACCGAGGCTACCCGCGGAGCGCCCATCTGCTCGGCTATTCGCAACCATTGTGCGGTACCCCAAGTGCTTTCGTTGGACAGGCCGAAGGCGCGGATATTGCCCTTTTCGACCTGCGCTTGCAGGGTCTCAAGGCAGTCCTGCATATTGTCCAGAACTTCGTTGGTGTTGTGTCCCGAGGGTGAATAATTCCAGTTCTGGCGGAACATGTAACTGCCCCGGTTCGGCCAGTGAAACTGATAGAGATCAATGCAATCCGTGCGCAACCGCTGCAGCGAGCCTTCGATCGCTTCGGGGATCGTCTTTCCCGAAATCTGCGCGCCATCGCGGGCGTGGGCGAACCCAGCCCCCGAATGTTTGGTCGCCAGCACGTATTCTGCACGACGGGACGGGTTAGCAGCGTTCCAGTTGCCCACGATCTCTTCGGTCCGGCCTACAGTTTCCCTTGAGATCGGGTTCACCGGATACATCTCGGCCGTATCAACGAAATTGATCCCGGCCGCCAGCGCCATGTCGATTTGCTTATGGCCATCCGTCTCGGATGTCTGCGTGCCAAAAGTCATCGTACCCAGACATAAGTCTGTCACCGTTATTCCCGTGCGGCCCAAAGGCTTAGTGTGCATCTGTCACCTTCCTGGTATGTCTTTTGAGGTCAGACCTTTACGCCTCTGCCTTCTTCTCCCACCGGCCCGATTCTTCGGACCAGTATTGCGCCGAACAACCCGCACCAGTCAGAGCCTTCCACTGACCCCGCGCTTGCTGGACGGCCATGTCATCATTTCCATCGAACAGGATGCAGACACGTTCCAGCGTCGCCACCTCCGACGGGTCCACTGGTGCCCCGTCGACCGCCATCACACAGGCGGGTTCATTGGCCGCATCTGGTCCGGTTGTCAGCAGAACGGGCTGTGCCGCGTCATGCAGACCACCTTCGCGCCCATGTGGCAGGAACCCGTCGTCGGGCCCCAGCCACAGTTTTTCATCCAGCCAGTCCATCCGCGCGGGATCAATGCCCCGCACAGCAATCCTCCACCCGGCCTGCCGTGCCTTGTCCAGCAGCACCGGCAAGGTGTGTTCCAAGGGCTGACGGGTCAGGTGGTAGAAATAGACGGCCCCCATGCGATTACTCGAAGTTGTCCTGCACCAAACGGCTAAGCGCGCGCACGCCCCAGCCGGTTGCCCCCTTGGGCGCATATGATGTTTCTAATGACACCGAGGCCACACCGGCAATATCGAGGTGAATCCACGGTGTTTCCTCTTTCACAAACCGCTGCAGGAATTGCGCCGCCGTGATCGAGCCTGCCGGGCGACCGCCGACGTTTTTCATATCGGCAATGCGCGACTTCAACTGTTTGTCGTACCCTTCGCCCAGCGGCAGACGCCACGCACCTTCATCCTCGGCCTTGGCCGATTTCAGGAACGCATCGCAGAACGTGTCGTTGTTGGAAAATACACCGGCATTCTCATGGCCCAGACCAATGATCACCGCGCCGGTCAGTGTGGCCAGATCGATCATGCCCACCGGCTTGAAGCGCTCTTGCGTGTACCACATCACATCACACAGCACCAAACGACCCTCGGCGTCGGTGTTGATGATCTCGACCGTGTCGCCCTTCATCGATTTGACCACATCGCCCGGGCGGCTGGCATTGCCGGACGGCATGTTTTCAACCAGTCCGACCAGACCTACCACATTGGCCTTTGCCTTGCGCTTGGCCAGCGCACGCATGGTGCCCGCAACTACGCCCGCACCGCCCATATCCATGGTCATGTCTTCCATGCCGCCTGCGGGCTTCAGCGAGATACCACCAGTGTCGAACACGACACCCTTACCCACCAGAGCCAGCGGCGCGTCGTCTTTGTCGCCGCCGTTCCACTGCATCACCACAACCTTCGAAGGGCTGACCGAACCCTGCCCAACGCTTAGCAGTGTGCGCATACCCAGTTCGGCCAGTTTGTCCTCTTCCAGGACTTCGACTTCCAGCCCAAGCGCTTCCATCTCAGCCAAACGGTCGGCGAATTCAGTAGTGGTCAGGACGTTTGCAGGCTCGTTGGTCAGATCACGTGTCATCCGGACCCCATCGGCCACGGCATATTGCGGGGCAAAGGCTGCTTCGACTTCATCGGCTTTCTGGTGGCTGATGGTGACGGTGCCAACCTCTTCCGCCTCTTTGGTCTTGTGCGCGTCAAAATCATAGCTGCGCAGCGCGATGCCCATGGCCATATCTTCGGCCCGGACCTGATTGCCTGCCATCACAAGCACGTCCTTGCCACCCGCCAGCTTGGCCAGCGCCGCGCCCGCCTTGCGGGCCTCGGTCGGATCAGGGCGGCGTGGCAGGATCACGATATCCAACGCCTCGGCCGCCATTCCACCGGGCCAGGCCATCGAGATTACATCGCCTGTCTTTACCTTTTCGAACCGGGGGCTTTCCACCAGGCGCGCCACCGCGCCGCGGGTCAGACGGTTCGCCCGGCGCACCGCAGGGCTCATCTTGCCGTCCGATGGGATGATTACCGCCACCCGGCCTTCGGCTTGCGCCATTGCATCCGTATCAAAGGGCTGAAACCGGATCGGGACAAGACTGCTCATTGCGAACTCCTCAAAAACTGTTCCCCAAGACCTAGCCCGCACTGCGCGGCTTGACCAGATAGCAGTTTTCCCCGCGCGCCAATTGCATTACAGTCGCGGAAAAATTCCGGCAGGATCGGGGGAGAACGAATTGGCGAGACAGGGCAGGCATATGCCGTTGCGCATCTGCGCAGGCAAAGGTGATTCTGGCCTTTTCGGTGCCGATTTAACCTGCTGCCGGGTCAAGGCGGAGGCACAATCGTGATCCTCGACCGCTATTTCGCCCGCCGGTTCATGCAAAGCTTTCTGGTCATTGGCGGCATTTTTCTAACACTGCTGATTCTGATCGACCTAGTCGAACAAGCCCGCCGATTTAACTCGGAGGGGCTGTCTTTTGGTACGCTGCTGCACCTGACCTTGCTGAATTCACCCGCAGCGATCAGCGAGATGCTGCCCTTGCTGGTCATCCTAGCCACAATCGCATTGTTCATCGGCTTGGCACGTAATTCCGAATTGGTGGTGACACGCGCCATTGGGCGGTCCGGTATCCGGGCGCTGCTGGCCCCGGTCACGTTGGCATTGATTATCGGGACCCTCGCGGTGGCCTTGCTGAACCCGATCACCGCTGCCACGTCCGAGGAGTACCGACGCCTTTCCGATGCCTACAAAGACAAAGGCAACTCGGCGCTGTCGATCACCAGCGAGGGGCTATGGTTGCGGCAGGGGTCGGAAAATGAGCAATCGGTCATCCACGCGCGCGGCACCACGAATGCGGATGCGTTGGAACTGACCGGCGTAACGATCGTTACATTTTCGCCGGATGGTAAACCTACACAGCAAATCAATGCCAATCGGGCCCAACTGTCGAACGGGTCTTGGATATTGCACAATGCCAAGATCTGGTCTCTGGCGGATGACGTGAACCCCGAGGCGACCGCCAAAACACATCAGCGCATCGAAATCCCCACCACGCTGACGCGCCAGCGCATTCTGGACACGCTGGGCCAACAGGATTCCGTTTCGGTCTACGACTTGCCGCAGCTTATCCGTGACCTCCGCGAGGCCGGGTTTTCCACCAAGCAATATGAAGTCTGGTTGCAGGTTCAACTTGCGCGACCGCTCTTTCTGGTGGCCATGGTGATGATCGGCGCGGCCTTTACCATGCGCCATGTCCGCTTTGGCGGTACCGGCATCGCGGTTCTGTCCGCAGTGCTTTTGGGATTCTCAATCTACTTCGTTCGCAACTTTGCCCAAATACTCGGAGAAAACGGTCAATTGCCTATCTTCGTCGCAGCCTGGGCTCCGCCCTTTGCAGCAATTCTTCTTTCCCTTGGCCTTCTTCTCCATGCGGAGGACGGCTGATGCGGCTCATATCAAGTCTTTTGCTGTCCGGCGCTGTGGCTCTGGCAATGCCAATAGGTGTCGCCGCCCAGAATCAACCCGCCCCCGGCCCTGCGCAGGATGCCCAGCAAGAGGACCAGCCCGCCCTGCTGGTGGCTGACGAAATCTTCATCACCCCCGAACGCGTGCTGGTGGCCGAAGGTAATGTCGAAGCTTTTCAAGGTGACGTCAAAATCACCGCTGACCGTATCACCTATGATCGCGATACCGGCGCGCTGACGCTGGAGGGGCCAATCCGTATCGATCAGGCTGGTGATACAACAATCCTGGCGGATTCGGCCGAACTGGATGACGGTATTCAGAATGGCCTGCTGATCGGGGCACGGATGGTGTTCGACCAGCAGGTGCAGATTGCTTCGGTTCAGGCCACGCGCGCGGCGGGCAGGTATACGCAGTTCAGCAAAGTTTCGGCCACCTCGTGCCATGTCTGCGCGAATGGCAAACCGCCGATCTGGCAGATCCGTGCCCGCAAGGTCACGCATGATCAACTGGAACGGCAACTCTACTTTGAAGGGGCGCAACTTCGGGTGCTGGATGTGCCAGTGTTCTATTTCCCCTATCTGCGACTGCCAGACCCGACGCTGGAGCGGGCCACCGGGTTCTTGGTTCCATCGATCCGAACTACCTCGCAGTTGGGCACTGGTGTCCAGGTGCCGTATTTCATCAAGCTGGGTGACCACAAGGATCTGACACTGACGCCCTATGTCTCGTCCAAGACCAATACACTTGGGTTTCGCTATCGGCAGGCCTTTAAAAGGGGGCGCATCCAGCTTGAGGGCGCCTATACCCGCGATGACCTGCAGCCGAGTGAAGATCGGGGATACTTGTTCGCCAATGGCTGGTTCAATCTGAACGACGGTTATCGGTTCCTTTTCAACATCAGAACAACGTCAGACGATGCTTATCTGGCCGATTATGGCCTGCCCGATCTGGATCGGCTGCGTAGCGAAGTTGCGCTGGAACGGATCAAACGCGACACGGCGTTCCGTACCAGTTTCACCCACTATAAAACCCTGCGCGATAGCGAGGAACAGGACGAAATCCCGTCACGGATCTTTGATCTGTTTTATGAAAAGCGCCTGTTCCCGACCTCTGTGGGCGGCGAGGTTCGGTTGGGCTTTGTTACTCACGCGCATGAACGTACCAGTGACGAGGATATCGTCGGACGGGACGTTGCTCGTGCCACCTTTGATGCTGAATGGCTGCGCGATTGGACTTTTGCGTCGGGCCTTCGGGCTGAGGTGCGAGCTGGCGCGTCGGTCGATGCGTTCAACATTCGTCACGACAGCGATTTCCCTGACAACGTAACGCGCACCACGCCACGTGCGGCTTTGACGCTGCGTTATCCGATGCGCAAGCGCGAGTCATCTGGGGCGACCCAGATATTGGAACCGATTGCCCAGATCGGATGGACCCATGTCTCGGACGACGACGTGCCAAATGACGAAAGCACGTTTCAGGAATTCGATCAGGGTAACTTGTTGTCCCTGTCCCGCTTTCCGGCCCCAGACCGGCGCGAAGACGGCGTGACCGGCGTTGTGGGCCTGAACTGGTCCCGCTATGCAGCCGGCGGCTGGCGGGCTCTTGCCACGATTGGTCAGGTGTACCGCGCAGATGCTGACCCCAGTTTCAACCTGACCTCAGGCTTACAGGGGACAACCTCAGACTTGCTGCTGGCTGGTCAGATTCAAACCAATAACGGCTGGCGTTTGGCTGGCCGTGGCCTTTTGAACGGCGATTTCAGCTTTTCCAAGGCCGAGCTGCGCGTCGGATGGCAACAGCCGCAGGTCGGCTTTACCGGAAGCTATGGCTGGCAAGAGCCGGACCCGGCTGAAGGTATCGACGACGAGATTTCTGAAGTTCGGTTGACCGGACGTTACCGAGTGGATCAGAACTGGAACACACGGGCCCTGGCGCGCTATGACCTAAGCGAATCCGAACCGATCCGTTATGGGTTGGGGGTGACGTATCAGAATGAATGCGTACAGGTTAACATGAATGTCAGTAGGCGCTTTACCTCATCATCAAGTATTGAGCCTTCGACAGAATTCGGCTTTACCGTAGCCTTGACGGGGTACTCCGTTAACAGTGGCGGCCAACAGTACAAGAGAAGATGCAGTTGATTTCAGGTTTCACCAGTTTCCTCCGCTCCGGTTGGCTTAAACCGGTCGCCCCAATGCTGATCGGGGCTGCACTGGCTTTGACGTCGCCACAAGCTGGTGCCCAAAGCCTGTTTTCACCCGCGATCAAGGTCAATCAGGACATCATCACCTGGTACGAGCTGTCACAACGGCAACAATTCCTGACCGCACTGGGTGCCCCCGGTGCGTCCGACGCCGAAGTCCGTGATGCGCTGATCGACGAAAGGCTGCGTCGCCAGATTATGCGCGAGGCAGGAATCCAGGCAGCCCCCGAAGACATTCAGGTCGGCATCGACGAATTTGCCGCGCGTGGGCAATTGTCGACTGACCGGTTCCTACAACTGCTCGCCGATCAGGGTGTTGATCGCGAAACCGTTCGGGATTTCGTGGCCGATCAGGTTGCTTGGCGCGACTATGTCAGTGCGCGTTTCCTGTCACAGGCTCGCCCGTCCGAGGACGAGATCAACCGCGCCCTGGGTCAAACTGACAGCGGTGGCCTGCAGGTGCTGCTGTCCGAAATCATTATCCCAGTGAACCAGCAAACCATTGCCCAGGCTGATCTGCTTGCCCAAGAGATTGCCCAACTGCAGGGGTTTGACTCGTTTTCCGCCGCAGCCACACAATATTCAGCGGCAGCCACCCGCGATAATGGTGGACGACTTGACTGGCTGAGCCTCACCAGCCTGCCGCCAGCACTGCAACCAGTGATCCTGGGTTTGAAGGACGGAGAGATCACACAGCCGCTTTCGTTGCCCAACGCCATTGCGCTGTTCCAGATGCGCGGACTGCGTGAGGTCGCGACCAGCGCGACCAACTATTCCGAGATAGACTACGCGATCTATAACATGGCCGGTGGCCGTAGTGCTGAAACCCTGGCACGGGCGGCCAAACTCAGAGAAGAAATTGACACCTGCGATGACCTCTACGGCATCGCCAAGGACCAGCCACCAGAAGTTTTGCAACGGATTCAGGCCAGCCCCAGCGAGATACCGCGTGACGTGGCGCTGGAGCTTGCCAAGCTTGACCTGAATGAGGTGTCCACGACGCTGACCCGCAACAACGGCCAGACCCTGATGTTCTTGATGCTCTGCACCCGCACCCGTGATCTGGGCGAAGAGACATCGCGAGTGGACGTTGCAAACGCGCTGACGCAACAACGTCTCGAGGCATTTGCTGACAGTCTGGTGGCGCAGTTGCGCGCCGAAGCAAACATTGTCGAGCAATGACATCCCCAATCGCGCTCAGCTGTGGTGACCCGGCCGGAATAGGCCCGGAAATCGCAGCCAAAGCGTGGTCGGACCTTCGCGACACATGTCCGTTCTTCTATATCGGTGACGCGACCCACTTGCCGCCGGGAACGCCGGTTGTCCGCATAACTGACCCGTCCGAAGCTGTTGAAATCAGCGCCTCGGCGCTGCCGGTTCTGCAATTGGATTTTCCGGCGCCCAACGTCCCCGGCCAACCCGATCCGGCCAACGCGCCCTCGGTCATCGCCGCCATTGAGCGTGGTGTTTCGCTGGTGCAATCCGGCGCAGCTTCGGCGCTTTGTACCGCGCCGATCCACAAGAAGGCCCTGATCGACGGGGCCAGCTTTGCCTATCCCGGCCATACCGAATTTCTCGCCGCCCTCGCAGGGCGGAACCGGGTGGTCATGATGTTGGCCAGTGCGCAACTGCGCGTGGTGCCCGCAACCATCCATATCGCACTCTCCGAGGTGCCTTCGGCCCTGACCCCGGACCTGCTGCGTGACACCATTGCAATCACTGTCGAAGGGTTGCGCAATCAATTCGGCATCGCGCACCCTCGTATTGCCATCGCGGGCCTCAACCCCCATGCAGGTGAAGGTGGGAAGATGGGCCATGAAGAGCTGGACTGGATCGCGCCCCTGATCGCCGACCTCCCTGGCGACAGTTATACTGTTACCGGCCCACATCCGGCGGATACGATGTTCCACGCCGCCGCCCGTGCCCGCTATGACGCGGCCATTGCGACGTATCACGATCAGGCGCTGATCCCGATCAAAACGCTGGATTTCGATCGCGGGGTAAACGTGACGCTTGGTCTTCCCTTTATCCGCACTTCGCCTGATCACGGCACCGCACTGGATATCGCAGGCCAAGGCATCGCAACACCCACTAGTCTGATCGAGGCGCTGAAGCTGGCCCAACGCATGGCACAAAGCGCTTGACCCTTCCCCTGGCTGAAAATACCTCGGCCACAGGCAAAATTTTCGGCGCACCTGGCGTCAGGGCAAACGGATCATGAGCGCAATCGACAATCTCCCTCCGCTTCGCGAGGTTATCGCGGCACACCAGCTTTCGGCCCGCAAATCGCTGGGGCAGAATTTTTTGCTGGATCTGAACCTGACGGCCAAGATCGCCCGTCAGGCCGGAGATCTTACGGAATGCGACGTGTTGGAAATTGGCCCCGGCCCCGGTGGTCTGACCCGTGGACTGTTGTCAGAGGGCGCGCGCAAGGTCGTGGCGGTGGAGAAAGACACACGCTGCATCCCGGCCCTGAACGATATCGCAGCCGCCTACCCCGGTCGGCTTGAGGTGATCAACGGCGATGCGCTGGAAATCGACCCGCTGGCCCATCTGACCCCGCCAATCCGCATTGCCGCCAACCTGCCCTATAATGTCGGGACCGAATTGCTGGTTCGCTGGCTGACTCCGCCAGAGTGGCCGCCCTTCTGGCAGAGCCTGACCCTGATGTTCCAGCGTGAGGTGGCCGAGCGTATCGTCGCCCAACCTGGCAGCAAGGCCTATGGCCGCCTCGCCATCCTCGCCCAATGGCGGGCCGAGGCGCGGATCGCCATGTCATTGCCGCCCGGCGCGTTTACGCCACCCCCCAAAGTCTCAAGCGCCGTTGTTCACCTGACCGCCCTGCCCCAGCCGCGCTATCCCGCCCATGCAGCCACCCTGTCACGTGTGGTCGCGGCTGCCTTTAACCAGCGCCGGAAAATGCTGCGCGCCTCACTGAAAGGTGTCGCACCGGATATCGAAGACCGGTTGCTCGCAGCCGGTATCCAGCCCACCGAACGTGCCGAACAAGTCCCGCTTGAGGCGTTCTGCGCGTTGGCGCGCTCTATCGCTACTCAAAGATAACTATCAGTGAACGGTAATCTGACTAAATCTATTTGTTGGGTTAAATTACGAACAATACTCTGCCTGTAGGATACAATTGAAAAAACTCACTTCAGCCCTCACCGCAGTCTTTCTTGGCATGTCAGCACCAGCACTTGCACTGGAGCTTGATTATATCTGCGACTTTCATAAGGAAAGTTCTGGTTTAATTGCCGAGAGCACCACTTTCATATTCGATAATGATCTTGAGCACGTTGTTATTTCAAACGAAATTATACGGTACGCTCGAAAAAGACCTATAAAAGTCAAGGTCTCAATTCGGCGCAACGGAGAGTATCAAGCGCAGTGGCAATTAGACTTGCCTGTGTCCATGGAAGGCATTGGTCAGCAAGGCAAATGGAGCGCAAAGTATAGAATAATTTATGAGGCCAGAATTGCTGCCAATTTTGGCAAAGCAAAAATGAACGCACGCTTGAAAAAAGGTGGCTTCAGAACTCAAAGTAGCGGTGAGTGCCGGTCCAAGAATTAGGGTTCAAAACGTCCTTTTTCGAAACGGCACAAAATCGAATCTAAGCAACGAAAAACTCCGGCGAAACCGCCGGAGTTTTCATTTGTCAATGTTTCGATAACTACTCGGCTGCTTCCGGAGCATCCCCATCCGTTTTGGGTGCATCCTCGGCCGGTGCAGCCTTGGGCTTGCGCGCACGCGGACGACGTGGGGGTTTTTCTTTCTTTTCGGGCTTTTCGGGTGCATCGACCACAGGGGCGGCATCTTTGCTTTCCGGGGTTTCAACCAGACCGGATTCGGGGGCGGCTGCTTCAGCTCCGAAATCCATCACGTCGGGCTGCGGTGCCTCGGCCGGGTCGGCCTGACGGGCCGCTTCGCGTTCCTGACGTTCGGCACGTTCACGGTCACGCTCAGCCTGACGTTCGCGATTCTGGCGCTCTTGCTCTTCGCGGCGCGCTTCGATTTCGCGCTGCGCCTCGCTGAGCAGACGCAGATAATGCTCGGCGTGCTGCTGAAAGTTCTCAGCCGCCACACGGTCATTCCCAAGCTGGGCGTCACGCGCCAGCTGGTTGTATTTGTCAATGATTTGCTGGGGCGTACCGCGCACCTTGCCTTCGGGGCCTGAACTATCGAAAACCCGGTTAACAACGTTGCCGCCAGAGGGGCGATTGCGGTTATTCTTGGCCCGCGAGCGGGATTTAGAAGATCTCATCGTACTTTACGTCAGCCTTGTCATTCGGTGCCGATCAAGTCGCGTCCTGCACTGCTCAATGGCATTAGCCGTCACGCGATGTCGACTTTTTTGGGCTTGGCGTCAGGGGCCCGCTGAAACAGCGTCAACCTCTCCGACTAACTCTGAGTAAGCATGTCCAGCGCCTACAGACAAGAGGTTTGTCCAAAAATTCGCAGCTTTTTTACATTGATCGGCGCATTTCAGCCTCATCATGCGCCAAAATTACGGCATTCTGGCGACAACAACACGATCTCGACCGTCCAGATCGGGGATAATCCCTGCGTCAATCAATCCAGCCGCTTGGAAAAGGGCTGCAACAGCCTTGCCCTGTGTCGACCCGATTTCAACCAGGATACGCCCGCCGGGCATCAGAAAATCCGGGGCCGAGGCGGCAATATGGCGGTATGCGCCCAGCCCGTCCCCTTCGTCCGTCAGTGCCATGCGCGGTTCATGCTCTCGCACCTCGGGGGACAGGTCCTGCATCTCCTCCAGCGAAATATAGGGCGGGTTTGCAACAATCAGGTCAAACAACCCTTCGATATTTTCAAACCAATCCGAGCGCAAAATCTCGACCCTGCCCTGCACCTGATGCTGCACCGCATTGGCGCTGGCTTGCAGACAGGCGGATTCGCTTAGATCCGCACCGATACCCGATGCGCTTGTGCGCTCGGCCAGCAGGGTGATCAAGATACAGCCAGAGCCTGTGCCCAAGTCCAGAACATGATCGAACGGTTCGCTTAGCGCCGCCTCGACCAGTGTCTCGGTTTCAGGGCGCGGGTCCAGCACATCGCGGCTGACACGGAACCTACGACCATAAAACTCGCGCTCTCCCAGCAAGTGCGACACCGGCACGCGGATAGCCCGCAGCGAGATCAGGTGATCGTACCGTTCGGCAATCTCGGGTGACAGTTCCTCGGGCGCGATCAACGTGACCCGGCTGGCTTCGATTCGTGCGGCATGGGCCAGCAAAACCCGCGCATCGCGCGCCGGGTCGTCGACCCCTGCGGCGCGCAAGCGGGCGGTGGCGGCCACCATGGCCTGAGCGGCTGTCAACGCCCCGATCATTGTGCCATCTCGGCCAGAAGACGGGCCTGATCGTCAGCGGTCAGCGCGTCGATCACTTCATCCAGATCGCCCTGCATCACCTGATCCAGCTTATAGAGCGTCAGGTTGATGCGGTGATCCGTCATCCGGCCCTGCGGAAAGTTATAGGTTCTGATCCGCTCGGACCGGTCGCCCGAGCCCACCTGACTGGCGCGATCAGCGGATCGTTCGCTATCGATCCGTTGGCGTTCAAGATCATACAGGCGCGTTTTCAGGACCTGCATCGCAATTTCACGGTTGCGGTGTTGTGATTTCTCGGAACTTGTTACCACCAGCCCACTGGGCAGGTGTGTGATCCGCACTGCCGAGTCCGTGGTGTTCACGTGCTGCCCGCCCGCGCCCGAACTGCGCATCGTGTCGATGCGAATGTCATTGGCATCGATCTGGATATCCACATCCTCGGCCTCGGGCAGAACCGCCACGGTGGCTGCCGAGGTGTGAATCCGCCCGCCGCTTTCGGTTTCGGGCACGCGCTGAACGCGGTGTACTCCGGATTCGTATTTCATACGGGCAAAGACATTGTCGCCCTTGATATGGGCCACCACCTCTTTGATGCCGCCAAGATCCGAGGCTTGCTCTTCAATGATCTCAAACTGCCAGCCGCGCGCTTCGGCATAGCGTTGATACATGCGCAACAGATCGCCCGCGAACAACGCAGCCTCATCCCCGCCCGTTCCGGGGCGGATTTCCAACATCGCTGGACGCGCATCAGCCTTGTCCCGTGGCAACAGCGCCAGTTGCAGGGCTTGTTCAGCCTGTGGGATGCGGGCCTGAAGCTCGGGGATTTCTTCCTCGGCCAGCTCTTTCATGTCGGGATCGGCCAGCATCGTTTCAGCCTCGGCCAGATCGGCGACCAGCTGACGCCACGCCATGATCTGATCGACCACTGGCTTCAGATCAGAATACTCCTTGGCCAAGGCCGCAATATCCCCGCCCGAGGCGCCATCTGCCATGGCCGCTTCGAGATACTGGAATCTCTGAGTTATCTGTTCGAGGCGTTCTTCGGGGATCATCCGCGCGGTGTCTCTTAATCCGGCGCTTTGGTCAAGAGCCGTCCCTGTGCTAAGCTGACGCTATGACACGTTTGGCACTTGTAATTTTGTTGTGCGCAGCCCCAGCCATGGCCGATGTGGTCGGTCCCGGAGGCAAGGTACAGGACTGCTATTGCACCGACAAATCCGGCACGCGCATCGAGTTGGGTGAGATGATCTGCCTGCAGGTCGACGGTCGGATGTTCACCGCCCAGTGCCAAATGTCCCTGAACGTCCCCATGTGGCGCGAAGTGCAAGAGGGGTGTTTGTCGTCAGAACTGCAACCTGGTCAACCACCCATCAACTCGTTTTCTATTTACCCCGAAATCTCGCCGGCCAAATCTTAAACGTCCATTGATGCGCAGCATATCTCCGTCCAGCTGAATCGTTGTGTAATCTGGGAAACCAAAAGCCTTGCTGCGCGTTATGTAGGTGACCATCCCCTCTGACATGGAACCCGCCAGTACGTAGGTTCGGGGGGTACCTGTCGCGATTTCATGCAGACGCTCGA
This sequence comes from Ruegeria sp. ANG10, assembly GCF_040705255.1. Classification (NCBI taxonomy): domain Bacteria; kingdom Pseudomonadati; phylum Pseudomonadota; class Alphaproteobacteria; order Rhodobacterales; family Roseobacteraceae; genus Ruegeria; species Ruegeria sp. ANG10. The sequence continues at coordinate 285,220 of NZ_JBFCVU010000002.1, forward strand.
AACCGTCCGGGTCACTTTCGATCACCCGAAACACGCCGCCCGGCATATCCCGATCCGTGTCTCCGACAGGGGCGACGTGCCAACGATTGGGGTCTGATGGGGCTAAGCGAATGGCAGCCATGGCGATCAAGCAGGCAACAAGTCCCCATAAAATCATTCGTTTCATCCCGATCCCGTCGCTTTGCAAAACAATATTCGGACCGCTGGTCGTGGCAAGACGCCCTACCCCCTACCGCGACGTCACGCCAGGTAGAATGCACAACATCTCGAACAGCAGGTTCGCGGCAGTCAACGCGGTGTTGCCGGTGGCGTCATACGGTGGGGAAACCTCGACCAGATCACACCCCACCACGTTCATACCCGCCAGCGCGTGGATCAGTTGCAACGCCTGTGGCGTGGTCAGCCCAGCAATCTCAGGCGTGCCGGTGCCTGGGGCGATAGAGGGGTCCAGGCTGTCGATATCGTACGAGATGTAAACCGGATGCTCGCCAATCTCTTTGCGAATCTGGGCACCAGTCACGGTCAGGTTTTGCTGCCACAGCTCCCACGCGGGGAATTGGCGAAAGCCCCAGCCCTTAGCCTCGGTGAAATCCGATGCCGCGTAGCCCGAGCCGCGAATGCCAATCTGAAAGGTTTTGTCGGGGACGATCAGCCCCTCTTCGTAGGCGCGGCGGAATACGGTGCCATGCGTTTCTCTTTCACCAAACATCTCATCGTTCACGTCTGCATGGGCATCGACATGGACCAGTGCCACCGGCCCGTGCTTGGCAGCGATTGCCCGAAGGATCGGCAAGGTGATCGAATGATCGCCCCCCATCGCCACTGGCGTCACGCCCTGCGCCAGGATCGCATCATAGCTTTCCTTGATGATTTTCAGGCTGTCAGACAACGAAAATGTATTGATCGCCAGATCGCCGATATCCGCGATTTGAAGGCTGTCGAACGGGGCCGCAAACGTGGCCATGTTATAGGGCCGGATCATCGCGCTTTCGCTGCGAATCTGTTTAGGCCCGAACCGCGTCCCCGACCGCCACGAAGTGCCAATATCCATAGGGATCCCCAGCACCGCCACATCCAGCCCGGCAAGCGAATCCACCTGCGGCAGGCGCATAAACGTATTCGGCCCCGAAAACCGCGCCAGATCATTGCCGCTGATAGGTTGGTTAAACTCTGTCATGCCCGTCATTCTCCCGTCCGGCCCTTTGGTTAATCAGTTACCGGAAAGATGGCTAACCAATGGTTAAGCCTCATAAATTAATCCGAGACCAGCTTGTTCCACCCCAACAGGCAGATGATCTGCGTGGCCACATGCGCGCCCGCAATCGCCGTGGCACCGGACGTATCAAAAGGTGGAGAGACCTCGACCACGTCCCCCCCTTTGATGTTGATCCCGGCAATGTCGCGCAAGATGATCTGCGTTTGTATCGAAGTCAGCCCACCCCAGACGGGCGTGCCGGTGCCGGGGGCAAAGGCCGGATCCAGACCGTCGATGTCGAAACTCAGATAGACGGGGGTGTCGCCCAGAATACCTTTGATCTTTTTCGCCACGGCGGCGGGTCCGGATTCATAGACCTCACGCGCGTCGATGATGTTGACGCCCAGCGTATCCTCGTTCGTGGTGCGAATACCCACCTGGACCGAGCGTTTGGGGTCCACAATCCCCGATTTCACCGCCTTGTAAAACATCGTCCCGTGATCGACGCGGGACATGTCGTCATCGGCCCATGTGTCCGTATGCGCATCGAATTGCAGCAGCGACATCGGCCCGTATTTCTCGGCATAGGCTTTTAGAATCGGAAAGCTGATATAGTGATCTCCCCCCAACGAAACCGAGGCAACGTCAGCCGCCAGAATAGTACGGATATGATCCGTCAAAGTATCGGGAAAGGCCGGGATATTGGCGTAGTCATAGGCCATATCTCCGTAATCCACGATCGCCAATTCGCTGAGCGCGTCGAAGGGCCAGCCATAGGGTGCATCCGGCGATTGCAGCGCGCTGGCCTCACGGATTGCGCGGGGGCCAAGGCGGGTGCCGGGGCGGTTGGTCACGGCCTGATCGAACGGCACGCCGGTCACGGCGATATCTACGCCCTTCAGCTCTTTGGTATAGAGCCGCCGCAGGAATGACGTCGCACCACCGAACGTGTTTTCGAATGACAACCCTTTGAGGTCCGGGTTGGTGAATGCCTCATCCACCTGATTTTTTGCATCTTCCAGTGACATGTCTTCCCCCCATCAGCCCAAAGGCTGCGCCTTTTCGACGATCCGTGCAAAGAACGAGGCGCCAACCGGCGCGATCTCGTCGTTGAAGTTATATTTGGGGTGATGCAGGCCCGCGCCCTCACCCTGCCCCAGGAACAGATATGCGCCGGGACGTGCCTGTAACATATAGGAAAAATCCTCGGCCCCCATCTCACGCCCTGCGTTGGCGGTTACCCGGTCTTCTCCAGAAATATCGCGCGCGACATCCGCAGCGAAGCCGGCCTTTTCGGCGTCGTTGATCGTGGCGGGATAGTTCTTTTCATAGTCCAGCTGCGCCGTGACCCCATACGAGGTCGCCTGCCCCTGCACGATCTGCTCCATCCTTTCAATCACCATATTCTGCACAGCAGGATCAAACGTCCGCACTGTACCGTTAATGAAGGCTGTGTCGGGAATGACATTGTTTACCGTACCGGTGTGTATCTGCGTGACCGAAACCACCAAATCGTCCAAGGCGTAGTGATTACGGCTGACAATGGTCTGGATCGCCTGCGCGATGCCACAGGCTGCCATCACTGGATCGCGCGTTTCGTGCGGCATGGCACCGTGGCCACCTACGCCCTGAATGTGTACCTCGAACGTGTCCACTGCCGCCATAATCGGCCCCGGCGTGGTATAGAACGACCCTTCGACAAATCCGGGCGCGTTGTGCAGCGCGTAGACCTGAGAGATGTTGAACCGATCCATGATCCCCTCTTCGACCATTACACCGGCTCCGCCGCCTTCCTCTTCGGCGGGTTGAAAGATCAAGGCCACGCGACCGCGAAAATTCCGTGTTTCGGCCAGATAACGTGCCGCACCCAGCAGCATCGTGGTGTGCCCGTCATGACCGCAAGCATGCATTTTGCCGGGATTCTTGGACGCGTAAGGCACGCCCGTCTCCTCGGGGATCGGCAATGCATCCATATCAGCGCGCAAGCCGATGGTCGGCCCCTCGCCCTGTCCATTGATGATTGCCACTATGCCCGTCTTGGCAATGCCCTCATGCAGCTCATCCACGCCGAACTCGCGCAGTCGGTCGGCGACGAAAGCAGATGTTTCGTGACATTCGAACTCTAATTCAGGGATCGAATGCAGGTGCTGGCGCCATGCGGCCATATCGGCAGAGAAATCGGCAATTCGGTTGACGACGGGCATCTGGGGTGGACTCCTGATCCTGACTGCGGAATGGATGCATCTGACACCGGAACGAAAGGGTTCGCAATGGCCGAAAATCCTCTGATCCACGACAGCGATGCGGGTATCGAGCGTTTGCTGGAAATCATGCGCCGCCTGCGCGACCCGGAATCAGGCTGCCCGTGGGATATCGAACAGGATTTCGCCACCATAGCCCCTTACACGATCGAAGAGGCCTATGAGGTCGCCGATGCCATCGAACGCAACGCCTATGACGAATTGAAGGGTGAGCTGGGCGACCTGCTGTTCCAGTCCGTCTTCCACGCGCAAATGGCTGAAGAGGCAGGGCATTTCACCTTTCAGGATGTGGTCCGCACCATGTCGGAAAAGATGGTCGACCGCCACCCGCATGTGTTCGGCGACGAATCCCGCGACAAGTCAGCGGAACAGCAAACCGTGGACTGGGAAACCATCAAGGCAGCCGAGCGTGCGGGCAAGGAACAAAAAGGGGCTTTGGACGGCGTGGCCGCGAATCTGCCCGCCCTGCTGCGCGCCCATAAGCTACAAAAACGCGCGGCCCGTGTGGGTTTCGACTGGCCCGACGCCAGCCATGTGCTTGCCAAAATCACCGAAGAAGCGGCTGAGTTGGAAGAGGCACGCAACAGCAAGGATGCTGATGCGCTGGAGGACGAATTTGGCGATTTGCTGTTCGTGATGGTCAATCTGGGCCGACACCTCGGCATCGAACCCGAGGCCGCCTTGCGGCGCACCAATGCTAAATTCACGCGTCGTTTCGAACAGGTCGAGGCACGTCTGGCCGCGCGTGGCAAAACTCCGTCGCAAAGTGATCTGGCCGAGATGGATGCCCTCTGGGACGAAGTGAAGATCGAGGAACACCGCGCCAATGGCAAACTCCCGCCTGTGGACGCTGCGACCGACGCCTGAAACCGCTGGACAAGTGTGGTGACACTTGCGAGTGTCCGCGCTTCAAGACCCCGGAGGCACAGAATGGCACCGCGCAAAATCATCATCGACACTGACCCTGGTCAGGACGACGCCGTCGCCATACTGCTGGCGCTGGCCAGCCCCGAAGAGATCGAAGTGCTGGGCATCACTGCTGTCGCTGGGAACGTGCCGCTGGAGCTGACCGCCAAGAACGCACGGATCGTTTGTGAGCTGGCTGGTCACACGCATATCCCCGTCTATGCCGGATGCGACCGCCCGCTCAAACGCGCCTTGGTCACTGCGGAACATGTACACGGCAAGACCGGGCTGGACGGGCCCGTTCTGCCAGACCCGGAAATGCCTCTGGCCGATGGGCACGCAGTTGATTTCATCATCGACACTCTGCGTGCGCAGGAACCGGGGACGGTGACACTTTGCCCGCTGGGACCGTTGACCAATATCGCCACGGCCTTTCAGAAAGCGCCCGATATCGTCGACCGCGTGCAGGAAATCGTGCTGATGGGTGGCGCATATTTTGAGGTTGGGAACTACACTCCAGCCGCTGAGTTTAATATTTACGTCGACCCAGAAGCTGCTGAAATCGTATTTAAATCCGGCATTCATATCGTAGTGATGCCGTTGGACGTCACCCATGACGCACTGGTCACAAAACACCGCAACGAAGCCTTCCGCGCGCTGGACAGCAAAGTCGGCCATGCAGTGGCCGAGATGACGGAATTCTTCGAGCGTTACGATACCGAAAAATACGGCTCAGAAGGTGCCCCCCTGCATGACCCCTGCGTGACCGCATATCTGATCCGGCCCGAACTGTTCTCGGGCCGTCACATCAATGTGCAGATCGAAACGCAATCCGACCTGACCCTTGGCATGACCGTCGCTGATTGGTGGCGCGTGACGGATCATCCGCCCAATGCCATGTTCATGGGGGAAATCGATGCCGATGGATTCTTTGACCTGCTAACAGAAAGGCTGGCCCGCCTATGAGCGCCGCGCTGAAACTCGCCCGTCCCGAAGATCTGGATCGCCTGATGGCGCTGGTCACGGCCTTTCACGCCGAGGCCGGAATTGATCAGGACGCCGATCAACGCCGCGAAGCGCTGGCCCCGCTGCTTGAGGGTATTCCCCACGGCTGTGTCTATCTGATCGGCCCCGGCCGTGCGCCGCTGGGTTATATCGTGCTGACCTTCGGCTGGTCGGTCGAATTTGGCGGTATGGACGGCTTTGTTGACGAGATTTACATTCGCCCTGCGGTCCGAGGCCGTGGCATCGCAACCGAAGTATTGCTGGACCTGCCCAAAGCCCTTGCCGGGGCAGGATTGACCGCATTGCACCTTGAGGTCGACCGGGCGCATGAAGCCACGCAAAGGCTGTATCTGCGTACCGGTTTCAAACCACGAGACCGCTATGTGCTGATGAGCAAGCCGCTTTAGCGCGCCTCAACCCCCATATCGAATCCAGGAATGTCCATATCCATCACCGGGTCAGTGGACGACGCCTGCATCCCCGATACCGGATAAGTCCCCGGCCCCGAGCAGGCCGCTAAAAATACAGTGCTGATCACTGAAGCTACGAGAAGGAATTTCGAACCAGTCATGGTGTACCCCCTTTTCTGTAATGCAGGCACAATAAGTCAGCTCAAATTGAGACAAATAGGAAAAAGTTCACACATAACGTGAATTATGCTGAAAAAAATTTAAGTTTATGCTTTTTCCATGCGTTAACAACAGGAAAGCGGCGCAAAATAATTTGGCTAAAAGGTCTTACTTATCCGTTCCGCTACAATTTCATCTCGAAAAACAGCAGATGACCGTCGGCGATTTCCGGGATCTCGGCATATGCGTCCCGCAGAATGAACCCCATCGAGAGGTATAATCGGGTCGCAGTTTGCAAGGGTTTGCCAGTGTCCATGCGGATCAGGTCAAACCCCTGTTCGCGGCATTGCTGGATCAAAGACAGCATGATGGCACGACCTGCCCCCGTACCGCGGGCGCTGTCCCGGACGAATACGCGCTTGATCTCGGCCACGCCCGGCTCGATCGTGTGGAACATGCCGCACCCGACGGATTGATCGCCCTTCAGCGCCAGACACGCGCCACCCTTCGGCGGGCTGTGTTCTGCCTCGATGGCCTCCATCACGCGGGCATATTTATCCTGCGAATAGATGGTCTGAACAATTCGCTGCGATTTCTCATCCAGCGTCAGCAGGAAATCGCGATATTCCCAACACAAACGCCGGACCGCATCAAAGTGGTCCGGCGTTCTGGGTTCTATGATGCTAAGCAATCGCTGATCCTCAAATAGGTTTGAGGATCAGAATAACACTCAGCGCTTAAGGATCGAAGCCCCAGCATATTCGGCAACCTCGCCCAGCGATTCTTCGATACGGATCAGCTGGTTATACTTGGCCAACCGGTCCGAGCGTGCCAGTGATCCGGTTTTGATCTGACCGCAATTGGTCGCCACGGCCAGGTCGGCAATGGTGGCGTCCTCGGTCTCGCCCGAACGGTGCGACATCACGTTGGTATAACCCGCGCGATGGGCCATATCGACGGCGCGCAGGGTTTCGGTCAGTGAGCCGATCTGGTTCACCTTGACCAGCATCGAGTTGGCGCAGCCACGGTCGATCCCTTCGGCCAGACGTTCGGGGTTGGTTACGAACAGATCGTCACCTACCAGCTGAACTTTGTCACCGATGGCATCGGTCAGCGCCTTCCAGCCATCCCAGTCATCTTCTGACATGCCGTCTTCGATCGAGATGATCGGGTAATCGTTAACCAGTGTCGCCAGATATTCGGCGTTTTGTTCCGACGTCAGCGAGATATTCTCGCCCGACAGCACGTATTTACCGTCGCGGAAATATTCGGTGGCGGCACAGTCCAGCGCCAAGTGTATTTCCTCACCGGGTTTGTAGCCCGCCTTTTCGACGGCTTGCAGGATGAAATCCAACGCTTCGCGGGTGGAAGCGATGTTGGGAGCAAAGCCACCCTCGTCGCCCACTCCGGTGGCCAGACCAGCGGCCGATAGTTCGCGTTTAAGGGTATGGAACACCTCAGACCCCATACGCACGGCTTCGCGGATATTCGCGGCCGCAGTTGGCATGATCATGAATTCCTGAATGTCGATCGGGTTGTCCGCGTGCTCACCACCGTTGATGATGTTCATCATCGGCACGGGCAGAACGCGGGCCGAGGTGCCGCCGACATAACGATACAAGGGCTGCGTGGTGAAATCGGCTGCGGCTTTGGCAGTGGCCAGCGAGACACCCAGAATGGCGTTGGCGCCCAGACGGCCCTTATTCTCGGTTCCGTCCAGTTCGATCATCGCGCCGTCGATAGCAACCTGCTCGGTCGCGTCAAAACCCACCAGTTCTTCGGCAATCTCACCGTTCACGGCGGCGACGGCCTCCAACACGCCCTTGCCCAAATAGCGCGATTTGTCACCGTCACGCTTTTCCACCGCCTCATAAGCGCCGGTCGACGCGCCCGAGGGCACTGCGGCGCGGCCCATAGTGCCGTCTTCCAGAATCACATCGACCTCAACGGTCGGATTGCCCCGGCTGTCCAGAATTTCGCGTGCGTGGATGTCGATGATGGTACTCATGAGGCCCGTTCCTGTGGCTGCAATCAGTTGCACGCCTCATACCATCACTAGGTGAAAAGTAAACCGGTTATGTTATCGCTAACATACATATTCCCGGCCCTTTAGGGCTAACAATACCCTGTTTGCGCCAACCTGCGACGATCCGTCAGGCTGCGACTGCCAGTTCTCGGGCCAGACGGCGTTCGCGAATAAAGGTGTACATGCCCGACCCCATAATCAACGTAGCCCCAGCCAGCGTCATCAGGTCGGGGCGTTCACCGAACATCAGCATGCCTGCCATGATCGAAAAGATCAGCCTTGTGTACCGGAATGGCGTCAGGGCCGAGGCCTCACCAATCCGCATGGCAATGACGATGCCATAGTAGCCCAGAAAACCAAAGCCAACAGCACCCAGATAAGGACCGATCTGCCACGTGTGCAGCGGCACAACGGGTTGTGCGGAAAACACCATCAACGCCACGCCAGCAAATGCCACGGCGACATAGGCCTGCAGGGCGACCACGGACGAGGCCACACGAACATCCAGCTTACGGGTGATCAGGTCCCGCGCGGCAATGGCAAGCACACTGGCCACGACAAACAGCGACTCGGGCTGGAACCCCGCAAGCCCTGGGCGGATAATCATCAGCACGCCGATGAAGCCGATGCCAATCGCGCTCCACCGTCGCCAGCCGACATGCTCGCCCAGAAACAGCGCGGCCCCCATGGTGACGGCCAGCGGCATCGCCTGAAACACGGCAGCCACGGTGGACAGATCGACCAGAGACAGCGCGGTCACAAAACTCAGCGCCCCAACCGCTTCGGTCCCGGCGCGCATCAGAGGCAGAGGCTGCCATGCCACCGGATCAAGGATACGTTTGCGCGTGGCCAACGACATCACGACAAAGGCCAGGCTGCAGATCACACCCAACACAATCATGATCTGGCCGGTCGATACTGTCACCGACAGATGCTTGATGAACATATCCTCAAGCGCAAATGCCGCCATCGCGCCGACGACCAGCAAAATGCCGTGTACGTTGTTCATGACCGTGTCCGTTGAATCCTGCGGCCCCAATGCCGCTTTTCTCAGCAAAATCGCAAGTAAGCCGTTCAGGCAAGCATTATCCGCCCGGAAAGCATGAATTCCCGTGCGCCCGACGTTCGCGTTTTGTGATGGATCAGTCCTGTTCCAGCGGCACGCCGTACAGTTCCAGCCGGTGGCCTTTCAGCTTATACCCCAGCTTTGCCGCGATCTTTTCCTGCAACACTTCGATCTCGGGGTCGACAAATTCGATCACCTTGCCGGATTGCATATCGATCAGGTGGTCATGGTGATCCCGCTCGGCATCCTCATACCGCGCGCGGCCATCACCGAATTCCAGCCGGTCAAGAATCCCGGCTTCTTCGAACAGTTTGACAGTGCGATAGACCGTAGCGATTGAGATGCCCGAATCCACCTTCGAGGCGCGGGCATACAGTTCCTCTACATCCGGGTGATCCTCACTTTGTTGCAGCACCTGCGCGATTGTGCGGCGCTGTCCCGTCATGCGCAGACCTTTTGCTTCGCAGCGGGCGATGATCGTATCGGACATAAGTGACCCTCAGAGTAGTTCGGGATTCTGTCTTAATACGTCTGCGCGGATCGCGCCACAGGGGAATTGCATCCTAGGCCACCCGTCGCAAGTCGGCCCAGATCGGCAGGTGGTCGGATGCAATATGCGCAGGGCGTGCGTCATGCACGCCGTGGACGACCGCCTCAAGCCCAGCGCCCAGCGCGATACGGTCCAGCGCCCCAAGGGGTTGCGCGGCTGGAAAGCTTGGAACCGGCGCCAGGAAGCGCATGTCCGGGGCCAGATGGTCCAACACAGGCTGTCGCGACCATTCGTTGAAATCCCCGGCCCACACGGTGGGCATGTTGTCCAGATCCCCATCAAAGCGGCGGATATGCGTGATCTGCTGTCGCCGCGACGCTGGCAGCAGCCCAAGATGCATTCCCATCACCCGCAGCGGGCCGATTTGGGTGTCGAATTCTACACGCACGGCGCCGCGCGGCTCTAACCCTGGCAGGTCGTGGTGCCCGGTCTGCCGCACCCGGATCGACTCTCCACGCCAGATGACTGCGTTTCCATGCCAGCCCAGACTGCCTGCCCCGCCCAGGTCGACGATCTGCCAGCCGGCCTCATCCAGCATGAAATGCGGCAAGGCGGCAGGTCGGGGTGGCAAGCGTTTGTCGGCCTCTTGCAGGACGACGATATCGGCCTGCATGCTGTCGATGACCTGCATGATACGCTGAGGCTGCCGCCGAAAATCCAGACCCACACATTTCTGAATGTTATAGCTGGCGATACGCAGGGTTGATGGTTTGGTCATTGGCATCCTGTGTCTGACATCAAAGGTTCCTCGGCACCCGGCCCCTATTGAAACTGCGTAATCATAAGGTTGGCAGGCTCACCCCCTTCGGCGGACGAGCTATGGCCTGTTCCCGTGACATCTTCGGCCCAAAACAAGTCACCCGTTTTGAAATCACGTATTTCGCCCGACCCCGCCTGAACTCGAAACGTACCGGACAGAACCGTCGCAAGTTGGGGTTTCGGGGAACGGTGCTGCACCCCTATCCACCCAGCAGGCAGTGACAAGAAGGCAATACGCGCGGCATCGACCTCTTTTGAGACCAGAAACGGTGCGGCCGGAGGGGCAAAGGTCTTGAGTTCGAAATCAATCTCGCGATCTTCAAAATAAGACACACCGTCCGCGTCTTCCAACAAAATGGCGTAGCGCATTTTATGCTCCCTAAAACAAAACTGATTTTATCTGCAGTTCCCCCGGTTGCGTCCATTATGCAGCATTATGTACCGATGGTAAGTCGCTTGGCATTATGTTCTGAAGAACGCCCAATCGAATGCTTAAAAAATCGACGTTCAAGTTTTGATATTCGCTATGTCCCACAGAACGTCGCGTGGACCACTTCGCTTTCGGTCGGTGGGCGCGTCAGGTCGGTTGCGTCGGGTTGATCCTCGTACGCGCGGGCAAGCACCGCGTTCAACCGATGGAACGGGGCAAAATCGCCTTGGACAGCAGCCTGTATCATCTGCTCGACCCGGTGGTTGCGTGGGATAAAGGCCGGGTTGGCGGCATTCATCACCGCTTGCGGGTCTTTTTCACGGGCCAGTCGCGCCTGCCAGCCATCAGCCCATTCATCATAGGCTTCGGGGTTCAGGAACTGATCGCGGGCTGTGTCACTGCCCAGCGCCCGGAACGTATTGGTGAAATCGGCACTGTTATGGGCCATCCGGGTCAGCAGATCGGTGATCAGTGCCTCGTCGCCCTTATCCTCGGTCGTCAAACCAATCTTGGCCCGGAAGCGGGTCAGCCATTCCTGTTGGATCAGTCCCGGCATTGCATGCACGATCTCGGTGGCCTCGTGAACGGCGGCCTCGGGGTCCTCGACCTGCTGGATCAAAGAGGTCGCCAATTGCGCCAGGTTCCACACGGCAATGTCCGGTTGATTGGAATAGGCATATCGTCCCATCCGGTCGATTGAACTGTAGACCGTATTCGGGTGATAGATGTCCATGAAGGCACAAGGCCCATAGTCGATGGTTTCTCCGGCGATCGAGAAGTTATCGGTGTTCATCACCCCATGGATAAACCCAACGCTCATCCATTGCGCAATCAGCCGCGCCTGCACGTCCCTTACCGCCCGCAGCAGGCCCATGGGCCCTTGGGCCTGCGGATAGTGTCGGGCGATGGCGTATTCGGTCAGCCGGTTCAAGCTGTCGACCTGCCGTCGTGCGGCAAACACCTGAAACGTCCCCACACGCAGATGGCTTCGCGCCACGCGGGTCAGCACCGCGCCCGGCATCGGGCCTTCGCGCAATACGATCTCTCCGGTCTCAACTGCAGCCAACGCTCGGGTGGTCGGTATGCCCAGCGCGTGCATCGCCTCGGACACCACATATTCGCGCAGAACCGGTCCAAGCCACGCGCGTCCATCACCCTGGCGGCTGAACGGCGTCTGCCCCGAACCCTTCAGTTGTATATCCCGCCGCACGCCGTCGGTTCCGATCGTCTCACCCAGCAATACCGCGCGCCCATCGCCAAGCTGCGGGTTGTAGGTGCCGAACTGATGGCCGGAATAAAGCTGAGCAATGGGCTCGGCCCCGTCAGGCAGGGCATTCCCGGCGAAAACCTCGGCCATCTCCTGCACATTTCCCGGAGTGAACCCCAGAACGCGAGCCAGACCTTCATTGAACGCAATCAAACGCGGTGCGCGCACAGGCACCGGCGCCTGCCGGGCGAAAAACGTGTTGGGAAGGCGGGCGTAACTGTTGTCAAACGGGATATTTAGGGTCATGCGGCAAACATATGGTCGATACACGTAAATACCATAGCGGATTGCACGCCTGCGTGCATAATCACCACAACCAAGCAAGAGGCCCCAATGACCGCGCAGGAAATCATCGACCATTTACAGTTGCAGCGCCATCCCGAAGGCGGCTGGTTTCGTGAAACATGGCGGGCCGAAAACGAAGGCCGCGCCACCGGTACTTGCATCTATTTCCTGCTGCAGGCGGGCGAACGCAGCCACTGGCACCGCGTCGATGCGACCGAGATCTGGCTGTATCATGCGGGGGCGCCACTGACCCTGTCCGTCAGCGCCACCGACGACGGCCCCGCCACCGATCACCTGCTGACCCCCGACCTGACCAAAGGTGCGCCGCAATTGATCGTACCCAAGAACCACTGGCAATCGGCGCAATCGACCGGAGCGTACACACTGGTCAGCTGCACTGTCTCACCCGGGTTCGAATTCGACGGCTTTGTGTTGGCCGCGCCGGGATTCGATATCGCGCGCGAGTAAGCCATGGACCACCGCGCCCTCATAGCGTCGATCCCGCCCGAGGCGAAAGACAGGCTTCAGCAACGATCTGACGCGGCCGGGCTGCGGCATCTGGCGATGTATGGCGCTCTACTGGCAGTTACCTCTGCCTGTATCGCTCTGAGGGTCCCTCTGTGGCCCCTGTTTGTCCTTCCCCAAGGCATCCTTCTGGTTTTCCTGTTCACGCTCAGCCACGAGTGTACACACAAGACACCGTTTCGCAGCGGCTGGCTGAACGATGTCATCGGGCATCTGGTGTCTATCCCAATCGCCCTGCCCTTTACGTGGTTTCGGTATTTCCATCTGGCGCATCACAAATGGACTAATCACCCGAAAAAGGACCCCGAACTGGGTGGCAAACCACGACCCGGAAATTGGCGGGACCTGCTGATTTACCTCAGCGGCTGGCCGTATTGGAGCGCGATGGCAAAGGTTCTGATGCAAAACGCCTTTGGTCGGATCGACGCCCCCTACCTGCCTGCCCGCCAACACCGCGCCATGCGTGTTGAGGCGCGGCTATTGCTGGTTCTCTACGTCTTTGTCGGTCTCAGCCTGCTCTATTCATCAGCGCTGTTCTGGTTGTGGCTCCTGCCGGTTCTGATCGCACAACCCGTTCTGCGCCTGTATCTTCTGGCCGAGCATGGCCTGTGCCCCCAGGTCGCCAATATGCTTGAGAACTCACGCACCACCTTCACCAATCGCATCGTCCGGTTTCTGGCCTGGAACATGCCCTACCACGCCGAACACCACGCTTTTCCCAACGTGCCGTTTCATCAGTTGCCGACTCTGCACGATCGGACCCAAGCATATCTGAAATCAACTTCAGACGGGTATTCCGATTTTACACAGGATTACATCAAGTCTCTGAAGTGAAGATCCATCTTCTAGTGGCCCTTTGACCTCCGACAAAAAAGCTGGTCAACGTCACCCCGATCCAACCGTTCAATCGGAAGGGGTCAGGACAGGAGGCGTATCGAAACGGTTGCGCCAGGCCACAAGGCACAATACCGGATCGTCCTGCGTTTCCATTGCATGCGGCTGATTGCTTTCGTGAAACACAGTGCCGCCTTCGCCGAGGGTTTCACTCGGACAGCCCTCGCGTTTGAACACGCCAGTTCCCGAAATCACCATGTACATTTCTTCTGCCGGATGATGATGCCACGGATAGTAAAGCTGAGGCGGCATGTGAACAATCCAAAGCCAGAGTTTGTTCGATGAGAACGGCCCTCCTGCTCCGACGATGGAATAACATCCAAAATTATTCAGGAAACGATCGCCGATATCTGTGTGTTTGTAGGTTTCTCGCCAAACCGCGTAAGGTGCTGCGTTTACGATCGCATCCTGCAGGTGAGCATAGGTTTGTGATACCAGCCCCGCCTTCTGCCGTAACACGTCGCCACACGGGAGATGAAATGGCGCAATCTCCTGCCTTTGAATGTCATCAGGAAACGGTGCGAAAGACGTCATCTGGGGATGGCTGACATATGCATCCCGAGCTTGTTGCAGTAGATTCTGGTAAACGCCTTCCTTGCTCATAAAGAGCGAGGATAGCCAGTATTCAGACTTGGGTTTGTCTGCATGCGACATCGAATGCAAATTTTGCTGCCGAGCGACCCGAAGACCTAATCTCGAAAGTTCCCGCCAAATTCCCTTCAGCCAGCGGCACCCATCGAAACCGTACTAACAACCCCACCCCCAACAAGAGCTTTGACCCCGGTTGTTCCGGGGCAGGATGTCGGCAACCCCCGCGCCACACGTACTGCGAGATAGGCGAAGGCCTGTGCCTCGAGCATGTCGCCGTCCAGCCCCACTGCTTCGACCGGTTCGACCGGGCAATCAAGCGCGACGCGCAGCATTTCCATCAGCACCGGGTTGTGCCGTCCGCCACCAGTGACCAGAAGGCGCGCGGGCGGTTTGGGGCAGTGTTCCATCCCCTGCAGCACGCCCGCCGCACACATGCCGGTCAGGGTGGCCACGGCGTCGGCATCGTTTAGCTCCTGAACCAACTGGATCATCTCGGCAAAGTCGTTCCGGTCAAGAGACTTAGGGGGCATCCGCGTAAAGTAAGGCTCGGCCAGAAACAGCTCGAGCGCGCCCATCTCGACAGTGCCGCCACGCGCGACCGCTCCGTCGCGGTCCATCGGCAGGCCCAGGCGCGCCTGCATCAGGTCATCAACGGGCGCATTGGCGGGGCCGGTGTCAAAAGCCAGCAAAGCTCCGGGCGCTTCCGGGCCGTCAAATCCGGGGTCCACATAGGTTAGGTTCCCCACACCGCCGAGGTTCAGGAAACACAGCGGCTGGGTCGCCCCGATCCATTTTGCGCAGGCAAAGTGGAAGAATGGCGCCAGGGGCGCGCCCTCACCCCCCATCGCCACGTCGTCACTACGGAAATCCCAGACGACCGGCACGCCCAAGGCCTGCGCCAACCCCTTGCCATCGCCCACTTGCAGCGTACCCCGACCATGCGGTTCATGCGCCAGAGTCTGACCGTGAAAGCCGATCAGGTCGATCTCTTCAAATTCCGAGAGCGCCTCGGCATGCGCAATAGTGACCAGCTCAGCCGCCTTGTCCACGTCCGAGCCGTGCCATTGACCCAGCGCTGCGCGCAAATCGCTGCGCTCGGCCTTGGTATAGGCGCGATAGCCGCTGGGTCCAAAACCGATGATGTGATGCCCGTCGGTTTCCACCACCGCAGCATCTACACCGTCCAGCGACGTGCCAGACATTGCACCCAGGGCTTTGATCGGCCCGCCTTTCCTGATGGCCCGGTTCACGCTCACCTCATTTATCTTGTTTTATGGCTCTTAACCTGCCTGTTTGAGACCCCACTAGGCAAGTCACATAGCACGGCGCGCGCGTATTTTTGGTTCAACCTGCGCGCCTGCAACCACAATCCGCTGAACGCGACAGTTGCACGCGCGCGCAGCCTGAGTAACCATTGCGGACATCTGCACCCTAAACGGACGGCCATGACAGACACACAGACCCCCAACCAACCCACTGAAGGGCGTAACTACCAGCTGATTTTCTGGTCAGGGTCGCTGGCCACAATCGGTGGGCAGTTGGTGAATCCCAATCTGGTGCTGCCCTTCCTGTATCTGGCCTTGGGGGCCCCGACGTTTTTCGCTGGCCTGTTGCTGCCATTTGTGACCGGATCGCGCCTGATAGCCGAGATTTTCATGTCTCCGTTCATCAACCGGGTAACCCGCGCGAAGCTGGCGGTTTATGTGCCGAACATACTAACTGCCTCTATTCTGGCCGTCGTCGCATTGTTTGCAACAAACCTGCCCAACCTCCTGATCGTTCTTCTGTTTCTGACGACTTCGGTTGTTATGGGACTGTGCCAAGGGATCACCAGCCTGGGCACTAGCCAAATCTACGGCATCTCGGTGCCCGAGGCGAAGCGCAATCGGATGGTGTTTGCGCAGGCCACGATCTCGGGCGTTCTGGCGATCCTGGTGGTCTGGATGACGCGCGACCTGCTGGCCTCGGACCAACCGATGCAGCGCCATATTGTCGTCCTGTGGTGCGGCGTCGTCGCCATGTTCGCTTCTGGTGTCAGTTTTGCCGGTGTTCGGCTACTGGAAGCAGAGCAGGCCCGCGCGCCGGTGCCAAAAAGCAAACCCAAACCGCTGGCCGAGCTGATAACCGCGTTCAAAACCGGTATGACATATTCCTGGTATCGCAAGTTTCTGACTGCACGCCTGATCTTTGTTTCGGTGGAATTGGCCATGCCATTTTATACGATCCACGCGGCGACCTTTCACACAAGCACAAAACACTCGCTCAGCTATTTCGTGATGGCAGCCAGTCTGGGCATGGTTCTCGGCTCGATCCTGTGGGGCTGGCTCAGCGGGCGGATTTCGGTAAAGCCGGTGATGTGGCTGGGATGTCTTATTTCGACACTTTCCGCAGTTCTGGCTCTGGCCTTCACCTATCTGGGGTACGCGCAATACGTCTGGGCCTATGCGCTGGTCATCCTGCTGCTGTCGCTGGGTGGAAATGGCGTTATCTATGGCCGCTATCTCTATATCATCGAAAAGACCTCAGAACAGGAGCGTCCCTATCTGGTCGCCCTGGGCGATGTCAGCGCTGGTCTGATCGGTATGGTTTTTGCTGCAATCCTGGGCGCGGTGGCGCATTGGCACGATCCGGTCACGCCGATCTTTGCGCTGGCCGTGCTGAACCTGATCGCAATGCTCTATGCGCTGCGGCTGCCGCCAACCAAAAGCTGACACTGCCCACGTTTTTCTTGGAAATGGTGGCTTTTCCTTGCCCAAAGCGACGCCTATACAGTGCCCCGCAACATCAACCCAAAGGGCACGATATGACCTACCACCCCAAATCGGATTTCATCGCCACGATGATCGAGCGCGGCTTTCTGGCCGACTGCACCGATTATCAGGGCCTTGACGAAGCGCTGATCAGTGGGTGCAAACCGGCCTATATCGGCTTTGATGCGACGGCCAAGTCGTTGCATGTGGGTAGCCTGATCCAGATCATGATGCTTCGGTGGTTCCAGAAAACCGGTCACCAGCCAATTACCCTGATGGGCGGCGGCACCACCAAGGTGGGCGACCCGTCGTTCCGCGCGGACGAACGCCCCTTGCTGGGCCCCGAACAGATCGACGAGAACATCGCCGGCATCAAAAAGGTGTTCTCGGCCTATATCGACTATGACAGCGACGCCGAAAACAAGGCGCTGATGCTGAACAATGCCGAATGGCTGGACGACCTGAACTACCTCGATTTCCTGCGCGACATCGGGCGGCACTTCTCGGTCAACCGCATGCTTTCGTTTGAGTCCGTGAAATCACGGCTGGATCGAGAACAATCGCTCAGCTTCCTCGAATTCAACTACATGATCCTGCAGGCTTATGATTTCCTTGAGCTGAACCGCCGTTATGGCTGCGTTCTGCAGATGGGCGGCAGCGACCAGTGGGGCAATATCGTCAACGGGATCGACCTGACCCGCCGTGTGCTGGATCATGAGATCTACGGCCTGACCTCGCCGCTGCTGACCACCAGCGACGGCAAGAAGATGGGTAAATCTCAGGACGGCGCCGTGTGGCTGAACGCCGAGATGCGCTCGCCCTACGAGTTCTGGCAGTTCTGGCGCAACACCACCGATGCGGATGTCGGGCGGTTCCTGAAGCTCTACACCGAAATGCCGGTGGATGAGTGCGAGCGCCTGGGCGAGCTGCAAGGGTCCGAGATCAACGAAGCCAAAATCCGCTTGGCGAACGAAATCACTACCCTGCTGCACGGGGCCGAGGCCGCATCCAAGGCCGAAGCAACCGCACGCGAAGTGTTCGAAAAGGGCGGCGTGGGTGGCGATCTTCCTACCCTGACCCTCAGCGCAGATGAGTTGGGCGATGGCATGTCCATCGTGCAAGTCATCGTGAAATCGGGTCTGGCCAAATCGGGCAAAGAGGCCAAACGCCTGATCGCCGAGAACGGCGCCAAACTGGATGACGCCCCGCTGACCGATGCGGGGTTGATGATCGACGCAGGCGCGCTGTCGTCGCCAATCAAGCTGAGTGCCGGTAAAAAGCGACACGCGCTGGTGCAGCTAGGCTGATCACAGACCTGCCCATTACAAATAACGGCCACCCCATCGGGTGGCCGTTTTCATTTTCAAAGGTGTAGGTTCATGTTGGCGCGGTTAACGCTTGCCGCCCTTGCCGTCGCCGTGGCCGCCCTTTCCACCGCCGTGGCCTCCTTTGCCGCCGCCTTTACCGTCGCCGTGGCCGCCTTTGCCGCCGCCGTCGCCGCCTTTGCCTCCGCCGTGACCGCCGCCATTGCTGCCCCCATTGCCGTGACCACCGCCACCATTGCCATTGCCGCTATTGCCGCCACCGTTTCCGGTGCCGGGGCCAGAGCCGCCGTTATTGCCACCGCCGTTGCCGGAATTCCCGTTATTTCCGTTACCATTACCGGGGCCGCCGTTGTTGCCACCGTTGCCGCCGCCGCCGTTGCCGCCATTGCCGCCGCCGTTGTTGCCGCCATTGCCGCCGCCGTTGTTGCCACCGTTGCCGCCACCGCCGTTGCCGCCATTGCCGCCGCCGTTGTTGCCACCGTTGCCGCCACCGCCGTTGCCGCCATTGCCACCGCCACCGCCGTTGCCTGGGTCATCGCCACCGTCACCGGGATCACCGCCACCGTCACCGGGGCCACCGCCGCCGTTGCCGGGGTTGTCACCTCCGCCTCCACCGCTAGACCCGGAACCGCCTCCGTTATCTGAATCAAGACCGGCAAACTGATCATTTCCCCGCGCCTCGCCCGGGTTTCCCGATGCACCAATCGAACCCGTTGGTTGGTCGGTCAACAACGATGCCAATCCTGGGCATTGCGCCGTTGTGTTGCGCAATGTGGTCGCGAAATCCGACCGTTGTTGCAGGCGTTCCAGAAAGCTGGGTGTCACCTGCTGACAATCACACAGCGCCTGATAATCCCCCCGATTTGCAGCATCCCGGGCGGTCTTCCAGTTGCACACCTCTGGCGCAGCTGCGGCGCTGCTTGCCGCCATCACAGTCAGAAAAGGTGCTATTACCAGCACAGGAATTCCGACTTTCAAACTCTTACGCATAACACTTGTCTCCTTGTTCGGCGCCCCCTCGACGCGTCAAATTGATAGGTACCGATGTGAGACTTGCGCATTAAGCGTAGTTAAAGGTCCTCTGAGAATCGCTTGAGAAACGGCATAAAACTTTGAAAAATCTCGTCCGAATTGTGGACATCACCTAAATCCTCAGATTAACTGAACAAACGTTCATATCCTGAGAGGAGACCGCCGCCATGCAATTTTCCACCACATCCGCGATCATCACTGGCGGTGCTTCGGGGCTGGGCGAAGCAACCGCACGCCACTTTGCCGAGCGCGGCGCGCAGGTCACAATTCTGGACCGCGACGGCGTTCGCGGCACTCTGGTCGCGGAGGAGATCGGAGGGTATTTCGCGGAAACGGACGTGACGAACGAGGCATCCGTCGCGGCAGCGGTCGAACAGGCGAAGAACAATATGGGCCGGATCACGGCCGCCGTGAACTGCGCCGGGATCGCTTATGGCATCAAGACCGTGGGCAAGGACGGCCCCCACCCTCTGGACGCCTTTCAACGCACCATCGACATCAATCTGGTGGGCACATTCAACGTCTCGCGTCTGGCCGCGGCTGAAATGGCAAAGAATGACCCTGAGCCCGACGGCGCACGCGGTGTGATCATCAATACCGCATCAATCGCGGCCTTTGATGGGCAAAAGGGACAAGCGGCCTATGCGGCCTCAAAAGGCGGAGTGGTCGGGATGACCCTGCCGATGGCACGCGATCTGGCCTCGACCGGAATTCGGGTGATGGCAATCGCGCCCGGCATCTTTATGACCCCGATGCTGGCCGGTCTGCCCGAAGAGGTACAGCAGCAACTGGCCGCTGACGTACCCAACCCAGCCCGTCTGGGTGATCCACGCGAATATGGGCGACTGGCCGGGTTCATCGTCGAGATGGGATATTTGAACGGAGAGGTTATCCGCATCGACGGTGCCCTGCGAATGCGCTAGGTCAGTTTCATGACCGAACGTGAAAAGATGCAGGCCGGAGAGTGGTATTGCTGCCTGGATCCGGAACTGGATGCCCTGCGCATACAAGCCCGGCGCGCGGTTCACGCGCATAACATCTGCCCCCCTGATACCCGCGGTGCGATAGCACCGGAATTGCAAGTGCTGTTTGCCGGCATCGGGTCGGATTGCTTTATCGAGGCTCCTTTTCACTGCGCCTATGGGGTGAACATCCTCCTTGGACAGCGCGTCTATTTCAACGCGGGTTGCGTGGTTCTGGATACCGCGCCGGTACAGGTCGGAGACGGCACGATGTTCGGCCCGCACGTTCAGATTTATTGCGCCCAACACGCCAAAGACCCGGTTGAACGTGCGCAGGGTCTGGAAATTGGCCTGCCGGTGACGATTGGACGGAATGTCTGGGTGGGCGGAGGAGCCATCCTGATGCCCGGCATCGCCATCGGCGACAATGCCACCATCGGTGCGGGCAGCGTCGTGACCAAAGACGTCGCGGCCGAAGAAACGGTTGTTGGAAACCCTGCCCGGCCGCTCAGCCGCCCCTAGGCGCCGTCGGCCTTTTCTTCAAGCATCAGCCACTCATCCTCGGCTGCGGCCAGTTTTTCCTGCCGTTCGACTAAGGCTTCGGTCGCCTTCTGGAATTTGACCGGTTCGCGGGTGAACAACTCGGGATCGGACATGAGGTCTTCCAGCTTGCCGATCTCGGCCTCAAGCCGGGCGATTTCGGCGGGCAGTTTCTCAAGCCGGTGTTTTTCCGAGAATGACAGGCCCGATTTCGTTTGGCTGTCCTGCTTTATCTTCGGCTTGGAGAGTTTTGACTTTTCAACCTTCTTCTCAGCTACTTCCCCTCGCTGCGCAACATAATCCGACCACCCGCCTGCATAGACGGTCGCGCGGCCATTGCCCTCCATCGCGATGGTCGTGGTGGCGACGCGGTCTAGGAAATCCCGGTCGTGACTGACCAGCAGAACAGTTCCGTCATAATCGTCCAGCAGTTCCTGCAACAGATCCAGCGTTTCGACATCCAGATCGTTGGTCGGTTCGTCCAGCACCAGCAGGTTCGTGGACTTCGCCATCAGTTTGGCCAGCAGCAACCGTGCTTTTTCACCCCCTGACAGGGATTTAACCGCCGCTCTGGCCTGCCGTTCGTCAAACAGGAATTCCTTGAGGTAGCCGACCACATGCTTGGGTTGGCCGCCGACCATCACCTGATCGGCCTTGCCGGAAACTCGCATCTCGGGATCGCCGGTCAGGCTGTCCCAAAGGCTCATTTCCGGGTCCAGTTGCGCGCGGGTCTGATCGAACACCGCAACCTCAAGATTGGTACCCAGGGTCACCGACCCCTCATCCGGTTGCTCTTGTCCAAGCAGCATTTTTAGCAGGGTCGTTTTGCCTACACCATTTGGTCCGACAAAAGCCACCCGATCACCGCGCTGCACCAACAGGTCAAAGTTTCGAACGATCTGTTGCGCATCAAAGGACTTGGCCAAGCCTCTGGCCTCGATCACTTTTCGTCCGGATTTCGGCCCCGCCTCAAGCGTCATCGCCGCCGAGCCCTGACGTTTGATCTGCGCCGCCTTTTCTGCCCGCAATGCTTGCAGGGCGCGCACGCGGCCCTGATTACGCTTGCGTCGTGCGCTGATGCCTTCAACAGCCCATTTTGCCTCGGATTTGATCAGGCGGTTCAGTTTATGCCGCTGCTGGTCCTCTTCCTCCCAGATCTTGTCACGCCAGGTTTCGAACGCGTCAAACCCCTGCTCCTGCCGCCGCACCATGCCGCGGTCGATCCACAGCGTTGCGCGGGTCAAAGCGCGCAGAAACGCGCGGTCGTGCGAGATCAGCACAAACGCCGCCCGCGTCGCGCCCAATTCACGTTCCAGCCACGCGATGGCTTCGATATCCAGATGGTTGGTCGGCTCGTCCAGCAGCATCAGGTCGGGTGCTTCGGCCATCAGCTTTGCCAAGGCCGCGCGACGTCGTTCCCCGCCCGAGGCGGTCTCGACCGGGCGCGAAGGATCGAACTTCAACCCCTCCCCGGCGCGCTCTACCTTGTACAGCTCACCCGGTTCCAATCCGCTTGAGGCATAGTCGCCCAGCGTCGCGAACCCTTCCATCCCTGGGTCCTGCTCCATATACCCGACGGATTTCCCCGGAGGCACCACGATGTCACCTTGGTCGGGCTCGACCAGACCGGCCATCACTTTCATCAAGGTTGATTTGCCTGACCCGTTGCGCCCCACCAGCGCAACACGATCACCTGGCTGCACCACCAGGTCCAGCCCCGAAAACACCGGATCGCCCCCGAAGGTCAGGGAAATGCCGGACATCTGCAACAAAGGAATTCTCGCCATATCCGCCAGCTAAACCGGCAAGGCCAAGGGGTCAACGGCGATTACCGAACCCCCGCCCGCAACAATCGTTTCCGTGCCGGGGGAATCGCGCCGATCTCAAGCCCTGTGAACACGTGCAGCGTGTTCATGTGCCGATCGACCACCGCATGATCACTGACCCAGCCGCCCATCATCAGATAGGTGCGTAACAAAGGTGGCATCCGCAACATCGCCTTTTTCACATCCGGTCTACGGCGCAGACGCGCGGCAAAACGGAATACATCAGGTGCTTTGACCCGCGGCAACCAGCGTTTTGGGGCCAGATGCCGATGCTTTAACATCGCGAAAGCATCCAGATACTCTTCGGTTTCGGTCCCGGCGAAGGACGAACAGCCAAACAGCATCTCGACATTATTTTGATCCACATAGGCCGTCATTGCACCCCAAGCGACACGCAGAATGTCTGGGTCGGTCCAGTCCGGATGAACGCAAAACCGCCCCATCTCAACCATCCGACCGCTAAACCCCGCAAGCGCAGAAAGATCATAGAACTGCGCCGAATAGCTGCGGCCGATTTCAGTGCCATCCGCCATGGTCAGCATGCGAAAACAACAGACCACCTGCCCGCCCGCGCGCGCATCTTCGACCAGAATATGGGCACAGACCGAATCGAAATCGTCCTGATCGATTTTTTCTGTCCCAAAGGCCAACATCCGCAGCTGCTGTGCCGCCGCCACGTCCTGCGGCGACTGCGCCAGCTGGGCGCGATACCGCCCCTTACCAAGCAATAGTGCCATGGTCGCATCCTCCGCGGTTGCTGACCTGTTTCCGCTTGCCATGCCCCTATCACACAATGTGTGACTGCCGCATGACCATCGCAAGATGTGGCTGTAACTTACTGTGACGCCCCGGGAATATTGGCCGGGTTGAAGTTGCCGATGTTACCCAACAGCTGACGGATAAAGCCCTGACCCTGAATCGTGGACTCGGTGATCCGGCGATCCAACGTGACGACAATACCGTCCTCAAGCCCGAAACGTTCGATGTTGCGCACCACACCCCGGTCATCAAAGCTGATGGCTACCAGTTCGCGTGAGACCACTTCGGGCTTTTTCGGGCCGTAATGACGAATGCGTGACCGGACGTAATAGAACCCGGAATCGCGGATCACGCCGGACGAACTGGGGGCACCGACCGCCTCGATCACACTGTCGCGGGTGTCCACACCCACTTTGACCTCGGCCAGATCCTCGGGCGTTGGGATATATCCGTGATTCTTGAAGACCGGCGTACATGCACCGAGCGCTGCCAGACAGGCCGCAAAGACAAGCGTTTTCGACGCCGGTTTCAACCTGTTCACAACCTTCAACATTCACACCCTCTTGCCTTGGCCCGTTACGGACCCTATCCGCTTACATCAAACCGCAGCCCCGGTTCAACACAGGAAAGGGTCACGAATGAGCAACCAGACATCTCTGCGGGTGGCCGATCTGCCCCAAAACGCACCTACCCCCTTTGACTTGCGCCCAGACGCCAAGGCTTTGGAGGTGATCCGGGACAAGTTGGGCCTGCTTGGCCTGCGCAAGCTCAGCTTTGTGGGTGACGTAAGGGCACAGGGCAAACGTGACTGGGTATTGAACGGAAAACTAGGGGCCACGGTGATTCAGCCCTGCGTGGTGACATTGGAACCGGTGACCACCCGCATCGACATTCCAGTTGCGCGAATCTATTTGGCCGACTGGGTTGATCCAGAAGAGCCCGAGTTTGAAATTCCCGAAGGTGATGAAACCGAACAGCTTGGTGCCGAGATCGACCCAGCGCTTGTCATGGTCGAGGCCCTGTCGCTGGCCCTGCCCCAATACCCACGTAAAGAGGGCGCCGAACTGGGACAGGCTGGCTATACCGAGCCGGGCAAACAGGCCATGACAGACGAAGACGTCAAACCCTTTGCCGGTCTGGCCGGTTTGCGCGACGCGCTGAAAAAAGACGAGTGACATAGGTCTGTTTTCCTGTCATATCAGGCCCTCAGAAAAATCGCTTGAACATGTCGAGAATCGCAGTATTTTCGCGCGCTCATCGGAATTTGGGTTGGACATTGCGGGGATCGTCCCCTAAACGCGCGTCAAACCACGAGATAAACGAAGAATGAAACCCGGCCCACAGCGAATCTGTTGGCCCTTAGTTAGACAAAGGTTGAGACCATGGCCGTCCAACAGAACAAAGTTTCCAAGTCGCGTCGCAACAACCGCCGCGCACACGACGCTCTGGTTGCTGCAAACCCGAACGAATGCCCCAACTGCGGCGAGCTGAAGCGCCCGCACCACGTCTGCGCGTCCTGCGGCCACTACGATGACCGCGAAGTCGTCGCACAGGCCGACGAAATCGACCTGGACGAAGACGCGGCCTAAGCCTTTAAAAGCGCAGGCAAGGAATGACTGAACAGCCCTCGCACGCCGGACGGATTACCATCTCGGTTGACGCTATGGGCGGAGACTCGGGGCCCGCGACTGTGGTTGCGGGCATTGCCAAATCGGCAATCAAAAACCCCGATATCGCGTTTATTCTGCACGGGCCTGAGCCTACGCTGCGCAAACTTGTTGCCAAACGGCGTGTCCTTCAGGGGCGCGTCGTTTTTCGTGATTGCCCCGATGTAGTCACGATGGAGGACAAGCCCAGTCAGGTTGTCCGCAGTGGTAAGCAGACCTCGATGTGGTCGACGCTGGAATCAGTGCGGCAAGGAGAGGCGCATGGCGCCGTTTCCTGCGGCAACACCGGTGCGCTGATGGCACTGTCAATGATGCGACTGCGCAAATTGCCGGGTGTGAACCGTCCGGCGATTGCGATTCTGTGGCCATCGCGCAACCCGCAGGGGTTCAACGTGATGCTGGATGTGGGCGCGGATGTGCGCGCCGACGCCAAGGATCTGCTGCAATATGCGCTTATGGGTGCATCCTATGCCCGCAACGGTATGGCGCTGGAACGTCCTAGGATCGGTCTGCTGAACGTGGGCACAGAGGAACACAAGGGCCGCGCCGAATTAAAAGAAGCACACACTATGATAACGGAATTCGCAGAGCAGGCGAATTTCGAGTTTACAGGTTTCGTTGAAGGCAGCGACATTCCCGGCGACAAGGCGGATGTCATTGTCACTGATGGGTTTACCGGCAACGTTGCCATTAAGACCGGCGAAGGCACCGCCAGCCTGATTGGCGACTTGTTGCGCAAAGCGTTCAAGTATTCACCGCTGTCTCGCCTTGCTTCGGTACTGGCGATCACGTCGCTGAATCGTTTGAAAAAGCGTATCGACCCGCGCCAAGTGAATGGCGGCGTTTTTCTTGGCCTCAACGGAACTGTGGTCAAATCACATGGTGGCGCGGATGCCATCGGAGTCTCGGCAGCAGTCAAACTGGCCTTTACCCTGGCCCAGTCTGGTTTCGCCGAAAAATTGGCGGCACGGGTTGCATCGACAGCCGAGCTTGCACAAGATGCCGCCCACACGCCGCCAAAGGCTGGCGAATAACAAAAAAGGCAGTACCCAAGCATGGCAGGCCGTTCAGTTGTCGTTGGTGTCGGACACTATTTGCCAGAGCGCATCGTTCCGAATTCCGAGTTTGAAAAGACGCTCGATACAACGGATGAGTGGATTAAGACCCGCTCGGGTATCGAGCGCCGCCATTTCGCCGCCGAAAACGAAACAACGTCCGATCTGGCCACCAAAGCAGCCGAGGCCGCGCTGGCCGATGCGGGGCTGGTGGCTGACGATATCGACGCGATCATTGTGGCAACTTCGACCGCCGATCTGACTTTCCCATCTGCCGCGACCATGGTGCAGGCACAGCTGGGCATGACCAAGGGCTTTGCCTTTGACGTTCAGGCCGTCTGCGCCGGGTTCGTCTTTGCGCTGACCAATGCCAACGCCCTGATCGTATCCGGTCAGGCCAAGCGCGTTCTGGTCATTGGGGCCGAGACATTCTCGCGAATCATGGACTGGACGGACCGGTCCACCTGCGTGCTGTTCGGCGATGGCGCTGGTGCGCTGGTGTTGGAGCTGCAAGAGGGCGAAGGCAGCGCGCAGGATCGTGGCATTCTGGCGACCGACCTCAATTCAGACGGGCGCTACAAGGACCTGCTTTACGTCGATGGCGGTGTGTCGACCCAATCGACCGGGCATCTGCGGATGCAAGGTAATCAGGTGTTCCGCCATGCGGTCGAAAAACTGGCCAAAACGGCGGAAACCGCGTTGCAAAGCGTTGGCCTCAGCAACACTGACGTCGATTGGATTGTGCCACATCAGGCAAATATCCGCATTATTCAGGGCACCGCCAAGAAAATGGGCCTGCCGATGGAAAACGTCGTCGTCACAGTTCAGGACCATGGCAACACATCAGCCGCGTCGATTCCCCTTGCCTTGTCCGTCGGCAAACAGCGCGGGCAAATCAAACAAGGCGATCTGGTCGTGACCGAAGCCATCGGAGGCGGTCTGGCCTGGGGCGCGGTTGTGCTACGCTGGTAACCGGCGCAAATCGGCTTACACGCAGACTTGCAATTCATTGATATTGACAGCGAATTTCCCCTCGCCATATTCTGCTGTATCAACAGGGGAAATGGTATGGGCGATAAAACACTGACCCGAATGGATCTGAGCGAGGCCGTCTTTCGTGAGGTAGGCCTGTCACGCAACGAAAGTGCGCAGCTGGTCGAAAGCGTTCTGAACCACATGTCCGACGCTTTGGTGCGCGGCGAGCAGGTGAAGATTTCGTCATTCGGCACGTTCAGCGTTCGGGATAAAACTGCCCGCATCGGCCGCAACCCTAAAACCGGCGAAGAGGTCCCGATTCAGCCCCGCCGGGTTCTGACGTTCCGCCCGTCGCACCTGATGAAGGATCGCGTCGCCGCAGGGAACCGCAAGTAAGATCAGGACGACACGGTCATGAGCAAGTCCCCCGACGCCTTTCGCACGATCAGTGAAGTCGCGGACTGGCTGGGCGTTCAGGCTCATGTCCTGCGATTCTGGGAAAGCCGTTTCAATCAGGTTAAACCAGTAAAGCGCGCTGGTGGGCGGCGTTATTACCGGCCCAACGACATGCGTTTGCTGGGTGGCATCAAAAAACTGCTGCATGAGGACGGGATAACCATCAAAGGCGTTCAGCGTATCCTGCGCGAACAGGGCGTGGCGCATGTTTCCGCGCTTTCGCAAGGGTTAGACGAGATGGCCAAACCGGACGCCACCGCTAACGACAGTGTGGTTGTGCCCTTCTCTTCTAAGCCAGTCGAGACAAGCGAACAGATCAAACTGAATCTGGACGGTGCTGCACCCGTTGTCGAGGCCCCTAAGGTGGAGCCTGCTGCGCCCAAACCGCAACCGGTCGCTGCGAAACCTACGCCGGAGTTTCTGGATGAGGCCCCCCTGCTGGGTGGAATCGCAACGCAGGCATGGAACCGCACCGATTTCGATGACGATCTGCTGAAACAGATTGCTCCGGTGGCAAAGGACTTGCGCGCCGTTCTTAACCGCATTGAAAACCGAACGGCGGGATAAGAAAAAAAGGCGATGATTTCCTCTTGCCCCTGCCGGGAAAGTCTTTATGAACACCTCAACGTCGGGCTATGGCGCAGCCTGGTAGCGCGTCCGTCTGGGGGACGGAAGGTCGCAGGTTCGAGTCCTGCTAGCCCGACCAAATCACACCGACGTTTATGGCAGACAGGCCAGATCCCGCTCTGGCATCAGGGGGGATTGGAATGACAGGTGTATGCCCAAATCAGCAGATCGAAGCGATGATCGCGCGCGGCGAAATCACCGCCACCCCCGAGGTTATCCCTGCGCAGGTTCAACCTGCCAGCCTTGATTTACGCTTAGGAACAGTGGCTTACCGTGTTCGCGCCTCGTTTCTGGCCGGCGAAACCCGATCCGTCGCGGATCGGTTGTCTGAGTTCGAGATGCACCGCATCGATATCTCGGACGGGGCGGTCCTGGAAAAAGGTTGCGTCTATCTGGTGCCGCTGATGGAATCGCTGGCCCTGCCCGAAAACGTGACGGCTGTGGCTAATGCCAAAAGCTCGACCGGGCGGCTGGATTTGCTGACCCGCACCATCACCGATGGCGGCACCGAGTTCGACCGCGTGCCCGCGGGCTACACCGGTCCACTTTATGCCGAGATCTGCCCGCGTTCCTTCTCGGTGCTGGTACGTCCCGGGATGCGGCTCAATCAGATTCGCTTTCGTCAGGGTCAGGCCGTGCTTAGTGACGCGGAACTGACCGCGCTGCACAGTGACTCGCCCTTGGTTGACGGCCCTGCAGTGATTCAGGACGGGTTGGGTTTTTCGGTCGATCTGCAATTGCCTGACACCGATCTGGTGGGTTATCGCGCCAAGCCGCATACCGGAGTGATCGATCTGGACCGGATCGGAGAATACGACCCTCAGGAATACTGGGAAGAGGTCCGCACCACCGATGGCCGCATCATCTTGGACCCGGGCGCCTTCTACATTCTGGTCAGCCGCGAGGCCGTCCACATCCCGCCCCTCTATGCCGCCGAGATGGCGCCGTATCTGGCCATGGTGGGTGAATTCCGGGTGCATTACGCCGGTTTCTTCGACCCCGGATTCGGACACGCCGCCGCCGGAGGTGCTGGATCACGTGGAGTGCTTGAAGTGCGCTGTCACGAGGCACCTTTTGTGCTGGAACACGGTCAAGTCGTCGGTCGGTTGGTCTATGAGAGAATGGCCGAAATGCCCACACAGCTGTACGGTGCTGGCATCGCCTCAAACTATCAGGGGCAAGGCCTGAAATTATCCAAGCATTTCAAGGCAGTTAGCTGATCAGAACTTCATGAACCGACGCGCCTGACGGGTTATTCGTTGCGCTTGTTTGAGGTTCTGCGACGGGCGTGGGCCTTTGTTGTTGGCACGGTTGGCATCGCCAGGCAGTTCGTTTTTACCACCCATACGGTTTGCCATATCAAAGCCCTTGTCCACGCCTTTGCTGACAAGACGGCGCATGACCTGACGTACGATCATGTCGATGATCCGATTGGCATTCATTGCTCAACTCCGTTTTCTGACCCCCAACATAGGCGAATTGTGTGACAACAAAAGGGTCGTTTGATCACTCTTCCTCGAACAGTTCGGTCTGATCTTCATCCTGCTCGTCTTCGCGCCCCTCGCCCAGTGGGATAGTGCCCGGCGGTGGCCTGTTTTCCAGCAATCCAGCGGCGCGTAGCTCCTTGAGCCCCGGCAGGTCGCGAGCGTTCTCAAGCCCGAAATGGTCCAGGAAATGCGGCGTCACTACGAAAGTCACCGGACGGCCCGGTGTCATTCGGCGTCGACCAAGCCTGATCCACTCCATTTCCAGCAACTGGTCGATCGTCCCGCGTGAGACCGAGACACCACGTATCTCTTCAATCTCAGCTCGCGTGCAGGGCTGATGATAGGCCACGATGGCCAACGTCTCGATGGCCGCGCGGCTCAGTTTCCGGGTTTCCACCGTTTCTTTCTGCATCAAAAAGCCCAGATCGGGGGCGGTTCGAATGGCCCAGGCCTCGCCAATCTTGACCACACGAACACCGCGCCCTTCATATCGTTTCTGAAGCATTTCAACAGCTTGCGCCGCGTCGCTGCCATGGGGCATCCGGGCCTCAAGATCGGAGGTAGTCACCGGTTCGGCGCTGGCGAACAGCACGGCCTCGACCATGCGTTCTTGCTCCGCCAGCGGCGGCGCTTCGAACAGAGTGCCGGTGCCTTCGTCTTCAGGGGCGTCAGTCACGTGTGTCAGTCCTCTTGCGCAGATGGATCGGGGCAAAGGTCTCGCTCTGCTTGATCTCCATATGTCCTTCTTTCACCAATTCCAGCGAGGCCGCAAAGGTCGCCGCCGTGGCCGAGCGCTTGCGGACTGGGTCCGCGTCCCAACCTTCAGGCAAATAGGTCTCCATATCCGTCCAGGTGCCCGCGAAGCCGATCAGGGGGCGCATTCGTTCCAGCGCTTGTTCCATCGTGAACACGGCGTCACGGTCCATCACGAAGGGGCGGAATTCGTCGCGTGTGCGGATACGGGCATACCCCTGCATCAAATCCAGCAAGGTTGCCGAATAGGTCACGGTGCGGATGCGAGTGACATCCTCGCCCTGCCCGCGTTTGAAGAAATCGCGGCCTAGCTGGTCCCGCGCCATCAGGCGGGCCGCAGCATCACGCATGGCCTGCAGACGTTCCAGCTGAAACGCCAGATGCGCGGCCAGCTCCTCGCCCGACGGCCCCTCATCATCCGGATCAGGGGGCAGCAGCAAGCGAGATTTCAGGAAGGCCAGCCACGCCGCCATAACCAGATAGTCAGCCGCCAATTCAATCCGCAGCGCGCGAGCTTTTTCAACAAAAGTCAGGTATTGCTGCGCCAGCGCCAGAACCGAGATTTTCCGCAAGTCGACCTTTTGCGTCCGCGACAGGGTCAACAACACGTCCAACGGGCCTTCGAACCCGTCGACGTCAACGATCAGGGCTTCGGCCGCAAGGCGATCCGCGACCGAGACCGGGTCTTCGCTGAAAAGGTTATCGTTCATATACCTGCCCGCCCATTAGGGCAGATAGTTCCGCCTCAGTCGCGGGGATGTCAAGTTCCGCAGGCTTTTGCCGCATCGCCAGCGCCTTTTCTGCGCGTATCTCGGCCTGCTCGGTCATTTCTCCGGCCGCTTTCAGCACATTGGAGCGGGCTTCAAACGACCCGTTACAATGTAAAACCACGTCGCACCCGGCGGTCAGCGCCTGACGGGCAATCTCCTCGGGCGCGCCGCTGAGGGCCTTCATCGAGATATCATCGGTCATGATCAGGCCATCAAACCCAATCTTGTCGCGTATCAGACCGATCATGGTGGGTGAAATCGTCGCCGGTTGCGGATCGATCCGGTCATAAACTAAATGCGCCGTCATCCCCATCGGCAGGTCGTTCAAGGCACGGAACGGCGCGAAATCGGCCTGTTCCAATGCGTCTTGCGTCAGATCGACATGCGGCAGGTCGTGGTGGCTGTCCAGCGTGGACAGGCCATGGCCCGGCATGTGCTTGATCACTGGCAGAACACCACCATCCAGATGCCCCTTGGCAACCGCCTTTCCGATCCCGGAAACTGTTTTTGAATCAGAGCCATAGCAGCGGTTCTTCAGAAAAGCATGGGTATCCTCACGCGCCAGATCCACCATCGGGGCACAATTGCTGTCTATCCCCAGTTCAAACAGTTCATTCGCGATTAAGCGATAGCGTAGGTACATGGCGCGTTCGGCCTGATCCCCGGCGCGCGCAGCGTGATCCAGGGGTGGCATCCATTCCCGTGCTAAAGGCGTGCGCAGGCGTTGCACCCGGCCGCCTTCCTGATCAATGGTGATCGGGCAATTGCGTCCCACCGCCTCGCGGAAATCATCACACAGGGCACGGACCTGATCGGCGGTATCGATGTTGCGGGCAAACAAAATGAACCCAAACGGGTTCATTTCTTGGAACAGACTTTTTTCTTCGGGCGTCAGGCGCAAGCCTTCTGCGTCAGTGATAGCCGCGCCGAAACTCACCGAGCGGCCACCGGGATACAATCAGCGCCTTGCGCCTCGAGCGCGGCGCAAAACTGACGCGAGTCGCTTAGGTCGTCAAATCCCAGAACCCGCAAGCGATAAAAGGTCCGTCCACCACGTGAGGTTTTCTGGATAACGCGTTGTTTTCCATCCATATACTCACCGAAACGTCCATTCAGGCGATCCCATTCAGCCCGCGCCACATCCGTGCTTTCATAGGCCCCAAGCTGGGCCATGCGCGTGCCTTTGGACAATGTATCCGGGTCAATATCCAACCCCACAGCAGCTTTGACCGCAGCGTTGATCGCGTCCTCGGTACTGCTGCTGGTGGTGATCCTTGTGGGTGTAGAACGGGCCGGGCGCGTGTTGGGGCGCAAAGACCGGCGAACACCCGGCAGTGCGGCCAGTTCCGGATCAGGCAATTGTGCGGCCAGATCAGCGGGGTCTATCGCAGGCTCTTCTTCGGGCACAACCAAAGAGGCCAGTTGCACGCCCTGCTCGGTCGGTTCGTCGATTTGTGCCGCGTCACCAGCCAGTTCAGCGACCAACGCGTCAACCGAACCCTGACGCAGTTGCGCAGCCTCCTGATCAGAAATCTCTTCCTGCACCACATGCACGGCCGGGGTGGGTTTCAAAGGCTCAACCGGCGTGTCCTCATCCGACAGGGACACCGGGCGCGGTGCAAGGATCAGACGATCCGCCGGCGGTGCGGCTGTTCCCACCGCGGCCACTGTGTTAACGGCCAATCCCTGGTGATCGGCAGGTGTTCCACCGGGGCTTTCCGGCTGAATGCGCATGGGCCCTTCGATGGCACGCACCACCGGAACGCCGCTGACATCGCGCATCACCAGCTTGTAACCCCAAACACCGATCCCTGCGACCAAAGCCAGGGACGCAACCGCGCCCAGCGCGTTTACCATACGGCCCAGGCCCGCTGCGCGTGGTGCTTCTTCATACCCGTGTATGTCGTCGGAATAGTCATACCCATCCTGAGGATGCGGTTGATTCGTGTAATGCATCTGCTCGGGGCGCATCTGCCCCGAGTAATCGTAACGTGCCATGTCCGCCTCACCGCCCGATTCACGCCATAAAACAAGGCGCGCGGGTCATTTCTTGCCTACCTCGTACCGGTGCTTCGGGCGGTGTTTGTTACCGCATCTCCTGCGCCGGGGTAACGCCAAGAATACCCAAGCCCGCTGAAATCACAACAGAAACGGCGCGGGCCAATGCGATTTTTGACTGGCTTGTGGCAACATCGCCATCCTGGATAAAACGCAGTTGCGTCTCATCGTTGCCCTTGTTCCACAGCGCGTGGAAATCGCCAGCAAGCTCATACAAGTAGAAGGCAACCCGGTGCGGTTCATTCGTCCGCGCGGCGATCTCAACCAAACGAGGCCATTCGGCCAGCTTCTTGGCCACGGTCAGTTCCGAGAAGTGATCGGTCTTGCTGAGGTCCGCACCCGCAAGGGTCTCGTCATCAGCGGCAATCCCTGCCTCGGCGGCGCGGCGCAACACGCTCATGACACGTGCATGGGCGTATTGCACGTAGAACACGGGGTTCTCGCGGCTCTGCTCAAGCACCTTGTCAAAATCGAAATCCAGCGGCGCGTCGTTCTTACGGGTCAGCATCACGAAGCGGGTCACGTCGGGGCCAACCTGATCGACCACATCGCGCAGGGTTACAAAGTTCCCTGCCCGTTTCGACATCTTGAACGGCTCGCCATTCTTCCACAGCTTCACCAGCTGTGTCAGCTTGATATCCAGCGGCACCTTGCCGTCGGACAGCGCCGATACTGCTGCCTTCATCCGTTTGACATAGCCACCGTGGTCCGCGCCAAACACGTCGATCAGTGCGTCAAAGCCACGGCTCACCTTGTCATAGTGATAGGCGATATCCGGGGCGAAATAGGTCCAGCTACCGTCCGATTTCTTGACCGGGCGGTCGACGTCATCGCCATGTTCGGTCGACTTGAACAGGGTCTGCTCGCGCGGCTCCCAATCCTCGGGCTTCTTGCCTTTTGGCGGCTCTAGCACACCCTCATAGATCAGTCCCTTTTCGGTCAGCGACTTCAGCGCAGCCTCGATCCGGCCTGTGCCATAGAGCGATTTCTCCGAGAAGAATACATCCATCTCTACGCCCAGCGCCTTCAGGTCAGCGCGGATCAGATCCATCATCGCGTCGGTCGAAAACTCACGCAGCTCTTCCAGCCACTCGCTTTCCGGCTTGTCGATCAGGCTGTCACCGTATTTTTCTTTCAGCGCTTCGCCGATTGGGATCAGATAATCACCGGGATACAGGCCTTCGGCAATCTCGGGGCTCAACCCGTTGGCTTCGCGATAGCGCTCGTAGGCTGAGCGTGCCAACACATCGACCTGCGCGCCGCCGTCGTTGATATAGTACTCGCGGGTGACATCATGGCCGGAATAGGCCAGCAGGCTCGCCAGCGCATCGCCGAACACCGCACCTCGTGTATGACCCACATGCAGCGGACCGGTTGGGTTTGCCGAGACGTATTCCACGTTGACCTTCTGCCCCTGCCCCATGGTCGAGCGGCCATAGTCGGTCCCTTTCTCCAGCACAGCTGCCAGAACACCCTGCCAAACCGCAGGCACCAACCGCAGGTTCAAAAAGCCCGGCCCGGCCACTTCGGCGCTGGTGATCCGGTCATCCGCCGCCAGTTTTCCGGCAAGCACATCGGCAATGTCGCGCGGCTTCATCTTGGCCGGCTTGGCCAAGACCATCGCGGCGTTGGTCGCCATGTCGCCATGCGCGGCATCGCGCGGTGGTTCGACCGCCACATTGTCAAAGCTCAGCCCGTCGGGCAGAGCACCTTCGGACTGCATCTGTGCCAGCGCGTCCAGTACAAGGCTGCGGATCTCGGAAAACAGGTTCATTTCGGATGTCCTTTTGCTTGTCCGGCGGTTTACCACGCAAAGCGGCAAGGTCAATGGAAGCGATCAGTTTCCGCTTGGATTAGCGGTAAACCGGGCTAAGGTCACAGGAAAATCTCAACCCGGAGACCGTTTCATGCGCCTAGCCCTGTCCCTTGCAATCGCCCTTACCACCTCGACTGCCGTAAGGGCCGAGATGCCTGCGCCGCAAGGCCATGTCATTGTCTCACTGGGCGGAGCGATCACCGAAACCAATCTGCCGCCGCGGGGCGAGAATGATGGCGGCCTGCTGGGGTATCTCGAAGTACAGCACGACGGTGCTGCCGGGTTTGATGCCGCGATACTGGACAGTCTGGAGCAGGTGGAGATCACGATTGCCTACGGTCCAGAAGGCAATCAGCGCGACATTGCCTTTTCGGGGCCGCGCTTGTCGGATGTGATGGTCATGGCCGGGGCCGAAGGGAAGACAGCCAAGCCGATGGCGATGGATGGCTATCAAGCAGAAATCCCGTGGGACAGCATTCAGGCGCACCAACCCATCATGGCGACCCACGCGGATGGCAGCCCAATGGGTATCGGCGGCTATGGTCCGACGATGATCGTTTTTCCGGCAACGGACGACGCCGATCTAGCCGCCGAGCAATCCGGGCAGCAGGTCTGGGCGCTAGCCTATATCGGGATCGAGTGACGAGCGGCCCGTCAGCCTTTTGTGATCCTGCAACGCAAAGCGATCGGTCATCCCGGCAATGTAGTCCGACACAATCCGCGCCAGCGCCGTTTCACCTCGGGCGGCCTCGATTTCGCTGTGCCAACGGGCTGGCATTTGTTTGGGATCGTTCAAGTAGATCGGGAATAATTCTTCAACGACCGCAGACACTTCGGCCCTGACCTTCATCACGCTGGGCGCGCGATACATCCTTGAAAACAGGAAGGCGCGGATTTCTTTGAGCTGCGCCCAAAGCCCCGCCGAGAATTGGATCACCGGATAGCCCAGATGCCGAATATCTTCGACCGTTTGCGCGCCAGACTCAGCGATCAGATCGCGTGAGGTGTCGATCACATCCGAAACCATCACCCCGAACACGCGACGCAACGCTTCGTGCCTACGCCGATACGGGTCCAGACCGGGGTATATGCGGTCCACCTCCGCATAGCAATCACCGACGATGGGCAATTGCTGAATTTCCTCGTCCGTGAACAGATCGGCCCTGAGCCCATCCAACAGATCGTGATTGTTATAGGCTATATCGTCAGACAGCGCCGCCACCTGTGCCTCAGCGCTGGCATGGGTGTGCAGTTCCAGGTCAAAACCGCCATTGCACTCGGCCAATGCCCACGGCAATTCGCCTGTCACAGGGCCATTATGCTTGGCAATGCCCTCGAGACATTCCCATGTCAGGTTGCAGCCGTCGAATTCGGCATAGTGGCGTTCCAACTTGGTGACGATCCGAATGGCCTGCGCGTTATGATCGAAGCCGCCGTATGGCTCCATCAAAGCGTGCAAGGCGTCCTCTCCGGTATGACCAAAGGGAGTGTGCCCTAGATCATGCGCCAGTGCCACAGCTTCGGTCAGTTCGGGGTTCAACCCCAAAGCCCCGGCAATCGTTCGCGCCACCTGCGCCACTTCGATCGAATGCGTCAGGCGCGTGCGATAACTGTCGCCCTCATGCTCGACAAACACCTGTGTCTTGTGTTTGAGCCGCCGAAACGCGCTGGCATGAATGATCCGATCCCGGTCGCGCTGGAAGCATGACCGGAAACTGCTTTCCTCCTCAGGTACAAGCCGCCCCTTTGCGCGGCCTGGGTCCGAGGCAAAACCTGCTCTGTCCAAAGGCCTTATCCTTGTCGCCTGTCCTTGCAATTTCTATATTGTAAGGCGTAAAGGAAATAAACCTTTGGAGACTGGCATGAATCTGCCCCCCACAGTCACAGAACGCGCCTTTGAACGTCTCGCCGAGATCGGCGCGGCAGATCAGGGTCAGGCCCTGCGTGTCGCAGTGGAAGGCGGCGGATGTTCCGGTTTTCAATACGAAATCGCGCTGGACAAGCCGAAAGACGACGATCTTGTGCTGGAAGGCAAGGGCCAAAAGGTCATTGTTGACTCGATTTCCCTTCCGTTTCTGGAAAACGCGGTGATCGACTTTACGCAGGAACTGATCGGCGCGCGGTTTGTAATCGAAAACCCCAACGCGACTTCGTCCTGCGGCTGCGGCACGTCGTTTTCCATGTAATCGCGGTGGGGGCTTTGCCCCCACACCCCAAGGTATTTTTAGCCAGATGAAGCAGGGATCCGCTCTCTGACACAACCATCAGAGAGCTTCACCTGGCGCAGTCATCGGCTCCTCCGCCTGTACCGCAAAACTCTTTTTTATCAGTTTCGTTAAGAATCCGTTTCTTCATCTGGCCCCAAATACCTCGGAGCGCGAGGCAGAGCCTCGCAAACCTGCCATCCTCCTTGCCGTTGGGCCTGTTCTGGGCGATAGGTTCTCCCAAGCCACTGGAGGATCGCGCATGAAAATCGCCACGTTTAACATCAACGGCATCAAAGCGCGGGCCGAAGCCCTGCCCCGGTGGCTTGACGAAGCACAGCCTGACGTCGTCCTATTGCAGGAAATCAAATCAGTCGATGAAAACTTCCCACGCGAGATATTCGAGGAACGTGGCTATAACGTCGAAACCCACGGCCAGAAAAGTTTTAACGGCGTCGCCATCTTATCAAAACTTCCACTTGAGGATGTGTCCCGTGGCCTGCCCGGAGATGATGAGGACGAACAGGCGCGCTGGATCGAAGCAACGGTGATCGGTAAGCAAGCGCTGCGGATTTGCGGGCTGTACCTGCCCAACGGCAACCCGGTACCCGGGCCGAAATATGATTATAAACTGGCCTGGATGGAGCGGTTGTATGATCGGGCGCGCGACCTGATGGCCAGCGAAGAACCGGCACTTATGGCGGGAGACTACAACATCATCCCACAGGCCGAAGACGCCGCCCGACCGGATGCCTGGCGCGAGGATGCTTTGTTCCGGCCCGAAAGCCGCGCGGCGTTTCGCAAAATCCTCAATTTGGGCTTTACCGAAGCGTTTCGGGCCCGCACCCAAGGGCCTGGTCACTACTCATTCTGGGACTATCAGGCAGGTGCGTGGAACAAAAACGATGGCATTCGCATCGACCATTTCCTACTGACACCACAGGCCGCCGATCTGATGCAAGATTGCCAGATTGATGCTGCCGTGCGTGGGCACGAGAAACCGTCGGACCACGTGCCAGTCTGGATTCAGCTCGACCTTTAAAAGTTCACGTGGTCGCGTCGTAGTCGTATATCCAATCGTATTTTCGCGAAAGCCGCGGGCCTACGGCCATCAGCGCCCACTGTGCTGCCAGCCGCATG
The DNA here is from genome assembly GCF_040705255.1 of Ruegeria sp. ANG10. Classification (NCBI taxonomy): domain Bacteria; kingdom Pseudomonadati; phylum Pseudomonadota; class Alphaproteobacteria; order Rhodobacterales; family Roseobacteraceae; genus Ruegeria; species Ruegeria sp. ANG10. Next base: position 323,751 of record NZ_JBFCVU010000002.1, read on the forward strand.
GGACCGCGCAGGTGAAAATTGCGCGCGTTGGCTCCGGCGGCGGCCACAACCCGTTTAGCCCTTGGGTGACGACGGGTTTCATAGGCAGCAAGAGCTTGTGTCACATCGGATTGCTCTTCGAAACAGCGGGCCATGATCCACGCATCCTCTAGCGCCAGACAGGCGCCTTGCGCCATGAACGGCAAGGTGGGATGCGCCGCGTCACCCAGCAACGCCAACTGCCCCACCTGCCAGCTTTGCGCCACAGGCCGCAGGAACAGGGCCCAAAGATGGGTCTCGGTCACGTCAGACAGAATATCACCCACTGGCCCCCCAAAATCAGCAAAACGCGCGCGCAGATCATTCGGATCGCCTTGCAGTCGCCAGCCTTCCTCTTGCCAATCCGAGCGCTCCTCAATTGCCACCACATTCATCAGTTGCTGATCGCGCAACGGATAGGTGACGACATGGCGTCCAGGCCCCATTGTCAGTGAGGCGCAAGGCATCTCCTCTCGTTCTGACAAGGGGATAGTCGCACGCCAGGCAATCTGGTGCGTGAACTGAGGGGCCTCTGGCCCGTTCAGGGTCGGACGTATGGTGCTGCGGCCCCCGTCCGCCGCGATAACACAGTCGCACCGCAAGCGTTCGCCGTCATTGAGAACGATTTCCGCCTCTGCCGGATGTTGGAGAACCTGCGCCACCTGCGCGCCCAGCTGGATAGTAACGCCCGCCTCTAAAGCCGCCCGGCGCAACAGGTCCAGCAAATCCGCGCGATGGTAATAGTAGGTCGGTCCGGCCGCCGGTGCGGGAATACGGCTTATTACTCGACCTTTGCGATAATCTCGCAGAATTGTGCCGTGCGACAACTGCCCGCCCTCGGGCTTATCCCCTAACACATTCAGCGCCCGCAACACCGCCATGCCGTTGGCGCTGATCTGCAGCCCTGCGCCAACCTCGGTCAGGGCCGGAGCCTGTTCAAGAACCGTGACCTGCGCTCCGCGTTGCCGTAGCGCCAGAGAGGCTGCCAGCCCCCCTATTCCGCCGCCTATGACACTGAATTTCAGACCGTCGATATTCATGACACCGGCTTAACGCAAAAACGCCGGAGCAACAGGCCCCGGCGTTTGAATTGTTACCAAAGTTCCAGCGATCAATCGTCGCGGTGGACCTTTTCGCGGCGCTCGTGACGTTCCTGCGCCTCAAGCGTCATGGTCGCGATCGGACGCGCATCCAGACGTTTCAGCGAAATCGGATCGCCCGTCTTTTCGCAATAGCCGTACTCGCCCTCTTCGATGCGACGCAGGGCCGAGTCGATCTTGGCGACCAGCTTGCGCTGACGGTCGCGGGTCCGCAGCTCCAGCGCACGATCTGTTTCCTCGCTTGCGCGGTCTGCAACGTCCGGGATGTTACGGGTGTTGTCCTGCAGCCCTTCGATCGTGTCGCGGCTGCCCGCCAATAGTTCATTCTTCCAATCCAGCAGCTTGCGGCGAAAATACTCAAGCTGACGGTCATTCATGAAAGGTTCATCTTCGGCCGGGCGATAATCCTCCGGCAGAAAAACTTCCTGCTTCATTTTTGCTCCCTCGGTATGGCCAGTAACGTCGGTTGCTGTTGTTTGACCTGACATTTGGCGCTCCCTTCTGCGGTGCATGTATCCGACGCACGCACGAATGTCACTACACAAACGTCGTCTTGATACGTCACGTCTCTGGCATGTCTAAATATGAGACAAATAACAACAAAACCTTGTTATACTGTGGAAATTGTCAGGCGAAAATTAGGCAAACCCCGACAGATACGGCACCCGCCGGACGTCGAATCACGCAAAAGGGATTGGAGTCGTTACGAAAATCTGATCCCGCGACGCCGTGGCCCGCTTGTCAAAATCATCGCCTCTCTGTAACCCGAACAACACAGATTGCGCAAAACCACATGAGGGGCACATGACCGCACGTTTCCAAGGCACCGCCGAATATGTTGCCACCGACGACCTGACCATTGCGGTGAATGCTGCCGTGACGCTGGAACGCCCCCTGCTGGTCAAAGGGGAACCTGGCACGGGCAAGACCGAACTGGCAAAACAGGTGGCAGGCGCACTGGGGCTGCGCATGATCGAGTGGAACGTGAAATCCACCACCCGCGCGCAGCAAGGTCTGTACGAATATGATGCCGTCAGCCGACTGCGTGACAGTCAGCTGGGCGAGGAACGCGTGCATGACGTGTCCAACTACATCCGCAAGGGCAAACTGTGGCAGGCGTTTGAGGCCGACGAAAAGGTGGTTTTGCTGATCGACGAGATCGACAAGGCGGATATCGAGTTTCCCAACGATCTGCTGCAAGAACTCGATAAGATGGAGTTCCATGTTTACGAGACAGGTGAGACCATCCGGGCCAAACACCGCCCCATCGTCATCATCACCTCGAACAATGAAAAGGAGCTGCCCGACGCGTTTCTGCGCCGCTGTTTCTTCCACTATATCCGCTTCCCTGACGAAGCAATCATGCGCCGGATCGTCGAGGTCCACCACCCCGGCATCAAGGACGCGCTGCTGACCACCGCCCTGACGCAATTCTATGAAATCCGCGAAACGCAGGGGCTGAAGAAAAAGCCCTCGACCTCCGAAGTGCTGGATTGGTTAAAGCTGCTGTTGGCCGAGGACCTGACGTCCGAGGACCTCAAACGCGACGGTGCGAACGCTTTGCCAAAGCTGCACGGTGCGCTGCTGAAGAACGAACAGGACGTGCATCTGTTCGAACGTTTGGCCTTTATGGCGCGCAGCAAGCGCTGAACCTGTTGAACATCTGTTGATCGCTGCTTGCCTTGGACAGGTCTGGCTGTCAGCATTGCAGGTGGCGGTCCGGTTTATCCGGACTACCTATGACCGGATCAGACGGGACCCTGTGATTGACTGACACTTTGACCATCCGCGCCTTGCGGCCCGAAGACCGCGCTGAATGGTCCGACATGTGGCGCGACTATCTGGCGTTTTATGAAACGACGGTCGCAGATGAGATCTATGACAGCACCTTCGCACGATTGCTGGGCGATGACCCTAATGATTTCTCATGTTTTGTTGCGGAACAAAACGGGCGGCTTGTTGGTCTCACGCATTACCTTTTCCACCGCCACGCGTGGAAGGTTGAATCCGTGTGTTACCTGCAAGACCTGTTCGCCCGCCCCCAGGCGCGCGGCACCGGTGTCGGCCGCGCTCTGATTCAGGCGGTGTATGATGAGGCCGACCGACAGGGCGCGCCGTCAGTCTATTGGTTGACGCAGGATTTCAACCACACCGCCCGCAAGCTATATGATCGCATCGGCAAACAGACGCCCTTTATCCGGTATCAGCGCCCATGATGCGATGGGTGGCCCTTGTTGCAGGTGTGGCGCTGGCAGGCTGCGCAGCGGTTGAGACGACCGAAGTACCAACCCGCGTGCAGGCGATTGAAGAGACGTTGCCGCCGGCCAAGACATTCACCCGCGCGTTCCCCATGCCACCGGGCCGGTCGAATGCAAATATCGCGGCGGATTTCGTATCGTTGCATTTCGCGTTGGAAGGGGGCGCGAAACTGCCGGTATTCACGCGGTTCGAAACGCCGATCACCGTGCGTATGACCGGCTCACCTACGCCCTCAATGCAGCGCGACCTGACCCAATTGCTGAATCGCCTGCGCCGCGAGGCCAGGATCGACATTCAACAGATTTCGGACGGCACGGCCAACATCACAATCGAGGCCGTCAGCCAGGCAGAGATCCACGAAATTCTGCCACAAGCGGCCTGTTTCGTGGTGCCCAACTCTTCGAGTTTCGAAGAGTACCGCCGTAACCGACGCAAACAGATAAGCAGCTGGAGCCGACTGCGCAGCCGCGAACGTCTGGGCATCTTTATCCCATACGACGTCAGCCCGCAGGAAAAGCGCGATTGTCTGCATGAAGAGATTGCACAGTCGCTGGGGCCATTGAACGATCTGTATCATTTGCCGGATTCAGTCTTCAACGATGACAATATCCATACTGTCCTGACCGGGTTCGACATGCTGATCCTGCGCACGGCCTACGCGCCCGAACTGCGCAGCGGAATGACAAGCGAACAGGTTGAAGCCGCCCTGCCCGGCATTCTCAGACGCCTGAACCCACGTGGCGAAAACATACCAATGCAGCCGCTGTCTGAAACGCCGCGTGAATGGATCAATGCGGTTCAAAAATCCCTGCGCCCGCAACTGAATACGCAACGGCGCCTGCGGGCCGCGCAAAAGGCCGCACGGATCGGTCAGGAACAGGGCTGGACCGATCATCGCCGGGCCTATCCCTATTACCTGATGGGGCGGATGGGTCAGTTCGACAAACCGCAGGATGCGCTCCGCAATTATCAGACCGCCTTGCGATACCTGCGCACAACCCCCGGCACCGATGTCCATCAGGCCCATATCACCACCCAGACTGCCGCATTCGCGCTGGCACTGGGCAAAGGCCCCGAAGCCCTGCCCGAGTTGGATAAAGCCATCGACGTGATGATGCGGGCCGAAAATGCCTCGCAACTGGCGACTTTGCTGTTGCTGAAATCCGAAGCCCTCAATCAGGCAGGCCGGACGGCTGAGGCACGTTCCGTCAGGCTGGACAGTCTGGGGTGGGCACGTTACGGGTTCGGCTCGGAAACGGTGGTCCGGTCGCTGAACCAGGAAGTTGCGGAAGGATCCCCCAACAACAGAGGCGGATAACGCATGGTCGTAATTCTGGGAATGGCGATATTGGGGGCAATCCTTGGGGCGATGACGGCGCGCAAACGCAACGGCACCGGCGCTGACATGGCGCAATATGCTGCCGGGTATGGCATTGCCTTTGCATTGGTCGGTCTTGTTCTGTCCCTTATTCTCATACGTTTTGTGGTCTGACCCATGTTCCTGCCCTTTTTCGAAAATCTCAGAAAAGCGGGCATTCCCGTATCCTTACGCGAATACCTGACCTTTCTTGAGGGCATGAAAAAGGGCCTGGCCACATATGATGTCGAGGCGTTCTATTACCTCGCCCGTGTGTCGATGGTGAAAGATGAACGCAACATCGACAAATTCGACCGCGCCTTTGCCGCAAGTTTTGAAGGGCTGGACGAGATAAGCTTTGAACAGGTTCTTGAAGCAGTCGACATTCCCGCCGATTGGCTGGCGAAGATGGCCGAAAAACATCTCTCGGATGAGGAAAAGGCCGAAATCGAAGCCATGGGTGGGTTCGACAAGCTGATGGAGACGCTGCGCGAGCGCCTCAAGGATCAGAAAGGCCGCCATCAGGGCGGTAACAAGTGGATCGGCACCGCTGGGACGTCTCCGTTCGGGGCCTATGGATATAACCCCGAAGGCGTGCGCATCGGTCAGGACGAAAGCCGCCATCAGCGTGCGGTCAAGGTTTGGGACAAGCGCGAATTCAAGAACCTGGACGACACGGTTGAACTGGGCACGCGCAATATCAAGGTCGCCTTGAAACGCCTGCGTCGGTGGGCGCGTGAAGGCGCGGCGGAAGAGCTGGATCTGGACGGCACCATCCGTGCCACCGCCGAACATGGTTATCTGGATGTGCAAACCCGCCCCGAGCGCCACAACGCCGTCAAAGTGCTGCTGTTTTTGGACGTCGGCGGCTCAATGGACCCGCATATCAAAGTGGTCGAAGAACTGTTCTCGGCCGCGCGGACCGAGTTCAAGCATCTGGAGTACTACTACTTTCACAATTGCCTGTACGAAGGCGTCTGGCGCGACAACCGCCGCCGTTGGGATCAGAAAACCCCCACGCATGAGGTGCTGCGCACCTATGGCTCGGACTACAATTGCATCTTTGTCGGCGATGCCTCGATGAGCCCCTACGAGATCGCTTATCCAGGCGGCGCCAACGAGCATTGGAACCAAGAGGCCGGACAGGTCTGGCTGCAACGCGCCCGCGAACAATGGCCGTCAAACCTGTGGATCAACCCGTTGCCCGAGAAGTATTGGGAATACACTCACTCCATCGGCATGATCCAGGAGATATTTGAGGATCGCATGGTGCCGATGACCCTGGCCGGACTGGAACAGGGAATGAAGGAATTGACGCGGTAAGTCAGGTTCACCTGCTCATGCACGATTGACGCAGGCCGCGCAGGTCGGCGTTTTCGGTGAGTTACTCCGGCAGAGGAAAACTGGGCCGCGCTGGCGGGATGGATTGGTCTTTATTTGGCAATATCCCGTAGAACAGGGCCGCCCAACCCATCACAGTTCCCAACACCAATGCGGGAAACGCGACCAGAATGGACAGCGATTTGCCCAACTGTGTTTCTAACCCCAATGGTCCAATGACAGCGATGGCCGCCACGCCAAAAACAAGCATAAGTGGGCCCGACCCCACAAAAACGATCAGTGCCTTCCCAATGCCATCCGGATCAGCCAGCCAATTTGGTGTCAGTTTTGAAACGGTCATCGCCATACTGCAACCCAGCGCAATAAGCGTGGCCAAAGCCATCGGTCCAATGCTCATTCCCTGAGACCAACCAAAAGCCAATGTCCATACAGCCATGAAACACAAAAGTAGCCCGTATAATCCCATTGATCGCAGGCAAGCTCTGTACGCTCGAAAACAGAATTTCTTCATAATCTATTGAATCCTAGTGAATTTCTTATGTCGCATTCTCGCTATCCGGGAATTTTGACTAAAATTGGACGTCCGCTCTGTTTACTGCACAAAAGTTCAAGGCTGGTTGCCTATTCCACCACTCAGAGCCATATCTAGTGCATGCTTCGATTGACCCCGATCCTATTGGCGATTGCTTATGCCTTTGTGATGTACCGGATTTCCGTCTGGCGAACACACCGAGAGCTGGATGCGAAATCGACAGAACTGGCCGATCCGGTGCTGAAACGCATGACTGACAGGCTGGCCGCCGCGCTCGAGATCGACCGGGTCCCGGTTTACATCTACGAGATCGACCCGGTGAACGGTCTGGCGGCTGCTGACGGGCGGATATTTATTACTCGCGGCTTTTATCGCAAGTTCCGTAACGGAGAGGTTTCGGCCGAGGAAATGGCCAGCGTTATCGCGCATGAGCTGGGGCATGTTGCGCTGGGGCATGCCCGGCGGCGGATGATCGATTTTTCCGGCCAGAACGCATTACGGGCGGCTTTGATGATGCTGTTGAACCGGTTCATTCCCTTCATCGGCGCGTGGATTGCCAATATGCTGACCCACCTGCTGGCCTCGCGTCTGTCGCGCAGCGATGAATATGAGGCGGATGAGTATGCCGCCGCCCTGCTGACCAAGGCCGGGATCGGGATTGGGCCGCAAAAGTCGCTGTTTCACAAGTTGGAAGACCTGACACAACAGCGCGCGGGTGTTACTCCGGCCTGGCTGATGAGCCATCCCAAAACAGATGAACGGATCGCGGCGCTGGAAGCACTTGAGCAGCGTTGGGGCGCGGGCGGTTAGGTTCGAAAGCGAGGGGCCAGCCCCACCGGGATATTATTAGCCAGATGAAGTTGGATACGGTCTAATGGCTGAGCGCCTTGCCCAACCTCGGCAAACGGGCCTTTTTCATCAGCGCGCGTAAGGTCCATTGATCACCGGACAGCCGGTTGGCTTCGGCCAAGACACGGTCGGCGAGTTCCGCCATGTCGCCGGAATTATCCAGCCAGAACCCAAATAGCAGGCCATCAGGGTCGCGGCGCTCAAGCCCTTCTTCCGACAGGATATTTCTTGGGAAATCCTTGGCGTTCACGGTGACGATAACATCGGCCGAGGCCGCAACGGCGGTGGCAAGAACGTGGATATCGGCACTGTCCGGCAGCCAGAGGCGTTGCTCAAGCCCCGGATTGGCCGCGCGTTCAGCCTTGGGCCACTGCGCCTGTGTCACGGCGATTTCAGCGCGGGCCTGCGCCTCGCCTTCCGGGCCCAGTTTGCGGGCGGCACGCGCCCATTCCTCGAGGATACGAGGAGACCAGATCGGGGTGAAGTGACCCAATCTAGCAGCGCCCAAAAGCATCTCTCGCATCACCGTGGGGTAGATGACGCAGGTATCCAGAACCGCCTTCACAGCCGGTAGAACACGGCTTTGAGGTAGCCGCTTTCGGCCAGTTGCGGCAGTTGCGGGTGGTCGGGGCCGGCAAACCCCGTGTGGATCAGCTGTGCCTGCCGCCCTGCCCGGCCAATCCCGCGCGAGGACGCGTCGCGGAACCGACCCAGATCGGCCGCGTGTGAACAAGAACAAAGCCCCAGATAGCCGCCCGGTTTCACCAAAGGCGCGGCCAACCGTGCGATACGCTCATACGCGCGCAGGCCCGCGTCCAGGGCTTGTTTCGACGGCGCAAAAGCCGGTGGATCACAGATGACCACGTCAAATTGCGCGCCTTCTTCGCCCAATTTGGTCAGCACCTCGAACGCATCGCCCTGCCGGGTTTCAAATCGATCCGCGCATCCCGAAGTTTTGGCACCCTTCGCCGCCAAGTCCAGCGCCGCAGCCGAACCATCGACGGACAGGGCCTGCGCCGCGCCGCCAGCCAGCATCGCCAGACCAAAACCGCCCACATGGCTGAACACGTCCAGCACTTGCGCACCCGGCTGCACCAGCCGTGCGGCGAATGCATGGTTGGGGCGTTGGTCGTAAAACAGGCCGGTTTTCTGACCTCCGGCAAGGTCAGCCATATAGGTCGCGTCATTCATCGGCACCGGCAGCGGAGCGTCAGGAGCAGTTCCACGCAAGGTCTGGTTTTCATCATCCAGCCCTTCCAGTCCCCGGGTGCGGCCCGAGGCATTTTTCAGCACGGTTGTCACACCCGTCACAGCAACCAACGCGTCGGTCAGTGCTTCCAGATGCGCTTCGGCCCAAGCAGCGTTGGGCTGAATCACGCAGGCATCGCCAAAACGGTCGATGATCACGCCGGGAAAGCCATCCGCTTCGGCGTGGATCAGGCGATAATAGGGGGCGTCAAACAGGCGTTCGCGCATGTCCAAAGCGCGGCGAAGGCGGGATTCGAACCATTCAGCATTCAGGTCGGCGTCAAGGTCACGATCCAACACGCGGCACATGATTTTCGACTCGGGGTTCACGGCGACCAACGCAATAGGCGCGCGTTTGTCATCCTCAAGCACGGCCAAGGCGCCAGCCGGTATCTTGCGTGTACGCCGGTCGGTGACAATGTCGTTGGCATAGACCCACGGGAAGCCATGGCGCAGGCCGCGCGCGTTGGCTTTGGGTTTCAGACGGATACGGGGGCGGTCGGTGGCTTGGGTCATGACGCCCTCATAGTGGTGAACACGCCGGGGGAAAAGCCCTAGCGGGGACGAGAGCGCCAGCCGCCGCGCCTCTTGGGTGTCTGAGCCGATTGTAGCCCTTCGGCCAGCACCTGTGTCATGGGGTGATCGGCCTCTTGCTCGGCATAGATAGCGTGTAGTGCGGTCAGGGCCTGTGTCTGATCGCGATCCGCTGGCAGGCTCAACGCCCAGTCCAAAAAAATGCTGCGGCATTCGGGCAGCGTGATACCGTCGATGCGGTACGCCTCACGGATCAGGCCCTTGTGATCGTTTGGATCGTCATTGCGCGGCATCCTGCCCCTCCTCAAGCACGCGACCGATAATTCCGGCGGCGGCGGTGTAGCTGTCTTGCAGTGCGCCTTGCAGGTGTTCAACCTGTTCGAAACCGGTGGCCCGACACAGGAAAGCCGCGCCGCCCTCGCCGATCTTGTCAGCCTCGATCCCCTTGCCCGACAGCAGCCTGGTGGCGCATTGCACGGACCAGCATAGATCGTAGCACTCTTTGAGCGTTTGCGCCTGAGCGACGTCCAACAAACCGGCAGCGACAGTACCGTCCAACCCGGAATGCACGTCGCGCTGTGTGACACTGGATAACAGTGTTCCAGCTTGAGCCATTAACTCGATATCCATCATCCGCCCGGCACCGTTCTTGGCATCCCATATCCCCGCTGGGGCCTTGGCCGCTGCCAAACGCACGCGCATCTCGGCCACTTCGCGTAGCACTTTCTGACTGTCCTGTGGCTGAGACAGAAATTCAGTGCGGAAGGTTTCGATATCCTGGGCCAGCCCTGCATCACCTGCGACCACGCGGGCGCGAGTCAGGGCCAGATGCTCCCACACCCAGGCCTCGTTGCGCTGGTAATTGGTGAAGCTGGCCCAGCTGGTCGCCACCGGCCCCTGATTGCCAGACGGGCGCAGGCGCATATCGACCTCATAAAGCCGCCCCTGCGACATCGGTGCGGACAGTGCCGTGATCAGCGCTTGGGTAAACCGAGCATAATAAGTGCGCGTGGCCAGCGGGCGCGGACCGTCCGACATATCCTGATCCAGCGGGTCATAGATCACGATCATGTCCAGATCGGATTGCGAGTTGATCCGCCCTGCCCCCAGCGATCCCATACCCAGCACTGTCGCCCCGCGCCCCGGTGCAGGCCCGTGTTTTTTGGCGAATTGCTCGGTCACGCAAGGTAGGATCGCGGCTATAACAGCGCTGGCCAGTTCGGCATATTGCTGTCCGGCCTGTACACCGTCGATCAAACCGCGCAGGTGATGCACACCGATACGGAAATGCCATTCCTTGCACCAGCGACGCGCGAAATCCAACTGCGTTTCATAGTCCGTTTCTTGCTGCAGCGCCCGCTCAAGATCTGACTGAAGCGTCGTTTGCCCTGGCCAGTTGCTGAAGAAACTGCCCCCAATCACCGCGTCAAACACGGCGGCGTTATGGGACAGATGCGCCGCCAATGCGTGCGAGGTGCCCACGATATCGACCAGCAAGTCGATCAGGTGGGGATTGGCCTCGAACAGGGAAAACAGCTGCACCCCGGCGGGCAACCCTGCAAGGAAACCGTCCAGCGCCCGCAGCGCTTCGTCCGGTTTTGCGGTTTTCGACAGGCGCGAGAGCAGCTCGGGCTTGAGACGTTCAAAGATCCGCGCGCCCCGTTGCGAGCGCAGCGCTGGATAGGTCGTCCACCGGGCCAGAACACTCTGGTCAAAGTCGGCCTCGCTGACAGGTGCAGGGGTCGAGGAACCGGGCGCAAAGAACCCCTCGGTCAGCTCGTGCACTTCGGTCAGGCGACGGGTTAGATCAGCCGTCAGCTCTGCGCTGTCGATCCCTATCAGGCAGGCGACGCGTTCGACACCGTCCGGTGATTGCGGCACCTTGTGGGTCTGCGCATCGTGGACCATCTGAATGCGGTGCTCGACCTCGCGGTGGGCGCGGTAATGGCCAGTCAGTTTTTCGGCCACGTCTTGCGGTATCCAGTCCTTTCCGGCCAGCGCCGCCAAACCAGGCACTGTGCCGCGTACGCGCAGGTCAGTGTCACGTCCGCCGGCGATCAGCTGGCGGGTCTGAGTGAAGAACTCGATCTCACGTATGCCGCCCTGCCCCAGCTTCATATCATGGCCGGGAATAGTCAGCGTACCGCCAGTGCCTTTGTTCTCGCGAATGCGCAGACGCATGTCATGCGCGTCCTGAATGGCGGCGAAATCCAGATGCCTGCGCCAGACAAAGGGTCGCAGCGCGTCCAGAAAGCGTTGCCCTACGGCAATGTCACCGGCACAGGGACGCGCCTTGATATAAGCCGCCCTTTCCCAGGTGCGACCCAGGCTTTCATAATACCGCTCGGCCGCCTCGGTCGCCAAACAGACCGGGGTCACCGCCGGATCGGGACGCAATCGCAGGTCAGTGCGGAACACATACCCATCAGCGGTCTTGTCGCTGAGCGTGGCACAGAAATTGCGCGTGGCCCGCACCATCCCCTGACGGGCGTCAAAGAAATCATCTGGGTCAAAGCGGGTTTCATCGAACAGCACGATCAGGTCGATATCCGAGCTATAGTTCAACTCGTGCGCGCCCATTTTACCCATGGCCAGAATGATCATCCCGGCGGCGGTTTCCACATCGTCTTCGGTCATCCCCGGCAGCTTGCCCCGCCGGATCAGGGCCGCAATCTCGGCCTTGGCGGCAACGTCCGCAGCCAGCGCGCCGAAATCCGTCAGCGCGGCGGTCACCTTCTCTAACGGCCACGCACCGGCCAGATCAGCCAGTGCGGTCAGCAGCGCCAAGCGCCGTTTGGCCTGCCGCAAGCCGGGTTTCAACTGATCAGGCGGCAAGGCCCGTGCTGCGTCCATCACATCCGCGAAAGCCTGATCGGGTTGTTGCAAGGCAGACGGCAGCCAATCGCGTTCGTGTTCGATCAATCCCTTCAGATATGGGCTCGAACCCGCCGTCCCTGTAATCAGCTCCCCTTGTTCAGGCGTGATACCAGATACCGCATTCAGCGCCTCATCACCCAGCGACGTATCAAACGCCCGCGGAACACGGTGGATGGTCAGCGGACCGGTCATTGCGCCTCCAACGGAGTGTCCTGGCTGAAACTGTTGACCCAGACGTCATGGCGGCGCTCCCACAGGGATGAGATCAGCATCGCCTCCCATGCATCGCTGCCGGGGCGCTGATAGTCGGCGCGATAGGACAACAACACAATATCAGCGTTCAGAACCCGCAGTTTTGTCTCGCTCAATTCGTATCGCGCCATCGTCGGCGCATCAGCGAATTGCCCGACATGATCATCCCGATTGGCGAACCCGGTGGGATATACTCCCAGAAAATCCGCGCTCAGCAACGCCCGGTCGGCCGAGGCATTGCCTTCAACCAGTGCGGTCCAGACTTGCTTTTCCAAATCCAGAATTTCGGCAAGTGACGGGGCGGTTTTTCGTTCTTCAACAGACATTTTTGCAAACTGCTTGGTTCTCTGAGTGACGTCAACCAAACTTGGTCGCGCCGTTTAATGTAAATCTTTTTTACATAGACCCCTTGCAACCCACTTTCCGCTTCCCATCTTAACGATGTGAAAACGATTTACATCAACCCCGGAGACTTTAAATGACCGCACTTTCCGACCCCGCCGTCCCTGAAAATCCGGGATGGCTGCATCGCATTGAAACTTGGCTTGACGACAAAGGCAAAGGCGCTTGGATCGCCATCATGGTCCTTGGTTTCATCTTCTTCTGGCCCGTTGGCCTGGCCCTGTTGGCCTACATGATCTGGAGCAAACGCATGTTCAGCAAATCCTGCAGCCGCCGCAAATCCTGGCACAGTCACATGAGCGCCATGAAACCCTCGGGCAACAGCGCCTTTGATGCCTATAAGGCGGACACTCTGGCGCGGCTTGAACGCGAACAGCAGGATTTCGAAGCCTTCCTGCGCCGCCTGCGCGACGCCAAGGACAAGGCTGAATTCGACCAGTTCATAGACGAACGCGCCCGCGAAAACCACGACGAGCCCGAAAACGGCGAGCGCGCCTGATCAAGACTTGCCCTGTCCCGCCATTCGGGACAGGGTAATTTCCGAACAATATCCGGATATTACAACATGACCCACCTGCCCGACCCTGATACCCAGCCCGAGTTCTACCAGTCGGTAGCAACCAAACGCTTTGTCGCGTGGCTGTTTGATATCGCCTTCATCTCTCTGCTGTGCATCGTGCCGGTTTTCCTGACATTTGGCGCGGGGCTGTTGTTTCTGCCCCTGATTTACGGCGTCATCAGTTTTGTGTACCGCGTTGTCACCATCGCCAATGGATCAGCGACGCTGGGCATGCGTTTCATGGGCATTGAACTGCGCGACGCATTCGGGTCACGCATGGATATGGGCAAAGCCGTGGCTCATACCGCCGGATATTTCATCAGCATGGCGTTTTTCGTGGTTCAGATCATCTCGGTCATTATGATGCTGACCAGCGCACGCTGTCAGGGTCTGACGGATTCGTTCCTTGGCACGGTTATGATCAACCAGCGGGCTTAAATTTCTGCCAATTGAATCACTTGGCGGCTCAGGGAACCGTTGTTATCATCCTGTGTCAGGAAACACGGAACCTTCATGCGACACACGCTGCCCATCGCGCCGCAATTCTATGTGACGGCCCCTCAACCCTGCCCTTACCTTGAGGGCAGGATGGAGCGTAAGTTGTTCACCGCCCTGCAGGGCGAAGGTGCCGATCAGCTGAATAATTCCCTGTCGCAACAGGGGTTTCGCCGATCCCAGAATGTGCTTTACCGCCCATCCTGCACTGATTGCGCCGCCTGTCTGTCGGCCCGCATCGATGTGTCGGCTTTTCGCCCCAGCAAAAGTCAGAGACGCACGGCCAAACGCAACTCTTATCTGCAACGTCGTGCAAACTCGCCCTGGGCAACTGATGAGCAATACGAACTGTTCCGCCGCTATCTTGACACACGCCACGCCGATGGCGGCATGGCCGATATGGATGTGTTCGAATTCGCCGCAATGATCGAAGAAACTCCGATTCGCAGCCGCGTGGTCGAATATGCTGACCCCGAAAGCGGAGAGCTGATCGCCGTCAGCCTGACCGACGTATTGGATGACGGGCTCAGCATGGTGTATTCCTTCTATGATCCCGAACAGCCGCAAAGCTCTTTGGGGACGTACATGATCCTCGATCACATCGACATCGCGCGCGAGGCGGGCCTGCCCTACGTCTATCTGGGCTACTGGGTACCAGGCAGCCCCAAGATGGGGTACAAGGCGCGGTTTTCAGGACTCGAAGCCTATATCCAAGGCAACTGGAAGCGTATCAACAATCCGTCTGAACTGGCAGACGGCAAGCATCATCCGCTATCAACCGCGCCGATTGCCGAACAGGTCGCCAGCATCCAACTGCCCGACCGCCACCCGACCAAGGGCTAAACTTCCATGCGCCAAGCACTACACGCCGTCACCCTGGTGGTGCCGGATTACGATGCAGCAATTGCGTTCTACACCCAGATACTCAGCTTCACCCTGACGCAAGACATTGACCTGGGTGATGGCAAACGCTGGGTACTAGTGTCCCCTCCGGGATCAGATGCCGGATCACTGTTGCTTGCACAGGCAGACGGCCCAAACCAGATCGCCTCCGTGGGCAATCAGACCGGAGGCCGTGTTGGCTTCTTCCTGCAAACGGATGATTTCAAACGCGATCACGCCGAAATGTTGTCAAAAGGCGTCCATTTCGAAGAAGACCCCAGACAAGAACCCTACGGTTGGGTCGCCGTCTGGCGCGATCCATTCGGAAATCGTTGGGACCTGATTCAGTTCACCTGATCCACCTTCATCTGGCCAAAAATATCTCGGGGTTGAATTGGCCGCAGGCCAATAAGGGGCTGGCCCCTTCAACAAATCAAAAAGCAAAGGGGGCCAATCGGCCCCCTTTTCCGTTGGATCACAGTAACCAATCAATTCGGGATCAGGTCCGGCACAATGGTCACAATCGACGGGAAGGACCACAAGATGCCAATCCCCACCACCTGAATGATCACGAAGGGTATAATCCCACGATAGATATGGCCCGTCGTCACCTCTTTCGGCGCAACCCCCCGCAGGTAGAACAGCGCAAACCCGAACGGTGGCGTGAGGAACGAAGTCTGCAGGTTCACCGCCACCATGATCGTCACCCATTTCGGATCGAACGACCCGCCATAGATCACCGGGCCCACGATGGGGATCAC
This sequence comes from Ruegeria sp. ANG10, assembly GCF_040705255.1. NCBI lineage: Bacteria > Pseudomonadati > Pseudomonadota > Alphaproteobacteria > Rhodobacterales > Roseobacteraceae > Ruegeria > Ruegeria sp. ANG10. Next base: position 339,217 of record NZ_JBFCVU010000002.1, read on the forward strand.
GATGTAGATGATCTCGAGGAAATCCAACACAAAGCCCAGAATGAACAGCACCAACATTACGATCAGGAAGACCGTAAACTCGTTGTCAAAGCTGCGCAGGAACTGCTGAATGTAATGCTCGCCGCCAAACGAGATCACCACCAGGTTCAACAGCTGCGAGCCGATCAGGATGGTAAAGACCATCGACGTCACCTTGGCCGTTTCGCGCACAACCGGGGTCAGAACGCCGCTTGTAAACAGCACCCAGCAGGCAAAGATCAATCCGAACAGCGCATAGAGGTAAGCCGCGTAGGCAAAGATGAAGGCAATCCAGCTTTCAACCGAGACATCGCCTTGGTTGATGCGCAGATCGAAATTTATGCCCATCAGCATGCAGATGATGACGGCGAAAGTTGACCAGATGATCACCTTCCCCGAACGCCCCTGATCCTGCAGCTTTCGATAAGCCGCCAGCATGATCGCCCCGCCTGCACCCAACGCCGCGGCCGGTGTCGGGTTGGTAATCCCGCCAAGGATCGACCCCAGCACCGCGATGATCAGAACCAGCGGTGGAAAGACCACACGGATCAGATCGTTGGTGGCACAGCGTTCAGCCGCGAACTTGCAGCCATAGATCGCCAGCGCAAACGGTATCGCCATGATCACGAAGGCCACCCCCGACGAGGTCGTCGGCGCAATCAGCAGCACGTCCACCAGTACCAACAACAACAGGCCGATGGATCCGATGATCAGTGGTTGTGTGGATTGCGACGGCGCAATGCCGCGACCAAACAGTAAGGTCAGACCCAGCAGCACAACGATAACCGCAACGCCTGTTCCAATCGGTGCAGTAGCGGCAATCTTGGCCTCCTGCGCAGCGGCCAGCTCTTCTTCGGTCAGGCGCTGAGCCTGAGAAACACCGCCCGCCTCATCCAGCGCCTGCTGCTCGGCCACGGCCTGATCCCAGGCGGATTGACCGTGCAATTCGATCATCGAGACCTTGCATTCCTCAGACACGTTGGTGCGCAGCGAAGCGCCCTCACCGATATCCGAGAAGGCTGAGACAGTGATGTTCTGGCTGCCAATCACACCTGTGCTGCCCAGCAGAACGGCCCCTACGATCAGCGCGACCGGCGCACCCAGCAGCCATGTCAGACCTTCACCCCGGGTGATCGGTTCACCGCCACCGCCGCCCATTTCTACGGCCGGGGCTTTTTCGGGGTTCATCAACGCATAGCCAAAGGCATAAAGCGCATAGAGCAAGGCCAGCATGATGCCCGGCAGCAGTGCCGCCTGGAACAACGTGCCAACCGAGACCACCGCAGGCTCACCCAGATAGGTCAGCGCGTCGGTACACCCGGCCTCAACCGCGCGGGTTTCCTGCGCGGTCGAATACAGATCACCAGCCAGCGTGCCCAGCAGAACAATCACGATAGAGGGCGGAATGATCTGCCCCAACGTCCCCGAAGCCGCGATTACACCGGTCGCCAGTTCTGGAGAATAATTGTTCCGCAACATAGTCGGCAGTGCCAGCAGCCCCATGGTCACAACAGTCGCGCCCACAATCCCGGTCGAGGCCGCCAGAAACGCGCCCACAACCACGATCGACACGGCCAGACCACCCGGCAACGGGCCAAAGACACGCGCCATTGTGGTCAGCAGGTCGTTGGCGATCTTTGAACGCTCCAACGTGATGCCCATCAGGACGAACATCAGCACGGCCAACAGGGTTTCGATGGATTGCCCGGCTAGAACACGCTCGTTGATGCGGTTCACGATGAACGAGACATTGCGGTCCAGCGCGGTTTCCCAACCAGAGGGGAAGACCGGCTCGCCTATGGTTGGCAATTCTGGGTATCGGAATACGGATATGGTGTCAGGCTTGATGCCCGAATTCACCAGATCCCGATAGGCCTGTGTGCCCGAGTCGATGGCCTGATGCACCAATAAACCGGCGCTGTCCAAGGCCGCGATGATCCCGAATGAGATGATACCAGCCCCACCGATGGCAAAAGCCACCGGGAACCCGGAAAGGATGCCTCCGAAAAGGCAGAAGAATACGATAATGAGGCCTATCTCGACGCCATCAAGTCCGAATAGCATAGTCTTGGTCTCCGTCCTTAATGTACGCCTTCGAAGGCTTCTTCACCCTCGCCAAGGCTGTCTTTGTCGAGGTATTTTCCGGCACTGTCCGGCCCTTCCACGTATTCAAGATACGACCGGTAGAGGAACGCGATGGCCTGTAGGAAGACCAGCCCGGCAAAGGCCACCAGCATGATCTTGAACAGGAAGTAGGCTGTGAACCCGTTGGGGCTGAAGCCGATGGTTTCGACATTCCAGCGCATCGCCTTCGATTTCAGCAACAACCGCTCCAGCGTGTCACTGGCCGAGGGCTTTGGCACGATCAGGTGCCGCCACATAAAGTACCAGCCATACATCCAGACCAGCACCGCCAGCGGCATCATGAAGAACACCGAGCCCAGCATGTCGATCACCTTTTTGGTGCCGAACCGTGCCGGAGCATAGAACAGATCAACCCGCACGTGCCCGCCTTGCACAAAGGTGTACCCTACGCAAAGAGACACCACCAAAGCGTTGTAAAACTTCAACATTTCCGCATACCAGCTGATGTCGTATTGCAACGGAATGCCAAAGGCGATCACGATGTCGGGGCGGGTGAAAATCCGCTGCATGATCACGATGATGATCTGCTGCAACACCATCAGCAGACCGGCCCAGGCAAAGAACCGGCCCAGCGTGTTGGTGAACCCCTCCAGCCCGCGCACACACCCCCACATGAAGTTGTTGCGGACCATGCCGATGATCGTGATGACCAGAAAAATTGCAAAAACGGCAAAGAAGAACTCAACCGATCCGCCATAGTAGACGAAGCGCATGACAGCTTCTTTATCGGACCAATCCAGCCAGAGGCTTGGGTGGGTCAGTGCGTAGCCAATATTGTAGAAGGCTTGGGCCAGATTTTGCAGAACCCAGACAATCCCGCCGCCGACTGCGGCAAGAGCGTCGGTCAAACCAACCGAGCTGCTGTCGTCCATGATGTCCCTCACTCAACTGAATTTCCGTGATCTTCACCTTAGCAGGGGCCACGGTATTCAGAGAATATGTATTGAAAAGAGGCCCCACTTTCGTGAGGCCTCTGAGATTTCCGGCGCCTACTTAGCCACCCAGAACGCGAACACGCTGCTGGACGTAGTATCCATCCGACTTGTTGATCCACGAGGCCGATGTCGCCAGAGACTCTTCGAACGAACCGCGGATATTGGCAAACAGCTCGTCGTTCATGTTTTCGTCCATGACCTCGGCGGATGCCTGGCCAAACGCGTCCCAAACGTCGTCCGAGAATTGCAGCGTTTTCACGCCCTGCGATTGCAGACGCGCAAGTGCGGCACCGTTGTTGGCCAGCGTTTCGGCCAGCTGATAGTGGGTCGTGGCCATCGACGCATAACGCAGGATTGCCTGCTGTGCCGGTGTCAGGTCGTTCCAGACATCCAGGTTGACCGATGCGGCCAGACCCGAGCCCGGCTCGTGGAAGCCCGCAGTATAGTAAACCTTGGCAACTTCCTGGAAGCCGGCGCGTTCGTCAGCCATCGGGCCGACCCACTCCAGACCGTCCAGCGCACCCGAAGACAGCGCCTGATACAGCTCGCCACCGGGAATGTTCTGAACCGAAGCGCCCAGTTTGCCCAGCACCTTGCCGCCCAGACCGGGCATACGGAACTTCAGACCGTTGAAGTCTGCGGCCGAGTTGATCTCGTTGCGGAACCAGCCACCGGACTGCGAGCCCGAGTTACCGGCTAGCAGGCCTTTGAGGTTAAAGATCTGGCCCAGCTCATCGTGCAGCTCTTCGCCGCCGCCGTGATAGTACCAGTTGGTCAGTTCCTGTGCGGTGCCACCAAAGGGCACAGCGGTGAAATATGCGTAACCGGGGTGCTGCCCGATAAAGTAGTAGTCGGCCGAGTGATACATGTCGGCCTGGCCCGACGACACGGCGTCGAACACTTCCAGCGCGCCCACCAGTTCACCCGGGGCCTTCTTGTCGATGGTCAGCTGACCGTCGGACATCTCGCCGACCATCTGCTCCATATAGCTGGCTGCGTCATCCAGAACGGCAAAGCCACGCGGCCACGATGTCACCATCGTCAGGGTTCGCTTGCCCTGCGCGTATGCCGGTGCCGCCAACGCGGTTGCTGCAGCCGCGCTGCTGCCCAGTGCCGTGGTTTTCAAAAATGAACGACGATCCATATAGTCAGTCCTCCCAAAGTCATGATCTGCCTCTTGGGGCAGTTGGTCGTTGTCGATGGGGCGGATCATATCTATGCAATTGAAGATGAAAATACCTACTACTACGTAGAAACGGTCATTCGGTGGGTCAAACCGCTGGATTCACCGCGTTTTTTTTACTCGACACCTACCTATTTCCGGCCTTGAACGGTCCGACTTTGCTTTTTGCGCAAAATTTGCCTATCGCAGAGACATGGGGAGATTCCGCAACGTCTTTCGACCGAACTACGCGCAAAAGCTGTCGCTGCTGGCGACGCTGCCCCTGATTGTGGCCGTGGCGGCGATTGCCATCCTTGTTGCGCATCAGTCCCGCAAACTGGCCGAACGCGAGATTGACCAGCTTGAGGCACAGCTGATCGAAGCCAAAAAGGCCGAATTGCGCAACTATGTCACCCAGGCCCGCAATGGATTTTATTTTGTCTACGGATCGGCCCAGCCCGATGATCAGGCGGCCAAGGATCAGGTCGCGCAAATCCTGTCGGCAATGATCTACGGCGATGACGGGTTCTTTTTTGTCTATGACTATGACGGTACTAATCTGGTCAGCCCGCGCCAGACCGACCTGATCAACAAGAACTGGACCGGCCTGACTGACAGCGAAGGCACACCTGTCGTGGACGAACTGATCCGGATAGCCCGACAAGGTGCGGGGTATCACTCCTATCTCTGGCCCAAACCTTCGACCGGGGAAGAGGCGCAGATGATCACCTACGTCACCAGCTTTCCCAGTTGGCAGTGGGCCGTGGGCACAGGCGTGTTCATTGACGACGTCGTTGCCTCAATCGCTGCCGCCCGGGCCGAGGTCGAGGCCCGCGTGCGCCGGACATTCTATTATATCGGCGGAATTACATTGGCGGCAGTGCTGGTCGTTTTTGCCTCAGGCATGCTCCTGAATTTCCGGGAAAGACGGCTGGCGGATGCCAAGCTGAAAGATCTGACTCAGCGGGTTCTCGACGCGCAAGAGGAAGAGCGGGGCCGAGTGGCGCGCGAATTGCATGACGGGATCAGCCAGATACTCGTCGGTGTACGCTACGCGCTGGACAATGCCCGACGGCGGCTTGCACGCGGTGATGACGACGGGGCGCATGCTCCTTTGGACAAGGGGATCGAGCATCTCGGCACCGCAATCACCGAGGTGCGCCGCATCAGCCGCGATTTGCGCCCTGGTGTGCTGGACGATCTGGGCCTTGGCCCCGCAGTAAAGGCGCTGACCGACGATTTCCGCGAACGCACGGGGATTGAGACCGAATTCTCGACCGTCGTGTTTCGAAACCGGTTGGATCAGGACGCCAAGATCGCCCTTTACCGTATCGCACAAGAAGCCCTGACCAATATCGAACGCCACGCCGATGCAACGCATGTTACAATTGATCTGCGCGGTCACAAAAAGGGTGCCACCATGCGCATCACCGACAATGGTCGCGGCCTGCCCCGCGAGGCTGAAGGCGTCAGTACTGGGATAGGGCTGCGCAACATGCAGGAACGCATCGAACAGCTTGACGGATCACTGCGTATTCTGTCATCACGCAGCCCGCACGGCGGCACCGTGATCGAGGTTACCCTGCCGCTTAGCCACTTGCTTCCGCCGCAGGAAGACGCAACTCCGAACCGAAAGGCCGGTACATGAGCGCACAGACGATCCGGGTCCTGATCGTGGATGACCACCCGATGGTGGCCGAAGGGATTCAGTCGATCCTTGAAAGTTATCCCGGCATTGAGGTGGTCTGCACGCTTGGCACCGGGCAAGAGGCCGTCGATCAGGTCGCCGATCTTTCCCCCGATGTGATCCTGATGGACCTGAACATGCCTGGCTTGGGTGGGCTCAGCGCCACCGAGATGATTTTGGAACGCCTGCCCGAAACCCGCATTCTGATCCTGTCGATGCATGACAGCCCCGAATATATTTCCACCGCGCTGAACCACGGCGCCAAAGGCTACGTTCTCAAAGACGTACCGACGGATGAGATCAAACAGGCCATCGACGCGGTGATGCGCGGCGAGCAGTACCTTTGCACCGGTGCCAGCGGGTCGCTGCAGCCCAAACAAGACAGCGCACGTGAGGCGCTGACCGGCCGTGAACAGACCATCCTGCTGGAGCTGGCGCAGGGAAAATCCAACAAAGAAGTGGCGCAGACCTTGGAAATCTCTGTGCGCACGGTGGAAACCCACCGCAAGAACATCAAACGCAAACTGGGTATCTCATCCACTGCGGGTCTGACCCGATACGCGCTGGAACACGGGGTCTTGCAAGGCACCAGCCCTGGTTTCTAAGCACACCCGCAGCGCGCAGCGCTGCCCGGCCCAACCGGAGGAGATGCGCCGCAGGCGTATCGACAACGGGCGGGAGGCCCTAGCCCCTCGGGCTTACATCCTGCCCAAAGAATACCAACGTCCCGTCTTCGTCGATAACGTGAAACTCGCGCTGCAGATAGGGCTGATCAAACGGCGGGCGCACGCGCCCTTCGGGCAGATCAGCCAGCCCCGGTCGCAAACTGTCGTACAATGCGTCGATCCCGTCGATGTCAATGTAAAACGACTGATCTTCTCCCAAAGGGCGACCGTCACCGCGTGGCGGGCATTCCAATAACCGTATGGCCACGGGCCCCAATGACAAAAAGGCGTAATTGTCCTGCCGAAACCCGCAAGAAAATCCCAAACGGTCGCAGTAGAAATCAATCTGCTTTTGCAGGGAAGAACACAGAACAAATGGCGTGAGCTGTAAAATCTTAGGCATCGGACCCTCCGGTCGCTGAAAACCCCTTTATTTTAACCCCAGATTTTTCAGTCCAGCAATTGATCCTTTCGCATCCCTTCTCGCGCATGATGATGCGGTAACACACGCCCATAAAGTTGTCGTGTGCGTTCAACCCCGCCGCACATCCCTTCGGCTTCAACGAACGAGAAGATCCCAACATATCGGGTGCGCGCACCCGTAACTGGCGCTACCCTATGCAGCGCGTACCGCCCCTTGAAAATCTGTAGGTCCCCCGGTTGCAATTCCAGCTCTCGCACCCGCGCCCTGTCTCCGTCCAGAACCGAGGCCACGGACTTGAAGTTTTCATCCTCGGCCGTGCGCAGGTTCGGCACATATTCAAAGGTGCCCCCGACTTCTCCGTTCTGAATGGCCAGCGTAACGGTGTAGTTGTTGGTGTCGAAATGCCAGGGAAAGCCCTGCCCTTCCTCGACCACGTTAATGATCACGTCCGCCAGCGGATCATCATATCGAAAGAACTGGTCCTCGGGCTCATCCAATGCGTCCCGGACAAATGGCATGAACCATTCATATTCGTAAATTCGCCGCAAAGGACCCGAAGTGGGAAAATTATCCGCAGGAACAAAGGCGTTTGAGCGGTCATAAAAGCGACGTATCGGATGGCCGATCCCAAAGCGCGGATCATCCTTGGTGAAATATGCGTTGGTTCTATTGAATGAGCGATGCGCTTGTGGGGCGACCTCATCCGCCTCGCGCACCAGCAACTCCAACCCGTCCTCATGCACAAATCCGGGCAGAACTGCGCAGCCGTCTTGATCAAGTTCCTTCCGCACATCTGCAATCGTCTGATCATAGCCCCGCGACCCGGGCCGATCGATTGGATATCGCCCAAGATCTATGAGGTCCTGCAACATTCTCCACCTCCGATACTTATTCAATTGAGACCAGCGTGCCGCACAGAACCGGGTCGCTCATGTCAATTTTGGACATTGCCTTGACGCTTTCAGACCTGCCATTTGCCGGCCCAAACCATCATGAGCAGGTTGAAATTCGCGGAAATTCCCAACCTGCGGCAATCTGCGCAATAAAATGTCGCAAAATCTGCATCTCAGGTTACAAAATTGGTACGATTGCCTGTTGACGCCCCTTTCGCCCGCCCATAATGTCCCTGCCAAGCTGAAAAGGAGCCTCTGGCGATGAAAGCGCTAGTCGTAATCGTAGGAAACACGCGCATGGGCCGGTAACGGTAAACCATAATCGAACCCATGCGCCTCCGAAAAATCTCGGGGGCTTTTTTTATGCTAAACGCAAGACACATGTCGCGAACGGAGCAAAGCAGATGACACGTGAGATGACCGGCGCAAAGATGGTAGTTCAGGCCCTCAAGGATCAGGGCGTGGACACGGTATTCGGATACCCCGGTGGCGCCGTGCTACCGATCTATGATGAGATCTTTCTGCAAAACGACATTCGGCACGTTCTGGTGCGCCACGAACAGGGCGCGGTTCACGCCGCCGAAGGCTATGCCCGGTCAACCGGCAAACCCGGCGTTGCACTGGTGACTTCTGGACCCGGCGCCACCAACGCGGTGACCGGCCTGACCGATGCGTTGCTGGACTCGATCCCGATTGTTGTTCTGACCGGGCAGGTTCCGACCTTCATGATCGGCTCGGACGCCTTTCAAGAGGCCGACACAGTCGGTATCACCCGCCCTTGCACCAAGCATAACTGGCTGGTGAAGGACACGGATTCGCTGTCTGAGACCATGCATGAGGCATTTCACGTCGCCATCTCGGGCCGCCCCGGGCCGGTGCTGGTCGATATTCCCAAAGACGTTCAGTTTGCCTCGGGTGAGTATACCGCGCCAAAACCGTCAACATCGCACTACCAACCGGTTCTGAAAGGCGATCTGGAAGAGATCACCGAACTGGTTGCGGCAATCGAGACCGCAAAGAAGCCGGTCTTTTACACTGGCGGCGGTGTCATCAACTCGGGCCCTGCTGCCAGCCAATTGCTGCGCGAATTGGTTGATGCGACGGGCTTTCCAGTCACCTCGACTCTGATGGGTCTGGGCGCTTATCCGGCGTCGGGTGAAAACTGGCTGGGCATGTTGGGGATGCACGGCCTGTACGAGGCCAACCTGGCGATGCATGACTGCGACCTGATGATCAATGTCGGCGCACGGTTCGACGACCGGATCACCGGGCGGATTGATGCGTTCTCGCCGAATTCGAAAAAAGCGCATATCGACATTGATCCGTCATCGATCAACAAGGTGATCCGCGTGGACATCCCGATTGTCGGCGACGTGGCGCATGTGCTTGAGGATATCCTCAAGGTCTGGAAGTCGCGCGGGCGCAAAACCGATGCGGCTGCCGTCAAGAAATGGCAGGCGCAGATCAGCGATTGGCGCAAGGTGAATTGCCTGGCGTTCACCAACAGCGAAAAGACCATCAAACCGCAACATGCGCTGCAACGCCTTGAAGAGCTGACCAAAAATCACGACCGCTACATTACGACCGAGGTCGGTCAACATCAGATGTGGGCCGCACAGTATCTTGGGTTCGAAGACCCTAACCGCTGGATGACTTCGGGTGGTCTGGGCACGATGGGCTATGGCTTCCCGGCCTCTGTCGGGGTGCAGATGGCGCACCCTGACGCGCTGGTGATCAACGTGGCCGGCGAGGCGTCGTGGCTGATGAACATGCAGGAAATGGGCACGGCCGTTCAGTACCGCCTGCCGGTGAAACAGTTCATCCTGAACAACGAACGCCTTGGCATGGTTCGTCAGTGGCAGGAACTGCTGCATGGCGAGCGGTACTCGCATTCGTGGTCCGAGGCCCTGCCCGATTTCGTCAAGCTCGCCGAGGCGTTCGGCGCCAAGGGTATCCTGTGTTCTGACCCCGCCGATTTGGATGACGCGATCATGGAGATGATCAACTATGACGGTCCGGTGATTTTTGACTGTCTGGTGGAAAAGCACGAGAACTGCTTCCCCATGATCCCGTCGGGCAAGGCCCATAACGAGATGCTGCTGGGCGAGGCCGAAACGCAGGGCGTGATCGATTCCAAAGGCTCGGTTCTGGTTTGACGAAATTTGTTGGGCGCGGCGGAGCGCCCAACACCACAAGAATGATGAAAGGGACGTAAATGTCTGCCCTACATATCAAAAAAGGCTCTACCCGCCATTCGGCCTATAACCTACGCCCGACCTTTTCGGACGTGCAGGAGCGCCACACGATTGCGGTTCTGGTCGAAAACGAACCCGGTGTCTTGGCCCGTGTGATCGGGTTGTTCTCGGGCCGTGGTTACAACATCGAAAGCCTGACCGTGGCCGAGGTCGACCACACCGGACATCTGAGCCGTATCACCATCGTCACCACCGGTACGCCGCAGGTGATCGAGCAGATCAAGGCGCAGCTGGGTCGTATCGTCACCGTTCACGACGTGCATGATTTGACCGTCGAAGGCGACGCGGTCGAGCGTGAGCTTGCGATCATCAAAGTGGTTGGCGCAGGCGACAAACGGGTCGAGGCGTTGCGTCTGGCCGACATCTTCCGCGCCAATGTGGTCGACAGCACGCTGAACTCGTTCATCTTTGAAATCACCGGCGCACCGGACAAGATCGACGCCTTTGCCGATCTGATGCGCCCGCTGGGTCTGGTCGAAGTGGCCCGCACCGGTGTCGCGGCCCTGTTGCGCGGCGAATGAACTTTGCCCCACCCGGTCGGGCCGTTCGATAAGGGTGGGGAAACTTCGGTTTGATTTGTTTGCCTTTAGGCTAAATCTGGCCGAGTGCCGGTTTTTTGTGCAAAACAGCCCGAAAAGATCACACAAAACAAGATAAAGCCTATTGCGTTTGTAAGATTGGACGTTAGCCTCTCGGTGTGACGTGGCGTTGGGATGCGCCCGTTCGTGTCATCTGTACGATATGTGCGTTGTGTCGACCGTTAGGTCGAACATGTTGCGTACTATAAAACAAGTCGCGAGAACCTGGGACACCTATGACCAAAGACATCCGTAATCCGGACGAATTGCGCAGGATGTTCGGCGCCAATCTCAGGCAACTTGCGCAGCAATATACATCAGTATCAGAACTTTGCCGACAATTGGGCGTCAACCGGACGCAATTCAACCGATACCTTGGTGGCGAGAGTTTTCCAAGACCTGACGTACTGGACCGGATTTGCCGGTTTTTCGAAGTGGACGCCCGTATTCTGCTGCGCCCGCTGGACGAGATCGACCGCTCTCCGACGCATCCAGCGGCATCCGCCCTTACGGATTTTCTGGGCTCGGGTCCTACAACACTGACCGAGAACCTATTCCCGGCGGGGTTCTATTATGCAACCGAGACCGAGCTGGATGATCCTAAGCCCTCGCGGCACAGGTTGATTCACGCGCGCCGGTTGCCGCAATGTACGCTAGTGCGTGGTTATGAGCCCCGCCCAGGCATGCCAAGCGCCGCCCCGACTGAACGTGAAGTCCAAGGCATCGCCGCCTGTGCGGGCCGCCAGATTTATATCCTGATGTCCAGCCGAGCCTCGCAAAACAGCCGTATTTATCTGGTGACACGCGGGACCGAGGACCATTCGGACCGTTGGCGCGGCGTGGCAATCTGCTTATCCAGAACGACCGCCAGCGAGACAACCACCCGACGCATTCTATTGCGTCATCTGGGCGAAGACCCCTCGGCCGTTCTGGCAGCCGCGCGAACGGCCCGCCGCGCAGAACGCTCGTTGCAGCAAGCGGCAAGCTGACGTCACGCAGCGTTTTCGCCCGACGCTTGAGTGATCAGCCGATACAAATGCCAGCTAGCATGCCCCAACAGCGGCAACACGATAAACAAGCCCAAAAACCACGGGATCATGGCCAGGAAAGTCAGGATGGCGATGAAGATTCCCCACAGAAACATGACACTGAAATGATCACGGACATAGCTGAAACTGGCGATCATTGCGGTCACGAAATCCAGCTCTCGGTCCAATAGCATCGGGATTGAAAGGACAGTGATCATATAAAGCACCGTCGCGAACACAGCCCCCACGACGCTTCCCACAGCCAACATCGTCAACCCGTTGGCGGTTAAATACACATCTAACGAGGTCGACACGTTTGTCATCGTCGACAACCCCATGAACAGGGCAAAGATCATGTGGCCTAGAAAGAACCAGAATAAAAACATCACCACGATGATCGCGCATATCGAGGGCAACTGACGGCGCCCCTGCTGAACCACCACTCCGAAAATAGACTTGAATTCCAAGGACTCACCCTGCTCCAGCCGGTGCGAGACTTCATACATCCCCACCGCCGCAAAGGGCCCCAGCAAAGGAAACCCGATAGCAGCCAGAACCAACCAGTACGACGTGCCCGTCTGCAACGTGATCCAAGCCATGAACCAACCGGCCAGCACGTAAAACCCCGCAAACAGAAGCCCAAAAACCGGCGCCCGGCGAAAGTCGGCCCAGGCCCGGCGCAGGGCTTCGCGCAACATCCCCAAATTCACCGGCCCCATTTCGGGAACACCAAATGGCTTGTCCATGTTCTGTCCTCCTCCCTTGCCGACCCTATGGTTGGGCCGGTCGTTTTTGCGGCCACATGGTGGCGGCGTGATAGGCTGCGCCAATCGACAGGATGCGGGCGTCGGATCCGCGTGGGCCAAACACCTGGATTCCCATCGGCAGTTCATTGTCTCCGAAACCCGCCGGTGCTGACAAACAGGGCAAACCGATCAGGCTGACTGGCACCATGACCTCCATCCACCGATGATAGGTATCCATCCGTCGACCGGCAATTTCCGTTGGGTATGGCGTCTCAATCTCAAAGGGCCAAACCTGCGCAGACGGCAACACCAAGGCATCATAGTCGCGCATCAACTCTGCCACGCATCGAAACCACTCGGACCGGATGACGCTGGCTTCATGCACTTGCATCGCTGTCAGGGACTGGCCTCGGTCCAACTCCCACTGCGCCGTGTCTTTCAACACGTCACGTTCATTTGCAAGCGGCACAAGGCTTGCGGCCACGCTCCAGGATCGCAGGGTTGTCCAGCTGTTCCAAAGGCGCTCAGCCTCAAACAGCGGCGCAACGGGGATGACCTTGACCCCCAGTTGAGTGAACACATTCAAAGCACTTTCACATTGCGCACGTATGCCATCCTCAAATGGATAGGCCCCTCCCCAGTCATCCAGCCACCCGATCCGCAAGCCGCGCATGTCTGCCGCCTGCACCGGCGACACTTTGGGCGTGGTCTCACCAAACGGCTGCCGCGCATCCGGCCCCGAAATAACATCCAGCAGCAGGCCCAGATCCTCGGGGCTGCGCGCCATCGGGCCAAGCGTGGACAGCTGATGCAGAAAGCCATCACCTACCGGTTCAGACGGCACCCGTCCCCAACTTGGCCGGAACCCGTAAACATTGTTCCAAGCCGCCGGGTTGCGCAGGCTGCCCATCGCATCTGACCCATCCGCAAGCGCCACCATGCCGGTGGCCAATGCCACCGCCGCGCCGCCGGATGACCCGCCGCAGGTCCGGGCCGGATTATATGGGTTCGTCGTCGCGCCATGGACCGGATTGAAAGTATGGGACCCCAGCCCGAATTCGGGAACATTGGTCTTGCCGATCAGGATCGCCCCGGCAGCCCGCATCCGCGCGGCAATCAGATCATCCCTTTGCGCAACGTGATCCTGAAAAATCGGAGATCCCTGCGACGTTACGATCCCCGCCACGTTCACCAGATCTTTGACCGCAATCGGCAACCCATGCAGGGGGCCACGGATTGGCCCAGCATCTAAAGCGCGGGCCTCGGCCATTAAATCATCCCGCTCGCGCAAAGCCACAATGGCGTTCGCGGCCTCGTTGACCTTGCCTATCCGCTCCAGCGTTTGCTGCATCACCTCTTGCGCCGACACCTGCCGGTCCGTCAGCGCGTTCAAGAGGTCACTTGCAGTTGCTTGGCTCAGATTCATCCCAGGTTCGTCCCTTTTGCAAGGTCAACCTAGCCGGGGCATCCCTCCATTTAAACCCGCTGTTTAAATGAATCTTTTCCGTTCCCACAGAAAACTGGGATCCGCTTCATCTGGCTAAAAATATCTCGGAGGAGGCTCCGCTTGCGGAGAAGGGAGCAGAGCCCCCTGCCCGCCTTAGTCGCCCTGCGCCTCGGACCGGCTTTTACCCGCCACGTTCAACGCCAGTGTGGCTGCCATGAACCCGTCCAGATCACCGTCCAGCACACCTTTGGTGTCTGATGTCTCATGGTTGGTGCGCAGATCCTTCACCATCTGATAAGGCTGCAGAACATAGGATCGGATTTGGTTACCCCATCCCGCGTCGCCCTTGGCCTCATGCGCGGCGTTAATGTCAGCGTTGCGGCGATCTAGTTCCTGCTGATACAGGCGCGACTTCAGCGCCTTCATCGCGATATCGCGGTTTTGGTGCTGCGACTTCTCGGAACTGGTCACGACAATGCCGGTTGGGATGTGCGTGATCCGAACTGCCGAGTCCGTGGTGTTGACGTGCTGACCGCCCGCGCCCGAGGACCGGTATGTGTCGATACGGATGTCCGAGGGGTTCACCTCGATCTCAATATTGTCGTCAACCACCGGATAAACCCAGACCGAGCTGAACGACGTATGCCGCTTAGCCGCCGAGTCATAAGGTGAAATCCGCACCAGCCGGTGTACGCCGCTTTCCGATTTCAACCAGCCATAGGCGTTATGACCGGAAATCTTGTAGGCGGCAGATTTGATCCCCGCCTCTTCACCCGAGGTCTCCGATTGCAGCTCGACGGTATAGCCCTTTTTCTCGGCCCAACGCACATACATCCGCGCCAGCATCGAGGCCCAGTCACAGCTTTCCGTACCACCCGCGCCCGAGTTGATTTCAAGGAACGTATCATTGCCGTCAGCCTCGCCATCCAGCAGCGCCTCTAGCTCTTTCTTGGCGGCTTTGGCCTTCAGGCTTTTGATGGCGTTTTCGGCGTCAGTGACAACCTCTTCGTCCTCCTCCATCTCTCCCAGCTCGATCAATTCGATATTGTCGCTCAGATCGGTTTTGATGGTTTCATAGGTTTCGATGGCGTCGACCAGCAACTGACGTTCGCGCATCAATTTCTGCGCGTTTTCGGGGTTGTCCCAAAGGTTGGGGTCCTCGACGCGCGCATTGAATTCCTCAAGGCGGTGGGGCGCGGTTTCATAGTCCATACGCTGCGCCAGCAGCTCCAGCGACTTTTCAATTTCCGCCACGGTATTCTGGGTTTCGGCGCGCATGGTCTTGTCCCAACTTGCTCAATCAGGCCTGCGTGATAGCAAGAGGTTCGGGGCACCACAAGCCGCGTGAGGTGTGAATGAACAATGTACCGCTCGAGTTCCCCCCGAGCTGGGGGCTGACGATCCTTGAACCGGTCACAAACACCGGCTTGGCTATGCTATGGAAAGTCATGACACCCGACGGGGCACTGGCGATCTTGAAACTGTACCGCAGACCAGATCGTGGAAACGAAGCACCAGCCGCACAACTTTTGGAGCGTTGGAAAGATCGTGGTGGTGTCGAGATTATTGCCGAAGCGGGAAATGCCGTTCTGATGGATTGGCTCGAAGGTCCATCCCTGGGCGATGTCGCGCGGCGCGGAGATGTGGACAGGGCGTGTAGCGCGTTGGCCAGAGCTGCACGTCGTTTGCATGCGAAACCGCCGGTCGATCCAACCGGGTTAAGTGTATTAAACGCGGTCTTTGCACCGCTATTCCAGTGCTCCTTCTCACCAAACTGTCCGAAACACCTAAAAAACAGCATGACGGACGCGATAGGCCTAGCTCGCACACTTCTCGACAGTCAGGACATTCTTATCCCTCTGCATGGTGATCTGCACCATGATAACGTCATTCAAACCCTGCATGGGTTAAAGGTCATCGACCCAAAAGGATACGTAGGTGATCCAGCCTTTGAGCTGGCCAATGCCTTACGCCATCCAAAGGGTATGCCCGAGCTTGTGCGCCAACCGGAACAGATGGTTCGGTGTATTGCGCTGTATTCGCAAGCTATGTACGTGCAGCCCAAACGCCTAGCGCAATGGGCCGCCACTAAATGCGCATTGTCGATATTCTGGCGATCGAAAGGCACGATCACAAACGATAGTGAAGCTGATTTACTCGGCCAATTCTTGACAATGGCAGATCAATAAAGCCCACCAGTCGATAGATCACCCTGGCTGGCATTGGGGCCAACCGTGACGGTATTCCCGGTTGATGTGGTCACCTGACGGCCAGTGTTGACCTCTTCGAAAAGCGGCAGGTCCGAGCCGACCGCAAAGCCGCCGTCATACACGCGGTCAATAAAGCCGTCGACGCCATCGCGGAAATATTCGGCCACGACATAATCCCCGGTCGCATCCGCAGGCAGACGCGCGCCGCTGAAACGGTCGATTTTGATAAAGTGGCCACCCTCGGGCACCTCAAACGGACCGCCGCCATATTTCTCGACAGCTTTTTCCATAAAGCTTTGGAAAACCGGGCCACACATTGTACCGCCATAGGCCCCCCGCCCCATCGGGCGCGGGCGGTCATACCCGATATAGCAGCCGGCCACGATATTGGACGTAAAGCCGATAAACCACGCATCTTTGGATTCGTTGGTCGTACCGGTTTTACCCGCTGTGGGCACCGGCAGATTAACGACGCTCGACGCAGTTCCCCGATCCACCACGCCCTTCATCATCGACGTCAACTGATATGCGGTGATCGCATCCATAACCTGCCACCGATCGGTCACGATCGTGGGCGATTCGTCCGGCTCAAGCCAGCTAGAGTTGCAGTCCACACACTGGCGGTCGTCATGTCGGTAAATCGTCTTGCCGAACCGGTCCTGAATTCGGTCGACCAGGGTAGGCTCGACCCGCTCGCCACCATTGGCGAACATCGCATAGGCAGCGACCATCTTGTATAGCGTGGTTTCCTCGGACCCCAGCGAGTTGGCAAGGAATGCACCCATCCGATCGTAAACGCCGAAACGCTCAGCGTAGCCCGCCACAACGGGCATCGTGACCTCTTGCGCCAGACGGATCGTCATCAGGTTCCGCGACTGCTCGATCCCGGTGCGCAGCGGCGTCGGACCATAGAACTTGTTTGTCGAGTTCTTGGGCCGCCACAAACCCTGCGGCGTATTCACCTCGATCGGGGCGTCCACCACGATTGTTGCTGGGCTATAACCACTGTCCAGTGCCGCCGCGTAAACAAAAGGCTTAAAGCTGGACCCCGGCTGACGCTGCGCCTGCGTAGCGCGGTTGAACACCGTATCCTGATACGAGAACCCGCCCTGCATCGCCAGAACGCGGCCTGAATTCACGTCCATCGCGACAAATCCGCCCTGTACTTCGGGAATTTGACGCGCCGACCACTGACCTTCTTCGCCGGCCATGACCAGGATGACGTCACCGCGTTTGAAATTGGCGGCGAAATCGCCCTGCATCCATTTGATATCGGAACGCGGCACAACGCCGTCGGCTGGGCCGTTCTCGATACCGACCGTCAGGGATTGATCGGCCACATTTAAAACCACCGCCGGATACCACTGCGTCGGCAGCACCACGTCGCGTGGGATTTCCAAGATCGCCAGCGCTTCGCGCCACTGGGCTTCGTCGGTCAGTTTCTCATCGGCGATCACTTCTTTCGTGCCGCGCCATTTACCGCGCGAGCGGTCGTATTTCTGCAGCGCGGTACGCAGGGCCTTGGCCGCTTCAACCTGCATCTCTTCGTCCACCGAGGCGCGAACGGTAAAGCCGCCAGTAAAGAACTCACCCTCGCCAAAATCCTCGCTCAGCTGGCGGCGGATTTCGTCGGTGAAATAGTCACGCGGTGGCAGCGCAGTACGGAAACTTTCAAAATCGCCATTCTGGACTGAGCGCAGGGGTGCATCGACCTCGGACTCATAGGTCACCTTATCGATATAGCCATTCTGGTGCATTTCGCGCAGCACGTAATCACGGCGCGCCAGCAGGCGTTCTTTCTGGCGAACCGGATGGTAATCGGACGGCGCTTTGGGCATTGCGGCCAGTGTGGCCGCCTCATGCGGGGCCAGTTCCTGCAACGTCTTGTTGAAATAGGTCTGCGCCGCAGCCGTCACACCATACGAGTTCTGGCCCAAAAAGATCTCGTTCATATAAAGTTCGAGGATCTGTTCCTTGTCCAGCGTATCCTCAAGCCGGGTGGCGAGGATGATTTCCTTGATCTTGCGCTCGGCCCGGCGGTCGCCGGACAGCAGGAAGTTCTTCATCACCTGCTGCGTGATCGTGGACGCACCACGAACATTTTCACCTTTAGATTTCACCGCCTCAACACCGGCTGCGACAATACCGCGCGGGTCATAACCCTGGTGGGTGTAAAAGTTTTTGTCCTCGGCCGAGATGAATGCCTGCTTAACCAGGTCGGGGATTTCCTCGGACGGAGTAAACAGGCGGCGTTCCTGCGCGAATTCGTCGATCAGTTGCCCTTCACCTGAATAGATCCGGCTGATCGTCGGCGGCTTATACTGTGCCAGCGATTCATGGCTGGGCAGGTCGCGCCCATACATCCAGAACACCGCGCCGATCACCAACGCAGCCATAAAAATACCCAAGGTGACGAGGCTGAAGATCGCCCCGAAAAACGAAAGAATGAAACGGATCACGTTACTGCCTTTTACTCGCGCTGCCGCCTATATAGTGGTGCCCTGGCGCAGGGTCAAAACACGATGGCCAATATTAGCCGGTTTGCGCCGCAGGGTCACTGCCCAATCAGGGCGCGTTTGACCAGATCGTCCTGCCGCCATTGTTCCAACCCGTTCAGGATTCCGCGCGCCATCCCTTTGCGCCATTCTGGATTCGTGACGTTTTTCAGATCTCTGGGGCTGGACAGAAACCCAAGCTCGACCAAAATCGACGGGATATCCGCCGCCTTTAGTACAGAAAAGGATGCCGTGCGAATTGGGCGGTTATTCATCGGCCCGCCCTGCTGCGTCATCCCGTCGGCCACGGCCCGCGCCAACGCATCAGTGCGTGGTTTGGTCTCTTGCCGCGCGATATCCAGCAGGATGTCGGCCACCTGGTCGTCGGCACCACTCAGGTCCACACCCGAGATCAGATCGCCCCTATCGTGACGTTCAGCCAATTTGTGGCTGGCCACATCCGAGGCATCGTCGGACAGTGTATAGACAGCTGCACCATGCGCACGACCCTCGGACAGGATATCGGCGTGCAGCGAGATGAACACATCCGCGCCCGCCCGATGCGCCAGAGCTATGCGTCGTTCCAGGCTAACAAAATGGTCGTCCACGCGGGTCATTACCACATGATATCCCCCGGCTCGCAGCAGTGTTTCCCGCAACTCGCGCGCGAAGGTCAGCATCAGGGTCTTCTCGTTTGTTCCCGCGACCTCGGCCCCCGGATCAATGCCGCCGTGGCCTGGGTCCAGCATAACCAGCAAAGGGCGTGTTCCGTTTGGACCGGGTTTGGCAGGCGTCACCGACGGTTCCGGCAGGTCCCATCCCGGCTGGCGCGGCGCCCCGGCGCTGGCGGCGAAGCTGTCGAAATCGGTGCCGCTCAGGCCAAGCGACAGTCGCGCTGTTCCATTGACCTGATCCACCCTCAGGTCAGAGGTATCAACGGCCAGCGGCGCACCAAGTTCCAACACCATACGCGACCAGCCGGGCACATAGGCGCCGAATTGCACGTCACTGATCCGATCGGTTTGAAGGAAAGTGTCGGCGTCCAGCCCAGTCCAATCGACCTCCTGAAAGTCCAGCACGACGCGGTACGGATCACGCAGTGTGAAGACGCGGTAAGGAACGCCCTGACTGAGGCCAAGTTCAACGCGAACTCCGGCGCGACCATCTTGAGTTATGCGGCTATCGTCGGGCAAAACCCGCGCAAGCGCGCTGAAATCATGCGCGAGCGCAGCACTGCTGAGCGCCCAGATCAGCGCAATGGCGTAGAAAATCCTGCTCATGGCCTCAAGTTTTCCCGAGATCGTTTGGCGGTCAGACTAGCGGACCGAAGCTAATTTGTGAACGGCTTACGCCGGAGATGTGATCGCGCCGCGTTCAGCCATGAACCGTTGAAGCCGCATCAGACCTTCTTCGATATCCGCCGTTGATCGCGCATAGGAAAACCGCAGCGTGTGATGCCCGCGTACTGGGTCAAAATCCAACCCCGGCGTCACGGCCACCCCGGCCTTGTCCAGAATCTCGGCCGCGAAGGCGCGACTGTCTTCGGTCAGGTCGGAGACATCGGCGTAAACGTAGAACGCCCCGTCAGGTGGCGCGATATTGGTGAACCCGGCCTTGGGCAAACCGTCCAACATCAACGTGCGATTGCGGCGGTAAACGTCTAGATTGGCTTGCAATTCCGCCTCGCAATCCATCGCGGCTAGTGCGGCTAACTGGCTGGCATGGGGGGCACAGATGAACATGTTCTGGGCGATGCGCTCGACGACGCGCACCTGATCCTCGGGCACGACCATCCAGCCAACACGCCAACCGGTCATCGAGAAATATTTCGAGAATGAGTTGATCACATAACAATCATCCGTCAACTCCAGCGCCGTGACGGCTTTGGCCTCATATTCCAGACCATGGTAAATCTCATCACTGATGAACGAGGCTCCCTGCCTGTGCGTCGCCTCGATCAGTGCGCCCATTGACGCATGGTTCAGCATGGTACCGGTCGGATTGGCAGGTGACGCGACCATCAGCCCCTGCAGATCAAGCCCTGCGAAATCTGTGGGCACGGGTTGCAGGCGGTTTTCCGGCGCGGTCGGAAGATCAACCGGCACCAAACCCAGTGCTTTCAGAATCTGCCGGTAAGACGGATAGCCCGGCGCGCCGATACCGACGCGGTCGCCGCTGTCGAACAGCGCAGTGAAGGCCAGTAGAAATCCGCCAGAAGATCCCGGAGTAATCACAACGCGTTCGGGGTTCAGATCAACATTATACCAATCGCCATACAGACGTGCGATCCGTTGCCGCAGCTCAGGCAATCCCAACGCGACCGTATAACCCAACGGGGCTTGCTCCATGGCCTTCGCCAGAGCCTTAACAGCCCCCTTGGGTGCACCGGTGCCGGGCTGGCCGACCTCCATATGGATAATGTGGCGCCCGGCCTCTTCGGCGCGGCGCGCGGCCTCCATCACGTCCATCACGATAAAGGGATCGACCCCGGACCGGGTTGAGTTTCTCATGCCAATCTCCCATGTTTCAGCCATGGCTTTTGAACGCTTATCCAGGGTGGCGTCAATCCCGACCCTGTTGCTGGTCGCAGTGACATGGATGGCAAGCCTTGTTCCGGCAAACGCTCAGGGCCTGATCCGAGACCCCGATATCGAACATGGGCTGCGCGAACTGGCCTTTCCGATCCTACGTGCGGCCGGGCTGAACACCAATCGGGTCAAGATATTTGTCGTCAATGATCGCACGTTCAACGCCTTTGTCATCGATTACAGCGCGATTTACCTGAATTACGGGCTGATCCTGACAGTCGAAAGCCCCGAAATGCTGCAAGCCGTGATCGCACACGAAGCCGCGCACATCGCCAATGGCCATTTGGCCCGCCGGACGCAAAATCTACGCGCAGCACAGCGTAAGGCGGGGTTGGGGACTGCGCTGGCCCTAATTGCCGCTGCCGCCGGTGGTGGTGAGGCCGCAGTAGGCATTGCCGCAGGAACCCAAAGTGCTGCCCTGCGCAGTTTTCTGGGGCATACCCGCGCCGAAGAATCCTCGGCCGACCAAAGCGCGGCCAGCTATCTCAGATGGGCCGGTATCTCGCCCATCGGGATGGTTGAACTGCATCGAAAATTCGCAGGGCAAGAGTTGCTTAATGCCGTCAATCAAGACCCCTACATGCGGTCGCATCCCACCAGCCGCGAACGCCTGCGCGTGGCCGAGAGGTTTCTAGCGCAATCTGGCGACTGGTCCAAATCAGACCCAAATGCCGACTACTGGTTCGCGCGGGTCAAGGGTAAGCTTTCGGCTTTCCTCCGATCCCCGACTTGGACCATGCGACGCGCAAAAGAGGAAAACGCGCAAGACGTCCGCCTGATGCGTGAGGCATCGGCCTATCATCAGAACCATGATCTGGCCAACGCCCGCGCCGCCATAGATGGCGCCCTGGCCATTCGCCCAAATGATCCGTTCTATTATGAGCTTAAGGGCCAGATTTTACTGGAAAACCGGCAAATGCAGGACGCCGTGAAAGCCTATGGCAAAGCTGTTGAAATGGCCCCGAATGACGCATTGATCCTGGCTGGGTACGGGCGTGCATTACTGGCGCAAGGTCAGACAAAGAACGCCTTGCAAATGCTTGTAAAGGCACGTCAAAGAGACTACCGAAACGCCCGACTAATGCAGGATCTAGGGGTCGCATATGCGAAGGTCGGCAATAATGGCATGGCTTCGGTCGTGACCGCGGAACGATATGCCTTGCACGGTCGGCTGGCCGACGCGGGCATTCACGCAAAACGGGCACTTGGGCAGTTGCCCGAAGGCTCACCGGGTTGGCAAAGGGCGCAGGATGTGCTGATTGCCTCGGAACGCGCTAAGAAAGCAAAAAGGAAACGGAAATGATCCTCAGACATGCAGCACCCGCCCTACTGGGGCTTTCCTTGATCACTGGCCCTGCGCAAGCGTTGGATTTGAACGCGCTCAGCGCCTCGGAAAAGGAAGAATTCGGAGCCCAGGTGCGCGAATACCTGCTGGAGAACCCCGAGGTGATCATCGAGGCGATTAACATCCTTGAACAACGCAACGCGGTTGCCGAGGCCGCCGCTGACCAAGAACTAGTGGCCGCCAATGCCGATGAGCTGTTCAATGACGGCTATAGCTGGGTGGGTGGCAATCCAGAAGGTGACATTACTCTGGTCGAGTTCATGGACTATCGTTGCGGCTATTGCCGACGCGCAGTGCCCGAAGTCGCTGACCTGCTGGCAGAAGACGGCAATATCCGTTTGGTGATCAAGGAATTCCCGATTCTGGGCGAAGCTTCGGTCTTGTCCTCGCGTTTTGCGGTGGCGACCAAACATGTGGCCGGCGACGACGCATACAAGCAAGTTCACGACGCCCTGCTGGAATTTGGCGGCGAACCCACCGAGGTTTCTCTGCGCCGCATTTCCGATGGTTTGGGTCTGGACAGCGACGCAATCGTCGCGGCGATGGACAGCGATCAGGTGACCGATGAGATCACCCGCACCCGCGCCCTTGCACAACGGATGCAGATTTCGGGAACGCCGTCGTTTGTTTTGGGCACTGAAATGCTGCGCGGTTTCCTGCCCGCGGATCAAATGCTTCAAATCGCCAAAGGCGTGCGCGCTGAACAAGGCTGAGTAAAGGGGCGGTTCACCCGCCCCCCACTCTCGCTTCTGACGCAAGTATCCGGGCAATAGGTCGGACTTGTTCAGCAACCTATTGCCACGCAAACCTATCAAGGTTTGAAATCCAAATTTTTGTGTTGAACGAGATTTTGGTCTCGGGCATTGAACACGCTAAAGTAATTTATCCAAAGTCAGAGGCACGCATGAGCAATAACAAGAAATCTGGACTGTCCCGCGCGGCGCGAAGCGTACGCGAAGCAGGTCGTGTTCTGCGTGGCAAGAAAAAGCCGCTTGCCAAGCCACTGCCAGTGGAAAGCGGTACTTCGGCTAAACCTTTGTATCCCGAAGCCCGTAAAAGCATTATCGTCGACATCGGCATGAATGACGGTAAAGACACGGTCTATTACCGTAAAAGAGGGTTCAACGTCATCGCCGTCGAGGCCATCCCAGATTTGTGTGCTGCCGTAACCAAGCATTTCGAAGACCTAGGCGTGGATGGCGTCGATATCAGAAATTGTGCTGTAACCGACGGCACGGCGGATGAGGTCACTTTCTACGTGAACAAGTTCAATTCGGCCTGGAGCTCGGTAAATGAGAGGATCGGAAGCCGGAAGGATGGGGCCGAAAAAATCGTTGTTCCGGCAGTTGATCTTTCCGAGGAATTGGGGCCGGTTTCCAAGCAAATCCTTTACGTTAAGATCGACATAGAAGGCCTTGACAGCGTTGCACTTTCGCAAATTATGAACCTGCCTAATCTGCCGAAATATGTGTCGGTTGAAAACGGAAGCCTGGATATGCTCGAGACTTTGCACAAGAACGGGTATGACAGGTTCAAGTTTTCCAACCAGAAATATGTAGAGCACCAAACGATTTCACCTTCATCACCGCACGGACCGGTTCCCGATCACAAGTTTATAACCAGTGCATCGGGTGTGTTTGGTGAAGACATACCTGGAAAATGGATATCTTATGAAGATGCTGTAAAGGTTCAAGAAGGGCTGAATATTGCCGCGGGCCTTTCCCCTGACAACCTGTTTGCTGTTGTTGTTGGATGGTTTGATCTGCACGCCAAGCACTCATCCGCCAAGTAAGGTCATCCGCTATGCGGGGGAAACTGGGTCAGGGATGGTGCGAAATGCCAATGCCTTTGACCCTAAGGGTTCGACCCTGCAAGCCTTCGCACTGGCCAGCCTACAGTGCGTCAATCAGAAGGTCCAAAACCCTAACTACATCCGGGCCATGAAACGATAACGTGCTTTAACGTCCGGGGACCGATATAAGATTGCCATGAACAGAAGGCATTTGATCCTGACAGGAGGGGCGCTGGGATTGATGGGTTGGTCCAATCACTCTGCATCGCAACCGGACTTGGGCTATTTTGTACCCGCCGAGGAAACCCGCCATCAGCGCACCTTTATGCAATGGCCTAGCAGCCGACGGGTGTATTGGGATGCAGCCCATCTGGAAGACACGCAACAGGCCATCGCCGACATAGCCAATGCCGTATCCGCATTTGAGCCCGTGGTCATGCTGGCTTCTGCGGCTGAGCATGCATCGGCAAAGCGTAAACTCTCGTCAGCAATCGAACTCTGGGACATTCCAACCGAAGACCTTTGGTGTCGCGACTCCGGGCCCGTATTCGTCGTTAATGACAGCGGTCAGTTGGCGATCCGTCAAATTCAATTCAATGGTTGGGGCAAGAAGCAGGTCCATACGCATGACGCTCGTATCGCTGGTCGCGTAGCGGATCATTTGGACCTGCCCCTGCTACCAAGCGGTTTACAAGGCGAGGCTGGAGGGGTTGAACAAGACGGGCACGGGCTGCTCATGGCGCATGAAAGCTCGTGGGTGAACAAGAACCGCAATCCCGGCCTATCGCGCGACCAGATCGAAATGCGCTTGCTGGCCGCCTACGGAGCAGAGCGCATGATCTGGTCCGACGGGGTATGGGGCGAAGATATCACCGATTACCATATCGACTCATTGGCTCGGTTCACGGGGCCGGGGCGCGTTTTGATGAACCTGCCCGATGAGCCCGACATGCGGGACCCATTTCATCTGGCTGCACTGGATACACACGACCGATTGGCCGCCGAAGGGCTGCAAATCGAGGTGATCCCAGAGCCCCATTCACCGCGCATCAGAGACCTGGATTTCGTCGCGTCTTATGTGAACTATTATGTGTGCAATAATGGTGTGATCATGCCTGAGTTCGGAGATGATGAAACCGACCTATTGGCGCAGGACGCAATTGCCCGCCACTATCCTGGGCGCGAGGTCATTGCCCTGAACGTGGACGTACTAGGGCAATCTGGCGGCGGGATTCACTGTGCAACACAGCAGATGCCAGCGATCTAATTCTGCCCACCCGAGGTTAAGTTATTCTGCCGCTTCCTGCGCGGCGTCCAGCTCAGCTGCCTTCTTCTCGACCTCTTCGACGATGTGGTCGATCATCTGGTCGTTGGACATCTTGTGGCTTGCCTTGCCCGCCAGATAGACCATACCCGACCCAGCCCCACCGCCGGTAAAGCCGACATCGGTCATCAAGGCCTCACCCGGGCCGTTGACCACGCAGCCGATAATGGACAGGCTCATCGGGGTCTTGATGTGTTCCAGTCGTTGCTCAAGCGCCTCAACCGTCTTGATCACGTCGAACCCCTGCCGCGCGCAGGACGGGCACGAGATGATGTTCACACCGCGATGGCGCAGACCCAGAGACTTCAGGATCTCATAACCCACCTTCACTTCTTCAACCGGATCAGCAGACAGGCTGACACGGATTGTGTCTCCGATACCCATCCACAACAGGTTACCCAGCCCGATGGCCGATTTGATGGTACCGGACACCAGCCCCCCTGCCTCGGTGATCCCTAGGTGGATGGGGGCGTCGGTAGCCTCGGCAATGCCCTGATAAGCGGCGGCGGATAGGAATACGTCGCTGGCCTTCACACTGATCTTGAATTCGTGGAAATCGTTGTCCTGCAGGATGCGGATATGCTCCAACCCGCTTTCAACCATCGCTTCGGGGCACGGTTCGCCGTACTTCTCAAGCAGGTGTTTTTCCAGACTGCCCGCGTTCACGCCAATCCGGATCGAGCAATTGTGGTCACGCGCCGCCTTGATGACCTCTTTCACGCGCTTTTCGTCGCCGATATTGCCCGGATTGATCCGCAAACAGGCGGCACCGGCCTCGGCGGCCTCAATCCCGCGGCGATAATGGAAATGAATGTCAGCCACGATCGGCACCGGGCTTTCGCGCACGATTTCTTTAAGGGCTTTCGATGACGCCTCATCCGGGACAGACACACGTACGATATCGGCACCGGCCTCGGCAGCGGCTTGCACCTGTGCCACGGTCGCCGCGACATCGGTTGTCAGCGTGTTGGTCATCGTCTGAACAGCAATGGGTGCGTCACCACCAACAGCAACATCCCCGACCATGATCTGACGGGACTTGCGGCGGTAGATATTGCGCCACGGGCGAACGTGATTGAGCGACATGAGGACGGGTCCAAGACAGCCTGAGTTGCGTCTTTAGATAGTCCGCCTGCCGGGTCACCGCAATGGCTAGATCACTCGGCGGGGTCTTCTGAAACCTGTGCTTGAAGTTCGGCCACCAATTGTTTCAGCGCACTGTTCTGATCAGCCTCCAGATCGGCCACGGCGTAGGTTTCGGCAACCGCGTCCTTGGACAGAACAACACCTTTGGCGACGGTCCCCGGCGCGCCCGCCGGTCCGTAATGTTCGCCGTTCATCGAAAAGAACACCGAACCCGAAGCACCCGCACGCAGTTGCGGCGGTTCTTCCGTCAGCGGAACCTCGAACACATTACCTTGTTCAACCGTGCCAAGGGTGCCTTCGAAGATCACGCTTCCATCAGCTGCGGTGACCCGCATCCAGGCTGGTTTCACGGCGACAATTTTCAAGGTGGTGTCAATCTGCTCGACCACCTGCGGCAAGGCCGGGCGTTCGACAGTGTGGACCTCGGCGACCTCAACCTTGGGCAATTCCTGTGGCAGGAAGGTACCCACGGTGCGCGGGTCCAAGGTGGAGATCGGAGCATCACGGGCGACCAGAACAGGAACGTCCAGCGCCTGTGGGCGATACAGACGGTCCAACGCCTCGGCGCTGGGGGTGGCCGCAACAGCAACCTCAGTTTCGGCACTGTCGCGCGCCGCATCCAGCGGGTCGAGATCGGAAAGAACCACCGGGGCCTGTTCAACCGGGCTGACCTGTACCTGCTGGATCTTGTTCAGCACCGACCAGCCGCCATAGCCAATGCCGCAGATCACTGCGACCAGAACCAGTGACGAGCCGATAGCCCGCGGTTCAATCTGGCTGACAAGGGATTCGCGACCGGGAATGTATGGCGTGTTGGGAGAGGTAAACGGATCACGCCCCATCGGACCGCGCGCCGGAACCGCGCCCGTGGGCTTACGAACAACCGAAGCCTCGGCCGACATACCATGCGCAACCTCAAACCCGCTTTCCTTACAGAAGGCGGCAAAAGTCTCATCCGGATTCATCCCCAGATAGCGGGCATAAGAACGCACATACCCGGCAATGAAGCCGGGTGTGTCGAACGCGTCAGGATCGGCGTCTTCGATGGCAGCAATGTAGTTGGCTTTGATCCGCAGTTCGCGCTGAACATCCAACAGGGACTTGCCCATCGTTGCCCGTTCGCCGCGCATCCTGTCACCAAGCCGCACTTCGTAATCGTCAAAACCCTTTGGCCTGACGTCGGCTTCGTCCTTGGAATCGCGCTGAGATCTGCGCCCAATCATCCCTGCTGCCCCATTCTGCCTGCGCGTGTTTCGCGCTAACGGCGAATCATCCCATTAACGATTCGTCCGATACTTTTGTTAGCCTAAGCTTAACACGCGGCAAACGCGTTGCACACTTTAGCGTGAGGTTAACCGGCAAGTTCGGCGCGATTTAGCGCACAATGTGACCAAAGTTCGTCCATCGCCTGCACCAAACGGTTCATTTCGTCAGGGCCATGCACCGGAGATGGGGTAAAGCGCAGACGCTCGGTTCCGCGCGGGACAGTGGGGAAATTGATCGGCTGAACATAGATGCCATGATCATCCAGCAGCCGGTCGCTGAGGATCTTGGTATGGACAGGATTTCCAACAATCACCGGCACGATATGTGTACCGTGATCGATCAAAGGCATGCCCAGCCCTTTGAGCCGCAGCTTGAGGATCTTGGCCTGTGTCTGATGCTGCTCACGCAGATCAGTCGCCGTTTTCAAGAAAGCGACCGAGGCCGCTGCCCCCGCGGCCACTGCAGGCGGCAACGAGGTGGTGAAGATGAAGCCCGGTGCATAAGAACGCACGGCATCACACATTTTCTCGCTGGCAGCGATATAGCCGCCCATTACGCCAAAGGCTTTGGCAAGGGTTCCGTTGATAATGTCGATGCGATGCGCCAGGCCATCGCGCTCGGTCACGCCGCCTCCGCGCAGGCCGTACATGCCAACTGCGTGGACCTCGTCGATATAGGTCAGCGCACCAAACTCATCAGCCAGATCACAAATCTCTTCAATCGGACCAAAATCGCCGTCCATCGAATAGACCGATTCAAACGCGATCAGCTTGGGGGCTTTGGGATCGTCGGCCTCAAGCAATTCGCGCAGATGCGCCACATCGTTATGACGGAAGATGCGCTTGGCACCACCATTGCGACGCACGCCTTCGATCATCGAGGCATGGTTCAGTTCATCCGAATAGATGATCAGGCCGGGGAACAGTTTCGGCAATGTGCTGAGCGTCGCGTCATTGGCGATATATGCACTGGTGAACAGCAACGCGGCCTCTTTGCCATGCAGATCGGCAAGCTCGGCCTCAAGCTTCTTGTGGTAGACCGTAGTGCCCGAGATATTGCGGGTCCCGCCCGAACCGGCACCGGCGGCGTCAACGGCTTCGCGCATGGCGTTCAGAACGACCGGGTGCTGGCCCATGCCCAGATAGTCATTGCCGCACCACACGGTGATATTCTGCTGCGACCCGTCTGGGCGGGTCCGCACCGCATGCGGGAAATGGCCATTGCGACGTTCGATGTCGATGAAGGTCCGGTAGCGTCCTTCATCATGCAGCTTGGCAATCGCTGTATCGAGCTGAGCAGTATAGTCCACCGGTATCTCCTTACATGCCCGACCCATTTCATTTGCAGCCGGACAAAATTTCTGACGCCCTCACCGGACGAATCCGATTATACGCCAATGCGTTCCCTTGTGCCCCGTACGTATAGACAACATTGGGATCGCACATTTGATTTGCATCAAATATCCCCTCGCACTCGCATCGACAAGTAAAGTTACGGCCATCGGGCGCGAGGAAACGACGCAGGCGCCAGTCGGAGTTTCCGATATTATACCATATTCCCGTCAAAGCGCACTGGACGGCGCCGATTGCGCTGATAGGTTCTGCCAAATCTTGAAAGCAGGAGAACCCCATGTCGCTGGACGCCGTTCTGAACCGCATCGACGCTGATCTGCAAACCTCAATCGACCGGCTGATGGAGCTGCTGCGCATTCCATCCATCTCAACCGACCCGGCCTACAATGCTCAAGTGGATCAGGCCGCCGACTGGCTGGTCGCTGACCTACAAAGCATTGGCATCGCAGCGGAAAAACGTGAAACCACCGGCCACCCCATGGTCGTTGGCCATGTCGGCGAAGACAGCAACGCACCGCATGTGCTGTTTTACGGGCACTATGACGTGCAACCCGTTGATCCGCTTGAACTGTGGAAACGCGACCCGTTCGATCCCGCCATTGAAGACACCGACAACGGCCCCGTCATTCGCGGCCGCGGGTCGTCGGATGACAAAGGCCAGTTGATGACCTTTGTCGAAGCCTGCCGCGCCTGGAAAGCCGTCAATGGCTCCCTACCCTGCCGCATCACCTTTTTCTTCGAGGGCGAAGAAGAATCAGGGTCGCCGTCCCTGGTGCCATTCCTGCGGGAAAACGCGGCCGAGCTGAAAGCTGATCTGGCACTGGTGTGCGACACCTCAATGGTATCTCGGGGCGTGCCGTCGATCTCGTCGCAACTGCGCGGCATGCTCAAGGATGAATTCACCATCACCGGCCCGCGTATCGACCTGCATTCGGGCCACTACGGCGGCCCAGGCCTGAACCCGCTGCGGGAATTGTCCAAGATCATCGCCTCGTTCTATGACGACGAAACCGGCCGTGTTGCGGTCGAGGGGTTCTATGAAGGCGTCCACGAAGTGCCCGCCGAGCAACTACGCCAGTGGCAAAACTGTGGGTTTGACGAGGTCGAGTACCTGAGTTCGGTCGGCTATTCGCAACCCCATGGCGAAAAGAGGTATTCGACGCTGGAACAGCAATGGGCGCGCCCTACGCTTGAGGTTAACGGCCTGTGGGGCGGCTACAATGGTGCAGGCTCGAAAACCGTGATCCCCTCACAGGCGCACTGCAAGATCACCTGCCGTCTGGTCGGTGACATGGACCCCGACGCTTTGCGCACCAAAATCCGCAAACATGTGCAAGAGCGCCTGTCACTCGACGCCAAGGTCGACTGGGACAATGATCTGGAAGGGTCCCCCGCTTCGGTCATGAATCTGGACCGTCCAGAATTCGAAGCCGCCCGTAGCGCCCTGTCGGATGAATGGGGGCGCGAGGCTGTGTTCACCGGGATGGGCGGTTCGATCCCCGTCGTTGGTTACTTCAATACTGAACTTGGGCTGGATTCGATGCTGGTTGGCTTTGCCAACGATGACGATGCAATTCACTCGCCGAACGAAAAATACGACGTGAAAAGCTTTCACAAAGGCATCCGGTCCTGGGCTCGCATTCTGGACGCGCTGACGCGCTGATGATTCCAAGCGAGGCTCTGCCTCGCGCTCCGAGGTATTTTCGGCCAGATGAAGTTAAGGATCCCTCGCTTCATCTGGCTAGAAATATCTCGGGGGAGTCGCCCGGCACGGGCGGCTGGGGCAGAGCCCCCACCCACCGCAGATTACATGTGGATGACCTTTCCATAAGCGTCGAGAACGCTTTCATGCATCATCTCGGACAATGTCGGATGCGGGAAGACCGTGTTCATCAGGTCTTCTTCCGTAGTTTCCAACTGACGACCAACCACGTAGCCCTGAATCAGCTCGGTCACCTCGGCACCGATCATGTGGGCCCCCAGTAATTCGCCGGTTTTGGCGTCAAATACCGTTTTGATCAGACCTTCGGGTTCACCCAGTGCAATGGCCTTGCCGTTGCCGATAAAGGGGAAACGGCCAACTTTGATGTCGTAACCCAGCTCTTTGGCTTTTGCCTCGGAGTATCCGACCGAAGCCACTTGCGGCTGGCAATAGGTGCAGCCGGCGATGCTTTCGGGCTTTACCGGATGCGCGTGTTTGCCCGCGATCAGTTCGGCGACCATCACACCTTCGTGGCTTGCCTTGTGCGCCAGCCACGGTGCGCCCGCGATGTCACCAATCGCATAGAGACCGTCAACTCCGGTGCGGCAGAACTCATCCGTTACAACATGGGTGCGGTCGATTTTCACACCTAAGGCTTCAAGCCCGAGGTCTTCGACATTCCCGACGATCCCCACGGCCGAGATCACGGTATCGAAATCGTGCTTTTCGACCTTACCATTCACCTCGATATGCGCGGTGACCTTGCCCTTGGCCCGATCCAGCTGCTTGACCATCGCTTTTTCCATGATGGTCATGCCTTGCTTGGTAAAGGCTTTCTTGGCCAGGCCGCTGATCTCGGCATCTTCCACCGGCAGCACGCGGTCCATCACTTCGACAACGGTCGTGTCAGCGCCCAATGTGTTGTAGAAGCTGGCAAATTCGATGCCAATCGCACCCGAGCCGATGACCAGCAGTGTCTTTGGCATCCGCGGCGGCTGCAGCGCGTGTTTGTAAGTCCAGACCAGATCGCCATCAGCCTCAAGTCCCGGCAATTCACGCGCTCGCGCCCCGGTGGCCAGTACGATGTTATTGGCGGTCAGCTCTTCTGTACCCTTGTCGGTTTTGACCGAGACCTTGCCCTTGGCGGGGATCGTCGCCTGGCCCATCACCACGGTAACTTTGTTCTTTTTCAACAGATGCCCTACGCCGCCTGTCAGTTGCTTTGCCACAGCACGGGACCGTTTCACCACCGCGTCCAGATCATATCCAACCTTATCAGCGCTCAGGCCAAAATCCTTGGCACGTTCCATCAGATGGAACACTTCGGACGAACGCAGCAGCGCCTTGGTCGGTATACACCCCCAGTTCAGGCAGATGCCGCCCAGATGCTCGCGCTCAACCACAGCTGTTTTCAGGCCCAGCTGCGCCGCGCGAATGGCAGCCACATAGCCGCCCGGACCAGCGCCGATTACGATCAGATCAAAAGATTGTGCAGCCATGTTTCCCTCTCGGCGCAGGATGGTTGAAAAATTAGTTTACCATTAAACTAATTTTTGAAACGCATCAACACACCATTCCCGCGACAAATACGACGTGGGATCACCGGTATCAGTTTATGCGGATTTCAGCCTATACCGGGCATCGTTCAATGGCTAGAACATAGATGTCGGGTTCGCCCGCCATTTCATAAACGTAAATCATTCGAGAGGCTTATCATGGCCAAAACACTTAAAGATCTACTGCTTGCATTGCTCAACGCGACGCTCATCCTCGTGGCTCTTTGCTTATTTCTGGGTTGGAAACTGGCATCGACAGTAGAGGGCATCACCACGGTCTTCTCGGAAAAAGTCCAGGTAATCGCGCCCCTAAAGGACGAAATTCTCGGCGTTCGGGGAGAACTTGCGGCGTTGCGTAATGATCTTGCCGAGGTGCAATCAAGCGGCTCAGTCACCGATATTGCCGAAAAACTGCGGATTTCCACGGCGCTGGTAAAGCTGGATAATCTGGAACAAAGAATGCAAGGCGCGCAAGCCAGCATTGCCGAGTTGACCGACTCTCCGGACAAGCTGATCAATTCCGCCATAGAGAAATCGGCCGACGTGGTCGCCGACCGAGTTATTGCCATTCGAGGCTGCGTGCCGCAATCCTAGAGGGACGCCTGCAATTCGCGCACCGTCGAACCATACCCGCCCATGTCAACATAGGCGGCTTCGTGTTCGGTCATCGGGCGATCCAATGCTTCGTTTCGGTAAGGGAAACGCCCAAACTTGCGGATCACCTCACGATGTGCCCGTGCGTGCAGCAGATTGCTTTTATCGCTGTCACTCATATTCTGGCACATCAAACGGACACAGCGTTCCTGATCACACAGATTTTCCGAATGCATCATCGGCAGGTAAAAGAACTGCCGTGCTGGTTCGTCGATCTTCAGATCCCACCCCTTGTCCACTGCACATTTCGCGGCTGACAGAGCAGCGCGATCTGACGCGAATGCTTTTGCGCTGCCGCGGAACATGTTGCGCGGGAACTGGTCCATCAGGATGATGTAGGCCAGTGACCCACTAGGATACGTCAACCAAAGAGAGAATTTGCCTTCATTCGCGGCTTCCCAGGTGGTCAAAAACCGTTCGCGAATGTCTGCGTCCAAGGCATCGTCCTGTAGATACCAACCCTTGGGACCAATCTCATCTAACCAATAACTCAATACTTCTTCAGGCCCTACCATTGCCCTAACTCCGTCGTGTTGCCCTCCCCAGGGACGTAAGGTCATTTAAGGATGTTTTTCAGGATTGTAACAGTAAAAAATTGCAACATTGGCGACATATTCTTGTGTCTTAGGCAACATCTTGCGTTTCGGCCTCGGCTTCGGCGGCTTCAATGGCAACCTCTTGCGCCACTTCAAGCGCAACTGGCGAGGCCGTCGGATAGACCGGGGACATGGTGCCTGTCTCATCCACCGGGATCGCCGCACGCTGTGTCATACGAAACAGCGCATAAACAGCCATCGTCGCAAGCAATGCGGCGATGAACAGGAAAAACCCCTGCGGGCCAAAGACGCGGTCGCCCATCAGCCAACCCGTTATCAACGGACCCGCGATCGCGCCAAGACCGTTGATGAACAGCAAACCACCCGATGCAGCGGCCATGTCTTCGTGATCCAGAAAATCGTTCGCATGGGCAATCAAAAGCGAATACAGCGGGTTCGACATGCCGCCGATCACAAAAGCCGCGCCCAGCAGGATCGGAAAGGTAACTCCAAACAACATGCCTGCCGT
Source organism: Ruegeria sp. ANG10 (assembly GCF_040705255.1). Taxonomy (NCBI): domain Bacteria; kingdom Pseudomonadati; phylum Pseudomonadota; class Alphaproteobacteria; order Rhodobacterales; family Roseobacteraceae; genus Ruegeria; species Ruegeria sp. ANG10. The sequence continues at coordinate 373,695 of NZ_JBFCVU010000002.1, forward strand.
GGCCGCACATGCCCCTACCCCTGCGACTAGCATAATCAGGAAACGGCGATCCATGCGGTCCGACATCCAGCCCAACGGATATTGCAGCACCAGGGCACCGATATAGAACGCAGCGATAAAGGTCGAGATTTCAACCAACGACAAGCCCGCGCGGGCACCATAGACCGAGGCCATACCGAACTGAGCCGAAAACACCCCGCCCAGCAGAAACATACCAACACAGCCCAGCGGCGAGCTTTTGAAAAGTTCGCGCAGAGTCATCGGTTTGGTTGTATCGAATGCTGGCGTTGGCGAAATTGACAAAAGAATGGGGGCGAAAGATATCGAAACGAGAATGGACGCGACAACAAACGTATCGAAACCTGCCGGGTCACCCAGCACAACCAGACCCTGGGCAGTGATGATGCCAGTCATTTGGAAAATCATATACAGCGACAATGCCTGACCACGATTTTCATTGCTGGCCGCATTGTTTAGCCAGCTTTCGGCGGTGACATACACGCCGGAAAAGCAGAACCCAATTACGAAGCGCCCCAGAATCCAGACAAACGGGTTGGTCATCAATGGGTAAAGGATCATGACGGCCGAGATGAAGGAGGCCAGTGCAGCAAACACCCGAACATGCCCGACTCTTCGGATCATCTCGGGTGCAAGGCGTGATCCGCCAAGGAAACCCATAAAATAGGCCGACATTACGAACGACATCTCAAGGGTCGAAAACCCCTCGATCTCGCCCCGAACCCCCAGGATCGTGCCTTGCAGGCCGTTGCCGACCATTAGCAAGCCCATACCAAGTAGAAGCGCCCACGCGCTGGACAGGACCTGAATCATTGGGGCCTCCGAAATATGCCGACCTGAGTTATGGATTCGCTTTTATATGAAAAACGGCTCTGATCGCGCTTGTCTACGACATTGCAGGTAGACGATCCCGACAACGCGCCCCTTATGGGATCAAAAGCGACGCGTCCCCGTATGAAAAGAAACGATATTTCTTATCGATCGCATGCGCATAGACGTCGCGCATCCGGTCTTGCCCCATCAGTGCCGAAACCAGCATCAGCAGCGTGGATTTCGGCAGATGGAAGTTGGTCATCAACGCATCAGTGACGTGGAATTCAAATCCGGGATAGATGAAGATATCGGTATCGCCCTCCCACGGCTCGATCTGACCAGACCGCGCAGCGCTTTCGATTAGGCGCAGGGCTGTGGTGCCCACGGGGATCACCCGCCCTCCGGCGGCTTTGGTGGCGCGGATTTCTTCGACGACCGAGGCGCTCACTTTGCCCCATTCGGCGTGCATCTTGTGTGTGGTCACGTCTTCGACTTTGACCGGCAGGAAGGTCCCCGCCCCCACATGCAAGGTGACATGGCTGATGGTGACGCCGCGGGCTTCAAGCGCCCGCATCAGTGCCTGATCGAAATGCAGCGACGCCGTGGGGGCTGCGACGGCACCCGAATTGCGCGCCCAGATCGTCTGGTAATCGGTCTTGTCCTGTTCGTCCGCCGGGCGCTTGGCGGCGATGTACGGTGGCAGTGGCATTGCACCGGCCTGTTCCAGTGCGGCGTCGAAATCTTCACCCGTCAGGTTGAACCGCAGATATGCCTGCCCGTCCTCGACTCGGTCCAGCGTGGCGCTGAGGTCATCGGAAAACGTGATCTCTTCGCCCAGCTTGACCTTTTTCAACGGTTTGATCAGTGCCGCCCAGGTGCCGTCGGCCTGCGGGTCCAGCAAGGTCGCCTCAATTGCCGCCGAAACCGGCCCCTGTGCGCTGTTGCGATGTCGGCGACCATTCAGGCGCGCAGGGATGACGCGTGTGTCATTCAGCACCAGACGGTCGCCAGGTTGCAGCCAATCCGGTAGATCGAACACATGAGCATCCGAAACCGTATCGCCATTGGCAACCAACAACCGCGCGGACGAACGCGGGCTGGCCGGGCGCGTGGCAATCAGGTCTTCGGGCAGGTGGAAATCAAAATCGCTGAGTTTCATGGCCGCGCCATACAGTGCCCCACATCCCAGTTCAACGGTCTGATGAGGGTGCCCCGAATGTTCGTTTCGGTTCATCCGGTTTTATCGGCTGTGCGTTGGGCCCGTCGGATACAGTAGGCGCCGGAGTCCTAAACAGATTGCGCAGGAACAGTGGTGCCAACCCGGACAGCGGATTGACCGACACTTTCGGATCTCGCAACGGCCCGGTCAGGGTATAATTGAAACCAATGATGCCCTCGCCTTTCTTGGTGAAAACGCTTCCAATGGCATTCACCAGATAGATCGGAGAGATCGCTCCGCGCAGGTTCAGCGTTCCAGCAACCGTGTTGATGGTGCCGTCAAAGGACAATCCCATCGACGGCCCGACCGCACTGCCGCTGAGAACTTTGACCTCGGTCGGGGTGATGCGCATCCGGCTTTCGATGGACGAGAAAAAGATGCCCTGCCCGGCCATTTCATTGACCAGACCAACAAGGCTGATGGCATTCAGCAGCGCGGCCATGGCCGGGGCATCCTTGATGTATGTATTGGTGATTTTCGCAATCACGTCATAGTTTCCGGGCCCCGCAACCGGTTCCAGTTGCACGTTCAGGGATCCGCTTCGCGCCTGTGTGATCATGCCTGCAGATCGCAAAACCGCCCCCGCATCATCCGAGGTCAGCGTCACCGCGCTGCGATCCGCACGTGGAGAGACCTGCCCGCGCACAGACGCGCCCCCGTTCACGTTGGCGGTGAAGGCGCCGTTGACGCCGCCAGTGGTTTGAAACGCGCCCTTGAACCCGGTCAGGGCAATGGTCTCGGTCACTTGCAGACGGTCCAATGTCACGTCCATCCGGGGTCCCGTCCCCGAGCCGCCGCCGCTGCTGCTGCTGCCAAAGGTTGCGCTGCCCAGGTTCATCACGCCGCCCAGCACCCGAATATCCGGCACCGCCCCACCTCGATTGACCAACTCGGCCGGAACCGCCAGCCAATTGCCCAGATCAAAGGAACTGAACTGAACCCGGTCGAAATCTCCGTCGTTGAACGAGATCGACACGGTGGTGCGCAAGCCGGCTGCATCCAGCTTGAGTTCATCCACTCGCAGGTTGTCCCCCAGCGTGGCCTCAAGTGTCATCGTGCCGGTTGTGCCCGTCCCCTTGCGCCAGCCCAGTTCGGGAATAGCCAGCGCGACGCCTTTCAAATCGGACGATGCGGTCAGCTTTGGCGGTGTCCCTGCGCCAATACCCAGCGCAATATCCGCCGTGCCCTGCCCAGTCAGCATCCCCTGAGGCAACCCGGCATTCAGCTCGGTCATCAATCGGGGGGACAATTCGATCTTGCCCGTCAACTCGCTGCGCTGCGCTTCGGTTCCACCGATCGGTTGTCGCCACGCAGCTTGGATGGGAACGTCGCCAAACAAACCCTCGCCGGAAATCTCAACTCCGGTTTGGTTGCCTTCAAGCGCAAGCTGGTCGGCGCTGACCGAAAAGCCAGGAACCAATTTGTCACTTTTGACATTGTCGATATCACCAAGAAAGTGGAATTCGGTGTCTTCGAATTTCAACCCCTTCTTCATCGGCAGGGACAATGTTCCTGCAAGATTTACAGTACCTTCAACCAGATCGACCGGCAGGTTCGCTTTGGTCAGCAAGCTGAGCGGCGGGCGATCAAGCAGCGATAACGCAGCCGTCGCACTCCCTTTGGCCGTGATGCGGGTGATCGACGGGGAAATCCCCTTGATCTCGGTATCAGGGATGATGAAGGACGTGCCCGTGGCATCAACTGCGCCTCCCTCATCCGCGATGACAACGCCCGATTCCGCCGTGGCGGTGAAACGGTGGTTGATCAGACTGGCCTGTCCCTGCGCGTTCTCAAGCGGCGGCAGGGTCTTGGCGAACCTGATCTTTGCCTCGTCGAACCCGAAATCCAGAAAGATATCGGGCTTGTTTCCGGGCCGCAGCCGTAAGGCGAAATCAACGTCCGAGAACTGCCCCTCGTACAGGTTTTCCTCGACCCAAAGCCGCGGCTTTGACGCAAGACGTTCGGGCCAATAGTTCAACAGCTCATCCCCGTTCATGCTGTCCAGATGCGCATCCAGCTGCGCCGCCCAGCCCTGCGGTTCGCCGATCAGTTTGCCTGAGCTAAACAACCGATAGTTTGAGTCTTCGATCATGATCTGGCCCAGCTGCAATTCGAAAGGGGCCAGCTTCATCTTCATATCAAGTTCGGCACGCGCCAGATTCAGCGATTCCGGAAACAGGTTAGCCGGGTTGATGTTGATGTTGCTTAGGCTCAGCTGCGAGGTCAGGCTTTCCAGCGCACCGTTTTCGATACCGCGCAGAAACGCCTTCCCCTCGGCGTGAAAAGCGCCCCACGCGGACACCACCGAGACTTCGTTGAAGTCCAGCTCCTGCCGCGTGGGATTGTAGGTGAAGTAGGTTCTGGCAGACTCGAACGGAATGGGGCGCGTTTCCTGCGTGGGCTGCACTGCCCCTGCCCCAAGGTTCAGCGTTGCAAACAGCGGCCCCAACGCCGCCTTGTCGTCAATGCTGCCGCGCAACGCCCCAGAGATCGGTGCCTTGAGAACCTGTAACCACGACAGGGCAAGACTTTGGCTGGCGATATCTTCGGCTGGCAGGTCGGTGATCGAAATGCCGAACCGCGCCTGTGGTGTACCCAGAACACTGGTATAGTTCGCCTCGATCGAGCTTGCATAGTCGCGCCCGGTCAGTACGGAAAACCCAGTGGCCAGATGCATCTCATCCCCGGTGCGGGTCACAGTGATATGCCCCCCGTCGAACACCCAGGCCCGCCCAAGACGCAGATCCTGATAATCCAGCGTCAGCGATTCCAAGTCGACTGAACGCAACCCGGACAGGATAGGCGACAGGAATACATCGTCCGATTGCTCGATCAGTTGGGCCAGGTCCGGTGCTTGCTGCACAGGGGCGCTGCCCGAGCCGACGGTCAGCGACAATGCCCCGTCCAGGCCCCTGGTCAGCGCGATCTGTGCATCGCGAAGGATGATGCGGCGCGGGCGGATTTGACCCCGTAAAAGCCCGCGCATGGACAATCGGGTGCGCAGGTCCGAAACCTGCGCAATCTGCTGCCCTGCTGCGTCGCTGATCGTCACGTCGCTCAGCTGCAGGCGGGGACGCCATTCCTCGTTCACGATAAAGCTGACGTCGCCAAACCGGATTTTCAGCCCCCCGAGGCTGTGTTCAAGGCGCTGTTCAACCTGCTTTCGCAACCATTCGGGCGCATGAAGATTCTGGCCGATCAGAAAAAACCAGCCCGCAAAGACCAACAACCCCAGCGACAGGACCGTCCAACCGGAAAAATGCGCGGCAATACGACGACGGGACCGGCGACGCCGGTTTTTCTTGGGCTGCGACGCACTTTTATCTTCGTGCTGCACCAATTTTCTATCCACGTCTTCCAACCCGCCCGCGCCGCCCTATGATGTCGGGCAGCCCTTAAAAAACTTTAGCGGAGTTTCCAATGCCCGACGTTTCAGACATCGCCCCTGATTTCACTTTACCCCGCGACGGAGGCGGCGAGGTCACATTGTCAGCCCTGCGCGGCGGCACCGTCGTTCTGTTCTTCTATCCTCGTGATGATACGCCGGGCTGCACCAAGGAATCCATCGGTTTCTCGGAACAACTTCAAGCCTTTGGTGATGCGGGCGCTCACGTTTTCGGCATCTCGCGGGACAGTGTCGCCAAGCACGACAAGTTTGTTGCCAAGCATAATCTGACCACTCCGCTGTTGTCGGATGAGGGCTCGTCGGTCTGCGAGGACTATGGCGTATGGATTGAAAAGAATATGTACGGCAAGAAATCGATGGGCATTCAGCGCTCGACCTTCATCATCGACGCCGATGGCAAGATCGCCAATGTTTGGCGCAAGGTCAAAGTCCCCGGTCACGTGGATGAGGTGCTGGAAGCCGTACGGGCGATGTAACGCCCCTCGACCACGCGCGCCATCCGGTCTAAGAGCCGCGCGTGCAATCAAGCGGAGAAACACGGTGCCCAAAACGCTGACCCAGATGGCGACTGAGGTTCTGACAACGGCGGATGGTCGGAAAAAGACCGCCCTGTCCAAAAGCCATGCCGCCGCGTGGTTCGCATCGCGTAGCGACGACGCGCCAGAGATCGAGATCGGCACCGCCACGCCACCGCTGCAACCCGCGCGCCCGGATCAGCCTGAACTGCTGTCCCCGCGTGAGGTGCCAAAGCGGAAGCCTGGCACCGAGGCGGGCCGTATCGCCCTGCTGCACGCTGTCGCGCATATCGAGTTGAACGCCGTTGATCTACATTGGGACCTCATCGCCCGCTTTGGTCATGTTCCGATGCCGATCGGGTTCTATGACGACTGGGTCAAATGCGCCGAAGAGGAATCGCGTCATTTCGAGATGGTGTGCGATTGCCTTGAGGCCATGGGCAGCCATTACGGCGCCCTGCCCGCCCATGCCGGGATGTGGCGCGCGGCCGAGGACACCTCCGAAGATTTGATGGGCCGATTGGCCGTGGTTCCCATGGTGCTTGAGGCACGCGGGCTGGACGTGACCCCCGGCATGATCGACATATTCCGCAAGGCCAAGGACGAAAAGGCCATCGCTGCGCTGGAAGTCATTTATGCCGAAGAAGTCGGGCATGTGGCTTATGGCTCGAAATGGTTTCATTTCCTGTGCGGGCGCGAGAATGCCGATCCCAAGGATGTGTTTCACCAATTGGTTCGACAGTACTTTCATGGCGTGTTGAAACCACCTTTCAACGAAGAAAAACGCGCCGAGGCCGGGTTGCCGCCCGATTTTTACTGGCCCCTGACCGAGGACCTACCCGCGCCCGGTTCGGCGCAATAAACGCACTCAACTTGACGTTATCGGCAATTTCTCGCCGAGAATTGGCGGGAATAACGTGGTTTCATGTGTGAACTAGTTTACAAACTTGCCCAAAGCACGCGTGCCCTCTATGCACTTCGCCAAAGGGACGGCTATCACTCACGACCGGTCCCGAATCTTGGGGATGAGAGGTGAAGACGCGTGCGAACACGTCTGGCAATTAAGTTACACTCACTGCTCGAGCGGCATTTTCCCGAACGCCGAGTCTTTCTGAAATCTGACAACGACACGCGGTTTATCCGGCTCAGCTCGGAAACGCAGATATTCGCCGTCGCCGGCGTTGCGGTGTTTGTTGGCTGGACCGCAGTCGCCACGGCGATTTTGCTGATGGACAGCATCGGATCGGGTAACTTCCGCGAGCAAGCCAAGCGGGATCAGGCGACCTATCAAGACCGTCTGAACATCCTGTCGACGGAACGGGATGCCCGCGCGCAAGAAGCGCTGGCCGCGCAAGACCGGTTCAACGCGGCGCTGGAACAGATCTCGGCGATGCAATCGGAGCTGCTGGCGTCGGAAAACCGCCGCCGCGAGCTTGAGACCGGGATCGAGGTCATCCAGACCACCCTGCGCGCCACGATGAAACAGCGCGAAGAGGCCCGCACCGAGCTGGCCAGCATGCAGGTCGAGACCGATGACGGCGACATATATATGACCGCCGCAGGCGACCCGGAACAAATGAATTTCATGACCGACGCTCTGGTCCGGACAGCACAAGAGCGCGACCAAATCGCCGCCGATGCACAGGATGCTCTGGCACAGCGCGACGATCTTGAGTTGGAAATCCGTCTGATGCAGGAACGCAGCGACGAGATTTTCCGCCAGCTGGAAGAGGCGATGATTATCTCGGTTGAGCCTCTGGACAAAATGTTCCGCCAGGCCGGCATGCCCACCGACCGTATTATCGAAGAAGTCCGCCGCGGCTATAGCGGCATGGGTGGCCCCCTCACCCCCATCTCATTTAGCACGCGCGGAGAGGACCTGACCCCCGACGAAATCCGCGCGAATGTGTTGCTGCAACAGATGGACCAGCTGAACCTGTATCGCATTGCCGCCGAAAAAGCCCCCTTTGCCAGCCCGGTGCATGATGTGGTGCGCTTTACCAGCGGCTTTGGCACGCGACGGGATCCAAAAACCGGGGGGCGGCGCATGCACAATGGGGCGGATTTTGCCGGTGCCCACGGAACCGACATCTTTGCCACCGCCGACGGAATCGTCACCCATGCCGGCTGGCAATCCGGGTTCGGCAGGCTGGTGAAAATCAAGCACGCGTTCGGGGTTGAGACTCTTTACGCTCATAATACCAAGATCCGGGTCAAGGTTGGCCAAAGGGTCTCGCGCGGGGATCATATTGCTGATATGGGTAGCACTGGACGGTCTACCGGCACGCATCTGCACTATGAGGTTCGCGTCGACGGTGTGCCAAGAAATCCAATGACTTACATTAAGGCTGCGAGAAATGTTTTCTAAGAGCAAAATCAACGAGCCCGCATCCGACGCCACTGAGACAGCAAAACCTGCTGCTCCGGCGACACCGGCTGCCCCTGCACCGGCGGAAACCAAGGCCAGCACCGCGCCCAAGCCCAAGCCGCCGGCATCGGTTCTGTCCTCGGATCTGCACATCACAGGCAATCTGAAAACCACGGGCGACATCCAGGTCGAAGGCACAGTAGAAGGCGACATCCGCGCACACCTGCTGACCATCGGCGAAACCGCGACCATCAAGGGCGAAGTCACCGCCGATGACGTCGTGATCAACGGCCGCATCGTAGGTCGCGTGCGTGGCCTGAAGGTGCGCCTGACCTCGTCTGCCCGTGTCGAAGGCGACATCATCCACAAGACCATCGCCATCGAAAGCGGCGCGCATTTCGAAGGTTCAGTGCAGCGTCAGGACGACCCGCTGAATCCTGGCCGCAGCGGCAAGTCGGGCGCCAACCCGGCGGCCGAGGTCAAGCAGTAACACTGCCCCTAAATATGAATAAGCAAACGCCGCGGGTCAGCCTGCGGCGTTTTTCTTTTGCCCTTGCCGGTTGCTGTGGTCGATATAGGGTTCTGACATGTTGATCTTTTTCTCTATCCTTCTGTTGATTGCGGGCTTCTTTCTGTACCGCCACTGGTCAAAGTCCCAAGCGCGGCAGGCCCTGCTGGCCACGCCCTTGACCGACCACCAGCGCAGGCTGATCGAACAGCAGGTGCCCCTGATCCGCCGCCTTCCCGCCGATCTGCGAGCCAAGCTGGACGGCAAGGTGAACCTTTTTCTGGACCAGGTGGAGTTCCACGGCTGCGACGAGCTTGAAGTCACCGAAGAGATGGAGCTGGCCATTGCTGCGCAAGCCAGCCTTTTGTTGGTTAACAGCGACCTTTGGTACGATCACCTGACAACCATCCTGATCTATCCTAGCGCCTTCAAATCACGTCAGCGGCGGCAAGATGGCTATGTCGTCAGTGAAAAAGAGATCGTACGCACCGGCGAAAGCTGGGATCGCGGGCCGGTCATTCTGTCGTGGTCGCACAGCAAGCAAGGCGCAGCGAACGACCACGATGGGCAGAACGTCGTCCTGCACGAGTTTGCGCATCAGGTCGATGACCTGTCTGGGGGCACCAACGGCGTTCCGATCCTGAGCGACGGTCAGAGCTTTGCGGAATGGGAACGTGTGTTCCTGACAGCCTATGACGCCCACGTTCGCGCTGTCGAGCATGGCCAACATACGGTTATCGATCCCTATGGTGCCGTGGGTCATGAAGAGTTCTTTGCCGTCTCGGTCGAGGTGTTTTTTGAACAGCCCCGGCAGCTGAAGGCCGCTGTTCCCGATGTTTACAAACAGCTGTCAAAACTGTTTCGTCTGGATCCAGCCAGTTGGGACAACGCAAAGACATGAAGCCAGCAGGGACGTGAAAAGTCATCCCTGAACACAGTCGGAGAATTTTCCCCTTATCCTGACATTTCACAAATTGTGATTTTTGAATTACGCTTAAACCAGTGTTTTCAGGAGGGATTTTTATGGCACCTAAACTCATGGCCGAGTTCTTCGGCACATTCTGGCTGGTACTGGGCGGGTGCGGCAGCGCCGTTCTGGCGGCTGGCGTTGCTGACGTAGGCATCGGCTGGTTGGGCGTTTCCTTTGCCTTCGGCCTGACGGTTCTGACCATGGCCTACGCGGTTGGACATATCTCGGGCGGGCATTTTAACCCGGCGGTCAGCCTTGGCCTTATGATAGGTGGCAGGTTCCCGGCGCAAGAACTGATCCCCTATTGGATCGCGCAGGTGATCGGCGCCATTGCCGCTGCGGCCGTTTTGTACCTGATCGTCAGCGGCGCACCGGGGTTCGAAGGTGTTGGCGGGTTCGCCTCGAACGGGTACGGCGAAGCGTCACCCGAAGGCTATTCAATGATGTCCGCATTGGTGATTGAGATCGTGATGACCGCGTTCTTCATTGTGGTTATCCTGGGCGCAACATCCAACTTTGCACCCGACGGGTTCGCTCCGATCGCGATTGGCCTATGCCTGACCCTGATCCACCTGATTTCGATTCCAGTCACCAACACGTCGGTCAACCCGGCGCGTTCTACCGGTGTGGCCCTGTTTGCTGATGGCCCGGCGCTGGCGCAGCTCTGGCTGTTCTGGGTCGCCCCGCTTATCGGCGCAGCCATCGGGGCGCTGATCTGGCAAATGATGGGTGACGACTGAGACTAAAAAAGCCCCGATGTTAATGCGCATCGGGGCTTTTTTCATTATTCGGTGACGGTAACTTTTTTCATCACGTCCGGCTGACCGATCACGGCGCCGTTCGGGCCTTCGCCGCGCTTGATCGCGTCCACCACGTCCATGCCGTCAGTGACCTGACCCACAACCGTGTACTGTCCGTTCAGAAACGGGCCCGGTTCGAACATGATGAAGAACTGCGAATTCGCGCTGTCCGGGTCCTGTGCGCGCGCCATGCCAATAACACCGCGGTCATAGTTGAAGTCCGAAAACTCGGCAGGCAAATCGGGGCGATCCGACCCACCGGTACCGGCGCGACGCATGTCGCCACCGATACGGCCGAATTCAACGTCACCGGTCTGCGCCATGAAGCCGTCGATGACTCGGTGGAACACCACGCCGTCATACTTGCCTTCGGCAGCCAGGGTACTGATCTGCTCGACATGTTTGGGGGCGATATCATCGAACAAGTCGACGGTGACGGTGCCATTGGCGCCCTCACCTTCGATCTCGATCTGCAAACCCGTGGCCAACGCAGGGCTGGTCAGCAGGGCAAAAGCGGCGGCCAGCTTATACATCTGCCGCAACCTTGACGCTGATCATGCGGTCGGGGCTTGCAGGCGGCTCGCCACGCACGATGGCGTCTACATGCTCCATCCCGTCGATGACGCGACCGTAAACGGTGTATTGGCCATTCAGGAAATGGTTGTCTTTGAAGTTGATGAAGAACTGCGAGTTGGCCGAGTCCGGGTTTTGCGAACGGGCCGCACCCAGGGTGCCACGGTCATGCGGTAGCTTTGAGAACTCTGCCGGGACGTTCGGCAAAGACGAACCACCAGTACCCGCCATACGCAGGTTGAACCCGTCTTCCATGTCGCCGTGCTGTACGTCGCCGGTTTGCGCCATGAAACCGTCGATCACGCGGTGAAAGGCCACGTTGTCATACTCACCACCACGCGCCAGTTCCTTCATCCGGGCACTGTGCTGTGGGGCAACGTCCGGCAGCAGTTCGATGACGACATTGCCGTCTTTCAGTTCCATGATGATCGTGTTTTCGGGATCCTTGATCTCGGCCATGAGGCCCTCCTGTCGTTTATCTTGCGCAAATACCTATGCGCCACGCGCGAGAATGCCAAGTGACGCATTGACCTGAAGGCAAAATGCAGGAAAAGAACCGCCTGAATCTGTTGTAATGGCAAGGATAGAGCGATGGGCTGGAAAACTCTGGACGATATGGACCTGAACGGCAAACGCGTGCTGGTGCGCGTCGATATCAACGTGCCGGTCGTTGACGGGGTTGTGACCGATGCGACCCGTATTCAGCGTATCGTCCCGACCGTTCGCGATATCCTCGCAGCCGGGGGCAAGCCCATCCTGCTGGCCCATTTCGGGCGCCCTGGTGGCGAGCGGCGCGAGAACCTGTCGCTCAAACAATTGATCCCCACGCTTGAAGCCGCCTTTGGCACCGAAGTTCTGTTCGCCGCAGATTGCGTCGGCACCGAGGCTGATCTAGCCGCCGAAGCCTTGAAGCCCGGTCAGGTGCTGCTGCTGGAGAATACCCGCTTTCACGCCGCTGAAACCAAGAACGATACCGATCTGGCCGCCGGCATGGCCAAACTGGGCGACATCTATTGCAACGACGCCTTCTCGGCTGCTCACCGCGCCCACAGCTCGACCGAGGCCATCGCCCGGCTACTGCCTGCCTGTGCTGGCCGCTTGATGCAGGCCGAGCTTGAGGCGCTGGAAGGCGCACTGGGTGCGCCCAAGCGCCCTGTGACAGCGGTTGTTGGGGGGGCAAAGGTATCAACCAAGCTAGAGCTGCTGGGCAACTTGATCGACAAGGTTGATTACCTGGTGATCGGTGGCGGTATGGCGAATACGTTTTTGGTCGCTGAGGGAGTTAGCGTTGGCAAATCATTGGCGGAAACAGCGATGAACGACACCGCAGCAGAGATCTTGACCAAGGCTGAAACCTCGGGCTGTAAGATCGTACTGCCTTCGGACGTTGTGGTCGCCAAGAAATTCGAAGCCAACGCCCCGCATCAGGTGCTGCCAGCCGATCAATGCCCCGAGGACGGCATGATCCTGGACGCGGGTCCTGACAGTGTAGCTGCAATTAAGGAGATTTTCGCCAAAAGCCAGACCTTGATCTGGAACGGCCCATTGGGCGCATTCGAGATCGAGCCTTTTGACGCCGCCACCAACGCAGCGGCCCTGAAAGCGGCGGCGCTGACACGGTCGGGACAGCTGGTTTCGGTCGCAGGCGGTGGTGACACGGTCGCGGCGCTGAATGCGTCCGGTGCGGCCAAGGATTTCACGTATATCTCGACTGCTGGCGGCGCGTTCCTGGAATGGATGGAAGGTAAAACCCTGCCCGGCGTCGCCGCCTTGGAAGGTCAGGCGTAAGGTCAAAATTGGTCGCATTTCGGAACTCATGGTAATCTCTCGTTGTTGAACTGGAGATTTTGCCATGAGGTTCTTAATCTGCCTGATCGTAACATTGACCCCAACCTACTCTGCAGCACAATCCAGCTGTGGTGGGCAAACGCAACTCGACGCCAATTTCTGCGCCAAGGAAAAATGGGAAATCGCTGATCGCGAGTTGAACCGCATCTGGGCTGAGGTCAAACCATTGGCCGATGCGCGTGGATACGGTCAGGCCTTATTGGACGAACAGCGTGCCTGGCTGAAGGCGCGCGACGCAACCTGCGACCCGGAACTGGAAAGTGACGGCAGCGCAGCGCCCATGTTCTATTGGGCTTGCATGGAACAGCAAACCTTAACCCGCAATCAGGCGCTGGAAACTTGGCGCTGAAGGACGAAATCTAGCCATTCGCGAAAAAGTGCGAATGAAGGGATTCACAAGCCGAATCACCTGTGACATAGTGCGATCAGATGCCCGCAAAGGGCACGTTTTTGAGGCAGACTTCATACGGCGGTAAACAGAGTGTCCCGTTCCCATCGGCCCGGTTTGGGCGCAGTTGTATTCTTCATGGTGGCTTTCATGCTGGGTGTGTATTTCACCTTTGCTGCCGTGCAGGGCGACTATGGCCTGTTCAGACGGGTCGAGATTGCAGCGGAACGGGACGCCCTGTCACAAGACCTGGCCAAGCTTAAGGCCGAGATCGCCGAGATGGATAACCTGACCCGTCGTTTGTCCGACACTTATTTGGACCTCGATCTGCTGGATCAGCAAGCCCGTTCTGTTCTGGGAATGATCCGTTCGGATGAGATTGTTATCCGTTAAGCCGGACAGACATTTTCCTCAGAAAATCAACCTTGCCCGAAGGTTCCCCCGGCCTGAAGCCGCGCGAAATGACGATGCGTCATATTTACCCTCGCCAGATTGCTGGAAATGCTTTATGAGATAGTTTAACGCTAAACTATCTGTCCGGAAGGGGGAGATCGCCACGATGGCTGCGCGAAAAACCACAAAGAAACCAAATGTTTCTGCGGAAGAGCTTAAAACCTACTACCGTGAAATGCTTTTGATCCGCCGATTCGAAGAAAAAGCGGGCCAGCTTTACGGCATGGGTCTGATTGGTGGGTTCTGCCACCTGTATATCGGGCAGGAAGCCGTCGTTGTGGGCCTTGAGGCCGCAGCCAAGGAAGGTGACAAACGCATCACCTCATACCGCGACCACGGCCACATGCTGGCCTGTGGAATGGAACCGGGCGGCGTGATGGCCGAACTGACCGGGCGCGAAGGCGGGTTGTCCAAAGGTAAGGGCGGCTCGATGCACATGTTCTCGAAAGAGAGACACTTCTACGGCGGCCACGGTATCGTCGGTGCGCAGGTGCCGTTGGGTGCAGGCCTGGCCTTTGCAGACAAGTACAAAGGAAACGGCGGTGTGACCTTTACCTATTTCGGTGATGGCGCGGCGAACCAAGGTCAGGTCTATGAGACGTTCAACATGGCTGCCCTATGGGAACTGCCAGTGGTGTTCGTGATTGAGAACAACCAATACGCTATGGGCACGGCTCAAGCGCGTTCGACGTCTTCTGCTGACATCTACCACCGTGGTCAAGCCTTCGGAATTCCCGGAGAAATGGTCGACGGCATGGATGTTCTGGCGGTTAAAGCCGCAGGTGAAAAAGCCGTCGCGCACTGCCGTGCAGGCAAAGGCCCCTACATTCTGGAAATCAAGACTTACCGCTACCGCGGCCACTCGATGTCCGACCCGGCCAAGTACCGCACCCGCGAAGAGGTTCAGAAGGTCCGCGAACAAAGCGACCCGATCGAACATGTGCGCGAGCTGCTGCTAACCGGCAAACACGCGACCGAGGATGATCTGAAGGCGATCGACAAAGAGATCAAAGAGATCGTCAACCAGGCCGCCGAATTCTCGAAAGAAAGCCCCGAGCCGTCGTTGGATGAGCTCTGGACAGATATCTACGCCTGAGAGGACGATTAAGACATGGCAACCGAAATTCTCATGCCCGCACTCTCGCCCACGATGGAAGAGGGCACATTGGCCAAATGGCTGGTCAAGGAAGGCGATACCGTTTCTTCCGGCGACATCATGGCTGAAATTGAAACCGACAAGGCAACAATGGAATTCGAAGCTGTCGATGAAGGCATCGTCGGCAAGATCCTGATCGCGGAAGGCACCGAAGGGGTCAAGGTTAACACCCCTATCGCGGTTCTGGTCGAGGAAGGCGAAGACGCCTCGGCCCTGCCCGCGGCTGCGCCAGCAGCCGCAGCGTTGGCCGAGGCCGCCCCAGCGGCGGTTGAGGCCCCCGCTCCATCTGCTGCCCCGGCAGCACCGGTCGTCGATCTGTCGCCTGATTGGCCAACCGACGCTGAAATGAAATCTGAAACGGTCCGCGAAGCCCTGCGCGACGCCATGGCCGAAGAAATGCGCCGCGACGAAGATGTCTACCTGATGGGCGAAGAAGTTGCCGAGTATCAGGGTGCCTACAAGATTTCCCAAGGTCTGCTGGATGAATTCGGCTCCAAGCGGGTGATCGACACGCCAATCACCGAGCATGGCTTCACCGGTATTGCGGTTGGGTCCGCCATGGCTGGGCTGAAGCCGATCGTTGAATTCATGACGTTCAACTTCGCCATGCAGGCGATGGATCAGATCATCAACTCGGCGGCCAAAACGCTGTATATGTCAGGCGGCCAGATGGGCTGTCCCATCGTATTCCGGGGCCCGAACGGTGCCGCTGCGCGCGTTGCTGCTCAGCACTCTCAAGACTACGCGGCTTGGTACATGCAGGTCCCTGGCCTGAAAGTTGTGATGCCCTATTCGGCGGCGGACGCGAAGGGCCTTTTAAAATCGGCAATCCGGGACCCCAACCCGGTGGTCTTCCTGGAAAACGAAATCCTCTATGGCCGCTCGTTCGATATGCCGCAGGTGGATGACTTGGCTATCCCGCTGGGCAAAGCCCGTATCTGGCGCGAAGGCTCGGACGTGACCATCGTCAGCTTTGGCATCGGCATGCAGTTCGCACTGGAAGCCGCCGACAAGCTGGCCGAGGAAGGCATCAGCGCCGAAGTGATCGACCTGCGTACCATCCGCCCGATGGATACCGGCGCGATCATCAACTCAGTGATGAAAACCAACCGACTGGTAACGGTCGAAGAAGGCTGGCCGCAAGGTTCGGTCGGCAGCTACATCTCCTCCGTGGTGATGCAGGAGGCGTTCGACTACCTCGACGCGCCCGTCATCAATTGCACCGGCAAGGACGTTCCGATGCCCTACGCCGCGAACCTCGAAAAGCTGGCGCTTGTGACCACCGATGAAGTGATCGCCGCCGTCAAGCAAGTGACATATCGGTAAGGAGCGACACAGATGCCTACAGAAATTCTGATGCCCGCCCTTTCGCCGACCATGGAGGAAGGCACGCTTGCCAAATGGCTGGTCAAGGAAGGCGACACCGTCTCGTCCGGTGACCTGCTGGCCGAGATCGAAACCGACAAGGCCACGATGGAGTTTGAGGCCGTCGACGAAGGCACCATCGGCAAGATCCTGATCCCCGAAGGCACCGAAGGGGTCAAGGTAAACACCGCCATTGCTGTATTGCTGGAAGATGGCGAAAGCGCCGATGATATCACGGCCACGCCTGCCACAGCCCCCGCGGCTGCCCCCGCAGCCGCTGCGGGCAACGAAGCCGCCGCGCCAGCGGTGTCTGAAGCGCCCGCCCCTGCCCCGGCGGCTCCGGCCAAATCGGATGGCGGACGTATCTTTGCGTCTCCGCTCGCCCGCCGGATCGCCGCACAAAAAGGTCTGGACCTGACGCAGATCGCAGGGTCTGGCCCGCATGGTCGTATCGTCAAGGCAGATGTCGAGGGCGCCTCGGCGGCTCCGGCTGCTGCGTCTGCTGCCGCCCCCACAGCAGCGGCGGCGGCAGCACCCGCCGCAGCTCCTGCGGGCCCCTCGGCAGACGCGGTGGCGCGCATGTACGAAGGTCGGGAGTACGAAGAGGTCAAGCTGGACGGTATGCGCAAGACCATCGCTGCGCGCCTGTCCGAGGCCAAACAGACCATCCCGCATTTCTACTTGCGCCGCGATATCAAGCTGGACGCACTGCTCAAGTTCCGCAGCCAATTGAACAAGCAGTTGGAAGGCCGTGGGGTCAAGCTCAGCGTGAACGACTTCATCATCAAGGCCGTCGCCAACGCGCTGCAACAGGTACCGGCGTGTAATGCAGTCTGGGCCGAAGATCGGGTTTTACAACTGAAACCATCCGATGTGGCCGTCGCGGTCGCCATAGAAGGTGGCTTGTTCACTCCGGTTCTGCAGGATGCCGATACCAAATCCCTGTCGGCCCTGTCGACCGAGATGAAGGACCTTGCAGGTCGTGCCCGCGAACGCAAACTGGCACCGCACGAATATCAAGGCGGCACATTTGCCATCTCGAACCTGGGCATGTTCGGCATCGACAATTTCGACGCCATTGTGAACCCGCCTCACGCCGGCATTCTGGCCGTGGGCTCGGGCGTCAAGAAACCGGTTGTCGGCGACGATGGCGAACTTACCGTTGCCACAGTCATGTCGGTCACCATGTCGGTGGATCACCGGGTCATTGACGGCGCGTTGGGTGCGGAATTGCTGCAAGCCATCGTCGATAACCTTGAAAACCCCATGGTTATGCTGGCGTAAAGCCTTTTAAACACAGGCCACGCCGGATCATTCCCTGGCGTGGCCTACCAAATCACTGCCATGTTGTGAGCAGTCGTGATCGCTGCGATAGTTGCTCAGACACACGCAACAGACCACCTTGATTGCATTGATAGTTCTGATGCAAAGGTGCCCCATGACCCTCGTGAACTCGGCCAAGTGCTTTCTGGTGGTTTCATTGTTGGCGACGTCGCTGCCCGTTGCTGCGATCGCAAAACCCAACGGCTATCCGGGCGAGAACTCGACCTATAACCCGGATCCTGCTGAAGTCGCCAAGCGCAAAGCTGAGCGCGCCAAACGTATTGAGGCGCGTAAAAAGCGCCGCGAGGAAAAACGGCTCGAGCGATTGAACAGAAAGAAAAACCGCTCGAACTAAGGCTGTATTACTGGTCTTTGCCCAGCATATGATCCATCGAGATCGAGGGCTGATCGCAGCCGGCCTCTCCGACGATCTTTGCAGGAATGCCTGCCACGGTCTTGCAGGCGGGGACCTCTTGAAGAACCACAGACCCCGCTGCGATACGGCTGCAATGGCCGACCACAATGTTACCCAGAACCTTGGCCCCGGCCCCGATCAACACACCGTTACCGATGGTCGGGTGGCGCTGCTCTTCTTCCTTACCAGTGCCGCCCAGCGTCACGGAATGCAACATCGATACATTGTCACCGACAACAGCGGTTTCACCAATGACAATCGAATGGGCATGGTCGATCATGATGCCCTTGCCGATTTTCGCAGCCGGGTGAATGTCGATCCCGAAAATCTCGGACGAGCGCATCTGGAAGAAATACGCCAGATCGTGACGCCCTTTTTTCCACAGCCAATGAGCCACGCGATACGCCTGCATCGCCTGGTAGCCTTTGAAATAAAGGATCGGCTGCAACAATCGGTGGCATGCCGGATCACGTTCATAGACCGCCATCAGGTCCGCACGGGCGGCTTCAAGCAGTGAGGCGTCATCTGCATAGGCTTCATCCACGATTTCACGCAGCACCATCATCGACATTTCGTTCGAACACAGCTTGGCCGAAACCCGGTAAGACAGGGCCCGCTCAAGGCTTCGGTGGTGCAGGATACAGGCGTGAACCAGCCCCCCCATCAATGGTTCGCTTTCGACCGCCGCTTGGGCTTCGGTCGTGATGCGGTTCCAAACCGGGTCGACAGGAGTAACCTGACTGCGCTTTTCCAACATGGCTTTTGATCCTTTGCTGCGCCTAGAATGCCATTTAGTGGGAAAAACGCCAAACGCAAACCCGTGATCGGCAGAGTAACGAAAATGAATGAAACTGATTTGGCAGGCTATGAAGCGAAAATTCAGGCAAGATTGGCTGAACTATCAGAACATTCCGCGGCGGAAAAGCAGGCTCGGGCCGTTGTCGAGCTTGATCAGCAGGCCGTCGGTCGCCTTAGCAGAATGGATGCCCTGCAGAATCAGGCGATGGCCAAGGCACAACAGGCCAATCGGGATATCGAGGCGCATCGGTTACAAGCCGCCCTAGACCGCATACACGAAGGAGAATTCGGGTATTGCGAAGATTGCGGCGATGAGATTCCGGGCGGTCGATTGAATCTGGACCTTGCCGCTACGAAATGCGTCAGCTGTGCGTCCGGCTGATCTGAAACCGGATCAGGTGCTGCAAAACCAGTTCGAAACAGCGACAATATTGCACATCATCAAAACCGGGTTCATCCGCCAGCCGTCTGTTTCGCGCAGCTGCCATCAAAGAACCATTCCCGAACAATGGATGAAGATTTCCCGTCTGGCCGACATATTGGTCGGCCAGCTCAGCTTCTTGGATGAGACGTGTACAAAGACGGTCACGATCGTGCGGTAGCGCGGCCAGCAAGGCCCGCGCCGCCGCCGCGACATCTCCGTGCAGGATAGGGCGCATTCAGTGGATCACCCGACTGTCACTTGGGCGAATAGTCCCGGCCCGTAGCTAGCTGAAACCTGTGCAATGCGGACTTCATATGGCCCGTTGATCCCATCGTCTGCTTTCATAGCTGACGTGTAGGTCCAGTTTGGATCGCTCACGATCTGTTCCCGTACCAGGGTCCCGTTGGTTCGTATTTGCAGAAGGTAGGATTCGCTTTCCTCGGCCAACGGCACTTCGATCCCCGCCCAGTCGTCCCCATCCAGCCGGGTTCGGCGTATCCACGACAGTTGATCACCTGCGGCTGTTCCCATCGCCTTCAGATGCACCGGTGCGTATGGGCGCAACCCGTTGCCGTCGAACGCCTCGACAAGATGGACATAAGACGGTTCATCATACCCACGCGTTGCCGGACCAATGCGGTAGTGCTTGCTCACGCGCCGCTCGGACCGCAACAAGCCGGTTTGGTAAACACGCTGATCCAACAGGACGAACATCGACCCATCGGGCCAGACATCGGGAATGATCGCATCTGTCCCAAGCTGACCCCGCAAGCGCCCGGACAACGTATAGATACCCGTCTCTTGCAGGGTGGCGTCAGCGAATTGGAACAGTTCCCAATTGCCGGGCGTCCCGTCCCCGATCGCAGCCAGGTTCGCCCCGTTTAACAACGCGTCTCGTGGGCGCGATTCCAGCAGACCGTCCACCAGATTGACGCGTAGCGGCGCCCCTTCATCCCAGACACCGGCACTTGCGCGCCTAAGCGGGGTTTCGGTAAAACCAATCACCGCTTGGCCCGAGATCACCTCTTGCAGAGCATAATCTTCGTCGCTGGCTGCCGAGTAGACTGCAACACTGCCAGGCCATGGATTGGCTGATGCAGCAAAGTATGGGGCATGCGGCGCTTCTGATCCGGTCAGCAACGGCAAATCCATGAACACAGGCAAAACGGGAACCGGTGCCACAAAGGGTTTGATCGACACTTGATCGTCAGGCAGATCAGATGGCGCATAGACACCGGGTTCGATCCGCACTGCCTCGGCCAGTTGTAGATCGGCCTGCTCTAAGCGATCGATGCGATAGCGCGCACTCTGCCCGTCTTTGGTCAGGCTAACGACGTCACCCGCGCCCAGATGCAGCATCGACGGTGGCAAAGCAAAGCGCGCTGTCTCGCGTGAAACCCGCGCCTCGCTTAGCCAGCGCTCTGCGGTCTGACGACCTTCGGCGCGTGTCAGCGATAGAGGCATCTCGTTCACGGCCACCGAATGCGTTCGAGTGTCAGGCAAGATGGCCTCTTCTGACACAACATCATGATCGGCGTCCGATTGTACAAAGCGCAACCGAACGCGGCCTGTCATTTCGGCCTCAGCTTCTCTGCGATATTCCACGCGACCTTCGATATCAGAACTGTCTGCCAGATCGTCTGTATCCAATCCGACCACCTTGCGACCGTCGCGCATCTGAAACAACAGCACACCATCCCGTTCAATCGCATCAAACCCATAACGCAGCATCAAGGGCTGCAATGCCGCACGCGCGCTGGAGACATCTTGAACCAGATAGCCCCGTACGACGCCCTCCAGACGCGACACGTCGATATCCGTTACTCCGGCGCCGTGGCAGATTTCAGTGACCACAGAGGCCAGAGCCCGCGTGCCAGACCGTCCATTCAACCAATGACCTCGGGGATAGTTCGCCCCGTCGCTCCACTGGCTTCGCAGGTTCGGAAACGTTGGAAACGGACGCGCATCCCATGCCCAAACATAGGCGTTCGCCATATCAACCATCTGACCATCATATTGATCCGAAAGCGGGTTGATTGCCGGATCAGACCAGTAGCTATGCATCGCTTTCAAGTACTGCACCTGCATGAAATCATCGCGCCGACCGGAAGAGTACCTCGGCAGACTAGACTCCGAGGATTTCGGATCAAGAAACTTGTTCGGCTGATTTGTTCCTTTGTCGATGGCCGCGCAACCAAGTTCCGTAAACCAGATCGGTTTTGAACCAGGCACCCAATCGGTCGGGTTCGCTTGACGCACTCCGCCAATGCGTTCGTGATGCCGGTTCGACCACCAATTGCGTAGGTCCTTGTAACGCCAGACCCACGCCTCGTCATGCTCCTCATCCGTGATCGGCGTTCGTATCTGGGCTTCGGCCTCTTCCGGCGAGGCATAATACCAGTCATAGCCTTCACCGCCTTCGATATTGCCCCGAAGGTAGTCGAGGTCATAGATTGCGTCTGTGCCGGCTTTCAGATCCACGTGATCCTCGCCATCCCGCCAATCCGACAGGGGCATGTAATTGTCGATGCCGACGAAATCGATGTTTTCATCTGCCCACAGTGGGTCAAGGTGAAAATAACGGTCCCCGGCTCCATCGTTCGGCTGATAGCCGAAATACTCGCTCCAATCCGCTGCGTACCCGATTTTTGTGCCTGGTCCCAAGATTTCACGCACTTCGGCGGCCAAGGCTTGCATCTGGGAAACAGCTGGAAAACCGTTCAAACCGCGTATCTGGGTCAGCCCGCGCATCTCGGAACTGATGCAAAAAGACTCCACCCCTCCAGCAGCTTTACACAATGCCGCATAATGCAGAATGAACCGGCGCAATCCCCATTCCTGAGGGCCGCTATAGGTCACTTCGCCATCCCCAACGACAAAATCACTGGCGCGTGCGTGTCCAAAGAACGCGGCCACCTGTGCGTCGGCCGTTGCCGTTTGATCCGGTGATCCTTGTCGACCGGGCGCAGTGCTAAGCGTGATGCGCCCCCGCCAAGGCAAATGCGGCTGGTTTGCTGCATCCGACCACGGGTCTGGCAAACCGTTGCCTTGCAATTGATCCATCAGGATAAACGGATAAAACATAACCCGTTTGCCAATACTTTTCATATGCCGGATTGCCTGAACTACGGATTGATCCGCAGGGGTTGCGCCATAGACGGGGCGATCAATTTCGTACCGGACAGTTTGGGCGGTCTGGCGGGTCACACCTGCCACGCGCCAGGGCATGTTCTTGCCTTCGATATCTTTGCTCAAAACCTTGGGCTGAATCTGACATTGTCCGCACCGCAGGTCATCACCAAACCACGACACGATCAACGAGGCCGCCTCGCAGGAGGGCAACTCACGTTGCAGCGCCCGGGTCGAGGTCACAAGGTCCGGCCTCCCCGAGGCAGAGTTGACATTCGCCGCCCAGCTTTGCCCACGCCCTTTTGTGTAATTGACCTGTTCGCTGGCCAGCGCATATTCACCGGTGCCCGGCATCAGGGCAACGCCCTGTATGGTCTTGAACAGGGCATCCGGCGTATCAGGCAATCCCGGTTGTTCCTGACGTACGACTTCGAATGAAAATTGCGGCACCCTGTTTCCGAACGGCGCTAGTTGCAAACCTTCGATCACAACATAAGCCGTTCCACGATAGGCTGGAACATTGCCCGCACCCTCAATGGCTTCGATCAGAGGGTCCGGCAATTGATGGTCATTCCCCCGATAGATACGCATGTTCAGGGTTGCGAGTTCCAGTTCCTCGCCATCCGCCCAAATGCGCGGGACGTCCGAAATTTGCCCCGCCCCTACCGCAATGGCCAGAGAAATCGAATAGCTGTAGCTGTGCGTGGTTGTTGTGACCTCGGGCGATTTCGGAGATCCCTTGCCTCCCCCGCCGCCCTGCGAGGTTGTGCTTGTGCTTTTGGTTTCCAGAAAATCCGACGCCCAGATGACCTGACCACCCACACGCATACGCCCGAAAACCGTAGCGACCGGAGAGCCTTCTCCGGATTCGGTCAGGCGGAAACGGTCCAAACGCCCGGTCTCGACCACTTCGCTGCCGCCGCCCATGACCGACTGGCTCATCAACCGCTGGTCGATGACCCGGCCCAGCGTTGCCCCGATGGCGCGGCCGATCACCGCGGTCGACAGCCCCGCAACAGTGCCGCCAATCGCTCCGCCGACCGCGGCCCCTGCTGCAGACAGAATTATTGTAGCCATCACGTATCCTCCAGCGGGAATTCAAAACAGGCGACCACTCGGCGGCGCCAGGGATCACTCAGCGCGTTTTCGACGACGCCATAGCCGGAATAGGCATGAATAAACCGCAGTGCGGGTGCGGTTTCGCTGACGATACCCACATGCTTGGCAACACGCCCATCGCGCATACGGAACAACAAAACATCGCCCACCTTCGCAGTACTGGGGTTCTTTTCAATCAGGTGACGGCGGGCCGCAGCCCACATGCGCTCTTCGCCCTGCGGCTCAGACCAGTCCATGCTATAGCTCGGCACCGTTTCGGGTTCGTGCCCCAGCAGCGCGCGCCACACACCACGCAAAAGGCCCAGACAATCCGTACCCACTCCTTTGACCGAAGCCTGATGCACGTAAGGCGTTCCCAGCCAGCCTCGCGCCTCATCGACAATATCCTGCCTATGGCCGCTCATCGTCTGCTTCCCCCAGTGTTGGGATTGCCCTGCTTGGGCACCGCCATCACCCAGTCTTCACCGGGCAGGTCAGGGAACCCCTGAAAGTTTATGATGTTATTGAATTTTTTCCGGCAGGTGTGCATGCTTTTGTTGCACCCTGCTGTCAGCTTTACCCGGTCACCGACGGCCAGGCCGCCGCCGATCCCAGACCAAAGCGTAACATTGCGCCCACCCGCGATCCGGTCGTCCTGTTTGATTGCGGCCCACAACCCGGTTGCCCGCCCGGACACAACATCCAACCTGCCTCGCCTGAACCAGGCTTCATCCGGTGCTTCTGCCCCTTTCAATTGCAGGACAGTGCCGGCGGTCAAAGCGACCACTTCAGCCTCGGCCTGATATCCTGGCGCGCTGAGATTGAACTTGCAATCACCGTCCCCCAGAACTGCCGTACAAGGTTTCTGGTAAACCCTGCCCATCGGTCGGTTGAGCAGATCGGTCAAACCGCGTAATTCGGCGTGAAATGCACCACCTGCGCGGCGCATCTCACCAATCGAGCCTTTGAATTGCAGAAAACGCAGTTCAGGCGTGGCCCAGTTAACCAGCCACGCCCGGACCTGAGCATTGTCGAACCGACCCGCTTCGATGTCTTCTTCTGTGACGGCGGCATCGGACAATGCCCCCATGGCCTCAGAGTTGTCGACAGACAGTCCGGTGGCCTGTTCGATCGCCGTAGCCGTCAGGCCCGAGCTGGCCTTGAAGGTCATCCCGTCAAAACTCAGTTCCATGTCATGATCGGTAAAGCCATATTCCTGCCCGTCTTCACGTCGGATCGCCCAGCATCGGCAGGTAGTGGTAAGCCCAGTTTGCAGATGGGCGTGCAGTCCTTGTTTATCGCCGCTCATCAGACACGCACCTCAACCACCGGAACATTGGGCACGTCGCCTGCCTGAAAGCTGGCAACACTGGTCTGAATCTTGTCGGTGTCAAAACGAACCGGGACGTCAAACTCAAACCCGGCGGTGATTTCCACCTCTTCAGGCGGCGACGCTGTAAACGTGATCAGACCGCTGTTTAGATCCACTTCAAAATCTACGCCTTCGCGCATTTGATCCTGTTCCAAGCCGATCCGCACGGTACCCAAAACCGGTTTGACGATTGGGCGGACATAGCTGAACCCGCCCGAGCTGTAGGTTTTGACCAGCTGAAACTCGGTGCTTGTACCGTCGCCACGCGCAATAACCTGATCATCCACTGCGACGTCTGCTGTCGCAGCCCCGGACTTGTAATCCGACCAATCTTTCCAGCGGAAACCGAACATCTGCCCCTGGCGGGCTTCGAAAAACGAAACCAGTGTCTCGATATCGTCCAACGACCGCATCCCCAGCCCGGCGTCATAGCGGCGACGGGAATGCGCCCAGGGCGTGTTGCGTTCTTCGAACCCGTTGGCCAGCGTCACGATGTCCGTGCGCCGCTCAGGGCCGCCCACCGAACCAAAGCTCAGGCTGGCGGGAAATCTTACCTCGTGGAAATTCATGAGCTGCTCCCTCGTGTTACCTATTGCGATTGCCGCGACCCAAGGCGCGGCTCATCTGAGCGGCGATCTGACCCTGACTGCGTCTGAACCCTTGGACGTCCGGCGTTGTAATATTCATCACTACGTTCACTGCGCGCCCTCCGCCGGATGTCCGCACGCCCAGCTTGCCATCTGGCCCGCGCGCCAGAGGCATGATCGCCTCGGGGCCGGCCTCGCCCATCAGACCGGTGCCACCGCGCATTGGAAAGGTTGTGGGGCCGCTGACCACACCCCCATTGGCAAAGGGCATCACCCGGCCCTGCGAAAAGCTGCCGCCATTTGCAAAGGGCAAAATCCCTTGCACCAGACCACCGACCGTATTGGCCAGCATGCCGCCAAAATGATCCGTCACGGGCTTGATCGCCGCCGAATAGGCCGTGCGGATCATCGAGTTCTTCAGCACATCCAGCGCATCTGACAGGTTCATGCCGTCCAGTACCACGCCGTCAAACGCCTTGCGCAGTCCGCCGGACATACCCCGTTCCAAAGTGGCGACGTCCTTGCCGGTTTCTTCAAAGGCGGCGCTGATCCGCTTCATCTGATTGTCGAACGCCGCAGCCATCGACGCGGCATCCCCCAACGAGTCGCCTAGCGCCTCACCCCGTTCCTGCAGGTCATCCAACCCGTCACGATCCGTCATCACGCTCTCCTTGTTGCTTGTCCGGATAGGCCGCCAGCAAAGCGTCCAACCCCGCCCGGTTCATTGCTGGCATCCCGGCCCCTTGCCCCAACATCAGCCGCAGCTCGGCCGGGGTCAGACGCCAGAATTGATCCGGCGTCAGGCGCAGGCCGACGAAACCGGCCCGAATAAGCGAGGGCCAGTCAAACCAGCTCATGCGCCACCCGGTACCATGAAGGCCCGCGCCAGCAGTTCAGCCGCAGCCTTGGCGCCAGCCATCGGCCCGCCCTCGATCTCGGCCCGCAGCAGATCCGAACGGGCGACATCGGCGCCCCCGCCTCGCAGCCCGGCTACGATCAATGCCAGCACATCACCGCTGGAATAGGCCCCACCTTCGAAGCGCTGCACCAGTTCCACCAAAGACCCGGTGCCCAGCTCCTGTTCCAATTCCGCCAAAGCACCCAACGTCAGCTTGAGCACCCGCCGCTCTCCTTCGATGGTCAATGCCACCTCACCCGTCCACGGATTGGCCATCGGATTAAAGCGCCGTAAAGGCCAAAGCGCCGGCGCTGGCCAGGCTCATCTCATAGGTCGCCTCGCCATTGTGCGACCCTGCATATTCGATGCCGGTGACTTGAAATGCGCCTTCGACGATGCCGAAATCGGGAATGATCACCTGAAAGTTCGGTGTCTCACCGTCAAAGAACAGCTGTCTTGCGCGTTCGTCAGTGCCTGCGTCCTTGAACACGCCCGAGCCCGAGATCGCTGCGGATTTCACCCCTGCGCCCGACAAAAGCTCGCGCCAACCGCCCTGACTTTCCAGGCTGGTTACATCCACACTTTCCGCGTTGAAACTGACCCGCGTGGCCCGCAGCCCCGCGATGGTCTCGAACAGGCCCGAGCCGTTCATATCCACTTTGACCAACAGGTCTTTTCCGTTCTGGGCAGCCATATGCTCTCTCCGTTGATTGCTTAGTCGTCTTCCACGCGGGCGCGGAATCTCAGGTCGATCTGGCGGATGGCTCCGCCGGTTCCCGTGCGGCGGGCCGAGGCGCGTTCGAACCACAACCCCACCAATCGCCCGCGATCGAGGGTCAGTGCCGCACCCTCAAGCGCATCGCACACCGCCCCCGCCAGGGCTTTGGCGGCACCGAACCCGGCGGCCTCGGACATCACCGACACCGTGAACCGATGCAAAGCACCAGCGCCAGATCGGTCCGAGGCATCCCGGACCTCTTCCGGGCCCAATGTCACGTAAGTCTGGGGCACCACCCCTGCAGGTACCGCGTCATAGATTGCGCCCCCTGACAGCGTGCTGACCTGCGCATCGCCTGAAAGCTGCTGATAGACCGCCGCTTGCAAGGCCGCTGAAACGCCATAGCTCATGCCGCCACCTCTTCATCTGCGAAACAGGTCAAGTACTGGCCACGCGGGTCACGCTCGGCGACCGCGCGAATAACAAAACGGCGTGTGCCTTCGGTAAAACGCTGGTCCGGCGACGGGCGCATCAATGCCCCCTCGGGCGCACCCCGCACAACGATGCGGTAACCCACGCGCGAAACTGGCACCCCAGCCACCTGACGCTCGGCCCCGCTGCGTGCGGTAACTTCGGCCCAGACTGTACCCAGCGAGGCCCAGGATTCGGTGTACCCACCTGCGCCGTCGGCAGTTCGGACTGGCGCTTCGAGAACCAGCTTTCGGTTCAGTCGCGGCGCCTTCATTGCGTCACCCCTGCGCCAAAGCGCACGACGCGATAGCGTTGGATCAGGCTGGTTACGCCAAAGGGCATACAACCAGCACCCAAAGCAGTCTCGTCGCGGTATTCGTAGTAATGCGCGGCCAGCAACAAAACCGCCTGACCCAGGTCAGCAGGCAGCCCACCCCAATCTGCCGACATCCCTGCAGCAAAGGTGATTTTCACCGAGCCGCCTGTCGCAATGTTCGGCAACATCGCGCCCTTTGGGCGCAGCCTGGGGCGCTGGCTGTCCTGTTCCAGCCGATAGGCATCGGGCGCGATTGTGCTTTCCAAACCCGCCGCATCGCGGATTGTCACCGCGCCCACAGTCACCACCGGGGCTACCGGCAGCACCTCGCCTGCAGCATCGCGCCATCCGCTCAGGCTCCAAGAAAATTCGCGTTCAATCAGCACCTTGCCGGTGCGCGCCTCGATCGCAGCGATCGCCGCCCGCAGGAACCCGTTCAGCACCTCGTTCTGCACACTGCTCTCGACAAAGCCCGTGCCCAGACGCAGATGCGCCTTGAACTGGTCCACCGGCAACGCCGCATCCGCGATGGCGGTTTCTTCGATCAACATCATCCATTCACTCCGCAATCTCGGCCCCCTCCGGGGGTTGTCACTTCAGGAAATTGGCAGGCACGCGCCGCCCCACGTTGCTCGGACGGAGGGGAGCAGCTAGACAACGCAGGGGATCTCACCCCGGCCCGTACCCGCCGCCCGAGGGGCCGGTTACCCAGCCCCCCGGGATCCGCCACCGCTTAGGCAGTGCCGAATTTCACCAACTTGATTGCAGCAAAGTCGCTCACGTCGCCGCCGACGCGTTTGGTCGCGTAGAACAGAACATGCGGTTTGGCGCTGAACGGGTCGCGCAGAACGCGCAGATCGGGGCGTTCGGCGATGGTGTAGCCAGCCTGAAAATCTCCGAAGGCAATCGAGTAGCTGTCGGATGCCGCATCCGGCATATCCTCGGCGATCAGCACAGGATAGCCCATCAGGCGTGCAGGCTCGCCAGCGGCCAGACCATCCGACCACAGGAAACGGCCATCGCTGTCCTTCAACTTGCGGATCAGGCCCGCAGTTTTCGAGTTCATCACGAAGGTACCATTGACCCGGTACTGCGCGCCCAGCGCATAGACAACATCGACAATAGCATCCGCCTCAACACCGCCATCAATGCCGGTCGGAACGTAGCCGATATTGCCCCAATCCCAGACGTCATTGTCGACCTTGGCATGATCCAGAATGCCCTTCGGCTTGTCGACACCATCGCCACTGATAAACGCCGACGCCTCGGCGCGAGCAAACTTGTCAGCGATACGACCTGCCAGCCAACCTTCGACGTCAAACGCGCTGTCATCCAACAGGCGCTGCGACGCTTTCGGCAGCGCGCTCAGCTCGTGCAGCGCGATTGAGATGCGGTCAATCGATGGGGTCGCGGTCTCGGTCGCGGCCGAGGCCTCATCCGCCCATCCCGCACCGACGTCGGTGTGATCTATCAGCACATCGAACGAATTCGCTTCGACATTCACCACCGAGGCGATCGAACGGATCGAGGCGGTTGATTTCAGCACCGATTTGATGATCTCGGCGGTTTGCGGATCAACCAGATAACCGCCATCGCTGTTGACCGCACTGGTCAGCGACTTGGCCTCCATATCCAGCCCACGCAGGCCGTCATCGTCGCCCGAACGCACATAAGCGTCAAAAGCCTTTTGGTGCGGTGCGCCCTCGGTGATCGATGCCGCAAGATGCGGGCGTGCCGCGATGGTTGATTTACGATCCAGCATAGTCAGTCGCTCTTCTGTCTGTTGCAGTTTGGTTTTCACTTCAGCCTTCAGGCCCTTGAATTCATTCACGAAGCCAGCCATCGCCTGCTTCACCTCCTGAACCAGGGGCGCACCCTCTCCGGTCAAGGCCGGGGTTTCGGTCTTGCTCATAAGCACTTCCATTCTTGGGTGGGTTTGAGGCGCGCTAGGGTCGCGCCAGCTCCTGCCGGGCGTCATTGAACACCTCGGCTATGCTGCGCAGGGTTTCCTCGGCATCCGGGGTTGTCCCCTTTGCCGCCACCCGCGCACTGGGCAGCATCGGGAAAGTCACAAGCGACACCTCCCACAGCTCCAGTTCCGTCAGGACCCGCTGGCCCTTGTCATTCTTAACGGCTCGCTTAGTACGATAGCCAATCGACAGACCGTCCATGGCACCTGCACGGATCAACTCTGCCGCCTCATGGCCTTTTTGCGTACTCTCCAACAGACGTCCTTTGACCAACAGACCTTTGTCGTCTTCGCGCACCTCGTCCCAAACGCCGATAGGTTGCGCCGGGTCGTGCTGCCACAGCATCTTGACCCGCTGCCCGGCCTTCACCAGCCCGTCCAGGGACGCGCAATAGGCACCTTTCTGAACGACGTCACAGCCCTGATCGACCTGACCGAACAGGCTGGCATATCCTTCGATCACTGCATCCTCGGACACCGACAGCCCATCACCGAACCGCGCAAATTTATGCTCTAAATCCATCAATAACTCCTCGTAAACATTTGAAATCATGGCGTTACCGACAAAAATGACTGGAACGCTTGCGCCAGGATCACCGCCGCGACGCCATAAACCGTCAGCCACAACCGACGCTCTAGCCGCTCCATCATCTCTTCGATCTGATCCAGCCGTTTGCACAGATGCGCATGCTGGATCTCGGCCACCCTTTCATGCGCGGCCAGACGCAAGCCCGGCGCGCAATCGAACGGCGGATACCCTTCAGCCATCCGCATCCTCCGCCAGTGCCGGCAACCCCAGCAAAGACCGCTTCTCGGCATCTGTCAGGAAATCGGCACGGCTGACTCGGGTCCACTGCGCATCACGTTCGGTAGCCAACGCGGGCACCTGATCCAGATCGGGTTTCAGTATCAAATCCTCGCCAGAAAAGCCCGAGAGCCACTCTGACACTGCCGCCGCCACCCGCGTCACCAGGGGCAGAACAGTCAGGCGATAAAACGCCCGGTTGGCCTCCTGATAGTTCGAATAGGTCGCGTCACCCTGAATTCCCAGCAACATTGGCGGGACCCCAAAGGCCAGCGCGATCTCGCGGGCGGCGGCTTCCTTGGTCTTTTGAAACTCCATGTCCGAAGGGGAAAAGCCCATCGGCTTCCAATCCAGCCCCCCTTCCAGAACCATCGGACGGCCGGCATTGCGCGCACCGCGATAGTTCTGCTCAATCTCGTCGGACAGACGACGGAACTGATCCTCGGCCATCACCCCATGGCCATCGCCTTTCCACACCAGCGCCCCCGATGGCCGCGCCGCATTGTCCAACAACGATTTCGACCACCGAGACGCGCTGTTATGCACGTCAATCGCCATGGCCGCCGCCTGCATCGGCGAAAACCCATAGTGGTCATCCTGCGGGTGAAAGGATTTGATGTGACAGATGACTTCAGCCGCAAAACGATGCGTCTTGCCACCGACACTGTAATCATACGCCTTGGGCCAGCCATCCGAGCCCGGCACCACGCTCATCCGGTCCGAGCGCAGCACATGTAGTTCTACCGGTAACCCGCCTTCCGCTTGCACCGCCTCTACATATGCGTTGCCTGATAGCAGCAGTTGGCCGAACACGGCCTCCATCAACTCGGCCCGCCCCTGCGCGGCGTTCGGACGACGCATCAGGGTCAACATCGGATGCGTCTCATAGCGCTGTTCGCGATCCTGCAACACCAACGGCAGAGCCGCCGCCGCCTCAGCAATCAGCTTGACCGAGCGGAACCCCACCGGATTCCCAGAAAATCCCGTCCGCGTCAGCGATACCGCGTCCCGAGGGCTCCACGCCACGCGCCCCCCAGTCTGCCACGCCACCACAGGCCCTGCCGCGCTCGCCTTCGCCTCGGGCGTTTTCTCAGCCGCTCCACGACGCAAGAAATCGAATACCATGTCCAGATGCTCCTTTCTGCCGCCGCTCTGCCCGGCTTGTTGAAAGGAGTTATGACGCAGAGAAGTTTAAGCCTTGGGAATAGGGCGTACGGGGGTTGGGCAACACAAAGGCGTCAGGAAATGATCTACTTCACCGCAAAATACTATTGCTCCTGCAATGACCTACCGGTCACATAATTGTAGGATCCCAAAACCAATTGAAAAACAACTTCAAGTTCGTCTGCTGAAGAAGGAGTGAATATCATCACAAATCCTTCCCATCCGGGCCTTTTTTGCGACCAAGGATGGGCGACGGCCCAACCTGAATCTATCGCAGCCCGCGCCGTTTTAGGGTCAAGCGATGCATGGAGTGAGCCATCAGGATGCACATGAGCAAACTCCCGTCCGCCAACAATCACTTCTGGACGTTCCAAAGGAATATTATCTGCTAACCAGAATCCCTTGGCTCCGGGCAATGAGACGACAGTTTCGCGAATTTCTACGTCAGGAATTTCGTTGACGCGCCTTAAAAGGTCTTCGGTCAACTCTGGGACAGCCTCAACACCAATCTGGACGTGAGGAACCCCACTGGTTGTTTCCGGCCTTGGTGTTGTCCGTTCTGGCAATTGTGTGGTTTGCGCGGCAACGGGCCCGACGACGGCACAGATCATCGCCGCAACAATGTTACCTCGTAAAGCAACCCAGATGTTCATGGCTATGCCTCCATCTCGAAATGCTCGCATCAAGCGAGGTGTAAGGCAACACTTCAGGGGAAGGCACTTGGTCATGAGTATTGGCATGTCTTGTGGATAGCTGGAGCCCCAGCTTAGATTCCTCTACAACGCCCTAACCCTAGGCCGCCGATACACTCCCGCAGGCCCAACAACCAACTCATGAAGCGCCCAGACCAGCGCGTCGACCCGGTCTGGCGAACCCTGCCCCTCGAACCCCCGCGCGGTCATCTGGCACATCTGCTCCTCCAGCGCGTCCAGCCCCACCACATGAGACACCCGTCCCTGCTCGTAGAGCGCCGCCACAGGCTCGGCCCGCGCGACCTTGCCGCGTGACGCGCGCACCGCGCGAAACGGGACCAGAGGGTCCACCTGCCGCACGACCTCTTCCACCAGTTGCCCGCCCTGATTGACCTCAGCCACCAGCCGTTCGGCCCCGAACTCATCCATCGCGTCAATAGCCGCCTGCGCCCAGCCCGTCGGACCAACACCCTGCAACGTCCGGTCGGCCAGCACGTAAGCGCGCCACTCTTCGGGTGGCCCCTGTAGCTGAGCACCCACGACCACGATCCCGCAGGCATCCGCATCTGAACCGGACGTCACTGCCGGGTCCAGCGCCACCACGATGCGGTCCAAATCGGGCACCTGTGCGAACCGTGCCGCCTCGAGCATCGAGCCCGTCCACAGCGCCCCTTCGGCATCCGACAGCAATACGCCATCCAACTCCTGCCGTCCCAGCCGCGTGCCCGCATAGCGAGTGCGCACCTCTTCCAAAAAGGACTCCGCCAGATTTGCCCGGTTCGCCTCGGTCGGCGCGTGCGTCTGCACCGTTGAAGGCGACGCCAGCAACTCTTTCAAAACCTTCACATTCCGCGGCGTGGTCGTCACGCAGACCCGAGGCTGATCGCCCAATCTCAGCGCGAATTGCAGCATATCCCAGGTTTCCCCGGCCTTTTTCCATTTGGCCAGCTCGTCCACCCAGGCTGCATCGAACTGGGGCCCCCGCAACCCCTCGGGATCATGTGCCGAAAATGCTTGCGCCTCGGCCCCATTGGGCCAGATCAGTTTGCG
Source organism: Ruegeria sp. ANG10 (assembly GCF_040705255.1). NCBI lineage: Bacteria > Pseudomonadati > Pseudomonadota > Alphaproteobacteria > Rhodobacterales > Roseobacteraceae > Ruegeria > Ruegeria sp. ANG10. The sequence continues at coordinate 407,324 of NZ_JBFCVU010000002.1, forward strand.
CTCAGATGCCTTCCAACTGGGCCGCCTGTCCGGCGGCGAACACTTCATTATCCCGCTGTCACCAAAGATCATGACATCGCGCACCTGATCAAAGGTCTCTCCGACCAAAGCCACACGGCTGGCCTCACCCAGATCCAGCGGCTTCGCCCCCTCGACCATCGACCGCACCCATTCGCACCCAGCCCGTGTCTTGCCCGCGCCACGTCCGCCCATAATCACCCAGGATCGCCAATCACCCTCGGGCGGCAACTGATGCGGCAACGCCCAAAACTCGAACAGGAAAGGGAGGGCGCACAGCCCCCCCTCCCCGATCTCACTCAGAAATCTCTCCCGAACCGCTGCATCTGCGGAGGCGAGCCAACCTGCACCCGATTTCAAATCGAGCGCGCTCAAGGTCGAGCGCATACCCACCTTGGGCAATTCCGGCTTGTCTGTGATGTTGTTCGACAAAGCTTGTCTCCACTTTCTGGCAACTGCGGATCAGCCCCTCTAGCTGACCCAGTTGCTTGCCTGCTCCGGCAAGGTCTGCATCCTCCCCGGCACCAATCTGCTGGCGCAGTTCTTCCGCTGCTTGGCGCAGATCGCGAATGGATCTTTCAAGGGACTGCAACAAGTCAGCCGTCTGAGAAATCCGCTCTTCCGGGGTAATCAAAGTCATGTTTGCCTGTGACCTCATGCGTGAGTTTTCTCCGCACGAGAGAAACGAAAAACGGCCACCGGGTCGCCCCCGGGGCCGTCGCCCACTTCTTCTAGCATGACATAACTTCTACGTGATTAAGCACGCAAAGTCAATGTGTTACGCAACATCAAACGCAACAACAATCGTACGCTGTGTTAAGATTAACCGCCCGTCAAATCTTGCGCCAGCATCATCGCATTGCGATCCGGATCATAGAATGTGGCCGTGCTGACCATCCCTTCGATCGTTTCCGTCGGGCCATCAAACGCTACCCCGGCAGCTTCCAGCGCACCACGCGCCGTAGCAATATCACCAACTTCATAGACCGGTACGCAATTGCCCGGTGACGGCTCGGCCTGTTCTCCCAGACCCAATGTCACTCCGTTCACATTGGTGCGCATTTCGCTCCACCCGGCTTCATCGATGTGATGAACAAGTTCGAACCCAAGCATGTCACGATACCAATCCGCACTGGCATGACGATCCCTGACTGAAATCGCAAACGTGATCGTGTTTTTTAACGAAACATGCGGCATTTAACTTTCCTTTGCATTAAAATATAGCTACTATATTTTATGGACATAACTCTACTTGTCAAGCTCACCTCCCGCGCATGGTCACTGAACATTCTGGCGCTGATGCATTCCGGTGTTTCCGGACGACAAGCCCCTTTGCTCGCTGCTACTAGCGCCAGTCGAACGGCCTTTGCGGCAAGTCTCGATCACCTCGTCCAACTCAAATTGCTCGAGCGTAACCCCGGCCATGGCCATCCCCTGCGCCCCGAGTTTCGCCTCACCCCCGCCGGCACCCAAGCCGCACGTATCGCCAGCGCGATCATTCAGGTTGCCCCGGATGACGCCACACACAAGCTTCTTCGAAAGTCGTGGACCGTTCCCATCCTGGCCCTAACCGGCACCCCGCATCGCTTTTCAGCGATCAAGTCGGACCTGATCACCATCACAGACCGCGCCTTATCCGCCTCATTGCATCAGCTAGAGGATCACGACTGGATCCAGCGCGATATCGAGACCTCGGGGCGGATGCCCTTCCCGACCTATCGCGCTGTCAAAACCGGTTTCGCCATCCATCAGGCCGTCGGGTTGGATCAGTAACCAAGCAACACCGTCGTACAGGACATAGAAAACCCTGCCCGATAGCTTGACATTCGCCGTTACAACCCGCATGTGCCCTGAAACAGCGCTGCCGCGTGAGCACTCGGGCAATCAACAGCCCCCACAGCGCCCGATCCACCCACAGTTCCCCATCACGCAGGGTTCTTGACGCGACGACCGGATATCGCAGGACTCGCCTGCTTATCCCGAGGTCCCAACCAACCCTGCCGGTCGCGGATGCGACCCATCGTGACTTGCCCATGTGCCAAAGCTGTGGGCGGCAAAGGATAGTTATTTGTTCGACTTTGATATGCTGGGCCTCGCGCCCGCACTGAACGACGCACTGAAACGCGCCAATTTCACACAACCCACGCCGATCCAGAACCAGGCCATTCCGCTGGCGCTGAACGGGCATGATATTCTTGGGCTGGCCCAGACCGGCACCGGCAAGACCCTGGCCTTCGGTCTGCCGCTGATTGATCATCTGCTGGCGCAACCGGGCAAACCTGCGCCGAAAACGGTGAAGGCTTTGATCCTGGCCCCCACCCGCGAACTGGTGAACCAAATCGCGGAAAGCCTGCGCAATCTGACGCAAAAGACGAAACTGCGGGTTGCCACCGTGGTCGGCGGGCAATCCATCGGCAAGCAGATTTCGTTCCTGTCTCGTGGATCCGATATTCTGGTTGCCACTCCGGGGCGCCTGATCGATCTGATGGAGCGCGGTGCCGTAGACCTCAGCTCGGTGCGCCATCTGGTGCTGGATGAGGCCGACCAGATGCTGGACATGGGCTTTATCCACGCCCTGCGCAAAATCGCGCCTGCATTGGGAACGCCGCGTCAAACCATGTTGTTCTCGGCCACAATGCCGAAACAGATGGAAGAGCTCAGCCAATCCTACTTGACCAACCCGCAGCGGGTGCAGGTTTCACCCCCGGGTAAGGCAGCAGACAAGATTACGCAGTCTGTGCATTTCCTCAGCCGGGGCGAAAAGCCGCAAAAACTGCGCGAAATTCTGTCTGCTGACATGGACGCCCTGACGTTGGTCTTCTCCCGCACCAAACACGGTGCTGAAAAGCTGATGAAGGGCCTTGTGGCTGATGGCTTCAACGCGGCATCCATCCACGGTAACAAAAGCCAAGGCCAGCGCGACCGCGCGATCAAGGCCTTCCGCGCCGGAGAGATCAACGTGCTGGTCGCCACCGACGTGGCCGCGCGTGGTATCGACATTCCTGGTGTTGCTTATGTGATCAACTATGACCTGCCCGAGGTGCCAGACAATTATGTCCACCGCATTGGCCGCACTGCCCGCGCCGGTCGTGAAGGCGAAGCCATTGCTTTCTGCGCGCCGGATGAACTGGACCAGCTACTGCAGATCCAAAAGCTGATGAAGATCGAAATTCCGGTCGCCAGTGGCACTATGCCTGAATATGCTGAACCCAAAAAGCCGCGCAATCGCGGTGGGTTCCGGGGGCGTAAACCGCACGGAGCGAATTCGACGTCGAAACCTGCGTCGTCAAAACGTCGCCGCCCACGCAGGCGTCCTGCCGCATAATAAAAAAGAAAGGGCCGCGTTTTTCGACGCGGCCCTTTTCTTAGTTGCTCGAGCTGTTTCTCTCGGCTTCTATCTCTCGCCATTTGGCGACGTTACGGTTGTGCTCATCCAGAGTTTCAGCAAAAGCGTGCCCGCCAGTTCCGTCTGCAACAAAGAACACATAGTCTGTGCTGTCTGGGGCCACCGCGGCCTCAAGGCTTGCGAGGCCGGGATTGGCAATCGGTGTGGGCGGCAAACCATCAATCACATAAGTATTCCAAGGAGTTGCACGGCGCAACTCACTGCGACGCAGACCGCGGCCCAGCACACCTTGCCCCTTGGTGACACCATAGATCACGGTCGGGTCTGTCTGCAGCTTCATGCCTTTTTCAAGCCGGTTCACAAAGACGCTGGCCACTTGGCCGCGCTCATGTGGAACGCCGGTCTCTTTCTCGATAATCGAGGCAAGGATCAACATCTCTTCGGGGCTGCTGATCGGCAAATCGTCCTTCCGGCTTTCCCAAACCGCATTGATCCGCAACTGTTGCTTTGCCTGCATGTCCTGCAGCACAGCCGCCCGGTCATCGCCCGGGGCCAGTTCATAGCTGTCGGGGGCCAGCATACCCTCGGCCGGAACCTCGGACACCTCGCCGGTCAGGGCGTCAATGCCCTTCAGCGCCTCAACCACCTGCCACGAGGTCACGCCCTCGGCGACCGAAACGCGATAGCGGGTGTCGGCGTCCTGACGCTTTTCAGAGTATTCAGCAGGGGCTTCTTCTTCTCCAGCCTCGAAACTCGCAATCTCGACAAATTCCAGAGTGGCTGGGTTCAACTCACGCACGCGGGTCTGTACCCGTGTGACGCCAACGCGATATTCAATCTCGGATCCGCAGGTGCTGGCACCACTGCTGGTGATGTCGTCGATGATCTGCGCCATCGACGCGCCTTCACGAACCAAAAAACTACCCGCTTTCAACTGCTGCGCCTTGTCGGTGTAATCCGCACCCATCCGGAAGATCATGGCGCTGCTGATGGCGCCCTCATCTGCAAGCTGCTGGCTGACGCGAGTCATGTTTGAGCCGCTTTTCACCTGCAGGCACATGGCGGCTTCCAGCGGGCCTTCGGCCTTGTACTGCGACTGCCCCCAAAGGATCAGACCGCCGATCAGAAACAGGCCAACCACCAGTATGGTCAGCGCGTTTGATGCCAAAGCCCGCCACATTTAGCTGGCCTTTCCGAAGATCACGCTGGCATTGGTGCCGCCAAACCCGAACGAGTTCGACAAGGCCACGTTGATCTCACGCTCGCGTTTTGCATTCGGTGCCAGGTCAATCGGCGTCTCAACCGCCGGGTTGTCCAGATTGATCGTCGGCGGAGCCACCTGATCGCGGATCGCCAGGATCGAGAAGATCGCCTCGATCGCGCCAGCCGCGCCCAACAAGTGGCCCGTGGCCGATTTGGTCGACGACATGGTTGCGTTGCCCGCATGGTCGCCCAACAGACGCTCCACCGCGCCCAGTTCAATTGTGTCCGCCATGGTCGAAGTTCCATGCGCGTTGATATAATCCAGATCCTTCGGCTCCAGCCCGGCACTGCGTAGCGCGGCCTTCATGGAACGCTCTGCCCCGTCGCCGTCCTCGGACGGTGCGGTGATGTGATAGGCGTCACCGGACATGCCATAGCCCAGAACCTCGGCGTAAATCTTCGCACCGCGCGCCTTGGCATGTTCGTACTCTTCCAGCACGACAATGCCTGCGCCTTCACCCATGACGAACCCGTCACGGTCGACGTCATAAGGGCGGCTGGCTTTCTTCGGATCGTCGGCGTACTTGGTCGACAGCGCCTTACACGCATTAAAGCCCGCAATGCCGATCTCACAGATGCAACCCTCGCCGCCACCTGCAACCATGACATCCGCATCACCGGCACGGATGATACGGCTGGCGTCGCCAATGGCATGTGCGCCGGTCGAACAGGCGGTCACCACCGAATGGTTCGGGCCTTTAAAGCCATGACGGATCGAGACCTGACCCGAGGCCAGGTTAATCAGCGCGCCAGGGATAAAGAAAGGCGACACGCGGCGTGGACCCTTGTCACGGATCAGGTTGGCCGTGTTCGCGATAGAACCCAGCCCACCGATACCCGAGCCGATCAGAACACCAGTGCGCAGGCGATCTTCTTCATCCTCGGGCAGCCAATTCGCATCCTGGCAGGCCATATCTGCTGCTGCGATGGAATACAGGATGAAATCTTCGATCTTGCGCTGCTCTTTCGGTGGCATCCAATCGTCGGGATTGAACGTGCCGTTCGTACCGTCGCCACGGGGCACTTCGCAGGCATAGGTCGTGGTGACCCCGCTTGCCTCAGCATCAAACTGCGTGATCGGGCCCGCGCCGGATTCTCCGTCCAGCAGCCGTGACCAGCTTTCCTCGACCCCACTGGCCAACGGAGTGACCAATCCCAGACCGGTTACAACGACTCTGCGCATGAAATGCCTCTTGCCTGCTTCCTATTTGAGAACCGCTCATACCCCGGCGTGGGGGCCGGGGGCAAGAGCCACGGCACAATCCCTTCCGGCATCATCCCGCCAAAACCGAAAGAAAACCCGCCTGTCACCGTTGGAAAGGTTCAGAAATCAAAAACCGCCTTCTACCCGCGCGGGCAAAAGGCGGTTTCCGAGTGATTTGTCTATTACTGGAACTGCGCCACGGGCTCATGCGCGGTTTTGGCCACTTCCAGCGCATCTTCCAGGCTCAGCGATTTGCGGAACAGTGCCCGCCCGACAATCGCGCCCGAGATGTTGTGGATATAGGCCAGGCGCGAGATATCGTCCGCCGTGCGCACCACACCGCTGGCGATAACGGGGGTACGGGACTTTTCCGCAAGACCCGAGATCAGACCCAACTGCGCCTCGACATCTTCCATGTCACTGTCGATATCCGTCACCACAATACCCGCAAACGGGGTGTCCGCGAACGCTTCGATAAAGGCTTCGGGGGTAAAGGCACTTTGACTGCGCCAGCCTTCGGTCATGACAAAGCCCTGCCAGACATCAACCGCCAGAACGATCTGATCCGGGTAAAACTTGGCCAGTTCCTTTACCAAGATCGGGTCACGCGCAGCCAGCGTACCAATGACGACCCGCCCGGCCCCTTTGTCGATCCAATGTTCGACATGTTCGCGCGCGCGCATCCCACCAGCCAGCTGCACCGGCATTTCAGCCGAGCGGATGATTTCTTCGACCAGCTCGGCGTTGGTGTCGCGCCCTTCGATCGCGTCGAAATCCGTCAGCTGCATCCATTCGGCCCCGGCGGCCGACCAGCTGCGTGCTGTTTCAACCGGGTCCACGTGCCAGATCATGGCGTTGTCCAGACGGCCCTTGTCCAGCGTCACGCACCGGCCGTTCTGCAGTTCCATAGTAGGGTAAATCCTCATGAGCCCGCTCCTCCGCTCAATCGCATGTCAATCCAGTGTACCATACACACCGGACCGATCCCGGATTTTACCAGTTTCGGCAAACTGAGGACATTTTGCGGCATCGCCGCAATTGAAGACTAGTGACGTTTCGGAGGGCCATTTCGGCGCAGCAATACAACCTCAGACCCGTTGTACTTATCTTCGCGCATCGGCACATATCCCAGCTTCTCAGCCAGTTTCTGCGAGACGCTATTGGCCGAATTTACCATTGCAACCAAGGGCCCAGGCATGATGCGGTCGAACCAATCATGCGCCGCTTGGGCCGCTTCTATGCCCAAACCCTGCCCCTGCGCTTCGGGCACCAAAATCCATCCGGCTTCGGGGTAACTGTCGAAATCTTCACCCATCGAACGGTTGCCGTAGAAAAAACCGGCCTGTCCGATCATCTGGCGATTCGATTGCTGCAAAACCGCCCAATGCCCGAACCCGGCCATCTGCCAGTGCCCGGCATTGCGAAGGAAGGAATCCCACGCCTCACCACGCGACCTTGGTTTGCCACCGATATGCCGCACGATGCACGGGTTGCGCCAGATCTCGGCGAACCGGTTGAAATCTTCGGGACGCATGGCGCAAAGCATCAAGCGTGCCGTGTTTATCGTCGGGGTGGATCGTATCATGCCCTGCCCGCTCAGAAAATTGCCTCTGTTCAAACAGTGCTTAGCAAGAAAGCGCCAAGCAAGGATGAATTTGTGATGGGCATAAAAAACGGCGCCTCCGTTGCCCGGAAGCGCCGCTTTTAAGGGTTTGAAACGCTTAGGACGCTTCAGAGATGAATTTGACGGCGTCGCCAAAGGTCTGGATGGTCTCGGCTGCGTCATCGGGAATTTCGATGCCGAACTCTTCTTCGAAGGCCATGACCAGCTCAACAGTGTCCAGGCTGTCTGCGCCCAGATCGTCGATGAAGGAAGCGTTTTCTGCCACTTTGTCTTCTTCAACACCCAGGTGCTCAACAACGATCTTTTTAACGCGATCTGCGACGTCGCTCATGTCTATTCCTCATTCCATTTCAGGGCGTAGTGCCCGGTTCTGCCCTTGCCCGCTCAGGCTGGCTTGATTTTGCCCGGTCCGGGCGGTTTGGTTTCCCGATTGCCGGGAAAGTAGAAGGCCGACCCACTGGCCGACCCCTGCATACATGCGCCGCCTATAGCACAGACAACGCCCGACGCAAACGCTTTCGCGCCTGCCCCGGTGTGCGCTCACAACATGGCCATACCGCCGTTCACATGCAAGGTCGTTCCGGTGATATATCCCGCTTCGGGGCTTGCAAGGTACAGAACTGCCGCAGCAATTTCTGACGGCTCGCCCATACGACCGGCAGGAACCTGAACCAGAATTCCCGATTTCTGATCCTCGGTCAGCTTATCCGTCATCGCAGTTGTGATGAATCCCGGGGCCACTGCATTTGCCGTGATTCCGCGGCTTGCGACCTCATAGGCCAGCGACTTGGTCATACCGACCATACCGGCCTTGGACGCTGCATAATTGACCTGACCCGGATTGCCGGTTGCGCCGACCACGGACGAGATGTTGATGATCCGACCCCAACGCGCCTTCATCATGCCGCGCAATACGCCTTTGCACAGCTTTGCCGTGGCAGTCAGGTTCACATCAATCACGCTTTGCCATTCTTCGTCGGACATCCGCATGAAAAGGTTATCCCGCGTGATACCCGCGTTGTTTACCAGAATGTCGACCGAACCCATCGCGTCGGCGGCCTGCTTTGGCAATGCTGCAACGGCTTCGGGATCGCTCAGGTTACACGGCAGAACATGCGCGCGCTCACCCAGCTCATCCGCCAGCGCCTGCAGCGGTTCGACCCGCGTACCAGACAACCCCACAGTGGCACCCGCGCCATGCAGGGCGCGCGCGATATCGCCCCCAATACCACCCGAAGCGCCGGTGATCAGCGCGTTCTTACCTGTCAAATCAAACATTCGGTTTCCCTCTTGGTGCGTCCGTTGTGTCGGTTTTTAACTTACGATTCAGACTGAATGACCTTTTGCACTTCTTCCGGTGTGCTCACGGCCTTGCCCACAATGGCCCGATCAATCTTGCGGACCATGCCCGACAGTGCCTTGCCAGCGCCGATCTCCCAGGTCTCGGTCACGCCTTGCGCCGCCATGTATTGCACGCTTTCACGCCACCGGACCGAACCGGTGATCTGCTCGACCAGCAATTGACGGATCAGGCTAGGGTCCGAGACTGCCTCGGCCCGCACATTGGCCACCAGCGGCACAACGGGTGCCTTGATTTCAACCTCTGACAGCGCCTCGGCCATCACGTCTGCGGCAGGCTGCATCAGCGCGCAATGGAACGGTGCGCTAACCGGCAACATCACTGCGCGCTTGGCACCTTTTTCCTTGGCTATCTCGGCGGCACGCTCAACGGCAGCTTTGGACCCTGAAACCACGACCTGTGTCGGGTCATTGTCATTGGCGGCCTGACAGACCTCGCCCTGTGCGGCTTCCTCGGCCACGGCGCGTACGGCGCCCAAATCCAAGCCCAAAATGGCAGCCATTGCACCTTCGCCTACCGGTACGGCGCTTTGCATGGCCTGACCGCGGGTGCGCAACAGTCGGGCCGTATCGGCAACCGACAACGCTCCGGCAGCGGCCAGCGCGGAATACTCACCCAGCGAATGACCGGCGACAAATGCTGCGTCAGTCACCGAAACGCCTTCGGCATCCAGCGCGCGCATTACCGCCATTGAAGTCGCCATAAGCGCGGGCTGCGCGTTCTGCGTTAGCGTCAGATCCGCAATATCACCTTCCCAGATTAGGCTACTCAGCTTTTCACCCAGCGCCTCGTCGACCTCGTCGAACACAGCCTGAGCAGCCGGATAAGCCTCGGCCAGAGCCTTGCCCATTCCGATGGTTTGGGCACCCTGCCCCGGAAAAACGAATGCGCGTGTCATTGCGACCTCTTGGATGACGTTAGGTTGCGGCGGGGTGTAAACCGTGCGCGGGCGCGGCACAAGCACTGCCTGACCTCTGCAATCTGGCACTGTTGCTGTGCGTGGCTCGCTATTGCGTCCTGATCCCATGGCTTTAGGTTGAACGCAGCCACCCCAGAATGGAGCAACCGATGCCCTCGACCAACACCTTTTCCAGCTATGGCAGTGTGGCCAAGACCTTTCACTGGTTGACCGCCTTGCTGATCTTTACCGCCCTGCCGCTGGGATGGTTCGCCAACAATCTGGCCCACGCAATCTATGATCCGTCCATCCCCACCACCGAAGAGGATCTTGTTCGGGCAGTTCAGTTGTTCTCGCTCCATAAAACAGTCGGGGTCACCGTCTTTTTTGTCGCGCTGGCCCGCATCTTATGGGCGCTGACCCAGACGAAGCCCGGCCTGTTGAACGCAGACAACAAACCCGAAGCCTTCGCCGCCGAGGTCGTACACTGGATGCTCTATGCCTCGCTGGTTCTGGTTCCCCTGACTGGCTGGCTGCACCATGCCGCAGCGGAAGGTTTCGCCCCGATCCTGTGGCCCTTTGGACAAAATCTGCCCTTCGTGCCCAAGTCACCCTATGTCGCTGAAGCCACAGCTGGCTTGCACTGGTTGTTTATCCTGGTTCTAGCCGGATCACTCATCCTGCACATCGCAGGCGCCCTCAAGCACCATGTGGTCGATAAGGACAGTACTTTGCGCCGGATGCTACCCGGCCGCTCGGATGCGCCGCAACCGCCTGCCCAGCATCACTCGGCACTGCCGGCTTTTGCTGCATTGGCAATCTGGGGCGCAGTTCTGCTTGGCGGCTGGACCATGGGCGTCTTCTCGGATCACTCCGCCGCCGCAACCGACACCGCAGAACTGATCGAGGTGCAATCGGACTGGCAAGTACAGGATGGGACCCTGTCCATTACGATCACCCAACTGGGTAGCCCAGTGACCGGCACATTCGCCGATTGGACCGCAGCAATTGCCTTTGAAGACCCATCCGCGCCGGGCCTGGCTGGTACAGTGGACGTCACAATCGCCATTCCTTCGCTGAGCCTTGGAACGGTTACGGATCAGGCCATGGGTGCCGATTTCTTTGACAGTACCCAATTTCCGACTGCCCAGTTCAAAGCCGACCTTTTCAAGACCGACACCGGCTACGAAGCACGCGGCCCGCTGACCATCCGCGATAAAACTGTGGATGTCGCGCTGCCCTTCACGCTTGATCTTCAAGACAACACGGCCACGATGTCCGGCGCGTTGGAATTGAACCGGCTGGACTTCGACGTCGGAAAATCCATGTCCGGCGAGGACTCGCTGGCCTTTGCGGTTGCGGTTTCTGTGGAACTGGTCGCGCAACGCGGCGAATAGAAAAAACCGCCGAGGCGACGTGCCTCGGCGGTTTCGTTCAGAAGATCGAGTGCGACTTATTCAGCCTTCACAGCTTCGACCGAGATCCGGACTTCGACTTCATCACCGACAAACGGTGCAAACTGTCCCAGATCAAAATCGCTGCGGACCAGTGTGGTGGTCGCGTCAAAACCCGCCCACGGTTTTTTCGCCATAGGATGCTCGGACACTTGGTTCAACTTGGCATCCAGAACGACTGATTTGGTCACGCCATTCATCGTCAGATCACCGGTGATGTTGGCAGTGTTCTCACCGGTGACTTCGATACCGGTCGAGGTAAAGGTGACCAAATCACCTTCGGCGGCGCCAAAGAAATCTTCGGTCATAAAGTGATCTTCGCGTGGCTTCCAACCGGTGATCATTTCAATCACAGGCATCGAAACAGAGACACTGGATGCCGCGGGGTCTTCCTGATCGAACATGATCTCGCCTTCAAAGCCCGAGAACATGCCGGTTGTAGTGGAATAACCCAGATGGTTATAGCTGAAGACGACCTGGCTGTGGCTGGGGTCCAATACGTATTTCTCGGCGCTGGCAAACGCCGATGTTGCCGAAACGGCCAGTGCAGCAGCAAGAAGGGTGGATTTCATGGTAATCTCCGCAAAATTTTATGGATGCAATCCGAATGGGTTGCTCGATAACGAAAATGTGCTGCCCAAGGGCAGCACACAAGTATTATTCTCTCACAGTTTCTGTTCCTAGATGAACAGAATAAAAATCACGCGAAGATTGTTACACTTCCGCTCAACTGTCCTTTGAGCGCTCGGCTGACATCCGCCGATTGCAGCGGCAGTTTCATCAGCAGGCTGCCGTCAACATCGTACAGTTCGACCTGGTCGTCATCAAAGCGCGCACCACCCAAGGTGTCATAGCTGCGGCGGAGAACGGTCTGCGGGCGACCGTTTTCGTTCTTTTGCAGAACCCGAACCTCGCGGCGGATCGGATCGAAATAAGCATCCGGGCGGGCATCCAGCAGCTGAATCGTCAGCAGGCTGACCCCGACCAGCAGGAACATAAGTGACGCGGCCAGCTTGATCGGCCAGACTTCGGCGGCCATTGCGGAACCGGCCACCAACCACATGGAAAACGCCATCACAATTAGAAAGGCGCCCAAGACGCGGGCCAGTACCATCCGAACCCTCCAATTCGGTGCAAAGGCGATCAGAACTGGTACAGATTTCTCATAGTTCGCTGAGGTTGCGGACTCTTCGAATGCATTCGTATTCATCGCGGTCATCTCTCTCACCCTGTTTTCAGGTTGCCGTTCTGGGTCCGGTAGTTCCGGATAGTCCCCGGTATGAAAAACAACTTTGAGCCGAAAAGCGTCAGGAATTGGGCAGTGCAATGTTAATTGGATGTTAATAGCACGACACCGCCAAGGCGTCTGTGGCGGGGCTTGTCCCTCACGCTCAAACGTGTATATGGGGCCATCCTTCGCAAATCACATGAATCGCGCAGCCTCTCGTGGCAGGGTCGCGAAGGACAAAATGGCCCCGCCTATGAAATGCGCCTTGATAGAAACAGGAGTACACATGCCGCTGTATGAGCATGTAATGATCGCGCGTCAGGACCTGTCCAACGCGCAGGCAGAAAGCCTTGTCGAACATTTCGGCACCGTTCTGGCGGACAACGGCGGTAACGTCGTCGAAAGCGAGTACTGGGGCGTTAAGACAATGGCCTACAAGATCAACAAAAACCGCAAAGGTCACTATTCCTTCCTGAAGACCGACGCCCCCGCTGGCGCCGTTCAGGAAATGGAGCGCCTGATGCGCCTGCATGATGATGTCATGCGCGTTCTGACCATCAAGGTCGACGAGCATGTCGAGGGCCCTTCGGTCCAGATGCAGAAGCGCGATGAGCGCGAAGGCCGCCGCGAGCGCCGTTGATCAACGCCTGACGAAAGGACTTAAACCATGGCCGCAAAACCATTTTTCCGCCGCCGCAAGGTCTGCCCGTTCTCGGGCGACAACGCGCCGAAGATCGACTACAAAGACACCCGTCTGCTGCAGCGCTACATCTCTGAGCGTGGCAAGATCGTACCTTCCCGCATCACCGCCGTTTCGGCGAAAAAGCAGCGTGAACTGGCCCGTGCTATCAAGCGCGCCCGCTTCCTCGCCCTGCTGCCCTACGCCGTGAAGTAAGGAGAGACTGACATGCAAGTTATCCTTCTGGAACGCGTTGCGAAACTGGGTCAGATGGGCGACGTCGTTGACGTCAAGTCCGGCTACGCCCGCAACTTCCTGCTGCCCCAAGGCAAAGCGCTGAGCGCGTCCGAGTCGAACATCGCCTCGTTCGAAGCTCAGAAAGCGCAGCTTGAGGCCCGCAACCTGGAAACCAAAAAAGAAGCTGAAGCACTGGCTGAAAAGCTGAACGGTCAGCAGTTCATCGTGATTCGCTCGGCATCGGATGCCGGCGCTCTGTACGGTTCGGTCACCCCGCGTGACGCCGCAGACGCAGCAACCGAAGCTGGTTTCACCGTCGACAAGAAACAGATTGCCCTGATCGCACCGATCAAGGAACTGGGTCTGCACTCGCTCGCAGTCAAACTGCATCCTGAGGTCGAAGTTGAAATCAAGATGAACGTCGCCCGTTCGGAAGAAGAAGCCGAACTGCAGGCGTCGGGCAAATCGATCCAGGAACTGGCTGCTGAAGAAGAAGCCGCTGCTGAATTCGAAATCGCCGAACTGTTCGACGATATCGGTTCCGCTGCTTCGGAAGATGAAGAGCTGGTTGCCGAAGAAGCTCCGGCTGAAGAAGACGAAGCCAAAGCCTGATCTGGTTCAATCGAATTTCGAAAAGGCCGCACCGGTTTGTGCGGCCTTTTTTCATGCACACGCAAAACGGGCAAATTTCGGCCACATCTCAAACCTACGCTTGCAGATGGGCATTCGTTTCCTATCATCGCGCCCTGAAATTCGGAGTACACAGATGACCTCTTACCTGCGCCGCAGCGCTCTGGCCATGATGCTGATGATCCCCTTCGCTGCTTGCGGAGGGCCGGAGACGGTGTCGCAAGACGCATTCGATCCCCCTCTCTACCCCAACGAAACGCCTGAGTTGCGGGCCTCGATCAATAAGTGGGCGGATCACCACGAAGTCCCCCGCGAGCTTGTACACAAACTGGCGATCCGGGAAAGCACTCATCGCCCGTGGGCTGTGAACCGGCCCTATTACGGTCTGTTGCAAATCCTGCCCGCGACGGCACGCTCTATGGGCTACAGCGGAAATGCACAGGGGCTGCTGGACGCCGATACCAATCTGGAGTTTGCCGGAAAGTATCTGCGCGGCGCCTGGTTGCTTTCGGATGGCGATCAGCAAAGGGCAATCTTCCTGTACGCCAAAGGGTATTGGCCCGAAGCCAAAGCCCGCGGAATGCTGGTTGAAACCGGTCTTGTACCCGAATGAATTCCCGCTCAACTTGTGCAAAGAACGTAAACATCCGATGCCAATTCGCGTCAGAATCGGCGGAATTCCACCCAAATACCCCAGATTCACGTTGTTATGTTGCTCTAAGTACGCATTATGCCTGTGCGATATGAACAATTCCCTTGCGCTTAATACCTCGGTTGACGCAACGTAGGCTTGAATACGGACAGACTGTGCGCTTTCGGGGGGTGGAAAGCGCTATGTAAAAGGTTGGACAGGTGAAACTCATAGACTTGGCCGCGCTCGACCAACAGGAAAAGTCGACCGCAGACATAATCAACTCGGTCTGCGAGGAACTCGGCTTTGACTATGCGTCTTATGCCACTTTGAATCCTGTGAAAGGTGACGTTCAGGGGTATGCGAATTACCCTGACGAATGGAAAATCCATTACGGCAGCCATGGTTACCACCATTTCGATCCAACCATATACCAATCGGTTCTCAGCATTGCACCGGTCGATTGGGGCCGTTTCAATCACGACGAAAAGTTTAACGCCGTGTTCCGCGATGCACATGATTTTGGCATTACCCCGCGTGGTTTAACCGTTCCTGTCCGCGGCCCTTACGGCGAATGCGGAATACTGAGCGTGACCCGCGATTGTTCAGATTCTGAATGGGAGTCGCTCAAAAGAGAAGTTATGGGCGACCTGCAAATGGCCGCCGTGCATGCGCATGACACAGTGATGCAGTCCGGGGTTCTGGCCAAGGCATTGTACCTTCCCGCCCTTTCGACACGCGAAAAAGAGATCCTTCAATGGGTCGCTGAGGGTAAATCGCAACAAGATATTGGTGATATTTTGTCGATTTCCCACCGAACCGTCGAGGTTCACATGCGCTCAGGCCGTGAAAAACTGGGCGCGTTAACCACGCCTCAGGCCATTGGCCGGGCGATTGGTTTGGGCTTAATCGCCCCAGGATAAGCAAAAAATCGCAAAAAATACGGGAAACCCCCAATAGTTTCCGCCCGCGACTTGGTTAACTCTCGAGTCACGGTAACCAGACTGTAGGGGGATGGAAATGATCATCGTAATTGATGGTATCAACCAACATATGTTTAGTGATGTCCTGGACGAAATGTTCAAACTACGGGCCCGCGTGTTCGGCGATCGTTTGGGCTGGGAGGTCAACATAGTAGACGGCCGCGAACGCGATATGTTCGACGACTTGAATCCTGCACACGTAGTCAGCATCAACGACGAGGGGGAAGTCGTTGGGTGTATGCGCCTGTTGCAGACCACAGGTCCACACATGCTTGCGGATGTCTTCAATTCAATTCTGGACGGTGAACCGCCCTTGCGTAGTTCACAGGTCTGGGAAGCGACCCGGTTCTGTGTCGACACCAAACGACTGGGCCGAGGGCGCGGCAAAAATTCAGTGTCCTATGTGACCAGCGAAGTCATGATCGGCTCGTTCGAATACGCCAAAACCGCTGGCGTACTGGACTCGATCGCCGTAATTGATCCGATCATGAACCGTGTTCTGCAACGGTCGGGCAATGCCCCGTATGACTACCTCGGTAGTGCGAAACCAATGGGCAAAGTGGTTGCGATGGCAGCGATGATGGATTGCTCGGATGAACGAATTTCGGGCATTCGGGACTATGCGGGAATCGAGCATGATGTCTTTCTGACCGAAGAACAGGCGCTGAGTCTGTTCGCGCTCAGCAAGGCCGAAAAACCCGCTAATGTCGATCACCAACCGCTGACCGAGCTTGAGAAATACTTCGTCGAACAGATGCATTCGGCAAAATCAAAAGACGAAGTCAAAGACGTGCTTAAACTGATCGAAGCGCTGTCAGATCGTTTCACGCCAGAGCAAAAGACTGCTCTGCTGAGTACCCCCCGTGCTTTTGCTCATGAGGCCTGACCCCCTCACCTCATAAGATCAAAAGCCACCCACCGGAGCCGTCTGATTGTCAGACGGCTCCGCTTTTTTGTGCCCTGTGGGTAGGACGGAAGAGGATTACTCCTCTTCCAGTGCCTCAACGGCTTTTTGCAGGTCGTCCTTGCTGACTTCCTTGTCAGCCACCTGCGCCAGTTCAACGATATAGTCGATGACTTTGTCTTCGAAGATCGGCGCGCGCAGCTGCTGCTGCATCTGAGCGTTCTGCTGCACGAACTCAAAGAACTGACGTTCCTGACCCGGGTACTGACGCGCCTGATTCATGATCGCCTGCGTCATCTCAGCATCGGTGACTTCAACCTCGGCCTTTTGACCCAACTCGGCCAGCAGCAGGCCCAGGCGCACGCGGCGCTCGGCCAGTTTGTTGTGCTCGTCGGTGGGTTCAATCTCAGCGTGGTCGTGGCCTTCCACTTCCGGGTTTTCCTCGTGCCACAGCTGGTGCGCGATCTGCTTGGCTTCTGCTTCAACCAACGACGGCGGCAGATCGAAGGAAACGATCTTGTCCAGCGCGTCCAGCAGCGCACGCTTCATGACCGCACGCGACGCACCGGAATACTCAGCTTCCAGACGCTCAGCGATCTGAGCTTTCAGACCAGCCAGATCTTCGGCACCGAACTTGGTGGCCAGCTCGTCGTTAATCTCAGCTGCAACGGGCTCTTTCACTTCCTTCACCGTGCAGGTGAAAACTGCGTCTTTACCGGCCAGGTTTTCGGCGCCGTATTCTTCGGGGAAGGAGACGTTCACGTCTTTTTCTTCTTCGGCTTTCACACCGACCAGTTGCTCTTCGAAGCCGGGGATGAAGCTGTTCGAGCCCAGAACCAGCGGGTAGTCTTCGGCCGAGCCACCTTCGAATTCTTCGCCGTCCACTTTGCCAACAAAGTCGATCACAACCTGATCGCCGTCTTTGGCTTTGGACCCCTTGCGGCGCGCTTTGAAGTCCTGCGCGGTTTCTGCCAGGCTCTTCAGCGCTTCTTCGACGGCCTCATCGTCAGCTTTGACAACCAGCTTTTCCAGCTCAACCGATTTCAGGTCAACTTCAGGGATTTCCGGCAGCGCCTCATAAGACATCTCGACGTGAACGTCGTCGCCTTCTTTCCAATCTTCGTTGGTCATCTTGACGTCGGGCTGCAGTGCAGGGCGTTCACCGCTGTCTTCAAAGTGCTTGTTCATGGCACCATCGATGCTTTCCTGCATCGCTTCGCCCAGCAGGCGCTGACCAAACTGCTTTTTCAGCAGGGCCATCGGCACCTTGCCTTTGCGGAAGCCCTTCATCTCAACTTCGGGCTGCGCTTCGGTCAGCTTTTCGTTGACCTTGTCGTCCAGCTCGGCTGCGGACACAACGATGTTGTAGCCGCGTTTCAGACCTTCGTTCAGCGTCTCGGTAACCTGCATTATGGTAGTCCCCATAGGATTCGGGGCGCGCAAAACGGCGCGCCGGGCAAATTTGACGCCTTCTATTTGCCCAGCCGCCCACGCGCAAGGGGGCAAAGCCCGGATGAGCCTTGTTTTGCCGTCGATTTGAACAAAAAAACGCCCCGGACTGCGCCGGGGCGCCTATTCCCAAGAAGGTCGGGATCAGAACTTCCAGAGCGCCCCCAAGACCCAGGCTTCGTTCTTGTCAAAGTCCACGGTGTCGTCGAAGTCATGATTGCGATATTTCAGGTACGCATCGGTGTTGATGCTGTCGATCCGCTGAACGACGGCGATACCCCAGGATTTTGTGCTGGACCCGTCGTTTTCGAAATCCGACCCATCGAAATAGTCGATCCCTACACCAGTTTTGCCCCAGGACACCCAGTCGCCTTCGTAAGCCAGCTTGGTGTACCAATAGTCCGGGTCGCTGGCACCGGTGGCAGTGTCATCACGCGTACCTAAAGCGGCCGTAAAGCTGAAACCGCTGGGCAGCAAAACCGAAGCGGACCCGATCGTGTCTTTGCGTTCACCCGAGCTATTGTCAAAATCCCGCACCGCATAGGCCACGCTTGCGGCAAACTCCACGCCATTTGAGAAAGTATTGCCGTAAGAAACCGCGATGTCGTAGTAGTCATCGTCGTCGCTGCTGGACAGAATGTTCTGACCGTAGGCAATTGCCGCTGAGAATCCGTTGAAATCGGGGGTGTCGTAACGAATACGACCACGGCGCGCGCCATCAAAGTTGCTGGCAGAGTCACCGACGGTGATACCGCTTAGAACACCGTCCGTGCCGCGATAGAAGAACGCGCCGTTTTCGTCGTTCGTAAAGGAATACAAAGCCGTTCCGACATAAGACAGGTCGACCTCAGCTGCGCCGTCCGACGCCATGCTACCCTGCCCGGCCGCGAACTTGCCGTATCCCCCCTTCAGCGAGAAATCGACATGTCGAATGTCTTCCCGTGACCATCCGTCATTGTTGGTTCCATTCTGGTTGGCCGTTCCCGTACTCGGCAGACCCAGTCCGGTTTCAAAACGGAACATGAATTCATTGCTGCCATAGGGCTGCATCAGCCGCAGGCCGACGCGGCTGTTGGACAGGTCGTTGTCCAGCAAGCGCGTTTCTGTTTCCTCACCATCGTCGACCGACACAATCACCGGATCGAGCTGTCCATACAACAGAACGTAACCGCCGCTGTTGTTTTCGTATTTCAACTCGGCCGCCGCGGGAATTGCTGTTGTTGCAACCAGCATCGCAGCCATTGAGGACAGTTTTAGTTTCTGGGTCATTTCATTCACCTTGAAAATTCCGGCTTTCTTTGCTCATCAATCGCGCGCATGCCGCCATGGCTCCAGTGGCCTTTTGCGATACTTTCAAAGTATTGCATGTCTGCCACTCAGAGCAGGAAAGTCAGAAATAATTCCTATTTTAATCAACGTATTACCTGCAGGAAGACCGCAGCCGGAGACCCGCTCCAAGCGAATTCTGACGCCCGGCTATGCGTCTGGCAAACACTCGATTTGACCGCACCGCAAACCCGTCGGCCAAATGCCGCCGAAGATCGGGCGGATCGGCCAAAATCTGCCTAAAAAATCATATATTAAGTTGTTTGAAAACTTCAGGAAGCAACTCGGGCAGGTCTTCAGCGATCAGACCCGGACCAAATGCACGCGCGCATTCCACATGCAACCAAGCCGCTGTTTCTGCGGCCTGCATCGGGTCAAATCCACGCGCGAGCAGCCCGGTGATAAAACCAGCCAGAACATCGCCGGACCCGGCCGTCGCCAACCACGGGGCCTCACGGTCGTAGACTGCTGCATTGACCGAACACCGTCCGTTCGGCGCAGCGATCACTGTGTCCGGCCCTTTGAACAGGACAACACACCCTGCCCCTTTGGCGGCTTCGCGTGTTGCATCCACCTTGGAATAGGCCGGGCCTTTGGTTGCGGGTGCCGACAGCTTTTCTGCGATATCCGGAAACAGCCGCGTAAATTCACCACCATGAGGTGTCAAAACGCAGTTTTCGTGCAAATGCGCAAACAACACTGCGGGATCATCCGCAAAAGCCGTCAACGCGTCCGCATCCAGCACAGTCGCGCGCTTTGCAGCCAGAGCCGCTGGCACCAAATTCCGCGCACGTTCCAGCCCCAACCCGGGGCCAAGGCACAATGCGTTGAGCCGCTCGTCCTGCAGCACTTGTGTCAGGCCTTCCGCCCCCTCAACCCGCCGCAACATGATGGCCGTGACCTGCGCCGCGACCTCCATCTGCGCCGCCGGAGGCACCCCCAGCGTCACCAGCCCTGCCCCAATCCTCAGAGCCCCGCGCGCCGCCAACCGAGCGGCCCCGGTTTTCCCGGCGCCACCCGAAAGGATCAGGGCGTGGCCGTGGGAGTATTTGTGCGATGTACTCTCTTTACCTCCTCTCCGACCAGAACCGGCATGCACCTCAGATACACACTCATCCTTCTTGGACACTTTTAGCCCGATCCCCTTAACGACAACACGTCCGCACAATTCAGGCCCATCAGCCAGCGTGTGACCCAGCTTTTTACTGTGAAAGGTGACAGTAAGATCGCTAGCGGAAGACATTGCCTCTAATTTAGCTGGAAGTCCTACGAAATCCGGCGCGCTCAAAGCACGACCACTGTCGCTGCACAAACCGCTTGGCAGGTCAACTGACACAATCAGCGGACACCAGTCAGGTCTTTGCGCCACCTCCATAGCGGCACCAAGCCCCTGACTGTCATGCAGGTCAAGCATAAGGAGACCAAGATTCGATATGGGGCGGGTAAGCCCTGTACCAAATAGGGCATCAACAACCACATTGGCCTTGCGTGTCGAAGGCTCCAACTGTCCATCAAGAGGTTCGACGCCTCCCATGCCGGTCCAGCGTTCGTAATTTTTACGCGCGTCCGGCGGCAATTTCTGCGGATCTCCATAAAGAAAAACCTCGACCTCCCACCCCCACTCTTTCAGCAAACGGGCAACGACAAATCCATCACCGCCATTGTTCCCTGGCCCGCACAACACCACCGCTCGGCCAGAGGTTTTCGCCAACTCCGGCCACTCTTCGAAAATCGCCTCGACAACGCCGCGCCCGGCCCGTTCCATCAACTCCAGACCGGTTACCTCGCCAGACTTAATCGCGGCTTGTTCGATGGCCCGCATCTGCGCAGCTGTCAGCAATTCCGTCATCTCAAATTCCCCCGACGATTCAATTCTGATTACTTTTTGTGCAAGTTGATCAAAATTTCACCCGCCGCTTAATTTCTCACCACAAGGGCCCGGCCATTTTCGCAATCAGATTGCCGACCGATCTTAGACGTGATCAGTGCCTTTCTGACAAGTGTTATAGGAGCCCGGGATGAAGAAGATCGAAGCGATCATCAAACCGTTCAAACTGGACGAAGTGAAAGAGGCGCTGCAGGACGTGGGTGTCCAGGGCCTCAGCGTGATCGAGGTCAAAGGGTTTGGCCGACAGAAAGGCCATACCGAGCTCTATCGCGGTGCCGAATACGTGGTCGACTTTCTGCCTAAGGTGAAGATCGAGGTCGTTTTGGATGACGATCAGGTCGACGCCGCCATCGAGGCCATCGTCTCTGCCGCGAAAACCGACAAGATCGGCGACGGCAAGATCTTTGTCTCGCCCGTTGAACAAGCCATTCGCATCCGTACCGGCGAGACCGGTTCGGAAGCCCTGTAATCGAACACCCAATAGAGGAATAAGAGTATGAGCAAGGACGCAGTTCTTCAGCTGATCAAGGACGAAGGCGCCGAATACGTCGATGTTCGTTTTACCGACCCGCGCGGCAAGTTGCAGCACGTGACCCTGATGGCCGACCAGGTCGACGAAGATTTCCTGGAAGAAGGTTTTATGTTCGACGGTTCGTCCATTGCGGGTTGGAAGTCGATCGAAGCATCAGACATGAAGCTGATGGTCGACACCGACAGCGCCTATGTCGACCCGTTCTACGCCGAAAAAACCATCTGCGTACACTGCTCGGTTGTTGAGCCCGACACTGGCGAAGCTTATGAGCGTGATCCGCGCGGCACCGCTCAGAAAGCCGAAGCCTACCTGAAGGCATCGGGTATCGGTGATGTGGCCTATATGGGCCCCGAAGCCGAGTTCTTCCTGTTCGACGACGTTCGTTTCTCGAACACTATCAACAAAGTATCCTACGAAGTTGATGCAACTGACGCATCGTGGAACACCGATACTGAGTACGAGATGGGCAACATGGGCCATCGTCCTGGCGTCAAGGGTGGTTACTTCCCGGTCAACCCGATCGACGAAGCGCAGGACCTGCGTTCGGAAATGCTGTCGACCATGAAGCGTCTGGGCATGAAGGTCGACAAACACCACCACGAGGTTGCCTCGTGCCAGCACGAGCTGGGTCTGATCTTTGACAGCCTGACCAAACAGGCCGACGAGCTGCAGAAATACAAGTACATCATCCACAATGTTGCGCACGCATACGGCAAATCGGCGACGTTTATGCCGAAACCGATTGCAGGCGACAACGGCACCGGCATGCACGTGAACATGTCGATCTGGAAAGATGGCAAGCCGCTGTTTGCCGGCGACAAATACGCTGATCTGTCAGACGAGGCCCTGTGGTTCATCGGTGGTGTTCTGAAGCACGCCAAGACCCTGAACGCCTTCACCAACCCGTCGACCAACAGCTACAAGCGTCTGATCCCGGGCTTTGAGGCCCCTGTTCTGCGCGCCTATTCGGCCCGTAACCGTTCGGGCTGTGTCCGTATTCCGTGGACCGAAAGCCCGAAAGCCAAGCGCGTCGAGGCCCGTTTCCCTGATCCGGCCGCAAACCCCTACTTGGCGTTTGCCGCGCTGCTGATGGCCGGTCTGGACGGCATCAAGAACAAGATCGATCCGGGCGAAGCCATGGACAAGAACCTGTACGATCTGCCTGCCGAAGAACTGGCCGATATTCCGACCGTTTGCGGCAGCCTGCGTGAAGCTCTGGAAGCCCTGGCATCAGATCACGACTTCCTGCTGCAGGGCGACGTGTTCACCAAAGACCAGATCGACGGCTACATCGCACTGAAGATGGAAGAGGTCGAAACCTACGAGCATACCCCGCACCCTGTTGAGTACGGCATGTACTACAGCTGCTAAGCTGCGGTTGAACTTAAGAAAAGCAAAGGGCGTCCCATCGGGCGCCCTTTTGCCGTTCAGGATAACACATCTTGACTGACACTCACGAACGTCCGAGCCTCTTCCCAAAGTATTGATCAGAGGGTTTTGGGAGGGCGCGATGCGGTTGATGTTGAAATTCACGATACCGGTTGAAAAAGGCAATCAGGCAGAACGGGACGGATCGCTGGGAAAAGCTATCGAAGCGCTTGTAAAAGACGTTAATGCCGAGGCCGCCTATTTCGCGCTGGAACACGGAAAGCGCATGGGGATTGTCATTTTCGAGGAAACCGATCAAGCCCGCATGCCGAAAATCAACGAGCCCCTGTTTGCTGCATTGAACGCCAATATCGAAATTCAGCCCGTCCTGACGGCCGAGGATCTGCAGCGTGCATTATAAGTGCCACTCGGATCGTGGGGTCGGTTGGAATTAGCTTTCTTAAGGATTCTTTTCATGCAGCGATTTGCAATATTACTGGCCCTTGCGCTGGCTCTGCCCACAATTGCGGCCAGCGCCCCTTGCGGCAATACCAGCAGCGGGTTTGAGGTCTGGAAGAAGGACTTTGCCAAACAGGCCAAACGCGCGGGCGTTAAAAAGAAGGGATTGAAGGCGCTAGCGCAAAGCCAATACGCCACCCGGACAATCGCGGCGGACCGCAATCAGAAAAGCTTTAAGTACTCGTTGGACAAATTCATGCGTGTGCGCGGTGCCGACGCGATCGTGTCACAAGGACGCAAGCGCAAGGCCCGCAACCCACAGTTCTATGCCGCATTGGAACGTCAATACGGCGTCCCTAGCGGGGTGCTTATCGCCATTCACGGGATGGAAACGGGGTTCGGAAATTTCATGGGGGACAGTCAGGTTGTTTCTGCGATCACAACACTGGCCTACGATTGTCGCCGTTCTGACTTCTTTATCCCTCATGCCATCGGTGCGTTAAAACTGGTCGATCAAGGCAGTATTACGACGGCAACCCAAGGGGCCAAACATGGCGAATTGGGGCACACTCAATTCCTGCCGGGTAATGCGTTGACCTATGGGGTCGATGCAACCGGCGACGGCCAGGTCGATTTCTACAATATGACAGACGCTCTGGCCTCGACAGCCAATTTTCTACGCCAAAAAGGGTGGAAACCGGGGCGTGGCTACCAGCCGGGGCAACCCAATTTCGCTGTAATTCAGCAATGGAACGCAGCCACGGTCTATCAGCAATCCATTGCGATTATGGCAGCCCGAATCGACGGCTAAGACCTGCCACAAATCCGCGCCTGCACACCCCAATCCGGCCACATTGTTGCCACAGACATTAAGTGGCCCCTAAAATGTCTAGGTTTCCATAGAGTAATCAATCCTGCCAATTTTGGATTTTTTTCCATTTCTGCCAAATTCTGCCCCATATCGCTTGTTAACCTGTTTGGTAAGATAGGATGCGACAAGGGACAGCGCAGTGACTACGAAGCACAGCTATCATGGTGGTCTTCAATTCGACGGTGAGATCGAAGGCGCGATCGAGCGGTTCGGCACCATCGTCGCCGCGACGTTGGAAGACTATGGCCATCTGGTCGAGCGTAAGACCATGCTAAGCGCTACCGAAGCCAGCATCGTATCCAGCCAATATCTGGTGCGCCTGACATTGGAAACTCAGGCGACCGGAGCAGAAGACCGTTTTGAGCGGTTGGACCGTGCCGCCGGGTTAAAGACCGCCCATCGGCCGATTGTGACCCTTCCGCAAAGCCGTTTGGCGATCACTATTTCTCCGGTCTCGGCGCTGCTGGATGACAGTGAAATATCAGAGCTTATGTTGGTGGTCATCCTGTATCGGATGGTTGATATCTGCGCGACGCAGCGCGTCGAATGGCTGTCGCCCAACACAGTTCTGACCGTGGAACAGTTCATGAGCGCGTTCAACACGCTGACGCCTTCCAAACCACGTAACAGACAACAGATTTTCGAGGCAGTGACAGGCCCGTTCGCGGGGCTGGCCATTACTGAAGAAGACCTGGATGAGCCACAAAAAGAGGCGCTGAAACCAGCAGCCCGGCCGATCCAGCTGTCGGATGAGCAGTTGCTCAGCATCGCTTTCCGGACAGAACCTATTGAGCAGCCTACTGATCGGGACGAAGATACGCCCCCCCTCGACCACGATAAGCCCAGCGATATCCTGCGACTGTCCAGTTGGGGATTGACCGGGGCCGTGGCAAGCGTGTCAGTTCCGATCGCGGTCTCTCTGGCCGCAGTGAACCTGATCAAAGGTGAAGATTTTCGCCTTAATACTCAGGTACTTGCCTACTCCGTCGCAATCTCCGCTCTCAGCACAAGCGGGGCAATTGCCGGTGTCGCAAACGCGTTTGGCATGTAGCACTAAACCGAAGACCCTCCTTGGAAGCCCCGCCACTTAGGCGGGGTTTTCCGCTTTGCGCAGGTGCTGTGCCTCAAGCACATAAGTATGGATTGAAAAGACCACGGCCTTCGTTTCAGGCAGACGCAATAGCGTCTGTCGTTCGCTTCGCAGATACCGTGCGCCCCCAGGCTCTTGGACATCACGCGGTGCGCTGGCACTGCGGGGTTGGTGCAGTTCCGCGTCCTCGTACCACAAGGCGTTGAAGCGCCAAAGCGGACGGTCAGATTGTATTCCGTCAAACAGGCGCTGCACGCGGCGGGCGATATCGGCATCATAGCTGGCGACGGGCCCATGAATGTCGATCAAGGGGCGCATGAATTTTTCAGACAAACGCCAGCTTGCGGGAAAACACAGGATGGCCCCGGTCAGAACGTGTTCATCCCGGTGCTTTTGAAGGATGCAGAAATCTTCCTGCACCAGGTGGCACAGCGTATCCATGGGGTTAGAGCGGTCGATTTCAACACCCTGCCCGTCCGGGCGTGTGACCCGGTCCGAACACCCTGGGTAAGCGTGCTTTAGGACAAGGTCCAACAGCTCTTGCGCCGCAGTTTCGGCACTTGGGTCCAGCGCCAGAACCTCTGCCCGTCTTTCGGCCAACAACGTCGTGCGCCGCTGCATCTGCGCGGCAAACACATCATCACAATGCAGCCAATCACCCATGCTGCCCGGTTGGATACCGGGCAAAGGACGTGGGGCAAGCGGATCATAAGGAATTGAGGTCTGGAGGATCGTCATGCCTTTGACCTAACACCAGTTTACTGGATTGTCGGTCAAAAAGCGACGGATGCGCGGTCGCAAACCTTCAAGACGCGGAGGAAATGATTCTCCACGCTCGACCGCAGGCAGGGAGACCCACTATGAACCAGCACTATCGCGACGCCCGCAAGATCGACCCGACAAAGGGCGCTACGCTTGGCGACGGCACCCCGAACGAGAATGATCGGATTGAGATCGGGCCGACGCAGCTGGCCTTTACCGAATGGGAAGCCGCCGGGCTTGCCCTGCCCGATCTGGCGCGGATGCGGGAATACCGGTGGAAGCGCCTGACCAAGGCCATCGTGGATCGTGGCTATGGTGGGCTGCTGATGTTTGATCCGCTCAACATTCGTTATGCCACCGACAGCACCAATATGCAGTTGTGGAACACCCACAACCCGTTCCGCGCCGTGCTGCTGTGTGCCGATGGCTATATGGTGATCTGGGACTATAAGAACTCTCCCTTCCTGTCGAAATTCAATCCGCTAGTGCGCGAACAACGCTCGGGCGCGGACCTGTTTTATTTTGACCGTGGTGACAAGGTGGATGTTCAGGCCGACGTGTTCTCGAACGAGGTACGGCTGCTGATCGACGAACATGGCGGTGGCAACAAACGGCTGGCCGTCGACAAGATCATGTTGCACGGCCTGCGCGCGCTTGAGGCCCAAGGGTTCGAGATCATGGAGGGCGAAGAGGTCACCGAAAAGACCCGCGCCGTAAAAGGCACGGATGAGATCCTGGCCATGCGCTGTGCCAATCACGCCTGTGAAACCGCGGTGGCCGAGATGGAGAAGTTCGCACGCGCCAATGTCGGTGACGGCAAGACCTCCGAGGATGACATCTGGGCCGTGCTTCATGCCGAAAATATCCGGCGCGGTGGGGAGTGGATTGAAACCCGCCTGTTGGCCTCGGGGCAGCGCACCAATCCTTGGTTTCAGGAATGCGGCCCGCGCATCACGCAAAAGAACGAAATCATCGCCTTTGATACCGATCTGATCGGATCTTACGGTATCTGCATCGACATCTCGCGCACATGGTGGATCGGAGATGAAAAACCACGACCCGATATGATCTACACCATGCAGCACGCTCATGAACACATCATGACCAATATGGAGATGCTGAAACCCGGTGTAATGATCCCCGAGCTGACGGCCAACGCGCACAAGCTTGATGACAAGTTTCAAGCGCAAAAATATGGCTGCCTGATGCATGGTGTGGGTCTGTGCGATGAATGGCCGCTTGTTGCCCATCCGGACAAGGCGGTGCCGGGCTCATACGATTACCCGCTTGAGCCCGGCATGGTGCTGTGTGTCGAAGCCGCCTGTGGCGAGGTTGGGGGCGATTTCTCGGTCAAGCTGGAAGATCAGGTGCTGATCACCGAGGATGGGTATGAAAACCTCACCACATACCCGTTCGACTCTCAGCTTATGGGGCTTGCGTAAAGGTTCAGTCCGGCCAGGTTGAGCGGCGGACATTCCCGTGCCAGTCCTCGGACGGGATGGCGGCTTCGGTCGTAGACGGTGCCGCCTGTGGCCAATTTTGCCCCACTGAGAATCCCAGAAATCCGGTCAGGGCAATGATGATCAAAAGATCAGGGCGAATAACCACGCCACGCGGGGCGGATGCAGTATGTACCATGTTAGCCTCCTTGGCTGACTGTGTGTGACACCTGCAAGATGGACATCAGAGCAAAATAATTAAAACGAATATTTGACTGATTAAGCATCACAAATATTGAACATCAAATTCTCCCAAGAATCCGACCCAAATATCTGTATTCCCCTCACCTTCCCGTGACGCTTCTTACAATGGGGTTGAGTGCCCAGACCGAAGCACACACTATTGGGGCCATCCCGATAGGTAAGGAATTGTCATGCCCACCGAACGCATCACTTTTGCCGGTCACGACGGCAACCAGCTGGCTGCGCGCCTTGATTTGCCGGATGGACCGGTACTAGCGACCGCGTTGTTTGCGCATTGTTTTACCTGTTCCAAGGATATTCCCGCCGCCCGCCGTATTGCTGCGCGTCTGGCGGCTATGGGCATTGCTGTATTGCGTTTTGACTTCACCGGGTTGGGTCATTCGGGCGGAGAGTTCGCGAACACCACTTTTACCTCGAATGTCGAAGACCTGATTGCTGCCGCCCACTATCTGGCCGGGCGCAAAATGGCCCCCGCTCTGCTGATCGGTCATTCTTTGGGTGGGGCGGCCGTTTTGCGTGCGCGCGCTGGAATCCCAAGCGTCAAGGCAGTGGTCACGCTGGGCGCGCCTGCTGATCCCGGACATGTCTCGCACCATTTTGAAGCTGCCCTGCCACAGATCGAACAAGACGGTTCCGCCGAGGTCATGCTGGGCGGTCGCCCGTTCCGCATCGGCAAGGCTTTTGTCGACGACATTTCAGAAACGGCTTTGACGCCAGCCATTGCCGATCTGAAAGCTGCCCTGCTGGTTCTGCACGCCCCGCGGGATGAAACCGTCAGCATCGACAATGCCAGCACCATCTTTCTGGCTGCCAAACATCCCAAGAGCTTTGTTACGTTGGACGATGCCGATCACCTAATTACGCGGGCTTCGGATGCTGAATACGCGGCGGATGTGATCGCGGCATGGGTCAAGCGATACGTCACACTCTGCCCGCCGGCACCACCGCCGGGCGCGCCTGAGGGCGTGGTGCGCGTGACCGAGGTTGATGCCTCAGGGTTCCTGCAGGATATCCAATCCGGCCCCCGGCATCACGCGGTTGCGGATGAACCTGAGTCCTATGGCGGTACTGATCAGGGTATGTCGCCCTACGGCTTTGTATCCTCGGGCCTGGGGGCGTGTACGTCGATGACTATCCGCATGTACGCGCGACGCAAGCGGTGGCCACTGACGGGTATCTCGGTCGATGTCTGCCACAACAAAGTACATGGTCAGGATGCCGGTCTTGCCGGAGACGGCAAGATCGACGTGTTCCGCCGCAAAATCCGCCTGGAAGGACCGCTGGATCAGGAACAGCGTACCCGACTGCTGGAGATTGCAGATAAATGCCCTGTACACAGAACGTTGGAAGGGTCAGCCCATATCACTACGGAACTTCTGAACTGACCCTCTGAAACTATCTGCGCGGTCGTGGCGCCGGGCGATGGATAGGCGGTCTGGCTGCGGGTGGTCGCGCCACTGGCGGACGCGGTCGCGCAGGTGGTTTTGCAACCGGCGGCTTTGGTCTTGCCGGAGGTTTACCCGCAGGCGGCTTCGGCCGCGGAGGCCGGTCGACATCAATATCTACGTCAACATCGCGTCGATAATAGTCATTCCACAGCATCGAGTCATAAAACGGGTCGTAGCCGTATCCATAGCCGACACCAACTGAAACACCGTCACACGCAGACAGAGTAAAACTTGCGGCCCCAAGCCCCAGCGCAAGGATTGTACGTTTGATACGTTTTGTGATCATCAGCACATCTCCTTACTGCGAGGCCCGAAACGAAGCGAAAACGGCATTCAGGTCGTCAACATATGCCGGATCAGCGCCATTGCGCAGGATCGCGACAACAACGGCCACGCGACCGTTTGGCAAGTCAATGACCGAGGCCGTAAAGTTGATGCCACGCCCGTCACGGGTGCCGGTCCCCCGGATCACCCGCGCCGGTAAACCGCCAATTCGTGTGTCAGACGTGTTGGTGACTTCGGGATCTTCAACAAGAAACTTATCAATATCTTCAAGATATTGCAGTCCATCGTTAATTGACTTTACGCCCGCGGGTGAAACAAACCCCATCCAGACGTTGTCATCGGTCAAAGGCCGTATGGCCATGACACGTGCGACCGCGCGAAGATCACCCAGTTCGGTATCCTCAATCTCACGCGGGCCGCCCGTTCGCACGACCCAATAGTCGGGTACCGAAAAGCCAAACAGGGCGCGCCCTGCTTCGGTATATGTGACAGGAGTATCGGCAAACGCAGGTGTCACGGCCCCCAACCACAGGGCGGCACAGGCGGCGAGAGTCGAGCCAGTAAAAATTCTCATTTCTAAATAACCTGATGTTTTCGTTGAATGCAGCTTGGACTCTGGCGGCCGCTTTTGTCCAGCATCTCTTGGAATGGGCCACAAAAAACCGCGCCCGAATTGCTCTGGGCGCGGTGTCATTTACATGGGTTTTCGGAAATCAGTTGCGGGCGTCGCCAACTAGTTTCCACAGGCCGGGGATCAGCAGAGCGGCCAGCGCCAGTTTGATCACATCCCCCATCAGGAAGGGCGTCAGACCCCATTCCAGGATCGGCTTATCCCAACCATAGAGCTGACCCAGCCAAAGCAGGCCGGGCACATAGATCAGTACATTGGCCAGCACCAGCGCCAGCGCCAGTTTCCCGACCGAGCGATCCCAACCGCGCGCGGCCAACGCGCCCAGCAGTACGGTAGCCATTAGGTAGCCGACCAGATAACCGCCCGTGCCGCCCATCATGTAGGTCAGCCCGAATTTTTCGGCCGAGGACCCGGCGAAAACGTCAAAACCCAGCGCGCCGACCAGCAGATAGCCCAGCATGGTGATCAAACCCAGACGCGCGCCATAGGCGGTACCGATGGTCAACACGGCAAAGGTGCCCATAGTGATCGGAACCGGCCACATCGGCACTTTAATCTTTGCAGCAATCGCCAGGGCCACGATGCCCAGCGCAACCAGCGCTACCTGTTTCAAGCGCAGCGCTGTGCCCTCGCGCGGACCGATTGCTTCGGCCAGAACATTTGTAGTCATTTTCGTTTCTCCACGTTCGGATGGAAATTTGGGCACAGGATGGCCCATTTCACATCGAGACTTCAAGATGATTGCGCTATCGAGGGCGGTATTCGGTTTTCATTTCATAGGCTTTTCGCGGTCCGTTCACCGTCCAGTGGACGGACCAAATCGGCCAAGCTGAGAAATCATAAACCGCGTCATAGCTGTCTGGCGGACAATCATGATGATCATTAGACCGCGAATGCCCCAGCTTCAATCTATGAAAAAACCGCCCGTCTTCGAAATGAACCGAAACCCGTTCGCCTGCATCCCGCCATAGGTAGCGCCGGGTGCCTGTCATCTCGGCCTGCCCCGGAACGCGCAATGTGACCTCTTCGTCATAGATCAACCCATCCTCGGACGGGCGTAAAACCGCATGACCTTCGGCTTGCACGACCTGCCCTGCCCGCGCATCGTTAATGGTTCGGCTCAAGCTCCAGCTACCTTCGAACTCGGTTAGGCTGCTCGGCAGGGTCATTCGGCATAAGTCCCGTCGGTAGTGCCTCCGCTGTCGTCGACGAACCGGATCACGTCATCCTTTTTCTGAACGTCGTAACAGGCCCACAGATCAGACGGTGGCCAGACCGAGCAATACCGATCCTCGCGCACCGCCCAGCGGCCCGCGCTTGGGCGGCCCGAGTAATACTGCGTCAGCATCGTTTCATCGAATGTCTGCCAGACGCCGTCTCTATAATCGAGCTTCTGACCGGTCAAGGCATCCAGAATCTCGTCTCCGGTCAATGTCCGAAACTCTTCCGCCGCCAAAATACCCGGCCAAACGGCCAAAATCAGGGCAAACCGTCTCATACTTGCACTCGTGCCTTGTTCCCTTGTGCGGCTGGGTTTAAACCCCGCGCCAACGCTCTATCCCAAACACAAAAAGGTCTCGCCGCCAATGATTCCACGTTATTCCCGCCCCGATATGGTTGCCATCTGGTCGCCCGAGACCAAGTTCCGCATCTGGTTCGAGATCGAGGCACACGCCTGCGACGCCATGGCCGATCTGGGCGTTATCCCGCGCGAAAATGCCGAGGCAGTTTGGAAGGCCAAGGACGTGGAATTCGACGTGGCTCGCATCGATGAAATCGAAGCCGTCACCAAGCACGACGTTATCGCCTTTTTGACCCATCTGGCCGAGCATGTCGGCAGTGAAGAGGCACGCTTTGTCCATCAGGGTATGACCTCTTCGGATGTACTTGACACCTGCCTGAACGTGCAGCTCACCCGCGCCGCCGACCTGTTGATTGCTGACCTCGAAGGTCTGCTGGCCGCCCTGAAACGCCGCGCGATCGAACATAAGAACACCGTCCGCATCGGCCGCAGCCACGGCATACACGCCGAGCCGACCACCATGGGCCTGACTTTTGCCCGTTTTTACGCGGAAATGGACCGCAACCTGTCCCGCATGCGCGATGCCCGTGCGGAAATCGCCACCGGTGCGATCAGCGGAGCGGTTGGCACATTCGCCAACATCGACCCCCGCGTCGAAGAACATGTCTGCGATCAGCTAGGTCTGGTCCCAGAGCCGATCAGCACACAAGTCATCCCGCGCGACCGCCACGCGGCCTTCTTTGCGACCCTCGGCGTCATCGCCAGCAGCATTGAAAACATCGCAATCGAAATCCGCCACATGCAGCGGACTGAGGTGTTGGAAGGGGCCGAGTTCTTCTCGATGGGTCAAAAGGGCTCGTCGGCCATGCCGCACAAGAAAAACCCGGTCCTGACCGAGAACCTGACCGGTCTGGCACGTATGGTGCGCGCGGCAGTGATCCCGGCAATGGAAAACGTGGCGCTCTGGCATGAGCGCGATATCTCGCATTCCTCGGTCGAACGGATGATCGGACCGGACGCCACGATCACGTTGGACTTTGCACTGGCTCGCCTGACAGGCGTGGTCGACAAGATGCTGATCTTCCCCGAGAACATGCTGGAGAACATGAACAAATTCCCCGGTCTGGTGATGAGCCAACGGGTTCTGCTGGCGCTGACCCAAGCAGGGGTCAGCCGCGAAGATGCTTATGCCATGGTTCAGCGCAACGCGTTGAAAGTGTGGGAACATCGCACCGACTTCAAAGAAGAGCTGCTGGCCGACGCCGATGTCACCGCCGCGCTGAGCCCTGAAGAAATCGAAGAGAAGTTCGACCTCGGTTACCACACCAAACACGTCGACACGATCTTCGCCCGCGTGTTTGGCGAATAAATCCTGACCGTTCAATCGGTTCAAAGGGCCCGGTTCGCACAACGCGATCCGGGCCCTGTTCTTTTGCCAGACGGTTCAAAATCAGCTATGGTGCGCGTGTATTTCCGAACGGGAGAAATAGCATGATCCGCACAATTCTCTGCGCCTTGGCCCTTACGTTTTCAGCTTCGGTCGCTTTGGCCTGTACTGGCCATTCCAAGCAAACCCAGTCCTGCGCGGACGGGACATACTGGGACCCCGAAACCCAAACCTGCGCGAAAATCGTAAACAGCTGAGAATTTTATTTCCTACTTGTGAATAAAAGCGAGGCCGCGATTGTTAGCTTTTTATCAGATCGCACTATGCTTGATCAGAGCAGCCCAGAGAACGGAGTAGGAAAATGCGTCTTGTATTTGTTTCAGCTATTGCCCTTCAGGCCTTTGTCTTTGCACCGGCGGCATATGCCGCGGGTGGCGGTGGCAGTACAGCCCCCAAACCAACGAACACAACCAAGAAATGCCTGTTTGGCCGCGTTTACGACAAGGATGCCGGGCGCTGTGTCAAGCCGGACAAGACCAACTTTACCCAAGATGAGCTGTATGAAGCCGTGCGCGAATTGGCATATGACGGCCAGTTAGAAAACGCTCAGAATATTCTACGCATCATGGATCAAAACGATGATCGTGTGCTGACCTACTGGGGCTTTACCTATCGCAAAATGGGTGAGCTTGAGCTGGCCAATGTCTTTTATTCCAATGCCATCGAAACCAACCCCGACAATATCCTGGCACGCAGCTATATGGGTCAGGGCTTTGTGGCCGAAGGGAAAACCGATCTGGCAATTGCCCAGTGGCGCGAGATCAAGGCGCGCGGTGGTGAAGGGACCTGGGCCGAGGCGTCGCTGCGCGAGGCAATCCGCACCGGGCTGACCTATAACTACTAAGCTTCAGCCTTTCTTTACCCGACTCTCCGTAATCTGCCTGTGGAACGCAACTATGGCACCGCAGGCAGATGCAGGACACAAACACTTTGATACAGGTGGCACCGGGGGCGGCTCCGGTGACAGATCAGGCGGACAGTGACGCGCCTCGCGTCATCCCCCGCGCACTCAGCAACCGGCAGAAGGCCGCAGTGGTCGTGCGGCTGCTGCTGAATGAAGGCGCGGATATCCCGCTGGAAGACCTTCCCGATGATCTGCAGGAAAAACTGACCCATCAACTGGGTGAGATGGGCTTGGTGGATCGTGTGACATTGGACGCAGTGGCGCAGGAGTTTGCACAGGCGCTGGACAGTGTCGGCCTGTCTTTCCCGCACGGTCTGGCCGGTGCTTTGGACGCGGTGGATGGCAAGATTGCCCCGGCCACAGCCGCGCGGCTGCGTAAGGTGGCCGGGGTGCGCCAGATCGGCGATCCGTGGCAACGGCTGCGCGAGGTACCAACCGAAGACCTGGCTGCCATGGCACAAGCAGAAAGCACCGAGATCGCCGCCGTGATGCTATCGAAACTGGAAACCGCAAAAGCCGCGCAGCTTTTGGGGAACCTGCCCGGTCCTGTTGCCCGTCAGATCACCTTTGCGATTTCGAAAACTGCCAATGTCACACCCGAGGCGGTGGAACGTATCGGCTGGTCGCTGGCAGCTCAGCTGGACCAAAGACCGTCGCAGGCCTTTGCCGATGGTCCCGGGGCGCGCGTGGGCGCGATTCTGAATCAATCCACGGCCTCCACCCGCGACGGGTTGCTGACCGCGCTGGACGAAGATGACTCGGATTTCGCCAGCGTCGTGCGCCGTTCGATCTTTACCTTTGCACATGTCCCCGCCCGTATTCTTCCGCGCGATGTTCCGGCGATTCTTCGCGGCGTGGATCAGGCCGATCTGGTCACCGCGTTAGCCGGGGCCGCAACGGACGATGACCAAAAAACGGTCGAGTTCCTGCTGTCCAACATGTCATCGCGAATGGCCGACAACCTGCGCGAAGAAATCGGCGAACACGGCAAAGTCAAACAATCCGAGGCTGAAGATGCCATGACGCAGATTGTTGGCGCTATTCGTGCCCTTATTGACGAAGGAACGATCGCCCTGATCGAAGAAGACAATGAGGATTAGGCAAGCACCACTACTTAGATCATAGGAATGCTTGTGGTCGCGGAATGTGCCTTGTATGTCTGACCCGGCAAAATGCAATAGCCGGTGAGACCAGATTATGCCCGTCGAAAAGTCGGAACTAAGCCGCGGGGCGCTTCGAAAATACTATGTCACCGGCCTGTTTCTGAAAGGTGTAATCGGGGCAATGCGGCTGTTGCCGTATGAACGGCGTATCGAAACTATGGGGGCCATTGTACGCGGGCTTGCCCCTCTGGTCGGTTTCACCAAGCGGGTGCGCAATAACCTGAAACTCACCCGCCCTGACTTGTCGGACGCCGAAGTGAAACGCATCTGCCGTGCTGTGCCCGACAATGCAGGTCGCGCCATCATGGAGCATTTTTCGCCCGAAGGGTTCACGGAACGCCAGGCCACTGCCAAGGTTTCCGGCCCTGGCATTGCTGCCTTTGACGCTGCTGTGGCCGAAGGGCGACCCGTCATGATGATTACCGCGCATTTTGGCCATTATCTGGCTGCGCGGATCGCCCTGCAAACCCGCAGTGGACAGCCCATCGGTTGCCTCTATCGTCGTATGGCGAACCCCTATTTCAACGACATGTATGTTGATGCGTTCTACAAGACCGGCGCGCCCATGTTCGAACAGGGCCGCCGCGGCATGGTTGAGATGGTGCGCGCCCTCAAGAGCGGCGGCATCATCGCCATCGTCTCAGACCTGCACGCCCACGGCGGGGAAGAGCTGACGTTTTTCGGCAAACCGGCCGTGACATCCATTTTGAACGCCGAATTGGCAATGAAATACAAAGCCGAACTGATCCCCTGCTATGCGATCCGTCAGCCCAATGGCATTGACTTCGAAATCGTACTGCATGACCCGGTTCCGCATACTGACGCCAAAACCATGACGCAGTTCACAAATGATGATCTTGAAGCCGTGGTGCGGCAGCACATGGGGCAATGGTTTTGGATTCACCGGCGTTGGAAAGCCTGGAACGGACTTGGTGTTCAGCCCGAGGATATGCCCTGATCACTTGACCTTGGTGGCGGCAACGATTGGGCCATGCCCGACCTTCTGCACCAGAACGACCGCTGGCAGGTCCGAGGTCAACACCGCCGAAAACTGCTGCGGCGCCACCCCGTCCCACTGCCCGGCCTCCTGCCAGGTATCCACAACATTTGCATAGTCCAGCTCATGCCCTGCCAGCTCTCCTCGGCGGATCGAGGCATGGCGCATCGGTGCATACTGCACCACGCGCACGTCATACAGCTCACCCTCTGGCAGTTCGACCGGCGTCACATTGACCGTGACATCGTTGCCCGAACGGGTCGCCACTACTTCGGCCTCGGGTGCGGCTTTGAGATGAGCGTCGATCAGATACTCCAACTCTTGCGACTTTGCACCGACCACATCCTGCTGACCGTTGATAACCATCTGCGGCGTGTAGATCATCGACCGCCCGCCCTGACGCGCATAGGCGCGCTGACGCAGGGTGTGATTGGGATCGGCATATTCGTCCTTCCAACCGATATAGTCCCAATAGTCCACATGCAGGGCCAGTCCGATCACATCGTCACGCTGTGCCAGATCATGCATCAACTCATCAGCTGGCGGGCAGGACGAACACCCTTGTGACGTGAACAGTTCGACCACAACCGGGTCATTCTCGGCCACGGCTGAGGTGGCCAGAAACAGGGAAACAAACACAGTGACAGGAGCAATTCTGAACATATGAAATCTCGGACTTTTGGGGTGCTTATCCGGTTTAAACGGATCAACGCTCAACCGCCAATCAAGGTTTCTTGAGATTTAAAACAATCGCCCTTGAATTGTATACGTTAGCATACAATTTAGAGGTCAAGGTATCTAAGCCTTGAATGCACGGCAATCATGCTACAGAAAACAATCAGCAAATCCCCAAACCCAGTATTTTGAAAGGGAGGCCAACAATGCCCATTACCGTAGGACAGGATTCAGCGCAGACACGCCGCAGCTTGAATGTGAACGGCAAGTCCATCGCATATTACTCGATTCGTGCCGCGCAAGAGGCCGGTCTGGGTGATTTTTCCAGACTACCTGCGGCACTGAAAGTGGTGCTGGAAAACATCCTGCGGTTTGAGGATGACGGGTTTTCTGTCTCGGTTGATGACATCAAAGCCTTTGCCGAATGGGGCGCAAATGGTGGTAAAAACCCGCGCGAGATCGCCTATCGCCCTGCCCGCGTATTGATGCAGGACTTCACGGGCGTTCCGGCCGTAGTCGATCTGGCTGCGATGCGTGACGGGATCAAAGCACTGGGTGGTGACGCGCAAAAGATCAATCCGTTGAACCCGGTGGATCTGGTTATCGACCACTCAGTCATGATTGATGCGTTTGGCAATCCGCGCGCGTTCCAGATGAACGTGGATCGCGAATATGAACGGAACATGGAACGCTATCAGTTCCTGAAATGGGGCCAGTCAGCGTTTGACAATTTCCGCGTCGTGCCCCCCGGCACCGGCATCTGCCATCAGGTGAACCTGGAATATCTGGCCCAAACCGTCTGGAGCGACAAAGACCAGAACGGAGAGGAAGTTGCCTATCCCGATACTCTGGTTGGCACCGACAGCCACACCACCATGGTTAACGGCATGGCCGTTCTGGGTTGGGGCGTCGGCGGGATCGAGGCCGAAGCCGCGATGCTGGGTCAGCCGATCTCAATGCTGATCCCCGAGGTCATCGGTTTTGAACTGACCGGCGCGATGGTCGAAGGCACCACCGGCACCGACCTGGTTCTGAAAGTGGTCGAGATGCTGCGCGAAAAAGGCGTGGTTGGCAAATTCGTCGAATTCTACGGCAGCGGTCTGGATCGCTTGCCACTGGCTGACCGCGCGACCATTGCCAACATGGCGCCTGAATATGGTGCGACCTGCGGCTTCTTCCCGATTGATGGCGAAACCCTGCGTTACATGCGCAATACCGGACGCGACGAGGATCGCCTTGCGTTGGTTGAGGCTTACGCCAAGGAAAACGGCCTGTGGCGGGATGAGAGCTACGCCCCGATCTACACGGACACCCTGTCGCTCGACATGGGCACCATTGTTCCGGCCGTGTCGGGTCCGAAACGTCCACAGGACTATGTCGCGTTGACTGGCGCCAAAGCCGCTTTCACCAAGGAAATGGCCGAGACGTTCAAGCGACCGATGGATAAAGAAGTCACCGTCAAAGGCGAAGACTACACCATGGAATCCGGCAAGGTGGTAATCGCCTCGATCACCTCATGCACCAACACGTCTAACCCCTATGTGATGATCGGGGCCGGTCTGGTGGCGAAAAAGGCGCATGAGTTGGGTCTGAACCGTCAGCCTTGGGTCAAGACCTCGCTGGCCCCCGGATCGCAGGTCGTGACCGAATATCTTGAGGCCGCCGGGCTGCAACAGCATTTGGACGCCATCGGGTTCAACCTTGTGGGCTATGGCTGCACCACCTGCATCGGCAACTCGGGTCCGATCCAGAAAGAAATCAGCGAAGCGATTGCCGAGGGCGATCTGGTCGCCACCTCGGTTCTGTCGGGTAACCGCAACTTTGAAGGTCGGATTTCTCCGGATGTACGGGCCAACTATCTGGCCTCCCCTCCGCTGGTGGTGGTCTATGCGCTGGCGGGCACCATGGATATCGACCTGACCTCGGAACCGATCGGTCAGGACAAGGACGGCAATGATGTATTCATGAAAGACATCTGGCCGGACCAGAAGGAAATCGCTGATATCGTTCAGGAGACTGTTACACGCGAAGCATTTCAATCGAAATATGCCGACGTGTTCAAAGGCGACGAGAAATGGCAGGCGGTCGAAGTCCCACAACAGGAAACCTATGACTGGCCACCGACCTCGACTTACATCCAGAACCCGCCCTATTTCCAAGGCATGAGCCCAGAACCGGGCACCATCTCGAACATCGACGGCGCCAAGGTTCTGGCCATTCTGGGCGATATGGTCACCACCGACCACATCTCGCCTGCGGGGTCCTTTGCTGCAACCTCACCTGCGGGCAAGTACCTGACAGAGCGTCAGGTTCAGCCGCGCGAGTTCAACTCGTACGGTTCACGCCGGGGCAATCACGAGGTCATGATGCGCGGCACGTTCGCTAATATCCGCATCAAGAACGAGATGCTGGATGGTGTCGAGGGTGGCTATACTAAAGGTCCGGATGGTCAGCAGACCTCAATCTACGACGCGTCGATGGCCTATCAGGAACAGGGTGTTCCGCTTGTCGTGTTCGGAGGTCAACAATACGGTGCCGGCTCCTCGCGCGATTGGGCCGCTAAGGGCACCGCGTTGCTGGGCATCAAGGCTGTGATCGCCGAAAGTTTTGAGCGTATCCACCGTTCCAACCTGGTTGGCATGGGCGTGATCCCGTTCGAATTCACCGGCGGCGACACCCGTAAATCGCTGGGGCTTAAGGGGGATGAGACTGTCTCGATTGACGGTCTGGATAAGGTTGAACCATTGCAAGAGGTGCCCTGCACTATCACCTATGGCGATGGCACCACAAAGACCATCACCCTCAAGTGCCGCATAGATACCGCGCCCGAGATCGAATACGTCGAGAACGGCGGTGTGCTGCAATATGTGCTGCGGAACTTGGCAAAGGCAGGGTAAACCTGAACGCTAAATTACCAAGGGCGTCCGATTGGACGCCCTTTTTTTTTGTGTTTCTTTCAGCGCGGATATCACAGTTTAACGCGCGGTTTTAGTTGCTTGCCGCTTTTTCCAATGCCGGACGGATCGTGCTTTCGATCACGCGCTGAGTGATCGGCCCGGCAAAACGCAAGATGATCGTACCCTCACCATCGATCACATAGGTCTCAGGCACGCCATAGACACCCCAGTCCAACCCCATACGCCCCTGCTCATCTCGGCCGATCCCGGCGTAAGGATCGCCCAGTTCGGTTAGGAACGCTTCGGCGTTGGTTAGCTTATCCTTGTAATTGATGCCATAGACGGGAATGCCTTCCTTGGAGAGCGCCTCAAGGTTTGGGTGTTCGGCCCGGCAAGGCGCGCACCAGCTGGCCCAATAGTTGACCAGCTTGACTTCTCCGTCCCGCAGGGTGGCATCATCAAATCCTGTCTTGCCCGCGAATTCCGTCAAGACCACCGGCGGCGCAGGTTGACCCTCGCGGGCCGAGGGCAACGCGTTGGGATCATCGCGGAACATGCCGATACCCGCCAGAACGGCGAAAGCGCCAAAAATCAGCGGCGGCGCAATCATCAGGGGCGAGATTTTAGCCATTGCGCGTCATCCTTTGTTCGACCTTCTCCATCTCGGCCCGGATCTTGCGGCCGCGTACGATACTGAACACGATCAGCACCGCCAGCAACCCGATCGAGGCCGCATAGGACCACAGAACCGTATCGGCATATTTTCCCAGATCAGGGATCATCCGTTCACCCTTTCCCGCGCCAGCAGCGCCTTGATCCGGCGCGCGCGAATTTCCGTACCGGTGCGATACAGGACCAGCGCAATGAACAGCAGCACAAACCCGATGATGCACAGCAGCAGCGGGTAGAAATAGATGTTGCTGACCTTTTCTTCGGTATCCGCCCCGGTCACAGCAGCGGCACGCATCACCGACGCGCCCTGATGCAGCCCCTGGTTCCAAAAGTTTACCGCATAACGGCTGAGGATCGCAAAGACAGACCCCACCAGACACAGGACCGAGGTCAGATCGGCCGCCGTATCGGGATCTTCGATGGCTTCCCAGAGGGCGACATAGCCCAGATAGAACAGGAACAGGATAAGGAACGAGGTCAGGCGCGGATCCCAGGCCCACCAGGTGCCCCACATCGGTTGACCCCAGATTGCTCCCGTCGCCAGGGCGATCAGGGTCATCACGATGCCCACAGGGGCCGCTGCACGCGCCGCCAGTGCGCTGACATGATGGCGCCGCACCAGCCAGACCAGCGAGGTCGCCAGCATCATCAGCCAGCAATTGATCGCCATCAGCGCAGCGGGCACATGCAAATAGATAATCTTGACCGTCGAGCCCTGCTTGTAGTCATCCGGTGTGAAGAAGAACCCCCACACCAGCCCCACCAGGATGCAGGCAAGCGATGACAGCCAGAAAAACGGCATCACCCGTTCACTGGTGGCAAGGAACTTGCGCGGATTGGCGTATTCCCAGAGGGCGTTGGCTTTGGCTGCGATAGACATGGGCCTTATCTAGTCCGAGTCGGGTTCGTTCTCAATTGACATCAGTCAAAGTTTGACCGCGTCAGCGAAGGTTAATGCGCAGCACCGCAGCGCTGGCAAAGGGTAAAAGGGCGATTGTCGCGGCGGTGATTCCCGCCAGCATCAGCAGCGGGGTCTGCGTCTCCATCCCCGTGGCTCCTCGGCGTGCAACCTCGGCCCCGAAAATTAGCGTTGGCACATACAGCGGCAGGACCAGCAGGGATAGCAGCAATCCGCCACGTTTCAGGCCCACGGTCAGGGCCGCGCCAAAGGTGCCGATGACGCTCATGGCCGGTGTCCCGATCAGCAGGGATACGACCAGCCAGAAAAACCCCGGCACGGGCAGGTTCAACAGCACGCCCAGAAACGGAGCGGCCAGAACCAGTGGCAGGCCAGTGGTTAGCCAATGGGCCAGCGCCTTGATGGTCACTACCGCTTCCAACGGCAGCGGCGCAGTAGCCAGCAGGTCAAGCGAGCCGTCCTCCCAGTCCAGTGCAAGCAGGCGGTCCAGCGACAACAGGCAGGCCAGCAGCGCGCCCAGCCACAGAACACCCGGCGCGATGGTCGACAGCAGCGAGGATTGCGGCCCTACTGAAAACGGCACCAAAACGGTCACGATCAGAAAAAACGCCAGACCGAGACCAAACCCCCCGCCCGCGCGGAAGGCCAGTTTCAGGTCACGCAGCAACAGGGCGATCACAGGAAGCCTCCGTCGAAATCTTCGATGGGTTTGGGTTTCGCCTTGTTGCGGCCGACATCCAGAACTTCTCCGTCCAAGCCAAGGTCGATATGAGTGGCGATCAGGGCCGATCCGCCCTGCCCCAGATGCGCGCGTACAGCATCGGCGAACATCTGCACCGCGTTGCGGTCCAGCGACACGGTCGGCTCGTCCAGCATCCAGATCGGCCGCCCCGTAACCAGCATTCGTGCCAAACCCAACCGCCGTTTCTGCCCAGCCGACAGGTTGCCTGCATGACGGTCGGACAACTCGTTCAGTGCAAAGGCGTCGAGCGCGGGTTGAATCTCATAAGTGCCAAAGACCGAGGCCCAGAAGGTCAGATTCTCAACCACCGTCAATGTCGGCTTCAACCCGTCGGAATGCGAGGCATATGCGATCTGATCCTCAGCCCCGTCAATCCGCCCCGCCAGCGGCGGCTGCAACCCGGCCAGTGTGCGCAGCAAGGTCGTCTTACCGATCCCGTTCGGCCCGCGCAGAATCAGCGCCTTGCCCGGCGGCAAAGCAAAGCTCAGCCCTTCAAGCACGGGAACGCCGCCACGGGCGATGGCCAGATCGGTTACAGTCAATGTCATGGGTCCCGCTTATCTCATCGCCGTCAGGGGCAAAAGGCGAGATTTGACGCAGGCCTTGCCGACAGATCAGACCGGTAATAAGGCCAGCGCAACGCGCCGCCCTTCGGACAACAGCACATTATACGTGCGGCACGCGGCCGGAGAGTTCATGATCTCAACCCCGATACCGACATTTTCCAGGGTCGTGCGCAGATCAGCAGGGATGTGATTCAGTTCAGTCCCTGTGCCGATGAACAAAACGTCCACGGTGTCGGAAAGTTCCAGCAGCGGCGCGTTGTCCTCATACCCGCCCCAGGTCGTGGTCCCGGCTGGGCCTGTCAGAACCGCCCCCTGATAGACCTGTCCGCCGATCCGGAAAAAGCCCGGGCCATACCCGTCAACAGGGACTGCGTTGGTATAGGAAATCTCATTCAGGCGCATGGCCGTGTTCTAGCCCCAAAGCGGTAGGCCCGACAAGGCAGCAACCGCAATCGCCAGGTAAGCCGCAGCGCGATACAGCTTTTCATACGCGGGCCGGAACAACCAACCGCCCAGCCAGTTGCCCAGCAAATTCGGCACTGCCAACGCAAGACCCAGTGCCGCCGCCGCCCAAGTGATCCGCTCCATCCCGGTCAGGAACCCAAGGAGGAGGAAATCGAACCCGAACAGGAACAATAGAATCGTGGCGCGGATCACTTCGACCGGTATGGGACGCGACATGTAAAACAGGATCACCGCCGGGCCGGGCAGGCCCGCCACGCCGCCCAGAAACCCGGCTGCTGCGCCAATTCCCGCAACCATTCCCCGACCAACATGGCCATGATACCGCAACCCAAGGATAAGCACGGCCAGCATGAACAGCGCCAGCAGACTGACGGCATAGCGGAAAACCTCGGGTTCAACCTTAGTCAGCACCCATAACCCTACAGGAAGCAACAGCGCACAGCCCAACAACAGCCGCAACAGATCCTTACGATGCACAACATGCCAAGCGCCGCGCAGGTTCGGCAATGGGCCGAAGATGTCCATGATGGTCAGGCCGATGATGGCTCCGAACGGACCAAGGAAGGGTGTGGAAAGAGGAAGGAAAATCAGTGCGGTGCCGAATCCGGAAAACCCACGAACAACGCCGCCGAGGAAAGCCGCAAAAATGATAACGGCCAGCCCCGTTGGGGACTGGCCGAAAATATCAGGCGTCGATATTGGCAAACTGATTGCCCGCCGTATTCGACGGCTTGGACCAGTCGCGTTTGACCCCCAGCCACAGCAGAATGGTCGAGGCCACAAAGACCGAAGAATAGGTTCCCACGATCACGCCCCAGATCATCGCAAAGACGAAACCACGAATCACATCCCCACCCAGCACATAAAGCGAGATCAGCGCCAGCAGCGTGGTCACCGAGGTCATCACTGTTCGGCTGAGCGTTTCGTTGATCGAGATGTTCAGAACCTCTTTCAGGTCTTTCTTCTTATACTTCCGCAAGTTCTCACGCACGCGGTCGAACACGACCACGGTATCGTTCAGCGAATAACCCACGATGGTCAGAAGCGCCGCGATAATGGCCAGGTCAAACCGGATTTGCAGTTCTGAGAAGATGCCGATGGTCAGGATCACGTCATGCACCAGAGCCGCCACGGCCCCCAGCGCGAACTGCCATTCAAAGCGCAGCCAGATATAGACCAGAACGGCCCCGATGGCCAAAACCACCGCAATCACAGCGGTCTGGATCAATTCGCCTGAAACTTTTGGGCCTACGGATTCGACGGATACAAATTCAATATCCGGCGCGGCGACCTTTAACGCCTCTTCCACTGCGGAAACCGTCGCGGCCGAGACGGCCTCGGCATCGGCCTG
The DNA here is from genome assembly GCF_040705255.1 of Ruegeria sp. ANG10. Taxonomy (NCBI): domain Bacteria; kingdom Pseudomonadati; phylum Pseudomonadota; class Alphaproteobacteria; order Rhodobacterales; family Roseobacteraceae; genus Ruegeria; species Ruegeria sp. ANG10. Next base: position 451,915 of record NZ_JBFCVU010000002.1, read on the forward strand.
CGCCTGAATGCGGATCATGGCGACGTTTTCATCATCGCCAAAAGTGGGGTCGAAGATTTCGGTGATGGTCACATCGCCCAGTTCCAGCGGCGTAAGCGCGTCACGATAGGCGCCGACGTCAATTTCCTGCGCAGATTGAGTCCGGATCGTGGTCCCACCACGGAAATCGATACCGAAGTTCAGACCCTGCAGCATGAAGGACGTGAACGCCACGACCATCATCAGGGCCGAGATGCCCAACCAGACCTTCCAGCGGCTGAAGAAATCGAACGAGGTGTTTTGGGGTACGAGTTTCAGTCTCATGTCAAACCTCGATCATTTTCGGACGACGGCGTTCAAACCACATCACGATCATCAGGCGCGTCACGAAGATCGCGGTGAAGACCGAGGTCAGAATACCCAGCCCCAGCGTAATCGCGAACCCGCGCACCGGCCCGCTGCCCATGGCAAACAGGATGACGGCGGTGATGAAAGTGGTAACGTTTGCGTCCAGAATAGCGGACAGGGCTTTTTCATAACCCAGCTCAATGGCACGCGCCGGGCCTCTGGCGGATTTCAGTTCCTCACGGATACGCTCGAAAATCAGCACATTGGCGTCCACCGCCATACCGACCGTCAGGACGATCCCCGCAATACCCGGCAAAGTCAGCGTTGCCCCGATCAGCGACAGCAGGCCGAACAGCAACCCGACGTTGATGATCAGCGCAATGTTGGCAAACACGCCAAACAAACCATAGCTGAGCGCCATGAAGGTCAGCACAGCGACAAAGGCCACGATGGTTGCCACCTTACCGGCGTCGATGCTGTCTTGCCCCAGCTCGGGACCGATGGTGCGTTCTTCAAGGAACTCCAGCCCCGCAGGCAGCGCACCAGCTCGTAACAGGACCGCCAAATTAGTACTTTCTTCAACGGTGAAGTTACCGGTGATGATACCCGACCCGCCCGGAATGTGACTCTGGATCACAGGGGCCGAGATCACCTCGTCATCCAATACAATCGCAAAGGGCGCGCCGATGTTTTCCAGCGTGTAGTCGCCAAACTTACGTGCGCCGGATGTGTTGAACCGGAAACTGACCGCAGGGCGACCGTTCTGGTCGAACGATGGCTGTGCATCCACCAGTTCTTCACCCGTCACAACGGGAGCGGACTCGATGATGTAATAAACGTCATCTTCATCAATGGACGGTACGACCTCTTGCCCGATACCGGGCACGGCGTCCGGGTCGGAGCCGCGGCTGACGACCGAGTTGAAAGTCAGTTGAGCGGTGGTGCCGATGATCTCTTTCAATTCACCTGCACTGCCAATGCCCGGCACCTGGATCAGAATGCGGTCTGCACCCTGACGCTGAATTGTGGGCTCTCGCGTTCCGACCTCGTCAATCCGGCGGCGGATGATTTCCAGAGCCTGCCGCACGGTGCGATCATCCGAGGCCAGCTTTTCGGCCTCAGACAACTGCACGACGATGGTGTCACCGTCTGCGCGAGCTTCGATATCAGTGGCACCAACACCGGTCAGCGTTTGCACTTGACGGGCCAGACCGCGCACAACCTCCAGCGCGCGGGACATGCCCTCGGGCTGGCTGATGCGAACGCGAATCTCATCCGGGGCTGATTCCTGTTTGCGGATCGTACCCACAGTCGCGCGCTCATCGCGCAGCGCATCACGGATTTCCGGCCACATCGCCTCCATCCGGGATTCGTAGACATCTTCGACCTTCACTTCGGCCAACAGATGCGCACCGCCCCGCAGATCGAGGCCCAGATTGACCAGCGACGATGGTAACCAGTTGGGCCACTGCGCCGCCTGTGCCTGCATCTCTGGGGTGTCGATGCCAAGTTCAATCGCGGCCTTGGCATCGTTGGATTGCTCGACGCGCGTGTAAAACGCATTCGGCAGGGCCATCAGCAGGCCGATCACACAGACCGACCAGATCAGAACCCGCTTCCAGGTATTAATTTGCAGCATTACCCTGCCTTTTCAAGGATTTGTCGCGCGAAGTTACTTCGCCGGTTCGGTCTTATTCAGAACCTGCGCAATAGTCGACTTAACCACGCGAACCTTGACGTTTTCGGCCAGTTCAACCTCGACCTCGTTCTCGCCTTCCTTGACCTTCGACACCTTGCCGATCAGGCCGCCCTGAGTGACAACTTGATCGCCCCGGCGCACAGCCTCGACCATCGCCTGATGTTGCTTCATCTTCTTCTGCTGCGGACGGATCAGCAGGAAATACATGATCGCGAAGATCAGGATCAGCGGGAGAAACTGGGCGAATGCGCCACCTTCCATGGGATATTCCTTTTGCTTTGGATTGCGGCACGGTTCCGCAAATTTGGCGGGAACCTATGCCCTGAGATGCGCCTTTGCAAGCAAAGGCGGCGCTGTAACCCACCTGAACCTGATCCCAACGCATGAACTCGCATCAAAGCGTTGCAGATATGTCCTAGGCAGAGGCCTGAACTCAGCTATAGTCAAACCTGAGGAGGGACAATGACAGTTCGTTACAAACCATTCCAATCGTTGACGCTTTTGCTGTCATTGCTGGCCTTGACTTTGTGTCTTGCAGCACCGCTAACTGCGCAAGAAACGCCCGCTGAGATCGTTGAACCCGAGGCCGAGGAAACAGACAGTTTCAAAGCCCCCGTCATCGTGGACGGCGATATGCTATTCTTCCTGCGCGGCTCTAGCGCCCTGCCCGCGCCGGAACGGGCGGATAGTGTCCAGAACAAGATCATCGAAGTTGCCGAGGCCTCAGAAGACCCCTCGGTCGACATTTCATTCGAAGACACCGAGCTTGGCATCCGAATTCGCGCGGATGGTGTGATCGTGTCCATCGTGACCGTGGCAGATGCTGAGCTGGACCAGATGGAACTGGATGTTCTCAGCTTCCTTCACGGTCAGGCCATCGAAGAAGCCATCCTTGCCTATCGGGCCAATCGTACGGAGCAGGCGCGCGTATCCGGCGCGATCGAAGCCGCCGCGTGGACCCTTGGGTTTGCCGTTTTCATCGTTGCGATCCTGTGGCTGCATCGCCGGATCAGGCGGCGCACGCTAAAATTTGTCAAACGCCACTTGCGGGATGTGGAAACCGCCACTGCCAAAAGCGTTCAGGCCGAGGCGATTGCCGCACTGGTCCGGTATGGCCTGAATTTCGTTCTCCTCATCATCTTCTTCCTGGGCTTCTATTACTACCTGTCCTTTGTTCTGCTGGCCTTTGCGGAAACCCGCTATTTCGCGCAGCTTCTACTCACCTACCTGACCGAGCCGGTGCTGCTGATCTTCCAAGGCATTCTCTCTTACATCCCCAACATGATCATGCTGGCCCTGATCACCTGGGTCACGATGTACATCATCAAGGGCATGCGCGTGTTCTTTGATGCCGTTGAGGCCGGGTCGTTCGATATGGGCGATTTCGAGAAGCACTGGGTTAATCCGACCTTCAATATCGCCCGAGTCGTCGTCATCCTCATCGCACTGGTCTTTGCCGTTCCTTACATTCCGGGGTCGGACTCGGCGGCGTTTCAGGGTCTCACAATTCTTGTCGGCGCCATGCTGTCGCTGGGGGCAAATTCGGTCGTGTCCAATATGCTGGCGGGGTTGTTCGTGATCTACCGCCGCTCAACCTCGATCGGGGACCGTATTCAGATCGGGGACCACATTGGCGATGTGGTGCAGATCAAACTGATGGAGACCCACCTGAAATCCATCAAGAATGAGTTGATCTCGATCCCTAATGCGCAATTGATGAATTCGGATGTAGTGAATTTCTCAAAGAAAACAGATGGTAGCGGGCTGTTACTGCACACCACAGTCGGCATCGGCTACGAGGAGCCACCTGAGAAGATCGAGGCTATGCTGATCGAAGCCGCCAAGCGCACCAAGGGGATCAAAGCCAAGCCCGAACCATTCGTGTTGTGGACTGCACTGGCCGACTATGCGATCAACTATCAGATCAATGGCTATACGACGCGGGGTAGTATCATCCCCAAAATCCGCTCGGATCTGCACCGCAATATCGTGGCAGTGTTCAACGAAAACAACGTGCAGATCATGACGCCGTCCTACATGGCCGATCCACCCGAGCCGAAAATACCTGCCGAGGAATGGGACGGGCATCTGGCGCATGAAACACACGAGGACACCGATAAGTCGTAACCGGTGCTACACCCTGCCTTTCAGATGGTGCATAAGCGATCCTAGTGATTCACGCATTAAGGATCTGAACCATGCACGACATCCGCGCCATTCGCGAAAACCCTGACGCCTTCGACGCCGCCTTGGCTCGCCGTGGGGATGCGCCGGTGTCGTCAGATGTGCTGCGGCTGGACGAAAGCCGCCGGGCTAAGATTCTGGCCGCCGAAACCGCACAGGCGGAGCAGAACAAGGCCAGCAAAGAGGTCGGTGCCGCCAAAGCGCGCGGGGACGAGGATGAATTCCAGCGTCTGCGCTCGTTGGTGTCCGAAAAAAAGGCCGAAATCGCCCGCATGCAGAACGAGGCCAAGGATCTGGACGCACTGCTGATCGATCAGTTGGCCCGCATCGCCAACCTGCCCGCCGACGACGTGCCGCAAGGTGCGGATGAGAATGACAATGTCGAGGTGAACCGCTGGGGCACCCCGCGCGAACTCGGCTTTGCTCCGAAAGAGCATTTCGACATTCCCGCCGTCGCCGCAGCGATGGACTTTGAGACCGCCGCCAAAACCAGTGGCAGCCGTTTTGTAAACCTGTCGAAGGGTGTCGCGCGTATCCATCGTGCGTTGGCCCAATTCATGCTGGACACCCATATCGACAAGAACGGCCTGACCGAGATGCAAACTCCGGTTCTGGTCCGCGATGAGGCGATGTACGGCACTGATAAGCTGCCGAAATTCGGCGATGACAGCTATCAGACCACCAATGGCTGGTGGTTGATCCCAACGTCCGAGGTGACGCTGACTTATTCCGTGGCCGGTGACATTCTGGACGAAGCCGCCCTGCCCATCCGCATGACCGCCCACACGGCCTGTTTCCGGTCCGAGGCGGGCAGCGCGGGCAAGGACACCGCAGGCATGCTGCGCCAGCACCAGTTTGAAAAGGTCGAAATGGTTTCGATCACGCATCCCGACAAATCGGATGAGGAACAGAAACGCATGCTGCGCTGTGCCGAGGACTTGCTGGAGCAGATGGGCATCCCCTACCGCACTGTCGTTCTGTGTACAGGTGACATGGGTTTTGGCGCGCGCCGCACCTTTGATATCGAAGCCTGGTTGCCCGGGCAGGACACATATCGTGAGATCAGTTCGGTCTCGACCACCGGAGCTTTCCAAGCCCGCCGTATGAACGCACGTTTCCGCCCCGAAGGTGGCGGCAAACCGGAATATGTCCACACCCTGAACGGTTCAGGGCTGGCGGTCGGGCGCTGCCTGATTGCGGTTCTGGAAAATGGACAGAACGCGGATGGCACCGTGACCCTGCCCGAAGTGCTGGCGCCATACCTGGGCGGTAAACGAACACTGCAACTGGACGGCACACTGGCATAAAAAAACCGGCACCCGCATTGCGTAGTGCCGGTCTTGCAGAACGTAAGGCGAAGGAGGATTACTTCTTCGTCTTTTTCTTACCCTTCTTCTTTTTGTCTTTCTTGGGCTGGTCTTTTTTCTTATCGCCCTTCTTGGACTGATCTTTTTTCTTACCGTCCTTTTTGGACTTTTTGTCTTTCTTGGCCTTGGCCTTCACCTTGTCCTTGGCCTTTGAGATCGCGGCTTCCATCTCTTGCAGCTTTTTGGCGGCCTTTTCAGCCTTGGCCTTGGCTTTGGCCTTCTTGCGCGCCTTGGCTTCTGCGGCGGCTTTTTCCTCGGCAGCTTTGCGCGCGGCCTCTTCGGCACGTTTCTCGGCAGCGGCGGCCGCGACGGTTTTCCGGGCGGCAGGCCTGCGCGTCGCAGGTTTGCGCGCGGGCGCGCGTCTGGCTGTCTTGGCCGCAGTTGGCTTTTTGGCTGCGGGTTTTGCCGCAGCCGTTTTCGCTGCGGGCTTGGTTGCAATCGCGTCTTTCGCCGCGGCGATCAGCAACGGCGCGCTAGAGGTACCAATTCGAGGAACTTTAACAAGGTCGGCGGGGTTGGCTTTGGCAAGGGCTTCAGCGGTTTTGTACCCATTGGCGATCAGCGCCTGCCCAAGCGCCTTTCCTACACCCTTAACGTCGGTCACTGCGGTCATTACTAAGCCTTCCTTTCTCTCCCTACATTTTCAATTGAATGCACACTGGGCACAGACGCCTACTAATCGGCGAGCAGTTTCGGAGACGTCTTTGCGTCAACTGCCGTGAGCCAGAGTGCCGGTTCTATCCTCTTTGGGGAATGGCACGAGACGCTTGGCATCTTCGTCCCAGAGTTTCAAATTCAGCGCCGCCACCGCCTCGGGGAACTTGATCCGACGCGGGGTGAATTCAGGCGGCAGGTTATAGTGGCACGCCCGCAGCCGATAGGATGGAATACGGGCGTTGAAATGGTGGATGTCGTGCAGCGTGATGCAGGCAACGGCATTGTCGAACCACCAGCCGAAATCCAAAGCAGAAGACCCCTGCAAGGCTGCTAGTTGCGGATCAAGGTCCGGACGGCGGTCCCAATAAGTGTCTTCGAAATTATGTTGCAGGTAGACCAGGAATACACCCAGCATGCCCCCCAGCAACGAGAACACCAGCCAGACCAGAATACCGGTCATGCCAGCGATCAGATAAAGCAGTCCCAGGAAGATCACGATCGACAGATTGTGCAGCACAACTCCGGTCACACCAAACCGTACTGTGTTCTTGGGCCAGCGGTAGCGAATGAAATAGGTGAAAAGCGCGCCAACCGGAACCAGAATGAAAGGGTTGCGGTAAAGACGGTAGAACAATCGCTTCTTCCAATCAGCAGCGTTCCATTCCCGCAGGGTCATCGTGTGAATCTCACCCGTTTCGCGGTGTTCCAGATTACCGATCCCCGAATGGTGCAAATTGTGGTTCTGCTTCATCACTTCGAATGGAGCAAAGGTGAAGGGTGACAAACCGTGCCCGGCCCATTCATTCTGCTCGCGGGTCTCAAACAGGGAATGGTGGCCGCAATCATGTTGCAAAACGTAAAGACGCACAGCTGAAAAGGCAAAGACGATCCCGGCAGGGATCATGATGTACCAGCGGTCGACATAGATAATCGCCAGCGTCAGCGACGCGAAATAAACGGCGAAGGTCCCAAAATAGCTTAGCGCGGCCAGCCGATTGTCCTGTACCGCATATTGTCGCGTATATTCCCGCAAATTCATTCAGCCTGTCCCCACGTTTGGCCCAATTAATATCACCACGAAACTATTTGCGTTTTGCTTGTAATCAAGCAGCGCGCACAAAAACAGATGCACACAGGAGAATGCTAGCCTGCGGCAGCGGGGCTGTCACGCACTTCAGCCGAAAATGCTGAAAATTGGCGCAGTTACGCGCGACCTTTGAGATGTTTGGCCAAAGCGCCCGCGTTTTTCTTGCGCCGCCCCTTATAGGGATTCTTGTCACCCTGCCCACGCAATGTCAGGCGGATTGGTGACCCGGGCATATCGAAATCCTCGCGCAGGCCATTCACTAAATACCGGGTATAGCTGTCTGGCATCTTGTCGGGATGCGAACACATCACCACAAACCCAGGGGGGCGGGTCTTGGCCTGTGTCATATAGCGCAGCTTGATCCGGCGGCCCTGCGGGGCTGGCGGCGGGTGCTGTTCCAGCATGGCCGTTAACCAGCGGTTCAACGCAGCTGTCGGCACGCGGCGGTTCCACACATCATGGGCGCGCAGAATGGCAGTGCGCAGACGTTCCAGCCCTCGACCAGTCTTGGCAGATACGGTGACCAGCGGCGCGCCACGCAATTGCGGCAGAAGACGATCAAAGGACTCTTTCAGATCGCGCAGCTTTTCCTGCTTGTTCTCTTCGATATCCCATTTGTTCACGGCAACAACGACGGCGCGGCCTTCGCGCTCGGCCAGATCGGCGATGCGCAGGTCCTGCTGTTCAAACGGAATGGCCGCGTCCAACAGCACCACCACGACCTCGGCAAATTTTACGGCGCGCAGACCGTCGGACACCGAAAGCTTTTCCAGCTTTTCCTGCACCTTGGCTTTTTTGCGCATGCCCGCCGTGTCGAAAATCCGCATCGGGGTGCTGTCGCCATCGGGATCGGCCCAGTCAATGCGCAGGCTGATCGCATCGCGGGTGATACCAGCCTCGGGGCCGGTCAACAGGCGGTCTTCGCCGATGATCTTGTTGATCAATGTGGACTTTCCGGCATTTGGCCGCCCGACTACGGCAACCTGCAGCGGTTTCGCTGCCGTGATCAGCGGCGCCTCGCCCCCGCCGTCTTCGTCCAGTTCGATATCGGTTTGCGGGGCGTCATCCTCGGCCTGCTCAGCCGCGGCATCGGCCAGCGGCATGAGTTGTGCATAAAGGTCCGTCATCCCCTCGCCATGTTCACCCGACAGTCGCACGGGCTCACCCAGACCCAGATTATACGCCTCAAGCACACCGGCATCCGCCGCGTTTCCTTCGGCCTTGTTGGCGGCAAGGATCACGTGTTTGGAACGTTTGCGCAGAATCTCGGCGAACATCTCGTCCGTCGGCGTCAACCCGACACGCGCATCGATCATGAACAGGCACACATCGGCCATGTCGACCGCGCGTTCGGTCAGCCGACGCATCCGGCCTTGCAGGCTGTCATCGGTTGCGTCCTCAAGACCCGCTGTGTCGATCACGGTAAAGCGCAGATCGCCCAGACGCCCTTCGCCTTCGCGCAGGTCGCGCGTCACACCCGGCTGGTCGTCGACCAGGGCCAGACGTTTGCCCACTAGGCGGTTGAACAGAGTGGATTTGCCCACATTCGGGCGCCCCACGATGGCGAGGGTCAGCGACATGATACTCAACTTTCAAGACTCAGACGCGCCCTTTAGCGCATCTTGCGATCAACGGAAAGCGTGTAGATCACCTTTGGTCGAAACGACGTACAGAGTCTGCCCGGCCACAACAGGGGCCGTGGTGGCCCCGCCGGGAACCTCGACGCTGTTGACCAGCGTGCCGTCGACCGGGTTAAAGAACCGCAGGAAACCGTCATTCGACGCGACAACGACGCGCCCACCGGCCACGATCGGGCCGTAATGCGCAACGATTGGACCACGGCGCTTGGGCTTGTCCTTGACAAAACCGGGCAAATCCTGCGCCCAGATGATCGATCCATCTGCCCTGTTCAACCGGACCAACTGACTGCGGTCACTGATCAAAAACAGGCTGTCACCGGCAGGCCAGGCCGTATCCACAGCCCCCTCATCCGCCGTCCAGATCCGCTCACCCGAGGTGGCGTTAAACGCCACGGTGCGGCCCGAGTGATTGCCGATATAGATCGTATCGCCCACCACCATTGGTCCGCCGGTCACATCCACGATCTGTGCGGCCGCACGTCCCCGGCGCCCACCCGCGACCGAAGAGTTCCAGCGCCCGATACCCCCCTTGCGGAAAGACGCGGAAATATCGCCCGAACCAAAGGCAAAGACGGCAAATTCCTGTGCAATCACAGGAGCTGGAGCCCCCAGAACATTGCCCACGCTTGGCGTACCCTGAACTTGCCACGCGATGCGGCCGTCCTTGGTGTTCACGGCCCAGCCGGTTTCATCGCCTGCCACCAGATACAACAAACCATCATTTACCAAGGGTGCGCCGTTGCCTGGGGCATTCAGGCGTTTTTGCCATTTGATCGCCCCAGTTTTCGCATCCAACGCCGTCAGACGCCCAAACCCGGACGACACGTAAAGCACACCATTGGCATAGGCCAATCCGCCACCGGTCGCGTCCGCGTCGCCATCATTGGCCGGGATAAGATTCTTGCTCCAGGCCACCTGCCCTTGCGGTGTAACCGCAGAAACGGTCGCGCCTGCATCCAGCGTATAAATCAGGCCACCGGCCACAACAGGCTCTGCGGTGATGCGACGCTTGCGCGAATCCCCATCCCCGATCGAGGTCGACCACACACGTTGAGGCGTTGCGCGCAGTGCCGCGTTGCCGGTGCGAAATGCGGGCGTACCGGCGCTTTGCGACCAATTGGCGTTGGCCTGTTGCGCAGGCAGGCTGATCGGTTTCGAACCCTGGGTCACCACTGTCACATTGTCAGAGGTGGGCCGAATGTCTTCGCGGGCACCGGGCAAAATGACCTCGGGTTCCTCACATGCGGCAAGAACACTCAGCGATAGGGCCGCAGCCGGCAATCCAATGCGGGAGAAAAGACTTGTCACCATGATACTCCGAACTCGCCTGTCATTCTAATTGCCGCCGGTTCAGCCCTGTTGGGCCACCAGTGGTTCCGGTTCGCCGCCAAGCGCGACAATCAGTTGCGCAGCGCGTTGCTGAAGGTCCACACCAATCTCGGCATCCTGACGCATCGCCTGTAGACGCTCGATTGCTGCGTCGGCATTCCCCTCGGCGACATCAATCAGTGCCAGTTGTTCTTCGGCCAACAAGCGCAGCGGTGCGCCCGGCGCGGACAGTGCTTCGAATTGCTGACGGCGATCCGCCACGGGCAGAGTGTCACTTTGCAGCAGCAGCGACTTGAATGTAGCAATCGCACGATAAATTTCCGGCAGTTCACCCTGAACGGCAATGGCGTTCAAGCTGTCCACAGCCTCTTGCCGCGAACCGGCCTCGATCTGCGACGAGGACAGCAGCATGTTCAGAACCGCATCACCGCCGGGTGTTACCGCATCAATGCTGGCCAGGCTGTTTGCACGTTCAGCCGAGTCATTCTGCGCAAGCGCGCTGAGAATCTCGTCACCCAGCTTTTCGGCCTGACCCGTGGTACGGGCCTTGCGAACCTCGTTAAACGCGGCCCCGCCAACGATGAGAACCACGGCCAGAACGCCGATCCAGCCCCAGCGACGCAGCAGCAGATACAGGCGATCACGGCGAACCTCTTCGGTCACCTCATCAATAAAACTGTCGGTGTCGCTCATCCCTGCTCCCCGGGCTGTCACATTTTCTATGGCGCCATGTCATACCCCGGCGACCTTGCCAAGCCAAGGGCCGGATTTCGCACATTTTCACGACGTCACGCCACCCTTGCGAAAAAAAGTGAACCGAACTATTCAGTTTAGTGTAGAAAACGAGCGTGCCTGCCCCCATTTTTAAACATGCACGCCGAAGGACAATCGGCTAAGAATTCTTAGAGAGGCCCCGTATGCGATTGATTTCATTCGTAAATGCGATTTTGGTTATTGCTGCGTTATTCTTGTTGGTATTTGAACGTGATACCTTGTTTGCATTTGCTGGTCGCGGCGACGCTGAAACGGCGTCTGCATCCACGGAAGAATCTGTGTCCGATCCCCAGACTGCCCAGAACGCCATTGGCGTGGTCGTCCTACGCTCGGCAGCACGCGAAATTGACAGCGCCGTGTTATTGCGCGGCCAGACCAGAGCCAATCGTCAGGTCGAAGTTTTGGCCGAAACCACTTCGACCGTGATTTCGGAACCCAAACGGAAAGGGGCCTTCGTTGAAGCCGGAGATTTGCTGTGCGAACTGGACCCCGGCACCCGCCCTGCCAGTTTGGCAGAGGCCATGGCCGCGAAACTGGAAGCCGAAAGCCGCATTCCCGAAGCCGAGGCCCGACTGGAAGAGGCGCATGCCCTGGTTGCTGAGGCGCAAATCAACCTGACGGCCGCACAGAAACTGTCGGAAACCGGCTTCGGTTCGGAAACGCGGCGCATTTCCAGCGAAGCCGCGATGCGCTCGGCCGAGGCTGGCGTTAAAACCGCCGAGGCCGGTCTGGAGGCCACCCGCGCCGGGATCGAAGCCGCCACCGCCGAGGTCAAGGCCGCCCAGCGCGAGATTGACCGTCAGACCATCGAAGCCCCATTCAAAGGCCTGTTGGAAAGCGATACCGCCGAACTGGGCAGCCTGATGCAGCCCGGATCGCTGTGTGCGACCGTCATTCAATTGGACCCGATCAAGCTGGTGGGGTTCGTACCCGAAACAGATGTAAACAAGATCATCGTTGGATCGGAAGCGTCCGCGCGACTGATCACGGGTCTTGAGGTCAAAGGCCGTGTGACTTTCCTGAGCCGGTCTGCAGATGAAACAACCCGTACTTTCGAGGTTGAGATCACTGTGCCAAATCCGGAACTGGCCATTCGCGACGGCCAGACGGCCAATATCCGCATTGCCGCCGACGGGGCAAAGGCCCACCTGCTGCCGCAATCCGCCCTGACACTGAACAACGAAGGCCAATTGGGCGTGCGCACGGTTGGCGCTGACAAAATTGTTGATTTCATGCCGATTCTGCTGCTGCGCGACACAGCCGAAGGCGTTTGGGTCGACGGGTTGCCGGAAACCTCTGATGTCATTGTCATTGGTCAGGAATTCGTGACGCAAGGCGTTAAGGTCGAGCCCACCTACCGGGAAGCTGCGCAATGACAGGATTGGTTGCATGGGCCGCCCACAGGGCCCGAATGGTTTTGGCCTTTATCGCGATCTCGCTGATTGTTGGCGGGTTTGCTTATGTTGGTCTGCCCAAAGAAGGTGAGCCGGATATCGAAATCCCGGCGCTGTTCGTCTCGGTCCAGTTTCCCGGTATTTCCGCCGAGGATTCCGAGAACCTGCTAATCAAGCCGATGGAGACTGAACTGGCGGATCTAGACGGTCTCAAGGAAATGACCGCCACTGCAGCCGAAGGCTATGCCGGTATCGCGCTAGAGTTCGAATTCGGCTGGGACAAGACCGCGATCATGGCGGATGTGCGCGACGCAATGAACAGCGCGCAGGCCGATTTCCCTGAAGGGGCTGAGCAGTATTCGCTTTTCGAGATTAACTTTTCTGAATTCCCAATCGTCATCGTCAACCTAACTGGCGCAGTCCCCGAGCGAACAATGGCGCGTATCGCCAAAGACTTGCAGGACGACCTTGAATCGCTGGATTCGGTTCTCGAAGCCGGGATCGCGGGCAACAGGGACGAATTGCTCGAGGTGATTATCGATCCGCTCCGGCTGGAGGCTTACAACGTCTCGGCCGACGAATTGATCACCGTTGTCCAAAACAACAACCAGCTGATCGCTGCTGGTGAGGTGGATTCAGCGCAGGGCACGTTCTCGGTCAAGATCCCGTCTTCGTTCAAAACCGCAGAAGATGTCTACAGCCTGCCCGTCAAGGTCAATGGCGACCGCGTGGTGACGATGGGTGAGCTGGCGCAGATCAACTATACTTTCGAAGACCGCGAAGGCACCGCCCGGTTCGACAACCAATCCACGGTGGCCCTGCAGGTGGTCAAACGCAAAGGTTTCAACCTCATCGACACCGTCGATGACGTCAAAGCGACCCTCGCCACAGCGCAAGAGAAATGGCCCGCCGAACTGCGTGCGGCGGTTGAGGTGGGCACTTCGAACGACCAAAGCCGTATCGTCGCCTCGATGGTGCGCCAGCTTGAGGGCTCGGTTCTGACTGCCATCGCGCTGGTGATGATCGTTGTTCTGGCCTCGCTGGGCACGCGCGCTGCGCTGTTGGTCGGGTTTGCAATCCCGACCTCGTTTTTGCTGAGCTTTGCTTTCCTGGCGGTCATGGGCGTCACCATCTCGAACATGGTGATGTTCGGGCTGATCCTTGCGGTGGGGATGCTGGTCGACGGTGCCATCGTTGTGGTCGAATACGCCGACAAGCGTATTAAGGAAGGCATCGGCCCGATGCACGCCTATGTCGAGGCGGCGCAGAGGATGTTCTGGCCCATCGTGTCCTCGACCGCGACGACGCTGTGTGCCTTCCTGCCGATGCTGTTCTGGCCCGGCGTACCCGGCGAATTCATGAAGATGTTGCCGATCACGTTGATCTTCGTTCTGTCCTCCTCGCTGATCGTCGCGCTGATCTACCTGCCGGTCGTCGGAGGTGTATCCGGACGAATGAGCCGCACGTTCGATCGAACGTCGAATTGGCTGCGCAGCGTTGCCCCGTGGTGGGTTCGTGCAGTTCTGGTGCCCCCGTCGTTGTACATGATCTTCTTGGGCGCGATGCAGATGCTGAACCCTGACTATCTGCTGCCCGGGGGCGTGCTGTCGGGTGCCTTGCTTTTCGTCTTCGGTGGCTTTGCAGGGTCAGTCACCCTAAGCGCCGCCAAAATCGAGCGACACAAGGAAGAACGCGTACATACAGCGCGTGAACATTCTATGTTCGGCTATCTGGTCAAGTTCTTGGTCGGCAACCCGATCATGCCCGTTGTCTCGCTGATGGTCGTGTTTGCGTCGGTATTTTTTGTGGCCTTCATTTGGTACCCCAATGAATCCAAGGGCGTTGAGTTCTTTGTCGAAACCGAACCGGAACAGGCTACGGCCTATGTCCGCGCGCGCGGCAACCTGTCACTACAGGAAAAAGACGAGATGGTGCTGGCCGCCGAAGAGGTGATTGGGGCACACCCAGCCGTAACCAACGTGTTCGCTTTTGCCGGTGAAGGCGGCCTGAACCAGAACAACGGCGGTGCCGAAGCTCCGGCGGACACTGTCGGCCGTGTGCAGTTCGAAATCACCCCGTGGGAGGACCGCCCAACGCTGACCGAACCCGCGATTTTCGGTCTGTTCGAACGCGAAATCATCGCCCCTGAATACGACGGTGACTTCGTTCTGGATGAGTTGAATGCGGAACTTGCCAAGCTGCCCGGTTTCATCGTGGAAATTCTACCGCTGGAACAGGGTCCAGCCTCGGCCAAGCCCGTGCATCTGCGCATCAAGGGCGACGGATGGGAAGAGCTGACTACCGCCGCCCAATCCGCGCGGGCCGTGTTTGATGAAACGCCGGGGCTGATCAAGATCGAAGACACCATGCCCCTGCCCGGTATCGACTGGCAGATCGACGTGGACGTGGCCAAGGCAGGACGTTTTGGCGCGGATGTCGCCACGGTGGGTGCAATGGTGCAGCTGGTCACCCGTGGCATTCTGCTGGGCGAGATGCGTCCAGACAACACCGATGAAGAAGTCGAGATTCGCGTGCGCCTGCCCGAACATGACCGGGTTCTGTCGACGCTGGATTCGCTCAAGGTTCGCACCCCGGACGGGCTGGTGCCGCTGTCCAACTTTGTCACCCGTCAACCGGTGGCTAAGCTTGCCGAGATCAACCGGATCGACCAGCAGCGTTACTATGACGTCAAAGCAGATGTCGAGCCGGGCCTGTCCAAGGTGGTAATCGACGGTCCTGACGGAACCGAACAGCGGCTGGCCGTCGTGCGCGCGGTCGAAGAAGGCGCGGAGCCCAACGGAACGACCATCACCAGCCCAGATGGCACGGTTTACGAGCTGTTCCAACTGACCGGAGCCGAAACCGTCGAGGACCTGCGCACAGCTATTGCGGAAGAAGAGGCTCGTTTCGCGCTGATCAATCCGAACGAGCGGATCGCTGTGCTGACGGAATGGTTGAACACCAGCCCCTTCTCTAACGCGATTGCTTGGGAATGGACCGGCGATCAAGAGGATCAAGAGGAATCGGGGGCCTTCCTGCAAAGCGCTTTCCTGGGTGCTTTGGGCCTGATGTTCGTGATCCTGCTGGCGCAGTTCAACTCGTTCTACAACTCGGTACTGGTGCTGCTGGCGGTTGTTCTTTCGACCACAGGGGTTCTGATCGGGATGATCGTTATGGGGCAACCGTTCTCGATCATCATGACCGGCACAGGCATTGTGGCTCTGGCGGGGATCGTGGTGAACAACAACATTGTTCTGATCGATACCTATCAGGAATACAGCCGCTATATGCCCCGGATCGAAGCCATCATCCGCACGGCTGAGGCGCGTATCCGCCCGGTTCTGCTGACCACATTGACCACGATGGCGGGTCTGACACCTATGATGTTCGGCCTGTCGCTAGACTTCATCAATGGTGGTTATTCGATCAACAGCCCCACCGCGCTGTGGTGGAAACAGCTGGCCACTGCGGTGGTCTTCGGACTGGGCATCGCGACGATTCTGACACTGATCGTGACACCTTCGCTGCTGGCGTTGCGCGTTTGGGTTTCGACCTACACGATATGGCTGGGCCGGGCACTGGCCCGTGCAACATTCGGCCGATCCAACCAGTTTGCGCAGGATATGGCGATTGGCAAAGCCGTCCGTCAGGCACAAGCGACCGAGGTGGTCTGGGGTGACGAAACGCCCCCTGCGTCCAAAGATGCTCAAGCGCCCGAACATCCGCCGGGATCCCCCCTAAAAGCGGCAGAATAAAAGAATGGCGAGCCCGACGGCTCGCCATTGTTCGTTTCAGACAGGCTTAGTCGGTAAAGACGTATTCACCCAGATCGCACAGGTCTACGCCGTAATCCTCGGCGCTGGACCCGTCGGAAAACGCGCCGCGAATGTCATAGACACAGGTGGTCAGACCGTCGGCAATCAACACGTCTGCTTCGTATCCTGGCGCGATGTAATCGCCTTGCAGCAAGTTTGCTTCCCACTCATTGGATGCACTTGCCGAGATATTGAATTCGACCAGATCGACGCTGCTTTCATTACCCAGCAAAAATACCAGATCCTCGGCGGATGCGGTCGACGCGAAAAGCGACGCCAGAACGATCGGCGCAGCAAAGAATTTCTTCATTAGGTGTTTCCCTGATTTATTGCCCAACACCACTCGGTTGGTACTGCCCGTCATACCGAAGCAATATCACCGGTCAATCGACAATCACCCAAGGTCAGAATGGTAACCGTAGCGCTGGACTTAGTTGCAACAAAGTCCTGTCAGCACGACCCGATCAATTAGACAATCGGGTCCATTTCTGATGCCCGCACACAACATGCTCGCATCCGCGCACGGTCAGAGTGTCTCCGCTCAGTGTTATTTGTGGCACCACATCCACATTGACCATGGGAATCCAGAAATCACCGCCGCCATATTTTCCGCCCCCCTCGCTGGCCACATCCCAGAACAGCTTTTTGCCGATATTGGGGGTCTGCACCTCTTTCCCTGTTTTGTCATAGGCCGACTGAATTTGACCGCAGAACTTGTCTCCGCAGGCAGATATCTTGATATGCGAAATCAGGTTCTTGCGATCCGGTTCGGTTTTCCAGACGCCGACAATGGGGTCAGCCACCGCCATCACTGGCATCAGCACGGCAATAACGACCGGAATAACAAAGGTTCTTTTCAATCTGCGCATCAAACCAACTCCTCCAAAACCCATTCAGTATATCACATGGTCCAATCGGAGGCCGGTTTCGGTTCAGGCAGCCTGCGCATCCGATTGCTGACGGCTCCACAGCTGCGCGTAACGGCCTTCGCGTTGTAACAACTCATCATGGGTGCCCTGTTCCAGAATCTCGCCTTGCTCCAGCACCACGATACGGTCGGCCTCGGCGATGGTGCTGAGACGATGCGCGATGGTCAGAACCGTACGCCCCTCTCCGGCCCGCGCCAATGCATCCTTGATGTCCTGCTCAGTGTCTGTATCCAGTGCCGAGGTCGCCTCGTCCAGCAACAGGATCGGAGGGTTCTTCAACAACGTGCGCGCAATACCGACCCGCTGTTTTTCACCGCCGGACAGTTTCAGCCCACGCTCACCAACCTTGGTGTCATAGCCTTCGGGCAACGTGGCGATGAATTCGTGAATCTGGGCCGCTCTGGCCGCGGCTTCGACCTCTTCCTGGGTGGCGCCATCGCGGCCATAGGCGATATTGTAGCGGATCGTATCGTTGAACAGCACCGTGTCCTGCGGCACCACACCGATGGCGGCATGCAGGCTGTTCAGGGTCACGTCGCGCACATCCTGCCCGTCGATCCTCAGCGCTCCGCCGGTCACGTCATAGAATCGGAACAGCAGCCGTCCGATAGTGGATTTACCCGAGCCGGTAGCCCCGACAATCGCCACAGTCTTACCCGCTGGAACGGTCAGTGAGATGCCCTTGAGGATTTCGCGATCCGCATCATAACCAAACCGCACATTGTCCAACGTCACCTCGCCGCCATCGATCGTAAGGTTCGGTGCGCAGGGCTTGTCTGTTACCTCGGTGGGTTGTTCCAACAGATCAAACATCTGCCCCATATCGACCAGCGATTGGCGTATTTCACGATAGACCGTGCCCAGAAAGTTCAACGGCACGGTGATTTGGATCATGTAGGCGTTGACCATGACAAAATCACCCACGGTCAGCGCGCCATCCTGCACACCGATGGCAGCCAGAACCATCACACCGATCAGGCCGCAGGTGATCAGAAAGGACTGCCCGAAATTCAAGAAGGCCAGCGAATAAGCCGTTTTCAGCGCCGCGCCAGCATAGGCTTTCATCGAGACATCATAGCGTTCAGCTTCGCGCTGTTCGGCATTGAAGTACTTTACGGTTTCAAAGTTCAGTAGACTATCGATAGCGCGCTGGTTGGCCTCGGTATCCTGATCGTTCATCTCGCGCCGCAACTTCACGCGCCACTCGGTGACTGCGAAGGTGAACCAGATATAGAGCGCGATGGTCACCGCGACGACGACCAGATACCAGACATCGAACAACCACATCAGGATGATCGCGACCAGCAGCAATTCCAGGATCAGCGGTCCGATGGAAAACAACAGGAACCGCAACAGGAATTCCACGCCCTTCACGCCGCGCTCGATAATCCGGCTGAGGCCGCCAGTGCGGCGCGTCACATGATAGCGCATCGACAATTGGTGGATGTGCTGAAAGGTTTCCAGCGCCAGCGCTCGCAAGGCCCGTTGCCCGACCGGGGCAAAAGCCGCATCACGCAACTGCTGAAAGCCCACGGTCATCATCCGGGCAACGCCATAGGCCACGGTTAATCCCACAGCACCCAGCGCCAATGGCGCCACACCCTCGCCCGCCAGACCGTCGACTGCACCCTTGTACAAGATAGGCGTGTAGACCGCGATCAGCTTGGCCAGAACCAGCATCCCCATGGCCAGAACGACGCGGCGTTTGACCCATGGCTCATCCTTGGGCCAAAGGTAGGGGGAGACCTTGCGGACTGTGCGCCAGCCTGAGCGGCGCTCGTTCGTCTCTGGAAGATCGTCTGAATGCATCGGGGCTGTTCGTCTCATCACGTACCTGGTTTGCGGTCAGACATAGCCCCCCGCCCCTGCAGGGGCCAGAGGCAAAAGCTTATTCGGGGATCGTGAAGATTTGCCCGGGATAGATCAGGTCCGGGTCACGAATAGCAGCCCGGTTGGCCTCGAACAGCTTCACATATAGAACACCGTCGCCAAACCGTTCGCGGGAAATGGCCCAGAGCGTGTCACCCTTCTGCACAGTGACCGACCGGATCGACGGAGCATCCTCTGCTGCCTCGGAGCTGTCCGTCGCCTCGACGGCGCGCAGCACTTCGGTTGCCTCTCGTTTGAATGGCGTTTCAATACGGCTAACGACGGTACCATCCGGTGCAATCTCGTCAGCGCGCAGGGTGTAGACGCCGGGTTCGACCCCGTCCAACTCGCTGCGCCATTTGCCGTCATCGGCCGGGGACAGATCATCGACCAGCCGGTTGTCCAAATACAGGCGCACAGCCGATCCATCCGGTACCCGGCCTGTCAGCTCGACCTCGCCGGCGTCGGAGTACCCAATGGTGTCGAGTGCGATCTGTTCCGGTTCCTTCGGTTGACTTGTTGGGCCTTGTACCAGTTCAACACCGTCCTCCCCCGACCGCAGGATAGCGACCTGTTGATCCGGCGTGTCCTCGACCGGAGCCTCGGCAACTTGTTCAGTTTGTTCTTCGGCCGACGGCGCGTCAGCCTCAGCCGTGTCGGAAGAGGGCGTGTCAGTGGCAACCGTGTCGGTCGACGCCGGCTGATCGGTCTCGGTTGCCTGAGCCACTTCGGGTTCTTGCGTTGCATCCTCAGCCGTATTCGCAACAGAGACAGTGTCATCCGCAGCTTCAGGCTCGGGCAGTGCCGCAATCACGTAGTCGTCCGAGCGCACCGGCTGATCGCCCTGCGTCTCCAACGTCAAACCGCGCGCTGTATCGGCGAAGGGAAGTGAAACGAATTCGGCAAACTGACCGCTAGGATCGACCGTGAAACTATGCACCGCTTCTCCGTCCAGCAGCACGTTGACCTCGGAACCCGGTTCGGCAGAACCTGACAGAACCGTATTGCCGTCCGGTTCAACAAAAATTTGATCCAACAGCGGTTTCACAGCCGGCTCAGCTTGGGCTGCCCGGTCCTCAGTCGGAGCTTCAGGCACCGCCTCTTCCGCAGCAGGTGGGGTCGCGGCCTCGGCGCTCTGCTCATCTTCTGCGGCAGGTGGTGTGGAACTTTCGGTAGGTTGCTCAGCGGGCTCAGCGCTGTCCTCTTGGGTCTGAACTGCGACTTCGACCTCTGGTGCCGGTTCTTCCGAGTCCCCCCCGACCATACCGGACCAGTACAATCCACCCGCTCCGATTAAAACTGCGATACCGGCGATCACCCCCCAGGTGAAGGTGCCAGAGCTTCCGCTTCCCGACTCGGCGTTCATTCTTTTCCTTTCACTCCGCAGCGCAAGTGCCGTGTCTTCAACACATTCTGCCCGGCGGTTGAGACAATCTATCAATCCCGCTATCAGGGGTCAAAAGCCCAGGCACAACCCCGGAGAGCGTTCACTATGTCTCAGAAATCTGTTTGTGTGTATTGCGGGTCACGCAATGGCGCAAATTCCGCCTATTCCAAAGCCGCAAGGACATTCGGAACGATGCTGGCACAAGAAGGCTGGCGTCTGGTCTATGGTGCCGGGGATGTCGGACTGATGGGCGAAGTCGCCCGAGCTGCACAATCCGCTGGTGGCGACACGTTTGGCGTGATCCCGGTTCACCTGCTTCAGCGCGAGGTCGGCAAAACCGACCTGACCCGCTTTGTGGTCACCGAAACGATGCACGAGCGCAAAAAGGTCATGATCATGAACGCGGATGCCGTGGTCGTTCTGCCGGGCGGCCCGGGGTCTCTGGATGAACTGTTCGAGGCCCTGACATGGCGGCAGCTGGGTCTGCATGACAAACCCATTCTGGTCATGAATGTGGATGGCTACTGGGACGCGCTGCACGAGCTGGTGCAGCGCGTCATCGGTCAGGGGTTCGCGGATGAGTCGTTGGCGGATTACATCACTTGGGTTGATGATCCGGCCTCGGCGATGTCGACGCTGCGCGGGTTCCTGACCTGACCGGTGGACGGAACGCTGAGACCGCCCACCGGGGGAAAAATCGCCTAAACTGCCGGGTTCAGGCGGCTGGTTAGCAGCTTTTCGACCTTGTGCATGGGGTGGTTGGTCAGGGTCTTGTCCACCTCGGCCACGACCTTGGCCAGCACTTCGCTGTGCAGACGGCGGCGCAACAGGCCCAGCACATGCGGGCTGGCAACCAGAACCAGTCGATTGAAGGCCCCTTTTAACCCCTTGCGGTTCAACAGATTGGCGACATCCTGAACGAAAAGGGATTTGGCGTGGGTCTTCCAGTTTGGCTCTTCAACCGACGATTTCTGGTTCGGTCCGGTATCAAAACGCCGCCCGGCCCGGTCGGTGGGTCGGCTAACTCCGTCCTGTTCTTCCACCGAAACAACAACCAGATTAGGGTCTTCGGCATCAGTGATGTTCTCGACGAACAACGCCTTTTCCCCATCGGCAATGACAACCCAGGTTCCCTGTTCAAGTGCGACCATCGTGATCTCCTGTCATGTTTCTACGGCCATCCCTCAATTGCCGGGCATAGGTTTACCCTGACGCGACCAGAGGTTTCCGGCGCGTTGCCTGTGCATTTTCATATGGTTAGCGGCTCTCTCCCTCCGCCTCACCATAGGTAAGCATTATGAGGTTGTGTGCAAACCCGTCTCAGTATGAAACTTTGTTCATAGGCGGGTTTTCTCCTGTCAGGCTGACAGTTCGATCACCGTGATCTCGGGCGTTACCCCAAAGCGCACGGGCAGGATCGAACACCCGATCCCACCAGACACGACCAAATCGCGCCCGTCTTCGTGTACATGCCCATAAGCATAACGATTGCCATACTTGGATGGCACCACCGGCGACCAACCAAACAGCCGCACCTGTCCACCATGCGTGTGGCCGGACAAGGTCAGCGCCACATTATTCGGGATGTCGGGAAAGATGTCAGGCTCATGCGCCATCATTACCACGGGCGCGTCGTCGGTCACTTGCGCCATGGTTCCCGGCAGATCATCCAGACCAACAAGCTTGCCATTGCGTCTAAAGGCAAGCTGATCTTCAAGCCCGGCCAGCCAGATGCCCAAATCGTCTAGGCGCATCGCCTCGTTGGACAACACTTTGATGCCCTGCCCCTGAAACGCAGTAGCGAATTTGTTCGGCCCGCCACCACGCCGTTGGGCATCTTTATCATCCCACCAGTCGTGGTTTCCCAGAACAGCGAAGACTCCGCTGCGCGCCTCAAGCTGTCCAAGAACCGGAGCCAAATCTTCAGCTTCGACTTTAGCGGTGATGCCTTCGTAGTGGCCCACATAATCCCCTAACAACAAGACCAGATCGGGGGATAATGCATTGGTACGGCGCACAACCTGCCGGACACGATCAAGACCGACATAAGGCTCACCGACATGCAGATCAGACAGAACCGCGATCCGTAGCGGCTGCGCTGTCCAATCCTTGCGCCGCACGCGCCACTTGCGCACGCGCAACCGTAGCGAGGGCTCGATAAAGAACCCATAGGCTGCAACAAACAGGCCTGCCAGCGTGGTCGCCAGCAGGCCCTTTATGAACCTTCTGCGGTTCAAGGATTACATCCGCGATGCAACGTTTTCCCAGTTCACCAGATTGTCGAGGAAGTTCGACAGGTAAGCCGGGCGTTTGTTGCGGAAGTCGATGTAGTAGCTGTGTTCCCACACGTCACAACCAAGCAGAGCGGTCTGACCAAAGCACAGCGGGTTAACGCCGTTTTCGGTCTTGGTCACTGCCAGCGAGCCGTCAGCGTTCTTGACCAGCCATGCCCAGCCCGAGCCGAACTGACCTGCGCCGGCAGCACTGAACTGTGACTTGAATTCGTCAACCGAGCCAAAGCTTTCGGTCAGGGCTTTTTCCAGTTCACCAGGCATGGCGTTGCCAACGGGACCCATCATTTCCCAGAACTGGTTGTGGTTCCACAGCTGGCTGATGTTGTTGAAGATACCGTTTTGCGCGACTGCGTTTGCGTCGTAAGTGCCAACGATGATCTCTTCCAACGATTTGCCGTCCCACTCGGTTCCGGCGATCAGCTTGTTGCCGTTGTCGACATATGCCTTGTGGTGCAGATCGTGGTGATATTCCAGCGTTTCTGCGGACATTCCCTTGGCTGCCAGCGCGTCATGTGCATAAGGAAGATCAGGAAGTTCAAAAGCCATGTCGGCCCCCTGTTATAAATGTAAGTTGCGGTTCCCAAGGTTAAATGCTTTGACAGCCGCCATAGGTCAAGGCCCGTGACAATAAAACCCGGAGGTCCGCGATGCTGACACAGGCGCGCAAGATGTTTTACCGCGCCCGCGGGTACTATGCAGGCAGCCTGAATGGCGAGCCGTTTCATCTGGACCCCTATCATTCGAAATTCTGGCGCAAAGCCTCAGCCGGTGCGTGGGAGCCCGAAACCTTCGCCACTCTCGACAAACATCTTTCACCCGACAGCGACTATCTGGATATCGGCGCCTGGATCGGCCCCACCGTCCTTTACGGTTCCCGCCGCGCCCGGCACGTGTGGTGTTTTGAGCCCGACCCGACTGCATTCCGCTATCTGGCGTGGAATTTGGACCTGAACGATATCCACAACGTTTCGGCCTTTGGCGTGGCGCTGTCCAACCAGTTTGGCGTGGCCCGCATGGCCTCGGTACGCGGCGAGCCGGGCGATTCCACCAGTTCCCTACTGCATGACGGCACGCATGGCAGCGACGCCCTAACAATTGCATGGGATCAGTTTGAGGCCGCAAATGATTTGTCAGGCGTATCTCTGGTCAAAATGGATATCGAAGGGGCCGAGTATTTCGTGCTGCCCACTTTGACCGCCTGGCTGAAGAAGCAGCGCCCCGCCCTGCTGTTATCGCTTCACGGGCCGCTGTTGTCAGCGGATGATCGACTGGAGAGGACGAAAAATCTGTTGGATCTTTTGGGTTTCTATTCCGAGGTCACCGACGACAACTCCCAACCTACTACGGCCGAGCAACTGTTGAATCCGACCGCTCTTGCGCAATACAAAACATTGTTGTTGCGCAATTGACAGTATTCCGAAGACATTCTGGAAAATTGCCCGGAACCCCTTGTTCATTCTGTCCGTTGCTGGAATTTCCTACACCCAGTTACAAGGAAATATGAACTAAATGAAATATCTCAGCATTGTTGCTTTGGCCGCATTTTTTGCAAATGGCGCCATGGCGGAAACCGTTACCTACAACTGCAAGATGACCAAACAGGACAGCCACGGCTGGATCGCGCGGAGCTATGCCTTTCAAGTGGACGCCGAAGACGGCTGGGCAAAGGTAGCGGGCAGACCTGAATGGATCGACACAAAATACAAAAGTCGTGGTAACAAAGGTGTTCGGATGGTTTGGACCGAAACACGCCGCGCCTCTGCCGGTGGTAATTTGCGCGTCAAGTATCAGGCAAACCTGAATCCTGCTGACAACAGTCTTAAGGTTCGTATGGCTTTTGTTAGTACAAACGCCGCAAACAAACCTTACGGTGTGGGTACCTGCAGCGTTGAAAGTTAAAAAAATCCCCGGAAACCCGGGGATTTTCATTTTTTCGAGTACTCAAAACCTGCGAGCTTACAGAACTCAGGAAGCGTAAAGCGACTCGATCGTGTTTACTGAACACTCCCCAAAACCCGATGGCCGGTTCAGCACATTGGCTTGCGGAAATCTTGCGATCATGTCCAGGCGCCGTTTTTCCGGGTTCAGTGTGGCTGTATAACTTACATACGCAAGCCCGCTATTTCTGGCGGGAATTTTCATTTTCCACATGAGCCTGTATTCGCCCTTGCGGGTTGTTTTGAATTTCACATCTTTGGGCTGCTTATCCTCATAGTGATGAATGTAGGCGTCATAAGCCCGCGCACGCTTGTTTTCCGCGTCAACACTCAGGATCACACGCTCGGCGATCCATCCTTGTTCCATCCGGTGCAAGTTGCAGTCATAGGTGACGACTTCAGCTTTCGCTGTGGTTGCAGCCAAGGTCAAAGCCAGGGCGGCTATCGCTTTCTTCATCTTCTTACGCTTTCAAGTTTTACCAATAACACTAAAGCTTGCAGCCTTATCCCACTTAAAACTCAATACAATCTTAAGGAGAGGCTCCTTTTGCCCTCCCCTCATAAAAGGGTATCGAAATGCTGCGCAAGATCAAAACGATAGCAGCCGCCTTTTTTGGAGAAGGCGGCTGCTATTTGTGACTTTTCAGCGGGAATTACGGAGTCAATAAAACCCGACCTCGCTGCCGGGCTGTGCGGCAACTTTGAGCAGTTTGAACACGTAATCCGCAGCCGACCGGAAACAAACCACACGGAAGGTCTCGGCGTCGTCCATCCAGAACGCCCCCGCCACCTGCGCCAGGCGCGAGCGGCGGATTTGACCGGGCTGGAACGCCTCGACCGACAGGTCGGCCGGGGCCAGTTTGCCAACCACCTCGCGCGCGCTGGCGCCCGAGATGCGGAACACGGCCCGCGCGTCCGAGACATTGACCGCGAGTGCATGTGTGCCGCTAAGCGCGTTTGCCATTGCGGCCAACTTGGCCTCAACCTCGGCATACGGCACTAGCACTAGCAATTCGTCCGTGGACATCCAACAAACGCCGCTGTCGCCATTGACTAGCGCTTCACGCTGGCCGGGCACTTTCCGGCCTGTGGCATCCTTGATCGCCTTGGCTAGCACCTTGTCAGACAGGTCGCCGCGCAGGGTGATCATGCCCTGCAGGCCGCATTCCTCGACTTTGACAATACCATCATAGCTAGCGTGGTTCAGTGCGCTGATGGGTTCAGACATTCTGCTTCTCCCCGTCTTTGTCATAGAAGATCGGGTCCACGATCTTGGCTTTATAGGTTTTGCCATCGGTGCCTGGGAACTCGACAATCTCGCCCATCCGGTCGGTGCCGTGCTTGATCAGGCCCATGGCGATGCCTTTGCCCAGATTGGCCGAGTAATAGGTTGAGGTCACCCGACCGATCATGTTGCGTTGACCGTTGGCGTTGACGCCCTCGCCCACCGCGTAAGCGCCATCGGGAATGACGGAACCATCCACAGTCTCAAGCCCCACCAGTTTCCAGCGGTCAGGATCGGCCATATGGCTGCGCGAATGGGCGCGCTTTCCAAGGTAGTCCTCTTTCTTTTTGGACAGTGCCCAATGCAGCCCCAGATCCTGCGGGATCACGGTGCCGTCGGTCTCATCCCCGATCATGATAAAGCCCTTCTCGGCCCGCAGGATGTGCAGACATTCGGTGCCGTAAGGCATAACGCCGAACTCTTGCCCGGCCTCAACCAGCGCATCCCAGAACGCCTGCCCCTGCGAGGCAGGAACCGCGATCTCATAGGACAGCTCACCCGAGAACGAGATACGATAGGCACGGCAATCGAAATCGCCGATCTTGCCATCACGCCATTCCATAAATGGCAGCGCCTCCTTGGACACATCCATGCCGCCCAGCTTCTCCAAAACCTTGCGGGCGTTGGGGCCGACAACGGCAACCTGCGCGTATTGCTCGGTCACGTTGGCAACATAGACTTTCCAGTCCCACCATTCGGTTTGTAGCCACTCTTCCATATGGCCGTGGATGCGTTCCGCTCCGCCGGTGGTTGTGTGGCACAGCCAGGTATCTTCGTCGATGCGGGCAACAACGCCGTCGTCGATCAGAAAGCCATTTTCCGAACACATCAGGCCATAGCGGCATTTGCCAACCTTCAGCGTGGACATCATGTTGGTGTACATCATGTCCAGGAACTTGCCAGCGTCCGGGCCTTTGACGATCAGCTTGCCCAGCGTCGACGCGTCCAGCAGGCCGAGGTTTTCGCGCGTGTTCTTGACCTCGCGGTTCACTGCATCATGCACGGTCTCACCGGAGCGGACATAGGCGTAAGTCCGGCGCCAGTGGCCGACCGGCTCCCAATCGGCGCCGTTCTTGTCGTGCCAGTCGTGCATTGGAGTTTGACGGATCGGTTGGAACACGTCACCCCGTGCCTCGCCACCAATCGACCCCATCGAGATCGGGGTATAAGGCGGGCGGAACGTGGTGGTGCCGACCTTCGGAATCTCGGACTCCAGCGCATCAGCAAGGATCGCCAGGCCATTGATATTACTCAACTTACCCTGATCCGTTGCCATGCCCAGCGTCGTGTAACGCTTGGTGTGTTCAACGCTTTCATAGCCTTCACGCGCCGCCAGTTGGACGTCAGACACTTTGACGTCGTTCTGGAAATCCAGCCAGGACTTCATGCGCAACTGAACCTCGGCATTGGCGGGCATCAGCCAGACCGGCTCCATCGCGGCCTCGGCCGTGGTTTCGCCAAGTGGTGCCTTGGTGTTCTTGGGTTTGAAACCTGCCGCTTTTGCCGCAGCTTTACCTGCTGCCTGTGCGTCTATCAGAACATCGCCCAGTGCCAGCGGACCGTTCGAAGCGCCGGCAGCCACGACAAAGCCTTCCCCATTCGCGCCCAACGGCGGACGTTCGGGGTCAGGGCGGAAATGGGCGTTCGCGTCGTCCCAGATCAGCTTGCCACCGCAATGCGACCACAAATGAACGACCGGAGACCAGCCGCCCGACATGGCAACGGCATCGCACTCAACCTCTTCGCGAGCACCGCCGATACCTTCCTGATTGCAGATCGCGACCTTTTTGACGCGCTTGCCACCTTTGACTTTGGCGACGGCTTTTCCGGGGTCCACCCGGATACCGAGCTGACGCGCTTCTTCGGCCATCGGACCCGCAGCGGCGCGTGCATCTATCACGCGCAGGACGTCCACCCCGGCCTGTTTCAGGATGATCGCGGTGCGATACCCATCGTCATTGTTGGTGGCAACGATCACGCGCTCGCCCGGGGTGACACCCCAGTTCACCACATAGTCGCGCATGGCCGAAGCGAGCATCACCCCCGGAACATCGTTGCCCGCGAAAGACAGCGGACGTTCAATTGCACCGGTTGCGGTCACAACCTGTTTGGCACGGATGCGCCACAGGCGGTGGCGTGGACCCTGGATGCCCGGAGTATGGTCGGTCAGACGCTCATATCCCAGCACATAACCGTGGTCATAGACACCCGCGCCCATGCAGCGCAATCGCATGGTAACGTTGTCCATTGTTTCCAGTTCGGAAACTAATTGATCCACGAACTTATCCACAGGCGCGCCATCAACGGTGCCACCATCGACCGGAGCGCGACCGCCCCAATGGGCTGTCTGTTCGATCAGCATCACCTTGGCACCGGACGCAGCAGCCGCCTTTGCGGCCTGCAGACCGGCCACCCCACCGCCGATTACCAGAACATCGGTGAAGGCATAGAAGTGCTCATAAGTGTCCGCATCGCGATTGTCTTTGTCGGGCGCTTTGCCCAGACCGGCCGACTGGCGGATGAACGGCTCATAGACGTGTTTCCAGAACGGCTTGGGGTGGATGAACATCTTGTAGTAGAAGCCAGCCGGCAGAAAACGCGACAGATGCGTGTTCACCGCCCCGATATCAAATTCAAGGTTCGGCCAGTGGTTCTGTGAAATCGCGGTCAGACCGTTGAACAACTCGGTCGTAGTGGCGCGCTGGTTCGGCTCGAACCGGTTGCCCTGCCCCAGACCGACCAGCGCGTTCGGCTCTTCTGCGCCGCTGGCGACAACGCCGCGCGGGCGGTGATACTTGAACGACCGGCCCATCATCATCTGATCATTGGCCAGCAGGGCCGAGGCGAGCGTATCGCCCTCATACCCCTGCATCGAGGTACCGTTGAAGGTAAAGGTGACCTGTTTCGACCGGTCAATCAGCCGGCCTTGTTTTGCGAGACGGGTGCTCATGTTGCGGACCTTTCGCAGGCGGAATTACGGGTGGTGGCGCGGATCATTCGAATTCTCTCCACGTCCAGCCGGGGCGCTTGGCCGAGATGGCATCCTTGATCTCTTTCGGAGGTTCGGTGACTTGTGCGGAATACGTACCAAACACCTCAAGCGTCTGGGTGCAGCGCGCAGCGTGGAACCACTTGCCACAGCCATTTGCGTGGCGCCAGCGTTCCAAATGAACGCCTTTGGGGTTCTCGCGCATGAACAGGTAGTCGTGGAACTCGTCATCGGACGAGCCCGGACCGAAACGCTTCAGATGCGCCTCGCCACCAGCGGCCAGTTCGGTTTCTTCGGCGTCGACGCCGCAATACGGGCAATTCAGGATCAGCATGTGTTCATCCTTTTGGCGGTCGGTCGGCGCAATGGCCGACCTGAATTCTGTTTGTGGGCAACCTCGGGCAACGCCCTTAGTGCGCCACCCCGGCGGCGACGCTTTCGTCGATGAAGCGGCCCTCTTTGAAACGATCCAGCGAGAACGCCTCGGTCAATGGCGAATGGCCCGTGGCCATCAGCTGTGCCATCCCCCAGCCGGACCCCGGGATCGCCTTGAAACCACCGGTACCCCAGCCGCAGTTGATGAAGCAGTTATCCAGAGGTGTTGTCGACAGGATGGGCGAGCGGTCGCCGGTCATGTCCACGATACCGCCCCACTGGCGCAGCATCTTCAGGCGCGAAATCATCGGGAAAGTCTCGACCAGCGCGCGCACGGTTTCCTCGATGTGGTGGAATGAGCCACGCTGGGTGTAGTTGTTATAGGCATCGGTGCCGCCACCAATCACCATCTCACCCTTGTCGGATTGCGACATGTAACCGTGGACGGTGTTGGCCATTACGACCACATCCATGCAGGGCTTGATCGGCTCAGAAACCAGCGCCTGCAGGGCAATCGCCTCAAGCGGCAGACGGAAGCCTGCCATCTCAGCCAACTGACCGGAATGACCCGCAACCACGATCCCCAGCTTTTCGCAGTCGATCGCGCCTTTGGTGGTGTCAACGCCCACAACACGGCCATTTTCAGTGCGGACGCCTTTGACTTCGCATTGCTGGATGATGTCCATGCCCATGGCCGAACACGCACGGGCATAGCCCCACGCCACAGCGTCGTGGCGCGCGGTGCCGCCGCGTTCCTGCCACAGCGCCCCCAGAACTGGATAGCGCGGACCGTCGATATTGATGATCGGCACCAACTGTTTCACCCGCTCTGGCCCGATCCATTCGGTCTGTACGCCCTGCAACGCATTGGCGTGGGCGGTGCGCTGATAGCCGCGAATTTCGTGCTGGGTCTGCGCCAGCATCATCACACCGCGGGGGCTGAACATGACGTTATAGTTCAGGTCCTGGCTCAGATCCTCGTAAAGATCGCGCGCCTTCTCATAGAGGGCGGCCGAAGGGTCCTGCAGGTAATTCGACCGGATGATGGTTGTATTCCGACCGGTATTGCCACCACCCAACCAGCCTTTTTCGATCACGGCGACGTTCTGGATGCCGTAATTCTTGCCGAGGTAATAGGCGGTCGCCAGACCGTGCCCCCCTGCGCCGACGATGATCACATCGTACCGCTTTTTCGGTTCGGGCGAGCGCCACGCACGCTCCCATCCGGTGTGATAGCGCAGGGCCTCCCGCGCCACAGCAAAGGCTGAGTAATGTTTCATAAGCGAATCCATCCGGTTCGGTGATTGGCGCAGATATGCCGTGCGCGAACACTTTACCCCTGCCGCACAGCGCCACAATATCGAACTATTGCGACATCCGCCCTTTTATTGCGACATGACGTCCTCTCGCGGCCATTTGTCCCTTTTGTCGCCCCGCCGAGAGGTCTAAGTCAGGGCAGCCACATCGGAGAAACCATGTCGTTCCTGGTCGTCACCATTCTAACCGCACTGCTGATTGCCCTGTTCCTGGGCTTTTCCCTGCTCCGCAGCCGCAAAACGCGTGAGCCTGCGGCGGCATATGATCTGCGTGTCTATCGCGAGCAGCTGGCGGGTGTGGACAAAGACCTAGCCCGAGGCGTAATCGGCGAGGCCGACGCAGACCGGGTCCGCACGGAAATCTCACGTCGCATTCTGGCCGCTGACGCGCAGATGCAGGCCGGGGTTGATCGCGCCGGGCCGCCTCGCTGGGCCAGCGTTACCGCCTTTGCGGTCATCGCGCTTATCGTCGTGGGCGGTGCGATCTGGATGTATCGCCAGATGGGTGCCGCAGGGCTGCCGGATCAGCCCTTGTCGCTGCGGCTGGAGCAAGCCGAAGCTCTGCGTGCCGAACGCCCCAGCCAGGCCGAAGCCGAAGCAGCCGCCCCGCCCACACAATTGCCGCAGCTGGATGAGAGTTATGCCAATCTTCTGAATCAGTTGCGCGACACAGTTGCAGCACGCCCCGATGATCTACAGGGCCATATCCTGCTGGCCCAACACGAGGCGAATGCAGGCAATTTTCCCGCCGCATACGCAGCCCAGCAACGTGTGATCGAGCTGTCTGGCGACGATATCCCCGCCGATGCCTTTTCACATCTGGCCGAGATGATGATCCTGTCCGTGGGCGGCTATGTCTCGCCCGAGGCCGAAGAGGCGTTGAGACAGGCGCTGAAACGCGACCCGCGCCATGGGCCTGCGCAATACTATCTAGGACAAATGATGGTTCAGATCGGGCGCCCCGACGTTGGATACCGGGTCTGGGTCGATGCACTGCGCGATGCCCCTGCCGGCGCGCCCTGGGCCAACGCCATTCGGGCACAGTTGGACGAACTGGCTTTCCGCGCCGGGGTATTCAACGCGCCTGAAATACCTGCCGCCCCCGGCCCCAGCCAGGGTGACGTCGACGCCGCAGCCGAACTGACACCGGAAGAACGGCAAGAGATGATTAAGGGCATGGTCAACCAACTGTCTGAACGTCTGGCCTCTGAGGGCGGATCGCCCGAGGAATGGGCGCGTCTGATTGCAGCCCTTGGCGTTCTGGGCGAAGGTCAGCGGGCCATCGACATCAAAAACGAGGCGATGGAAGTCTTTGCCGGAAATGCCGATGCGATCGAACTGATCGACGCCGCCGCATTGCAGGCCGGAATAGCGCAATGATTCACGACGCGTTCGAAGAATTTGCTGCCGCCCTGTCGCCTATGACCGCGCTGATGGGTCTGGATCTGGGCGAAAAAACCATCGGGGTCGCCGTCTCGGACCGGATGCGCGGTGTGGCCAGCCCGTTGGAGACCGTGCGGCGCAAAAAATTCACCCTGGATTCCGCGCGGTTGCTTGAACTGATCGCTGACCGCGAGATCGGCGGCATCATTCTGGGTCTGCCGAAAAACATGGACGGAACCGAAGGCCCCCGCTGCCAATCCACCCGCGCCTTTGCCCGAAACCTGTCGCGGCTGACCGACGTTTCCATCGGGTTCTGGGACGAGCGGCTGAGCACGGTTGCGGCCGAAAAGGCACTGCTTGAGGCGGATACGACACGAAAACGTCGCGGACAGGTTATCGATCACGTCGCGGCTGGTTATATTCTGCAAGGGGCGCTGGACAGGCTGCGCTTTCTTTAGTTGCGACGGGATACGGCAATGACGAACATGGTTTGGAAAAGG
This sequence comes from Ruegeria sp. ANG10, assembly GCF_040705255.1. Lineage (NCBI taxonomy): Bacteria > Pseudomonadati > Pseudomonadota > Alphaproteobacteria > Rhodobacterales > Roseobacteraceae > Ruegeria > Ruegeria sp. ANG10. The sequence continues at coordinate 484,452 of NZ_JBFCVU010000002.1, forward strand.
AACGAGGTCGAAAGCCCCTGTATCCAGATCTGCGTCGTTCACCCGACCGAACGTATCTGTACCGGTTGCTACCGCACCATCGATGAAATCTCGCGCTGGTCTAAAATGGACAGCAACGAGCGTGCTGAGATCATGGAAAACCTGCCCTCACGCAAACCCCAGCTGACCAAACGCCGGGGTGGTCGTGCCGCACGCCTGAAAAAGTCTTAAATTCTATCCAGATCGAGGACATGGTCTGAATCTGCGCCGCTGCAGGTTGGTCTGAACTTCGAGGGGGATCAAGTTCGAACACTTGTGGTGAGTGAGTGGCAACCCACAGCGACGCGCTTCAGTTTTCAGGTTCCTCCGAAGTGGTTACGCGGAAGAACAAGGCATTGCTAATCGTTTTTTGACCATTCAATCAAGAAAAACAAAGCCTGACCCAGCATGACCTTACGTAAGCGTTAGGTTAAATCTTGGCCTAACCGGCAGCCAGCCAGGATTTGGCATTTTCGATATCCTCAGATGCAAAGAACTGAGTTCTCGTGCCCAGAACATGACTGGCCGCCCGTTGCGCCATATGTTGCCACGTTTTGTCCCCAACGATGGCCGCGCGATCCAGCATCCCGGCATGTTTCCGAACCAGTTTGAAATGCGATGCCAGCGCTGACAGACCCTGCCAGCCGTCGAATTCCCGCAAGTCGATCAACAGCCGGAACCCCTCCTTGGTCTGCAATAAGTTATCGAGATCCGCTTCCGCGCGGCTGAATTCGTCGGGGTCTAGCTTTCCCAAAAGGCTGATCTGAATGCACGGCCCACCCAGATCAACCACGTGAATCGACCCCAAGGATTCGCGCATCCAGCGTCGGGCGGCCTCCAGTTCGGAAAGGGCAAAGACTTGCACCGGGCATGGCAGGATCGGGGCAGCCAGGCGGATACTGGTCTTTACCCAACCCTGATCCGCCGCCACGCCAATGCGATCAAATCCGCGCCAGTGGCTCAGCCCCAGCTTTGTATCGGCCCAAGCGGCACTCAGATCGTAACCCTTGAATTCCGGCTGAACGACGGCCAGCAGACGCACGTTGTCATGTTCGGTCAATGCGGCCTCGATCGCGGGCACCAGAACCTCGCTGTAATCAGTGCTGGTCACCTCGCCGGACAGTTCGACTTCCAGCAATGCTCCGTCCGAATTCCTGTGGACCGTAATCATCAAAAAACCTCCAAATCCGAATAATGGCAGGAGGTTAGGCGGATTCGATCCATTCGGCTACTCCCCCGGCGCACTCGGGGCGGAAATAGGCGATCATGCGTCCATCCGCCCCGGCCGAGGCATTGGCGCCCCATGGGGCCACCCCATGCAGGCAGTGACGGTGTAACAGGTAGGCCTCACCGGGTTTGGCGGGCAATTCGATGCGTGGGCAAGTGTCGAATACTTCGCGGCGCGCAGCCTGATACGCCTCGGTTATATCCACCTGATGCAGACTATTGCGTGGGTGCCCGTCCAGCGCGTGTTTGAACGCGGCGCGCAGGATTTTATGACTGCCTTCCCACAGCACCATGGGGGCGGCATCAATACTGGCATCGTTCAGAGGAATGCCCAATATCCACGCATGCGGCTCATCCACCCGCCGCCGCCGATCCGGTCCCATCGGCCGCAACCCGTCCACATGTGCCGCGTCCCGCTTTAACCGATACTGCCCGGCGCTGGTGCTTTCACCCTGCCGCGGGCGTGGATAGCCGGGATAGATGACCGAGACCTGCCCCTTGTGCAGCGGCAGTTCTCCGTATTGTTCGGTGATGAAGTCCATGGCTCGGCCAGACAACACACCTGACTGCCCCACCCTGCCCTGCGGGTCATTGTCCAGCGCGTCGACGCCAATAAACCACGTCCCCTCACAATCCAGCCATTGGGCATGGGCCGGATCAGTGACAGACGCGCGGGCAGCGGGCAGCGCGTGCCCTACCCACTCGGCCAGCGCTGGATCGAAGGGGAACCTGACCCAACCTTTTTCGTAAAAATCACTCACAGCCCCAGTGCTTTACGCAGCATGTTCAGGGCGACCAGCGTCAGGAACACCGCAAACACTCGTCTGAGGGGTTTGGGATCCATCGCATGAGCCAGCTTTACCCCCCAAGGCGCGGTGATTGTCGTCATGGTGACAACGACACCAAAGGCAATCAAATTTACCGCCCCAATAGTCAGTGGCGGGCGGTGTTCCGACGGAACGTCCAGAAATAGAAATCCCAAAACGGAAGGCACCGCGATAATCACGCCAAAACCGGCGGCTGTTGCCACGGCGCGGTGAATGGGCGTGTTGTAAAGGCTCATCAATGGCACGCCGAAACTGCCGCCTCCGATCCCCATCAACACCGAAAGAAAACCCACCGGAGGCGACAGTACGGCACGTTTGATCCCTTTGGGCATGGCGTCACCCAACCGCCATTCAGATTTGCCTAGCCCAAGATAGGCCCCGATGACCATCCCTAGCACCCCGAACAAAATCTGCAGGACCTCGGTCCGCAGCGCCGAGGCCACCAGAACGCCGATGATCGCCCCGACCGCAATCCCAGGCCCCCAGCCGCGCAGTATATCCCAATCCACCGCGCCTTTCTTATTGTGCGACAACACGGACCGGAATGAGGTCACGATGATCGTCGCCAAAGAGGTCGCCAGACACAGCTGCATCAATTGCGGGCCGCCATAGCCAAGCGTCTGAAACGCATAGAAAAAGGCCGGAACCAGCACGATGCCCCCGCCAACGCCCAGCAATCCGGCCAGCACACCGGCCAGCGCCCCGATTACAAGCAAAAGGCCCAGCATCTGGGCCAGCAACATTGTCTCGGGCATCTTCCCCCCATAGCGGCCTGTGGCCGTATCTTGATCCGCTCAAACCTCGACCAGAGGCGCCACGCGCTCCAGTGCCTGTAACATTACCTCGGGGCCTGCGCCCTCGTGCACCGCGCCTTCGGACAAGGCCCGCCGCCAGGCCCGCGCACCGGGGCGACCGGCAAACAAGCCCAGCATATGACGAGTGATCTGGTGCAACCGGCCCCCTTCGACAAGGTGAGCCTCGACATAGGGAACCATTTTTTGCACAACTTCGACAGGATCAGCCGCCTGCCCGGTGCCGTAGATCAGCGGGTCGGCTTCCGCCAAAATGTCGGTCGGCTGATGATAGGCCGCGCGGCCGATCATGACGCCGTCCAGCCCTGCTTCAAGATGCGTTCGCGCCTGATCCAGAGAGGTAATTCCCCCATTGATCGAGATATGCAGATCGGGAAATGCCGCCTTCATCCGGTGAACCAGATCATAGTCCAAAGGCGGAATATCACGGTTTTCCTTGGGGCTGAGGCCCTGCAACCAAGCCTTACGCGCGTGGATCGTTACCCGTTCGCAACCGGCGGCGCGGATTTGGTCCAGAAATGTTGGCAGAACCTCTTCGGGGTTTCGTTCATCCACGCCGATCCGGCATTTGACGGTCACGTCAACATCCACAACCTCACCCATAGCGGACACGCATTCGGCAACCCGGCCCGGGTCTTTCATTAAGACCGCCCCAAAAGTGCCCGACTGCACCCGATCCGAAGGGCAGCCGCAGTTCAGGTTGACCTCATCATAGCCCGCCTCGACCCCAAGTCGCGCCGCCTGCGCCAATTCCTTTGGATCGGACCCGCCCAGTTGCAGCGCAACGGGGTGTTCTTCCGGGCTGTATCTCAGCAAATGCATCGCCCCACCGCGCACCAACGCTGGGGCCGTGACCATTTCCGTGTAAAGCAATGCCTGCCCACTGAGCAGCCGGTGCAGATAGCGGCAGTGCCGATCCGTCCAATCCATCATAGGGGCAACGGACAGACGGGCCGCACGCCTAAGTCCATCCCCTTTTGGGGCTGTGTTTTCTGCTAAATTCGACATACTTTCCGCGCCCGCCTAGGCCTTGTTCCTCAGGGGATCATTTCAGAACAGCCCTGTAGCACTATTTCGGGATCGAGTGCCACTCGGAATGCCAAATTGTCAGTTTCGTGACCAATCTCAGCCAGGGCGGATGATACGACGGGTTTTGACCCTCAAACCGCATAACGGCTGATCATCATTTCGACGCTGTTTTCGATGGTTTCGGCCATTTCGGCCTCGCTCAGCACAGACCCGGTGAACAAAAGGGGCCAAAATGCGCGCGCCTTGATCAGGCCGATGAATTCGCGCCCCGCCTGTTCCGGATCGTTGATCTGCAACTGCCCGTCCTCGACTGCATCCCGCATCATGCCAATGAAGGCGGCGGTTTTATCCAGCTTACCCTGAGCCGCCGCTGCCAGTTCCGGGCTGCGCAAGGTTTCGCTGATAATCATCCGGGACATCGCCATCACATCCGGCATCATCAGGATGCGCCCTTCGGCCCAGGCCAGTTCGGTCAGTTGCTCGCGAATATCACGCCCTTTTTCGTACCGTATCTCGACCACTTCGGCAAAGCGGCTGGACAGTTCGATCACAATTGAGCGAAACAGGTTTTCCTTGCTTTCGAAATACTTATACAGCGTACGCTTAGACACCTCGGCCTGCGCCGAGATGCGATCCATGCTGGCCGCGGCAAAGCCCTTGTCCTGGAACTCGGCCACAGCGGCTTCGATGATCTGCGCGTATTTGGTCGCATTCGGTGCGCTGCATTCGGTCATGTCAGAGCTATAGACCTATTGACCGGGGGCGGTCAAATCCTAGGTAAACGCAGGAGTTTACAAGGGCGGATTTCTGTGCAAATAGTAAACGCGCCAGTTTACCGACTCAGGTAACCAGCCCAACACGGAAGGTCCCCTCATGGCACTGACATTAAAACTGAATGGCGAAACCCACACGGTTGACGCCGAACCCGGCACCCCTCTGCTGTGGGTGATCCGGGACGAACTAAAACTGACCGGCACCAAGTTCGGCTGCGGCGTCGCCTCGTGCGGTGCCTGTACCGTGCATCTGAATGGCGAGCCCGTACGCTCGTGCCAGACCTATGTCGAAGACGTTGAAGATGCCGAAATCACCACAATCGAGGCCGTCGGTAAGGACAAGATCGGCGCCGCCGTTCAGCAGGCCTGGGTCGAGTTGGACGTTGTTCAGTGCGGCTATTGCCAGTCGGGTCAGGTGATGTCGGCCGTTGGGCTGTTGTCCGAAAATCCCACCCCATCCGTCGAAGAGATTGACGATTACATGCACGGCAATGCCTGCCGCTGCGCCACCTATCAACGCATCCGCGCCGGCATTCAGCGCGCGTCCGAAATTCTGGAGGCCTGATCCATGACCATTAACACCTCTCGCCGTGGATTTCTGAAAGGGGCCGCCGCTGCCGGTGCTGTTCTGCTGGTTGGTGCACGTGCCGATGGCGTGCTGGCCGCGACCTCATCCGAGACTGCGCAGTTCAACCCCTTCGTCAAGATTGACGCGGATGGCACAGTGACTGCCATCGTCAAACACTTTGAAAAAGGTCAGGGCCCCGCAACCGGCCTGCCAACACTGATCGCTGAAGAAATCGGTCTTCGCATGGATCAGATCGACTACGAATTCGCGCCGTCTAACGCGCAGGTTTACAACAACCTCCTGTTCGGCCCCTTCCAGGGCACGGGTGGATCGACCGCAATGGCGAATTCGTGGATACAATATCGTCAGGCCGGTGCCGCCGCGCGTGAAATGCTGATCGCCGCCGCCGCCCAAAGCTGGGGCGTGGATGCCGCGGGTATCACCATCGACGAAGGCATCATCAAAGCGGGCGACCTGTCCGCCCCGATTGCCGATTTTGTGGCTGCTGCCTCTCAGCTAGAGGCTCCCACCGAGCCGCGCCTGAAAGACCCATCGGAATTCCGTCTGATCGGCAACGAATCCGTTCGCCGCAAGGATTCCGCCATCAAGGGCAATGGTCAGGCCATGTACGCCATGGACGTTCACCTGCCAAAGCAGATGGTCGCCATGATCAAGCGCCCTGAGTCAAAAGGCGGCATCGCCAACGGCTTTGACGACAGCGCGTCGAAAGAGGTCAAAGGCTATATCTCAGCCGCCGTGCTGCCCAATCAGGCAGGGGTCGCGGTTTACGCCGAAAACACCTGGGCCGCGATTCAGGCGCGCGACGCGCTTGAGGTTGATTGGGATATGTCGGGCGCGGAAACCCGCCATTCGGATCAGATCAAGGCCGAGATCATGGCCGCACTGGACGCCGCCCCCACATACAATGTGAACAAGGCGGACATTGCAGCAGTCGCCGCAGCAATCGACGGAGCAGACAAGGTCATCGAAAAGACCTTTTATTTCCCGCTGCTTGCGCATGCACCGATGGAGCCTCTGAACTGCACCATTGAGCAGACTGCCGAAGGAGACATCGTTCTGCATGACGGTGCGCAAATGCCGACCGGCCCGCACATGGCGTATCAGCAGATCTTCCAATTGCCGCCCGAAAAGATCCACATCAAGACGATGCTGGCGGGTGGGTCGTTCGGGCGTCGCGCGACACCGGATGCGGATTATCAGGTTGAGGCTGCGCTGGCCTTTGTGGTCACCGACCGCTCGCGCCCGGTCAAACTGGTGTGGACGCGTGAGGATGACATTCGCAGCGGCTATTACCGCCCGGCCTTCGGACACAAGGTCCGCGTGGGTTTGAATGCCGATGGCAACATCGTCGGCTGGCAGCATCAGGTCGCCGGTCAATCCGTTATCAAAGGCACCCCGTTCGAATCCGTTCTGGTACATGACGGGATCGACCACAGCTCGATCGAGGGTATCGCCGACAGTCCGTATGCTATCCCTGGCATCGCGCTTGGGCTGACCGACACACCGAAGGCGACAACGGTTCTGTGGTGGCGTTCTGTGGGCCACACCCACACCGGCTATGTCATGGAGACGATGATGGATGCGGTTGCCGAGGCCGCAGGTCGCGACCCGGTAGAGTTCCGCCTGTCGCATTTGGCCGATAGCAGCAACCCGGATCAGGCACGCAAAGCTGCGGTTCTGAAACTGGCGGTTGAAAAGGCCAACTGGGGCAACGTACCTGCAGGCCGCGCACAGGGTATCGCAGTTCACAAGTCCTTTGGGTCTTATGCCGCTCAGGTTGTCGAGGTTTCGGGCGATCCGGAAAACGGCATCAAGATCGAAAGGGTCACATGTGCCGTCGATTGCGGCATTGCGGTGAACCCCGATGTGGTGCGCGCGCAGATGGAAGGCGGTATCGGTTACGGCATCGGACATGTGATGCGCGACCAGATCACGTTGACAGACGGCACCGTGGATCAATTCAACTTCCCGGATTATGAGCCGCTGCGGATCGGTGACATCGCAGCGATCGACGTACATATCGTGCCGTCTGCTGAGGCACCCACAGGTGTCGGCGAACCGGGCACCCCACCCTCGGCCCCAGCTCTGGCCAATGCGATTAACGCCTTGTCCGGAACGCACGTGGCCGAACTGCCAATGGCTGAAAACGGCGTCAACTTCGTTTAAAGCCCCTGCTCCGCGCCGTCCCCCTTGGGCGCGGAGCAACTTTCCGCCATATCGTCACGGCGATAATTTGATCAAATTTAGTGACAAGGCGCGTTTAACCCATTACATCTCGGGTAACTCGAAGAATGGAGACCCCGATGGACCTGAGCGCCCTGCACAGTTTTCGCGTTGCTGCCTGTGACTTGAACGGTCAGCTGCGCGGCAAGCGAGTGCCGCCCTCATATGCCGACAAGTTGACCAAAGGCGCGGTACGGATGCCCTTTTCCGCGCTGAACGTCGACCTGTGGGGCGCGGATATCGACGGCAGCCCGCTGGTCTTTGAATCCGGTGACGCCGATGGAATGCTGCTGCCGACGGATCGCGGGCCGGTGCCAATGCCTTGGCTGGACGCAGACACGGCGCTGGTCCCGATGTGCCTGCACGATGACGCAGGTGTGCCCTTTGCTGGGGATCCCCGGCACGCTCTGGCCGCTTTGCTGGAACGCTATGCCCAGCGCGGTTGGTCTGTCATCGCAGCGACCGAACTGGAGTTCACTCTGCTGGACGCATCCGGCCCCCAGCCGCAGCCTCCAATCAACCCGGTCACAGATCGGCGGCTGGCGGATGAGGCAGTTTTGTCCATGGCCGAGATGGACGCGTTCGACGCGTTTTTCACCGATCTCTACGACGGATGCGCAGCCATGGGCATACCAGCCCAGACAGCGATATCCGAAAGCGGCATTGGCCAGTTCGAGATCAACCTGAACCATCAGGATGCCATGCGCTGCGCCGATGATACGTGGCTTTTCAAGACCTTGACGCGCGGCCTTGCCCGCAAACATGGGTTTACGGCCACATTCATGTCGAAACCGTACGCCGATGACGCGGGCAACGGGATGCACGTGCATTTCTCGGTCGTGGATGAAAAAGGCCGGAACGTGTTCGACAATGGCGGGCCGGAAGGCACAGATCTGCTGCGTTGGGCTGTCGCCGGATGTCTGTCGGCGATGCCAGGATGCACGCTGATTTTTGCGCCCCACGGCAATTCCTACACGCGCCTCATACCCGGCGCACACGCCCCCACCGGTGCCAGCTGGGCCTATGAAAACCGCACCGCCGCCCTACGCATTCCCGGCGGTGCCCCTGCCGCGCGGCGGATCGAACATCGCGTCGCGGGCGGTGACATCAACCCTTATCTGATGCTGGCGGCCGTGCTGGGTGCCGCGCTCAACGGGATTGAGGATGAGACCGAACCCCCTGCTCCGATCTCGGGCAATGCCTATGAGATCGACGGCCTGCCGCAACTGGCGGCAGATTGGGGTGCAGCCATTACCGCGTTCGAAACCGACCCGAATGTGGCGCGCATCTTCCCCGCCGATCTGATCCGTTTTTTTGCCATGACCAAGCGGCAGGAAATGCGCCGCTTTGCCGACCGCCCGGCGGAAGAACACTGGCTAAGCTATCTCGAGGCGGTATGACCCTCTTGCCCGCGTGAACCCGGTGGGCTAGAATAAATTTGATCAAATTTGGTGACCCATGAAAATCGGCATCCTACTGACCGGCCACCCTCCTGACGTGTTGCAGGACCAGTTCGACGAATACGACGTGATGTTTCGCGCGCTTCTGGACGGCAATGGCTTTACCTATGAAACCTTTGCCGTCGTGGATGGCCAGTTTCCCAAAGATGAATTTCAAGCCGATGGCTGGATCATCACCGGTTCGCGCCACGGGGCATATGAAGACCATCCATGGATTCCGCCGCTCGAGGATCTGATCCGCGCCATCCGCCACAGTGGTCGCCCCCTGATCGGCGTCTGTTTCGGCCATCAGATCGTTGCGCAGGCGCTAGGTGGGAAGGTCGAAAAATTCAAAGGCGGCTGGGCCGTCGGACGCACCGATTATGAATATAATAGTCAGACCGTTACGCTGAACGCCTGGCATCAGGATCAGGTGGTTGAGCTGCCGGAAGACGCGCGTGTGCTGGGTACAAACACCTTCTGCCGCAACGCGATGGTGGCCTATGGCGACAACGTCTGGACGGTGCAGGCGCACCCGGAATATGGCGACGCCTTCATTCAAGGCCTGATGAACACACGCGGCAAAGGCGTTGTGCCGGATGCGCTGATGGAGGCGGCCGCCAACCGCCTGCCTGCCCAGAACGACAATCCGAAGATCGGACAGATGATGGCCGAGTTTCTGAAGAAAGAGAGGGCCTGATGGCCGACTGGAAAGATCAACTGCCACAGGCAGCCCGAACCTATATCGACGGCCAGCGGCTGGATGAGGTTGAATGCATCATCTCTGACCTGCCCGGCATTGCCCGCGGCAAGGCGGTGCCCGCATCGAAATTTGCAAAGCAGGCTTATTTCCACCTGCCCGACAGCGTTTTCTACCAGACCATCACCGGTGACTGGGGCGAGGCCGCGGGCGAGGATGGGTTTATCGAACGGGACATGATCCTCAAGCCTGACTTTTCGACCGCCTCGGCCGCGCCCTGGACCGGCGACTGGACGTTGCAAGTGATCCACGACGCCTATGACCGGGATGGTGAGCCGATCCCCTTCAGCCCCCGCAACGTACTGAAACGGGTCGTGCAGATGTATCACGACAAGGGCTGGAAGCCGATTGTCGCGCCTGAAATGGAGTTCTTTCTGGTCGCCCGCAATGTCGATCCGGCACAAGGAATCAAGCCGATGATGGGGCGTTCGGGCCGTCCGGCGGCGGCACGTCAGGCCTATTCGATGACAGCGGTGGACGAATTCGGCCCGGTGATCGACGACATCTACGATTTCGCCGAACATCAAGGGTTCGAGATCGACGGCATCACGCAAGAAGGCGGCGCGGGCCAGCTGGAAATCAACCTACGCCATGGCGATCCGGTCAAGCTGGCGGATGAGGTGTTCTACTTCAAACGCCTGATCCGCGAGGCCGCTTTGCGTCACGATTGCTTTGCCACCTTCATGGCCAAGCCGATCGAAGATGAGCCGGGCTCAGCCATGCATATCCACCACTCGATCATCGATACCGAGACCGGGCAAAACATATTCTCTGGCCCGCAGGGAGGAGAGACGGACGCGTTCTATAACTTCATTGCCGGGCTGCAGAACCACCTGCCCGCCGGTCTTGCCGTGATGGCACCATATGTGAATTCGTACAGGCGCTACGTGAAAGACCACGCCGCGCCGATCAATCTGGAATGGGCGCGTGATAATCGCACCACGGGTATCCGCGTGCCCCTGTCAGGGCCCGAGGCGCGCCGGGTGGAAAACCGTATCGCCGGGATGGACTGCAACCCCTATCTGGGCATCGCGCTGTCGCTGGCCTGTGGCTATCTGGGCCTGACCCAACAAGAGCGCCCCCGCCGTCAATTCTATGGCGACGCTTATGAGGGCGACGGCGATATCCCGCAGGTCATGGGCAGCGCGCTTGACTTGTTTGATGAGGCCAACGCCCTGCATGAGGTCCTTGGCCCAGAATTCGCTCGCGTCTACAGCATCGTCAAACGCGCAGAATACGAGGAATTCCTACAAGTGATCTCTCCGTGGGAGCGTGAGCATCTATTGCTGAACGTCTGAGGTGCGCGATGAACCTGCTCTATTCCAACGACCGCAAGGCCGAGTATCCGGCCAGTTGGTATGCGGCGACGGCCAACCCGGTGGATCGGTTTCCGGCACTCTGCAAAGACGAGAAAGCCGATGTCTGTGTCGTCGGTGCAGGCTACACCGGCCTGTCCGCCGCGCTGCATTTGGCCGAAGCCGGGCTCAGCGTGGTACTGCTTGAGGCGCACCGTGTGGGGTTCGGCGCGTCCGGTCGCAACGGCGGTCAGTTGGGAAGCGCCCAGCGTATGGATCAGGAAGACCTCGAGCGGCTGGTCGGTGACGATGATGCCGCCAAGCTGTGGGATCTGGCCGAGGATGCGAAAGATCTGGTCAAATCGCTGATCGCAAAGCATCAGATCAACTGTGACTTGAAACCCGGCGTAGCTGTTTTGGGTCTCAGCTCCGGCGAAAAGCAAGACCTGCATGAACATGCCGCGCATCTGTCCGGCCGTTACGGATACGATCAGATTGAATTGCTGAATGAGGCCGCCGGCCACGCGCTGTGCCCATCGCCCTCGTATAAAGGGGGATATCTGGACATGGGTGCGGCACATCTGCACCCGTTGAACTTTGCCTTGGGTCTGGCGCAAGCGGCGGCAAAAGCCGGGGTGCGCATCTTTGAAAGCACCGAGGTCACCGGGATCGAGGAAGGCCAACTTGCCAAGGTGCAGACGGTGAACGGAACGGTTAGCGCAGACCATGTTATTCTGGCCTGCAACGGCTATCTGGGCGATCTGAACCGCAAGGTGGCGTCAAGGGTCATGCCGATCAATAACTTCATTGCGGCGACCGAACCTTTGGGCTCCGACGCTGCCCGCGTTCTGACACAAGACGTCGCGGTCGCTGACACCAAATTCGTGGTGAATTACTTCCGCCTCAGCGCGGATGGGCGCCTGCTGTTCGGTGGCGGTGAAAGCTATGGCTACCGTTTTCCCAGCGACATTGCCGCGAAAGTGCGCAAACCGATGACGGAAATCTTCCCTCACCTGCAGGATGTGAAGATCGATTTTGCCTGGGGCGGCACACTGGCCATCACCATGCGTCGCATGCCCTATCTGGCGCGGGTTGCACCAAATATCCTGTCCGCCTCGGGTTATTCAGGTCACGGTGTCGGCACGGCCACCCATGCCGGGCAATTGATGGCACTGGCCGTTCAGGGACAAGCTGAAGGGTTCGACACCATGGCCCGCGTCCCCGCTTTGCCCTTCCCCGGCGGCCCCGCCCTGCGCAGCCCGCTGCTGGTACTGGCGATGACATGGTTCGCGCTACGGGATCGCCTCGGGGTCTGACCTTAGAAAACCATGACAGATTGGTGAAATTTCGCCCACACAGCGATTGAGGGGTTTTCTTGCCATTCGAATAGCTTTATCTTTCCCAAAGTTAGAATTTGGGAAAATCAAATATGACGCTTCCTCCAAACGTTCATGACGCCGAACCCATCCCCGCAGCCGCAAAAGACGCCATCGACGCCCTGATGCAGTCGGGGGACCTGTTCCGCTATACCGCGCCGCAGGACGCGCCGGTGGCCTTGCTTGAGGCGGAGTTCGCCACTTTGCTGGGCACGAAATACGCGCTGGCCGTGTCATCGTGTTCGGCTGCTTTGTTCCTGTCTCTTAAGGCGTTAGGCTTGCCGCGCGATGCGCGGGTGCTGATCCCGGGCTTTACCTTTGCTGCCGTGCCTTCGTCTGTCGTGCATGCGGATTGCATTCCCGTACTGTGCGAAGTCGGCGAGAATTATCGCATCGACATGGAGGATTTTGCCGCCAAGCTGGACGACGTACAGGCCGTGATCATCAGCCACATGCGTGGCCACACGTCCGACATGGACGCGATCATGGCGCTGTGCAACGAACGCAACATCCCGGTGATCGAGGATGCGGCCCATTCGCTGGGCACCACCTGGCATGGGCAGAACATTGGCACCATCGGCAAGGTGGGGTGCTTCTCGTTCCAGTCCTACAAGATGATCAACGCGGGCGAAGGCGGTATCCTGATCACCGACGATGCCGACCTGGTGGCCCAGGCCGTGATCATGTCGGGCGCTTATGAACATAACTGGAAAAAGCACAAAACCCCGCATGGCGACAACTCGCCCGAGTTGGAGCAAGCCTTTGCCCGCTGGCAGAACCAGTTGCCGCTGTATAACCTGCGGATGAGCAACCTGAGCGCTGCTGTGATCCGCCCGCAAATCCCCGAACTGGCGCGGCGAGTGCGGGATGGCCTGTCGAACCACGACTACGTGGCCGAGCGGCTGAACACTTCGTCCCATATCGACGTCCCTGCCCCCCTGACACCCGAACGTCGGGCACCGGATTCAATACAGTTCAATCTGGTTGGAATGAATGAGGCCGAAATCCGCGCCTTTGCGGCGGCCTCCGAGGCACGCGGTGTCAAAGTTCAGGTCTTTGGCCTGAGCGAGGACAACGCCCGCGCCTTCTGGAACTGGCAATTCCTGCCCGAGAAGTTCGACTTGCCGCAGACACGGGACATGCTGATGAAAGCGTGCGACGTCCGTCTGCCTGTACGGCTGACCAAGGAAGAGCTGGACGTGATCGCCGATATTTTGCTGGCTTCGGTCGGCGAGGTGACCGGCCCGGTTCCCGTCTACGGCACCTGATAAGGCTTACGGATCGAGGTCAAAAACCTCGGTCGACAGAAACAGGGCTGTAATCCCCTCGGGGGTTACACCCACACGCGACAGGATCGCCGCGACTTGGGGGCCGGTCGGTGTGTCCACTAAGAGCGGCGCACCCGAATCCCCCATCATGACCGGGCACAGCGACAAGACCATTCCACCCTCAAGGGGACGCGGCGCACAGGTCAAAGTCCGGCTGAGGACATGAGGCCGAAGACCGGGATACCCCGCAACAAACGACGAAGGCGTCAACGCAGATGCCAACGGCAGATAACCAACCGTTTGACCAATAGGCTCGGTCAATTCCAGAACCGCCCAGTCCAATTCGGCACGGTCGTCGAACGCCCCGTCAGCGCCTTGTTCGGGATGCATCTTATACCCATCGATGCCCGCAACGGCCGCGGCCTCTCCGCGTTGATAGCCAGCGGCAAACCGGATGCTAGAGGGCGGTATCCAACGTTTGCGCGGGGAATTGTACAGGCAATGGGCAGCAGTCAGGACCAGCCGGTCAGACACCAATACGCCAGTACAATGTGATCGCCGGTCCCGGCTGGCGAAATTGAGGCGCCCAATGGCACGCCATGGGGGCTGATCCGCATCCAGGATCTCGCGCGCACGAATGGCACCGCACCCTTCTTCGGACTGGGCGCCCATCGTGCAGACCGCAGACCAGCCTTCCGAAAAAACGCCCTGTGATAGCGCCGGGTGGGCCCAAAGCACCGCAACACTCAAGACCAGCCAGCGCAACACAACAGACGTCAGTTCAACTTGGAGAGCTTTTTCTGCAACTCGGCCAGCTGCTTTTTAATGTCATCCAGATCTTCTTTCGATTCCGGATTGGCATCTTCACCTTCTTCAGGGCCTGACCAATTGCCTGACAGCCCTCCGGTCATCGCCTTGAGGAATGCCTGTTGCTGCGCCTGCATCGCTTCGAAACCCGGTATCTGCGACATCGGGTTCATGGCATTCATATTCTCCATCATCTTGCTTTGGCTTTCGCGCAGCATTTCAAATGAACTTTGCAGGAATTGCGGCATCATCCCGCCGCCTGGAATCATGTAGCTGCGCACCAGATCGTTCAGCACGTTGACCGGCAGCACATTTTCACCCCGGCTTTCGTGTTCGGCGATGATTTGCAGTAGATATTGCCGGGTCAGATCGTCGCCAGATTTCAGGTCAATGATCTGCACTTCGCGCCCATCGCGGATGAAGGTCGCGATATCTTCGAGCGTGACATAGTCGCTGGTCTCGGTGTTATACAGCCTGCGGCTTGCATAGCGCTTGATCAACAGCGGTTTTTCTTGTTCTGGCACCGTTTGCCCTCCCCAAGGATGATGCATTGCAGCAGAGATTATGCGACCGCAGAACAAAAAGAAAGGGCAGGTCCTAAGACCCGCCCTGCGCGAATGCACCAAATGGGAGGAGTGGGTGCGCCTCGCGCCCAAATTTTACTTGGTGGCTGCAGCTTTTTTGGCAGCAGCTGTCACGTCGTTGGTGGCTTTCTGAACAGCAACGGTTGCTTCTTCAGCAGCGTCTTTACCAGCAGCCATCAGCAGCTCGACAGTTTCGGTCTGCAGTTTTTTCGCGATTTCAGCGAAAGCAGCCATGTTTTCAGCAGCAACTTCAGCCGACGCGCTTGCGAAGTCGGTTGCGGCTTTTGCGTATTCTGCAGGCTCGGCCTTTGCTTTCGACATCTCGGTCAGCTTGGACAGTGTGTCTTTGGTCCATTTGTTCGAGATTTCAGCCGACTTCTCTGCTGCTTCCAGAGCAACACCCGACAGCTTTTCGTTCAGCGAAGCGGTCGATTTGAAGGCACCTTCCAGAGCGGTGGTGTCTACGGGGAATGCACCCATCATGTCTTTCAGGGTCGCGGTAAAGTCTTGAGTCTTTGCCATTGTCCTAATCCTTTTTGCCGAACCGGGCCCACCCCGGCTTTCATCAGCTTGAGGGCAATATGATTGCTGCGTTGCAGCATTGCAAGTTTTTTCTTGCTGCAACGCAGAAAATTTTAAGTTTCAAAATGAAATCAGCCGTTTGGATCGGCTACAACATAGGTCCCGGGCGCAGGGGCGAGCCGCGGATGATCCGAATCGCCGGTGTCGCGGGCAGGAACCTGCTTGCCGGATCGCTTCTTCAACCATGCCTCCCATAGGGGCCACCACGAACCTTCGTGGAAGTCGGCCTCTTTCATCCAGGTGTCCGCGTCCGCCTTCAGATCAGGGTTGGTGTAATGGCCGTATTTTTTCTTGCTGGGCGGGTTGATGATGCCTGCGATATGACCGGACTCCGAGACCACGAACGTCTTGGAACGTGACCCCATTTTCTGCACCCCACGATAGCAATCTTTCCAAGCGGCGATATGGTCCGTCTGGCAGGTGATCGCCATCAACGGCACGTCCACGTCACTGACATGCAGTTTGTGCCCAAGCAGTTCGAAACCGCCTTCGGCGAACTCATTGCGCTGGCACAGCCCGCGCAGGTATTGCACCGTCATCTTGGCCGGCAGGTTGGCCCCGTCGCCATTCCAGTACAGCAGATCAAAGGCTGGCGGCATCTCGCCCAGCATATAGCTGCGGATGGCTGGACCGTAGACCAGATCACGCGAACGCAGGAAGGACATAGTGCGCCCCATGATCCATGAGCGCAGGATACCTTCTTTGTTTACCTCTGCCTCAACGCCGTCGATAAAGTCGTTCTGCAGAAATGGCGTAAACTCGCCCTGTTCGGAAAAATCCGTCAGCGCAGTAAACATGGTGGCCGATTTGATCGACTTGTCGCCACGCTGCTTCTGTAGCGCCAGGGTCAAACTCAGTGTGGTGCCCGCGATGCAATAGCCAATCGCGTTCACCTGCTTGACCTTGCAGATCTTTTTTACCTCGTCGATTGCGGTAAGAAAGCCATCCTCGATATAGTTTTCCATCCCGACATCCGCATAGCTTTCATCAGGATTGACCCAACTGACCACAAACAGAGTATAACCTTTTTCAGTGATCCATTTGATCAGGCTGTTCTGGACTTTGAGGTCAAGAATGTAGAACTTGTTGATCCAGGGTGGGAACAGCACGATCGGTGTTTCATACACCGTCTCAGTCGCGGGTTTGTACTGGATCAGTTCCATCATGCGGTTGCGATAGACTACATCGCCCGGGGTGGTCGCCAGATTGCCGCCGACCTCAAACGCGTTTTCGTCGGCCAGTTTGACAACCAGCTCACCGTCATTGGCCTCAAGATCCGAGACAAGGTTTTCCAGCCCTTTGATCAATGACTGCCCTTCGGTTTCAACCGCCTTTTGTAGGGCGTCTGGATTAGTCGCCAGGAAATTCGTAGGAGACATCATGTCGACAATCTGCTGCGAGAAGTACTTTAGGCGACGTTTGTCCTTGTCATCCAGATCCTCAACCGAGGCCACGGCTTGCGCGATGGCTTCTGCGTTGGTCTGGTATTGCTGTCGGATCAGGCGGAAATAGGGGTTGGTTTCCCACAACGGGTTGGAAAAGCGCTTGTCCTGGGGTTTGGGCTGGTCGTCGTCAGCCTCACCCGTGGTCATTGTCTTTTGGGCTTCGGCGAAGTTCAGAACTGACTTGCCCCAGTATTCTATCTGTTGTTCCAGCAATTTTGCCGGATTTTGCCAAGCTTCGGCCCAATAGGCTGTTGCTGCTCGTGCGAAAAGCTCTTGATTCGGGCCATCCAAAGCGGGGGTATGAGGCTTTTTGGCCGACATGACTTCGATCAGCCGCTTCGAAAGCGCCTCGACCCTTTCCATATTTTCTTTAAGGCGTTCAACGTTTTCTTCGGTCAGTTCTGGCATTTTGTCTTCACTTGTTGTCATTTTAACAATTCCCCCCTAACCTCGCTGCTACGCAGAATAACGTCGTGGGTGTCGGGGGGCAAAGCGGCGAATGGTCCAATCTATTGGCTGACATCTAGGAGGCCCCTTTTCCATGCGCTACATGATGACATACGACCTGATGGAAACGATGCGCAACACCAACCAATGGATGGGCGCAACTGCCAGCGCAATCGCATCCTACCCCGCGTTTTCCATGATTCCCAACCCCGCAATTAGTATGATGGCTGCCTGGGGTGATGTCACCGAACGTACTTTCCAACGGATGATCGTCAAACCGGACTGGGGCATCCGCACTTTTACATGCGAGGATGGCAAAGACCACCTGGTCGACATCACGCCCGTTGTCGAACGTCCCTTTGGTGACCTGGTGCATTTCCGGGTCAATGGCCGCGAGGAACAGCCCCTCAAGGTGTTGTTGGTGGCGCCGATGTCCGGGCATTATGCGACGTTGTTGCGCTCGACGGTGAAAAGCCTGCTGGTGAATTGCGAAGTCTATATCACTGATTGGCATAACGCGCGCGACATTCCTGTTTCCGAAGGCAAGTTCGATGTAGAGGACTATACACTCTATCTTGTCGATTTCATGAAAGAACTTGGTCCCGACACTCATGTTGTGGCGATTTGCCAACCCGCGCCGCTGACTCTGGCCGCGACGGCCTATCTGGCCGAGGTTGAGCCCGAAGCACAACCCAGCACGCTGACCCTGATCGGCGGCCCCGTGGACCCCGATGCCACCCCGACCGATGTGACCGATTTTGGCCGTCGCGTCACCATGGGGCAGCTGGAAGAGACCATGATCCAGCGTGTCGGCTTTAAATACAAAGGCGTTGGCCGCATGGTCTATCCCGGCCTGTTGCAGCTGGCGTCGTTTATGTCGATGAACGCAGAACGTCATTCCAAAGCGTTCTCGGAACAGATTCAGCGCGTTATGCAAGACGAAGCTTCGGACCATGATGCGCATAACCGTTTTTACGATGAATATCTGGCCGTTATGGACATGACGGCCGAATTCTATCTGTCGACGGTTGAGCGTGTATTCAAGAACCGCGAAATTGCCCGGAACGAATTCGTCGTCGCGGGCCACAAGGTGGACATCGGCAAAATCACCAATGTTGCGGTCAAGACGGTTGAAGGCGCGAATGATGATATCTCGGCCCCTGGCCAATGTATCGCAGCGCTGGATCTTTGCACCGGTTTGCCCGCGTCGAAGAAGGCCAGCCATGTTGAACCAGCAGCCGGGCACTATGGCATTTTCGCCGGGCGTAGTTGGCGCGACAATATCCGGCCACTGGTGATCGATTTCATGACCGCCAACGCCCGCAAACCACAACGCCGGGCCGCCAATAAGAACAAGATCGCCTGACAAAATGAGCGGGAGAGCGGCCCACCAGATGCCATTCTCCTGCAATTGCAGTACGCTGCACGGCCATATAACTGCAGCCGGAGTGCGTTCCAGCACACATGTCGGTTGCTTTTGCCACGATTGCCGCGCGGCACAGCTGTATTTCGGGCAACCCGATCCATCCCCCGGCCCTGTCAACGTCCTGCACATGAGCCCGGAAGAAATCTGCTTCGATGGTGGCGTGGAAAAACTTGCGCTGATGCAATTCAGCCCCAAAGGGATGTTGCGGTGGTATGCCAGTTGCTGCAATGCGCCGCTGGCGACAACAGCACGGACTGCGAAATTTCCCTTTGCCGGGTTCGATGTCAAACGCGTTACTGACCCCAGCGGGCTTGGTCCGATCACAACCCGAGGATTTGTTTCGCAGCCCAACGGAAAGCAATCGCATGAAAAACTGCGCTATGCGGCGGTTGGCTTGCTGACGCGCCTCAGCAAATCGTGGCTGTCCGGAAGCTGGAGAAACACGCCGTTTTTTAACGCAGGCGACGGCAAACCTGTGGTCGCACCGACGATACTCAGCAAGACTGAGCGCGCGAAGTTCTACACGTAAGCTGCACGAGCGGGTGCGCTTAGCCAGTCGGTCAGCACGTCATTCACAAAATCAGGCGCCTCGAGCGTCGGCAGGTGCCCGGCCTCGTCCAAAACTTTCAAATCGGCGCCCGGTATCAGTTCCGACATAAAGGTATGTTTGCGTAGCGGTGTAAGGGTGTCATGCGCACCGCACAGAACCAGTGTTGGCACCTTGATGCGCCGCAACTCACCTTGCTGATCGGGACGCCGTTGCAGAGCGCGAATCTGACGTTCGAACACCTCGGGCCCCAGATCCAGCGCCATTGCGACCAAATCGTTCAGAATGGGTATGCGCCGCGGTCCCGGTGCCAACGTGTTCGAGCTGATAATCCGACGCATCACCTCTTCCAGACGACCCATTTTCGCAGCGACCAACAACTCTTCACGCGCCGCCGCGGTCTGAGGTGTATCGGCCTGCGCATCCGTCGCCATCAGGCAAAGACGCGACACCCGATCCGGTGCACGCCGAACCAGCTCCAGCGCAACCACGCCCCCCATACCCGACCCAGCCAGCGCAAACCGACGCGGCAGTTGGTCCAGAAGGGACGACGCAATCTCTTCGATACGTTCGCCTAGTGAAATCGGTGCAACCGTAACCGCGCGCTGCCGCGACAAGCTGTTGATCTGGGGTTCAAACAACCGTGCGTCGCACATCATTTCAGGCAGTAAAACCAGCGGCTCGATCACGCGGGGCCTCGCAACACTTCAACTTTATAAGCGATGTTCTTTGCACTCAGGATGAGGGGTTTTGCAGGCTCGGGCAAGTTAAACTTCAGGGATATTTGATGTCTCGAAAAGGCGGGAAATCTGCATATCGGTTGCGACGGGTTATCAGGTCTTCGCCCGGCCCAGCCCCGGCGCGCAGCAAACACCCGCGCGGCGCAATATAGCTGTCGATCCGGCGATGGGGGTGGGGCCTCCACACCAGATTAAAGGCGCAGAGCTTGGGAAAGAACCAGATTTCGGAATAATCCAGATGATCGTGCATCCACCACGCCAGATCACGCCAATCACGTCCCGCATCGTATTGGTCGGCGAACCAAGGGATAACAATTGACGCCCCGGCGATCCGGGCATCCCCTTCGCCTCTGTCCCAGATATGGCATTCCAGCGGGTTGTCGTTGCGGGCGCAGTTCAGCCGGTTCTCATTCCCGAATTGATTCAACGAGGGTGACCTATACCCGGACCGGACCGCGACGCGCCCAAAGGTTTCCTCAAGCGGGTCCAGCAGGGTCTGGCAAAAGGCGCGCCCCGTTTCGATGGCAAGGTCAGGATTGTCTGGAAGGTTCTGCTTTTCATGGAAATTTCCAATCTCAGAATACAGGAAATCCCGCATGAAGAAATACCGGGACAGACGTACACGCCCAAGCGTTTCAAGGCTCCACATGCTGCCCGGCTTGCGCATCACCCGTACCCGTTCCAGCAAAAGGCGCCATCCGGTGCAAGCGCGGAGAATGGATTAAAGGCCACTTCCCAGATCGTCCCTTCAGGGGCGCGGAAATACCCATGATGCCCGCCCCAGAAAACATCAGATGCCGGTTTCAATATCTCGGCTCCGGCTTCCCCGGCCTTGTCCAACACCTGCGCAACCTTGTCCTTTGACCGGCAATTGTAGCTGAGCGTCAGCGCACCATGGCCCAGAGAGTCAACGTCAACTCCGATCTCTTCTGCCAAAGCCGACAGCGGGTATAAGCCCAAAGTCTGACCGATAAGGTCAAAGGCAATTACCCCGTCGGGGCTGCTGACCCGTTTCCAACCCATGTCTTCATAGAACTTGGCGGCGGCCTCGGGGTCATCTACCCCAATCGTGATCAAGCTTACTCGCTGGTCCACTATTCGATCCCCTGCTCACTCAGCCAGTTCAGAATACCTGCAACAGTCGCGTCCGTCTGCCCCGGGGACATCAGCCGACCCGCGATGACATGCGACGCCGGATCATCCCCTGGCCCCATTGTCACCAGATTGACCGTCTTCGGTCCACCCCATCTTTCGGCCACTTTATGCGTCAGGTCAGGACGCACGACTTGATCGTCATCCGAAAACCAGAACAGCGCCGGAATCTGCGCGCTCGAGAAGTCCAACGCATAGACAGCCTCGACCAGCACGGTCATCGGCACCACAGCCTCCCAAGGGTAAACCGAGGTCCAATAGGTGTTTACTTCCGGGTCTGGGCCAGAGACATCCCGTTCCTCCCCCATCACCAAGGGCAGCCACTTCCGCGCCCAGGGCAAGCCGGGAATCCACGCGCCCGGTGTGTTCACCCCGAAATTCGGAGACACAAAGACCAAAGCTGCCACGTCTTTGCTCAATTCTTCATCCAGCGCTGCGGCTGCGGCCAACGTTCCGCCGGTCGAGGTTGAGATGACAACAACTTTGTCGCCAACGGCCCGCGCCGCAGCCAACCCCTCGGCCATATCCTGCATCCAGCCCGTAGCCGTCCCTTCGGCCATAGCCGGACCATCGCGACCATGCCCTTGCAGGCGCGTGTAAACCAAGTTAGCCCCCAGCGCATCAGCCACCCCATCCGGCACTGGACGGATTTCCTCGGACGAGGCTGAAAAGCCATGTAAATAGAGAACCGAAACAGGCGTGCGTTGTTCTCTGAACCCGTCCTGCCAGATCACGCGTTTTTCCACGCCGGGCACGATATCGTCATAGGCGGATTCGATGCTTTCAAAGTAGACCTGAACCCCTTCGCCGAATTTGCGTGGATCAAAACGAGGATGCAGGTCGACCTGTTCGCGCGGCCCAAACCAATAAATCAGCCCGCCGATAACAATCAGCGCAAGCAGCAAACGCCCCAGAAACCACCCAAAGCGCTGCATCAACTGGCCTCCATTACCTCAAGCACTGCGTTTTCGATCAACCCCAGACAGGGGCCGTCCGAGAACCGGTGATCTGCGTCTTTGACAAGCAACAACCTCATGTCAGGCCCGCTGGCGTGTTCTAGCAACCGCACGGCCGTTTCAGTGGAGACCGCCGTATCCGCCGTGCCCTGTAAAAAGCGTACCGGGAACGGCAATTCCAACACATCGCGCAGCACCAACCGTTGCCGCCCGTCTTCGATCATCCGCTTGGTGATGATATAGGGTTCCATGTAATCCGACGGCAGTTCCACATGCCCAACACTATCCAACGCAGCCTTTTGTTCGGCGCTGAACGACGCCCAATAGCCGTCCTCGGTGAAATCCGGCGCGGCGGCAACGGTCACCATACCAGCGATCCGTTCTGGCATCGTTCTGGCAAGCAACAACGCCTGCCACCCGCCCATCGATGATCCGACAACGATTAACGGCCCTTCGGTCAAGGCTGCCACAGCCTCAATCGTATCTTCGTGCCAATCGCCGATACAGCCATCCGTAAAGGCTTCGGAACTTTCACCGTGCCCAGAATAATCGAACCGCAAAAACGCCTGCCCGCGCGCCTGCGCCCAGTCTTCCAGATGCACCGCCTTGGTGCCTTCCATGTCAGATTTAAGCCCGCCCAGAAAAACGACGGTCGGGCCATGGCCCTCGCTCTTGTGATAGGCCAACCGCCGGTCCTGTGCGGTGATCAGAAATTCTGTTGCTGCCATGAAACCCTCTTACTGTTTGCAGCATCATGCATGCCCCACCTCCAAGTGCAATTCCCCGATCGCTCTTCATCTGGCCACAAATACCTCGGGGTGCGCGAGGGGCTGGCCCCTCGCTCTGACCCTTGACACAATCGCGAACCCCTGCCACATGAGCCGCACACACATAACCCGCAACCGGGCGTTCAGTGGGCGCCAAACCGACGAGGAGAGCCGATATGGCCCTGGATGCAAAATCCGTCTCACTCACCTTTCCCGATGGCAATGCACGTTCTTATGACGCAGGCGTAACGCCCGCGCAGGTGGCTGCCGATATCTCGACCTCGCTGGCGAAAAAGGCCATCTCGGCCACGGTGAATGGTCAGCACTGGGACCTGCAATGGCCCATCGAATCCGATTCAGATATCGCCATCCACACTATGAAGGATGAGGTTCAGGCCAATGAACTGATCCGCCACGACCTGGCGCACATCATGGCGCGCGCTGTGCAAGAGATTTGGCCCGACACCAAGGTCACCATCGGCCCCGTCATCGAAAACGGCTGGTATTACGATTTTGACCGGGCAGAACCGTTCACGCCCGAAGACCTCGGCTTGATCGAAAAAAAGATGAAAGAAATCATCAACAAGCGTGACCCCGTCACTACCGAGGTCTGGGACCGTCAGCGCGCGATTGATTTCTACACGCAGAATAACGAGCCCTATAAGGTCGAGCTGATCGAAGCCATCCCCGGCGACGAGCCACTGCGCATGTATTGGCACGGCGATTGGCAAGACCTGTGCCGCGGGCCGCATCTGCAGCACACCGGGCAGGTACCGGGCGATGCGTTCAAACTGATGTCCATCGCAGGTGCCTATTGGCGCGGCGACAGCGACCGCGCGATGCTGCAGCGTATCTATGGCGTTGCCTTCACCGGCAAGGAAAAGCTGAAAGCTCACTTGCACATGCTGGAAGAGGCCGCCAAGCGCGACCACCGCAAACTGGGCCGCGAAATGAACCTGTTCCACATGCAGGAAGAAGCCCCCGGTCAGATCTTCTGGCATCCGAACGGTTGGAAAATCTACACCACCCTGCAGGACTATATGCGCCGGATGCAGGAACGCGACGGCTATGTCGAGGTGAACACCCCGCAAGTGGTCGACCGCAAACTGTGGGAAGCCTCGGGCCACTGGGACAAGTATCAGGAAAACATGTTCATCGTCGAAGTCGACGAGGAACATGCCCGCGAAAAGGCGATCAACGCGCTGAAGCCCATGAACTGCCCCTGCCATGTGCAGGTGTTCAATCAGGGTCTGAAATCCTATCGCGATCTGCCGCTGCGGATGGCTGAATTCGGATCGTGCGCGCGGTACGAACCTTCGGGTGCGCTGCATGGTATCATGCGGGTGCGCGGCTTCACGCAGGATGATGGCCACATCTTCTGCGCCGAGGACCAGATCGAATCCGAAACCGCCAAGTTCATTGCCTTCCTGTCCAAGGTCTATGCCGATCTGGGCTTCCATGATTGGACAATCAAACTGTCCACACGCCCGGAAAAGCGGATCGGGTCGGATGAAAGCTGGGATCTGGTCGAAAAGGCGCTGGGCGATGCATGTAAGGCCGCCGGATATGAATATGAGCTGCTAGAAGGCGAAGGCGCGTTTTACGGACCCAAGCTGGAATTCACTTTGACCGACGCGATCGGCCGGACATGGCAATGCGGCACCCTGCAGGTGGACCCAAACCTTCCCGAGCGACTGGATGCCAGCTTTATCGGTGCCGACGGCGCCAAGCACCGCCCGTTCATGCTGCATCGTGCAACTCTGGGTTCGTTCGAACGCTTCATCGGTATCCTGATCGAGGAACACGCGGGCAAGCTGCCGTTCTGGCTGGCCCCGCGTCAGGTCGTCGTCGCCTCGATCACGTCCGATGCGGATGACTATGTGGCCGAAGTGGTTGAGACACTTAAAGCCGCCGGTGTCCGTGCCGAGGCTGACATCCGCAACGAAAAGATCAACTACAAGGTCCGCGAACATTCGGTCGGTAAAGTTCCGGTCATATTGGCCGTCGGTCACCGCGAAGTTGACGAACGTACGGTCAGCGTTCGCCGTCTGGGCGAAAAACAAACGCAGGTTCAATCGCTTGAAGCTGTAACAAATGAGCTTTCACAGGCCGCGACTCCGCCGGACCTGTTGTAACATTCGGCATCTAATCGCCGTGAATCCGGCCCCGCAATTGGGGCCGGATTGAAATATTTTCTCTTTTCTTCATCAAAAACAGTATATTAACTTACAAGGGGGCAGTGTGCGCCCTGACGGGCTTGTGAGACACGGGCTCGTGAATTCAACTCTGGGCCGCAAGCCACTACCTTTGTCATTGTCACAAGCAGACATACGCAGTCATCAAAAGGGAT
Source organism: Ruegeria sp. ANG10 (assembly GCF_040705255.1). Lineage (NCBI taxonomy): Bacteria > Pseudomonadati > Pseudomonadota > Alphaproteobacteria > Rhodobacterales > Roseobacteraceae > Ruegeria > Ruegeria sp. ANG10. Next base: position 509,891 of record NZ_JBFCVU010000002.1, read on the forward strand.
TACCGAGATGTCGAACACCGCAAAATCACTGGTTATCGCAACCGCAGTCGCAGCCGCCGTTTCGGGCGCAGCCACAACTGCCACCGCACAAGCCAAAGAGAAATGCTATGGCATTTCGCTGGCCGGTCAGAACGACTGCGCCGCGGGCCCCGGCACAACCTGCGCGGGCACCTCGACCGTAGACTATCAAGGCAACGCCTGGACTCTGGTCGATGCCGGCACATGCGCCGATATCGAACTGCCAGCCGAGGCTGACGGCACACCGCGCAAAGGCTCGCTGGAAGCTCAGGACCGCGATCTGCCGGCATAAGTCTGGCCTAAGCTAGTCAGGGGGCGGGCGACTTCGCCCGCCCCTTACTTCTAGAACAAGGAGCTGCCAAATGTTGGATGACACACTCCGTTCGAACCGCCTGCCTCTGGCACCGGGCGTCGGGTACAAGCCGCAGCATTTCGCACAGATCCTTGAACACGCACAGCCAGTTGCCTGGCTGGAAATTCACGCCGAAAACTACATGGGTGACGGCGGCCGCCCGCTGGCGCAATTGCGCCACCTTTCGGAAAAGTTTCCGATCTCGGTCCATGGGGTTGGTCTGTCCATCGGCAGCGAAGGCCCGTTGGATGCCGACCATCTGGCACGATTGAAACACCTGGTTGGCTGGCTGAACCCGGCCAGTTTCTCGGAACATCTGGCATGGTCGACCCATGACAGCCATTTTCTGAACGACCTGCTGCCCCTGCCCTATACCAATGCCACGCTGGCACGCATTTGCGAGCATATCGATCAGGTACAGGAAACCGTCGGGCGACAAATGCTGTTGGAAAATCCATCCAGCTACCTAGCGTTCGAAGAAAGCACTTGGTCCGAACCCGATTTCCTACGCGAAGTCGCACGACGCACAGGGTGCGGCCTGCTGCTGGACGTGAACAACGTCTTTGTCTCAGCCACCAATCTGGAATTCTCACCGCAGGGCTATATCGATGCCTACCCTCTTGAGAAGGTGGGGGAAATCCACCTGGGCGGGCATGATGAGGATGAGGACGACCATGGTCGCCCCCTGCTGATTGACAGCCATGGGCGCGAGGTCGTTGATCCGGTTTGGGCGCTGCTGGACTACGTTCTAGAGCGATCTGGCCCCAAACCCGTGTTGGTCGAGTGGGACACGGACGTTCCCGAATGGCCCGTGCTGCGGGCCGAAGCAGACCGTGCCCAAGCGGCCCTGGACCGCGTCCCGGCATGAGCGTTTCGCAAGCAAGTTTTCACGCCGCGCTGATGAACCCGTCAGCCGCCATCCCCAAAGGGCTGCTGGACGCGGTCGCACAACCTGCCGGGCGGCGGTTCAGTGTGTATCGCAACAACGTGGCGGTGTCGCTGACCGAAGCGATGCATCAGGCATTTCCGGTCATCACCAAACTGCTGGGGGCACAGAACATGGATGGGCTGTCGGGTATTTTCCTGCGCAAACATCCCCCCTCATCGCCGTTGATGATGTTTTACGGCGAAGAATTCCCCGAATTTCTGGCCGGTATGGAGCAGCTCTCGCATATTGGTTACTTGCCCGACGTGGCGCGACTTGAGCTTGCCCTGCGCCGATCCTACCACGCGGCCGACAGCGAACCTGCCCCGGCTGACGCACTGGCAGTTCCACCGGAAGATATCATGCGGGCACGACTGGAATTTGCCCCGTCGATGCGGGTTCTGCACTCGGACTGGCCGGTTTATTCGATCTGGCGCTTCAACACCGAAGACGGCGCACCCAAACCCGACCCCACCGCCGAAGACGTTCTCATCACCCGGGCCGAGTATGACCCGGTTCCACATCTGCTGCCCGCAGGTGGTGCGCACTGGATTGCGGGCCTTCAGGCCGGGCAAACCATCGGCGGTGCGTTTGAAGAAACTGCAAACCATTTCCCCGAATTTGACCTTGGGGCCACTCTGGCGCTGCTTTTACAAGGTGGCGCAATAACCTCTGTGACTATCGAAAGGCTGGCAACATGACTGCCCTGATCTCATTGCACAATAACACCCTGGGACGGTTAGAGATGACCTCTGGCTGGTTGACACCGACCTTGGCCCGGCTGGTCTTTGCGGCAACATTGCTGGTGTATTATTGGAATTCGGCAACCACCAAATTGGGCAGCGGATTCTTTGGGTTCCTGTTCCCGTCCGACGGTGCCTATGTGCAGATCTTCCCCAAAGCCATGGAAGCCGTCAGCTATGACAGCTCGCAATTGGGGATCATGCATTGGGCCATTGCTGTTGCGGGGACCTGGGCTGAGTTTCTTCTGCCTGCGCTGATCGTGATCGGCCTTCTGTCGCGGTTCGCGGCATTGGGTATGCTGGCATTTGTCTGGGTTCAGACGATCGTAGATGTCGCGGGCCACGGTACAGAATTGGGCAGCTACTTCACCAACGCCGTAAGCCTGCTGGACGATCGGACTCTCTGGTCCTTCCTGCTGGCAGTGATCGTGATTAACGGCGCAGGGCCGCTGTCCGTTGATCGTATCCTGAACATCAAGTGATCTAGAAATGCGCCTTGGGCTCGTCCGGTTTACCCGCGGCCAGCCCAAGGAGGCCCGCAACGCCCGCAAATGCCACCGGGAACATGGTAAACACGTTAAAGCCAAAGGCGTAATACATCCCGGCCGCTGAGATCAGCAACAAGACCCCACCGATCAGGGCCCGTGCATGGGCCATTGCACCGCCAGCAATCGCCAACAGCGGCGCAATGATCGACGCGAATTGTATGAGTTGCGCGTTGTCCACCTGCTCGGCCAGTCCGTCGATCTCACCAAACCGATCAATCAGTTCGACATAGCCATAGCCGAAAAATCCAACAATCATCCCGATCAAACCAGCGATGACACCCAAAATCATAGCAGCGTTACGCATTCAAAATCCTCTAACTCGCGTCAATTCAGATAGTCATCCGGTCACGCAACGCCAAGCCCTGCCTTCGTTTCCTCCGTCCATCCCAGATAAAGGGTCCCGTCTTGTTCGATCAGGGGGCGTTTCATCAGGGTCGGGTGATCTGTCAACAGTTCCAGCGGAGGCCGCGCGCGTTGCGCATCGTCTAATCCACGCCAGGTTGTCGAACGGGTATTGAGCAAAGCCTCGCCGAAACGATCCAGCGCCTGCATCAGAACCGCTTTGGGCACACCATCGGCCCGAACGTCAACAAACTCAGTATCTGGAAGTGATTTCAAAGCCTTGCGGCACGTATCACAGTTTTTCAGACCATAAAGGCGCATTTCGGGTGTCTCCTGTATCTGGTTCAATTTTCAGCAAATTTGCCTGCTCGTTTCAGTAATTCTTGATTTTTTACTTCACCGTGCAATGTTGAAAAAGACGAAACATGCAATTCGGGCTGTATCGTTACGGCGATACGGTGATGGATTGCGGAGACGTCAACCACTGCCCCCACCAATTATGTGGGACAACGCGTAAGTAGAAGGAGACACGGGAAATGCCAACTGGCACCGTGAAATGGTTTAATACCACGAAAGGCTACGGGTTTATTGCCCCCGATGAAGGCGGCAAGGACGTATTTGTTCATATCTCGGCCGTTGAACGGTCCGGACTGACCGGGCTCGCTGACAATCAGAAAGTCTCGTATGAGTTGGAAGACGGACGCGACGGCCGACAAATGGCATCTGATTTAAAGCCACTGTAAAACAGTCCCGCATGCTGCGGGTGATCAAAACAGGCCAACGGCCAATTTCCGGCCGTTGACCAATACTCAAAGGTTAGAAACCTTACCGTCGCGCCGGGTCGACTTAGGCGCGAGAGGACTAGCTTTTTCCGTCACAATACTTCGCAATACGCGAGATCAGCTTTTGCGAATGACCGCTTCGAACTCGCGCCATTCCCGAGCGGTCATGCCGGAGTTTTCCTGCGTGACATTTTCCCCGGCCAACATCCGGCGCAGGCTGTCGACCATCTGAGCCGAAAGGTTCACCGCACCCAGCCGGTAATCCTCGAACGCTTTGTAGGCGAAGGGCACCCAGTCGGCGACGATCTTGCACATGGTATCCGCATAGACCCGGATCTCGTACTGCGCATGCGGGTCGGCACGTAGACGCAGGAAGTGGAACAGGTTGTGCAGATCCACCTTCCAATACCACTGCGTATAGATATTCGCGGGCAGGTTCATCCGCGCCAATTCACGCGCCAGACCCTGTTGGCCGTCTTGGTTGATCATCGATTCATAATTGTCATAGCACCGGGCGCTATCGGCCTTGAGGATATCCAGAACCCGTGCGGCCTCTTCCCCTTGCAGGGCGTCACCCCGGCCTTGGTTGTTTACCTCGGACTGCGCGGCAACATGATCGGGTGCGGGGATATAGAACTCGCGGTCCAGGATCGAATAGCGCGCGGAATACTCGTTCACATTTGCCGTGCGGTGACGAATCCACTGCCGGGCGACAAAGACAGGTAGCTTGACGTGCAGCTTGATCTCGCACATCTCGAACGGGGTCGAATGCCAGTGACGCATCAGATAGCGGATCAGACCCTCATCGTTCTGCACCGATTTTGTGCCTTTGCCATACGACACTCGCGCCGCCTGACAGATCGCCGCGTCGTCACCCATATAGTCGATCACGCGCACAAAACCGTGGTCCAGCACCTGATGAGCGGTATAAAGATGATCTTCCATACCCGCAGCCACAACGCGGCGTGTTGGATGCGATTGCGCCCGTTGCGCTTCGATCTCGGCCAGTTGGTCAGAGGACAGCGGCATAAAAGTTCCTTTCCAGCAATGAGTCGCCCACCACTATATATCGGCAGTTCCCCGACCGGAACCGCGACATGTACACCCAGCGGCGCATTTTCAAAATTGTGTCCGCCCTGCCCCTCGACACGCATTTTCCGCGCGCTAAGCTGCAGCCCATCACCTGAACGGAAAGGAAGCCACAATGGGGCTGAGATATCTTCACACCATGATCCGCGTGAAGGATCTGGAAAAGTCGATGGCGTTTTTTGAGTTGCTGGGCCTGAAGGAAACCCGCCGCTATGACAGCGAGGCGGGGCGGTTTTCGCTGATCTTCATGGCGCCTCCGGGGCAAGAGGACCGACCAATTGAGTTGACCCACAATTGGGATGGGGACGATGCGCTGCCCAGCGACAGTCGGCATTTCGGGCATTTAGCGTATGGCGTCGACAATATTTACGAGGTCTGCCAGCACTTGCAGGACAATGGTGTGGTGATCAACCGCCCACCTCGCGATGGCCGCATGGCATTTGTGCGGTCGCCCGACAATATCTCGGTCGAGCTGCTGCAGAACGGTGAAGCACTGGAAGCCGCCGAACCCTGGGCCAGCATGGAAAGCACCGGACACTGGTGATCCGCTGGCTGACAGCACTGGGACTGGCCGGATTGGCCAGCCCGCTTCGGGCCGAAACCTGTCGCCTGGCCCTGGCATTGGCTATGGATATCTCAAGCTCGGTGGATGCAACCGAGGATACCCTGCAGCGGCAGGGCCTGGCTGCTGCCCTGATCGCCCCTGAAGTGACTGAGGCGTTCTTTTCCTCTCCGATGCCCGTGGCATTGGCTGTGTATGAGTGGGGCAGCCGCTCGACCCAGCGTATGATCGTGAACTGGACGATAATCAACACGCAAGCTGACTTGCTGACGGCGGCAGAGACCATACAGCGTTCAGTCCGATCTGACGGTGACTCGGCCACGGCCATGGGACAAGCTTTGGCTTTTGGTGCGACCCTGATGCAGCAAGCACCACCATGTTTGTTTCAGACCATCGACCTGTCTGGGGACGGTGCAAATAATGACGGTTTCCAACCTGCTTCCGCTTATCGCCACTTTCCGTTCGAAGGCATTGTGGTCAATGGGCTGGTTATCAATGCTGCCGATTTCGAGGGTGAAGTTCATCTGATTCCCTACTTCGAAAACAATGTTCTGTACGGGCCCGGCGCATTTCTAGAAGTCGCACAGGGGTTCGAGGATTTCGAACGCGCCATGCGGCGGAAACTTGAACGCGAACTGACAAGCTTGCAAATCGGCGTGCTGCAGGACATCGCGCCCAGATGACGCGGCTTTTGGCATTTGTTATTAGTTTGATCGCTGGTTCGGCCACGGCAGAATGCCGGCAAGCTCTGGCGCTGGGGCTGGATGTTTCTGGTTCGGTGGACAGTCACGAATACCGGCTGCAAATTGACGGTCTGGCAGCCGCTTTGCAACGTCCTGAAGTGGTGCAGCTATTGCTGTCAAACCCTGCTGCCCCTGTGCGGCTGGCGATTTTCGAGTGGAGCGAGCCGGGCCATCAACGTCTGTTGCAAGACTGGATCGCCATACGTTCTGTCAGCGATCTTGACCGGATCGCCTCATTAATGAACCGAACCAAACGCAGTGCCGCCCCGCAAGGTACGGCTGTTGGCTCAGCGATGCTGTTCGGGGCTGATCTGCTGTCCAACCAAACAAATTGCTGGAAACGCACACTCGATCTGTCCGGCGACGGCAAACACAATCTGGGCACTCACCCGCGCGAAGCTAAAAGCGCGCTTGAAGCTTCGGGGATCACCATCAACGGCCTGGTCATCGGCGCGGATGACCCCAGCCACGGCGACAAACGCTATGTGCAGGTCGGAGAGCTGTCTGCCTATTACACCGCCTGGGTCATCCTGGGGCCAGATGCCTTTGTCGAGGTTGCCCTGGGGTTTGACGCCTATGAGGACGCTATGACCCGAAAACTGACCCGAGAGCTTGAAGGGCTGATCCTGTCCGATGCGCGCCCTTGATCAATAGATATACCGAATCTGGTCCGTCCAATACCGTTCTACCCGGCGCAGAGAGGTTGTGATGTCGTCGATCCCCTCCAACCCAAGCACACCACGGGTTTGCAGCCCCTCGGCATGGCGCGAGAACAGCTCGGTCACGATATCCCGAATCTCGCGTCCACGCGGCGTCAGCCGAACCCGGACCGAGCGTCTGTCGATTTCGCACCTTTGGTGGTGCATATAGCCCATTTCGACCAGCTTCTTGAGGTTGTAGCTGACGTTACTGCCCTGATAATAGCCACGGCTTTTCAACTCGCCCGCCGTCACCTCATGATCGCCGATATTGAACAGAAGCAAGGCCTGAACGGCGTTGATTTCCAACACGCCCACCCGCTCGAACTCATCCTTGATGACGTCCAGCAGCAGACGGTGCAGCCGCTCGACCAGTGCGAGCGCCTCAAGATAGCTGGTCATGAAACCCTTGGTTTCCGGCGCGGAGACCTGCATTTCCATACTCATCCGATCCTCCGATTCAGTCGCGCTGTTTCAGGCAGCATGAATCGAAATCACCAAGAATCGGTTAAGCTGGATTTTCTTTATTGTTGAAAGGTCTGCGCGATATCCGCAACTAGATGGACAAACCCCTCGGGCGGCTGGGCCTGCCCGGTGACCCACTGATATAGATCCTGATCATTTTCGTGTAGCAGCGCATCGAACTGATCCAGGCCCGCAGTATCCATCGCGTCAAGATTACGATCGGCATAGGCCGACAGGATCAAATCCATCTCTTTGATCCCGCGTCGCATGGACCGCATTTTCATGCGTTTGATCCTGACTTCCCGTGTTTCGGTCACTTTCCCTGCTCCGACATCAAGCGCAGCTTCTTCTCAAGCCGCGCGGCCCGTTCGGCGCTGGCGCGCATCTCGCCCCGGATTGCGCGCAGCTCGGCCACCGCATCCGCCAGTTCGATATTGGCCTCGCCGTCTTCGACGGGGGCGTCCATACCTTCGCCTTCGCCAGTCAGCAACCACATGATCGAAACGTTGATCATACCCGCCATCATCGACAGCCGGTTGGCACGTGGTTCGGAAAGATCGTTTTCCCAGGCCACAATAGTCGCCTTTTTGACACCCAGCCGACGCGCCAGTTGGGTCTGGGTCATACCTGCGGCCTCGCGCGCGCCTGCCAGCCGGTCCCCGAATGTCGCTGCCTCTGGGCTATACCAGTCGTTTTCGTCGGTCATCAGGGTCTCCATGTCTCGGCCTCATACTGCTTGATCGTCATTCGGGCGCACCCTATGACAGACAGGTTGAACATACAAACTGAGGCCATCATGACTTTCCTGTCTGCGACACTGTCACGCGTAAAACCATCACCAACCATCGCGATGACGGCCAAAGCGGCCGAGTTGAAGGCCGCCGGACGGGACGTGATCGGTCTGAGCGCGGGGGAGCCTGACTTCGACACCCCCCAGAACATCAAGGACGCAGCCGTTGCAGCCATTGCCGCCGGCAAGACCAAATACACCGCACCCGATGGCATCCCCGAGCTGAAACAAGCCGCCTGCGCAAAGATGAAGCGTGATCATGGGCTGGATTACACACCCGCACAGATCTCGGTCGGAACCGGTGGCAAGCAGACGCTGTATAACGCGCTGATGGCGACCATGAACGATGGGGATGAGGTCGTCATCCCCGCGCCCTATTGGGTCAGCTATCCGGATATGGTTCTGCTGGCCGGTGGTACGCCGATTGTAGTGGAAACGACGCTGGAAAACAGCTTCAAACTGACTGCCGAACAGCTTGAGGCGGCAATCACGCCCAAGACTAAGTGGTTCATCTTCAACTCTCCGTCGAACCCTACGGGGGCGGGCTATAGCCGTTCGGAATTGAAGGCCCTGACCGATGTGCTGATGCGCCACCCGCATGTGTGGATCATGTCAGATGATATGTATGAACATCTGGCCTATGACGGGTTCGAATTCTGCACCCCTGCCGAAGTGGAACCGGGCCTCTATGAGCGCACGCTGACCTGCAACGGTGTGTCCAAAGCTTATGCTATGACCGGCTGGCGCATTGGCTACGCGGCGGGCCCGGTCGAGATCATCGCTGCCATGCGCAAGATACAGTCGCAATCGACCTCGAACCCCTGCTCGGTCAGCCAATGGGCAGCGGTCGAGGCACTGAACGGCACGCAGGCGTTTCTGGCCCCCAACAACGAAACATTCAAACGCCGCCGCAACTTGGTGGTCGACATGCTCAACCAGATTGACGGCGTCACATGCCCGACGCCCGAAGGCGCGTTCTATGTCTATCCGTCGATCGCGGGTCTGATCGGCAAAACCACTCCGGCGGGCTCCAGGATCGAATCGGATGAGGCTTTCGCCACCGCCTTGTTGGAAGAGGCCGACGTGGCAGTCGTTTTTGGTGCAGCCTTTGGCCTGTCACCGAACTTCCGGGTCAGCTATGCGACCTCGGACGAGGCGCTGACCGAGGCCTGCACCCGCATCCAGCGCTTTTGCGCGTCCCTGACCTGATCCGGAGGCTCTGATGACCGCAGAACTGCCTGAATACTACTTTCGTGTCCGCGAGAATGGCGCGGCGGTTTTTCGGATCGATACCGAGAACCGTCAACGGCGGATCGAGATGGATCAGATCGCGGTCATCAACATCCGCAATGGCGAGGTCAAGCCACAGGGCCAGCGCCCCCTGACAGCAGCGGATCAGGCGGAAATCGCACGTTGGATGGACGCGCGCAAAGCCCTGCTGGCGCAACGGGATATCGACGACATCCACCGCGCGGTCGACTATCTGAATCTGACCACGCAATGGGCACAATCCAAGGCGTCGGACGAACAGCTTGAAGATGTCACCGACCGGTTGTTGCTGGCGATGCACGATCTGCGCTCCGTTCTGGTGCGCAAAAAGGCGGATCGGCTGAACAAAGGCTGAAGGCGCGGCTATTCCGCAGGCACCCCTACGGTCTGAACCGAGCGCATCCAGAAACGGGCCATCAGCAGGACAGCCGCACAGGCAAGCCCCAGCACAAGGCCCAGCCAGATGCCGATACCCTCCATCCCCTGTATAAAGCCAAAGTAGTACGACGCCGGAATCCCAATCACCCAATAGCTCAGCCCGGCCATTACCATCGGCACTTTGGCATCCTGCAATCCACGCAGCAGACCCAGCGCGATCACCTGTGCCCCGTCGACCAGCTGGAACAAGGCGGCCATGGCCAGCAGGCCCGTTCCGATGGCCAGGATTTGCGGGCGCTGCGGATCGTCGGGTTCGACAAATACGGAAATCAGAGGCTCGGCGCAGGTCACAAACAAGATAATCGTCAGAACAGACACCAACAAAGACATCACGGTCACCGCCTTTGCGCCTTTTTCCAGATGTGGTCGATCCTTGCGCCCCAGCGCGTTCCCCGCACGGATCGTGGCCGCATTAGACAGCCCCAGATGCACCATGAACGTGGCCGAGGCCAGGTTCAACGCGATCCCATGCGCTGCCAGCGGCACCGGCCCGATCCACCCCATCATAAAGGCCGACATGGCGAACAGCGACACCTCGGCAAGCAATGTAAATCCAATGGGAATGCCAAGACGCAGCACGCTGTACAGCATCTCCCAATCCGGGCGCCAGAACCGTTGGAACAGGTTATGTTCGGGCAATACGCGCACGGCGTAGACCACGACCGCAACCAGCGACACCATCTGCGTCACCACCGAGGCAATCGCCGCCCCCATCACGCCCAGTTCCGGCGCGCCCCAATTGCCGAAGATCAGTGCATAGTTGGTCAGCGCGTTGACGACAGCGGCCGTCACGGTGATCCACAAGACGATCTGCGTGCGCTCCAAAGCGGCCAGATAAGATTTCAGTACCATAACCACCAGCGCCGGGAACAGGCCCCATCCTGCGACACGCAGATACTGCGACGCGGTCTCGGCCACTTGCGGGTCCTGCCCTGCAGCAATCAAAATCGGGTGGGACCACCACAGCAATGGCATTACCAGCACGGCGTATAACAAGGACAGCCACACCCCCATACGGGTCGAGCGGCGAATGCTGGTTTCATCCTCTTCGGCGGCCGCAGTCGCCACCATGGGCATCACCGCCAGTCCGAAACCGCCGCCAAACAGGAACAGCACGAAATAATAGCTACTGGCCAGCGTCACGGCGGCCAATGCCTCGACCCCGTACCAGCCCAGCATGATCGTGTCGGTCAATCCAATGGCAAACTGCGCCAGATGCCCGCCGACCAGCGGCAGGCCCAGAACTGCAATGGCCCGGAAGTGGGCGCGATATGTCATTACCTTATTCATTTCACCAGCCTTATGCCCGGCCAAAGGCCGGGACAAGAGGTGATCAGTGAAATTTCAAGGTGAGACTAGTGCTGCCGGCAACTGGCCGCTTGGTTCATCGCGCGTCAGGATGCAGGGAAGTGCCCAGAATATGCTCGGACTGATGAATGACGTGATGCGCCTGCCCTACGATCATGGGATCGGGCTGGCCCACGATATTGTGGTCCTTGTCCGGGTAATCCAGCGTCGACAAAAAGTGGCGCATACAGTTCAGGCGCGCGCGCTTCTTGTCGTTCGACTTGACGATGGTCCATGGCGCGTCGGCGGTGTCGGTATAGAAGAACATCGCCTCTTTCGCTTCGGTATAGTCGTCCCATTTATCAAGGCTCGCCTTGTCGATGGGCGACAGCTTCCATTGCTTCAACGGATCGGTTTCCCGGCTTTTGAAGCGGCGCTGTTGTTCCGGCTGCGTGACCGAGAACCAATATTTGTAGAGCTGAATACCCGAGCGCACCAACATCCGTTCCAACTCGGGCGTCTGCCGCATGAACTCAAGGTACTCGTTGGGCGAACAAAACCCCATGACCCGCTCAACGCCCGCGCGGTTGTACCAAGAGCGGTCATAGAACACCATTTCGCCTACCGTCGGCAGTTCCTGAATATAGCGTTGATAGTACCACTGACCCTTCTCTTCCCAGGTCGGCTTGTTCAATGCAACAACGCGGGCTTGCCGTGGGTTCAGGTGTTCCATGAACCGCTTGATCGTGCCGCCCTTGCCGGCGGCATCACGCCCTTCGAACAGCAAAACAAAGCGCTGCCCTGTCTCTTGCGCCCATAGCTGCACCTTGAGTAATTCGGCCTGCAGCTGCGCTTTCTCCGCCTCATACTTGCCGCGCGCCATCTTGCGGTCATAGGGGTATTTGCCGCTTTCAAACGCCTGCCGAATACGCTCGGGGCTGGGTTGCGATGGCTCGGGCTTGGGGGGTGGAACGATTTTGACAGAGGGTTGTTTTTGTTCAATTTGTGCCGCAGATTCCATTCAATTTTTCCTTTTTCGCTATCCGTCGAAACGTCTAGCAAAAAGCGCGGGATTTCGCCTTGATACGGGTCAAATTTTGAGGTCTCAAGCGAAGGAAATTGTCTGCTACAAATGTTCAATACACCGCTGCGGCTATCTAGCTGTGCCCCCAATCCGCCGGGTCGTCCGAGTTGTTGGGCGACAGGCCCAGCACATCGCCTGTGGTCGAGCATCCAAGCCCAAGAACCGTCCGGTTCGCATATGAGAAATAGGCGCAGACCTGGTTGATCTCGAGAATCTCGCCATCATCCCACCCGACATCCCGCAAGGCGCGAACATCAGCCTGAACCATCTCCGCAGGCGCTTCGGTCAGCTTGCGCGCATAGCACATGGCAGCAATCTGGGCATTGTCCAGTGGCGCGGATTCCGGTGTTCCCGCCTCAATCGCCGCGCGGATGGCATCACCCCGACTTATTTCCCCCAACAATCGTTGCAACCCGCTAAAATGATGCTCGACGCAATAGCTGCACTGGTTCAGGGAACTGACCCAGACCCCCAGCACCTCAAGAAACCATTTCGGGACCTTATTGCCAGAATGATGCAGGACGTTCTTGTACAGCGCCATGTGACCTTCCATCGAATGCGGTCGCAAAGAATGCACCATCATGATGTTGTCCACGTTGTTGTCCGGCCCGGTGACCCGCTCGTAAAGCTTCCTCAGCTTGCCAGTGGCTTCGTCAAATGGAACAGTCTTAATCCAGCTCATGTGGTCCTCATCCTGTTGTCGTGTCGCGTCTTCGCCTCCAAGTTTCGCACTCGTATCCCTCTGAGACAAAACTGGATCGCCCCACCATGTCAGGCTAAGCTGACGAAACGCAAGTAAGGGAGTATCTCATGGAAATGGCGGAGAAAACTGTCACTGAATTCTATGCCAACCACCCAATTTCCGCGCCGCATATCCTGACCAAGCTGACAAGCCTTCGCGGATCGCTTGAGGATGTGACCCCGCAAGCGCTCTACCCTTATGATCAGGATCACTATGACGGCCTGAATGCCAACGCCCGTTTGGCGGACAAGGCCAGGATGAAATCCGGCGACAGCATTCTGGATGTATGTGCCGGGCTTTGCGGGCCTGCGCGCTGGTACGCCGCTGAGCGCAACGTTGACGTCACTGGCCTTGATATCAGCCCCAACCGCGTTGACGGTGCCAAGGAACTGAACGCCCTTGTCGGGTTACAGTATCAGGTTCATCCAATTCTGGGCAGCGCGATGGAAATACCGTTTGACGGGGCGCATTTCGACGCGGCAGTCAGTCAGGAATCCTTCTTGCATATCCCCGACAAGCTCAAAGCTCTGTCCGAAGTCATTCGCGTTCTGCGCCCCGGCGGACGGTTCGCCTTTACCGATTGGGTGATGCATACGCCCCTGCCCGACGATGAGATGGAGCTGTACCACCAACGATTTGCTTGCCAGTCCCTGCTGAGCATTCCCGAATACGAAGCCCAGTTGGCCAAAGCTGGATTTACCATTGTATCTGCCGACGATGTAACAGCGTCCTGGGGTGAAATCCTGGCGCGGCGTCTCAGCATGTATCAAACCCTGGATGCCGAGGCCGAACGCGCGGGCAACCCGTCCAAAGGCGATACCTTCCTGAAAATGTACGCGCAATTTGTCAGCGACGTGAAGCAAAGGCGGATCGGTGGGGTGCGCTTGACGGCGGAAAAACCTCAATAACTTCGGTTGCGTGCGTGGGTATCGCCCAGCAAGATCACAGCCAATCGCCCACAACACCTCGCGCCCCTCTTCCCCCGGACCACATCACCTGCCATAATGGGTCTCAACCTAAAAACAAGAGCAGCCCCGATGCCCGACGATCTGTTGACGCCAAGCGCGACCACCACTTACGACGCCTCTTCGATTGAGGTTCTGGAAGGTCTTGAGCCGGTCCGAAAACGCCCCGGTATGTATATCGGCGGCACTGATGAGCGCGCTTTGCACCATATGGTGGCCGAAATCCTCGACAACTCGATGGACGAAGCGGTCGCGGGCCACGCCAACCGGATCGAGGTTGAACTGCACGCCGATTACGCTCTGACCGTGCGCGACAACGGGCGCGGTATTCCGATTGATCCGCATCCGAAATTCCCTGACAAATCGGCGCTAGAGGTAATCCTGTGCACCCTGCACGCGGGTGGCAAATTCTCGGGCAAGGCGTACCAGACTTCGGGGGGCCTGCACGGCGTGGGCGCATCTGTGGTAAACGCATTGTCGGATTCGATGGTCGTGCAGGTGGCGCGGGATAAAACGCTGTTCGAACAGCGGTTCTCACGCGGTATCCCGCTGGGACCAGTAGAAAAGGTCGGTGCAGCCCCCAACCGGCGGGGCACCACAGTCACCTTCCACGCCGATGCTGAGATCTTCGGCCATCACAAGTTCAAACCGGCGCGGCTGTTCAAATCCATCCGCTCCAAAGCCTATCTTTTCTCGGGCGTTGAAATCCGTTGGAAGTCCGCCATCGACGATGGCGAGACCCCGACCGAGGCGAGTTTCCACTTTCCCGGTGGTCTGTCGGATTATCTGAAAGAGACGATGAATGGCTCGTCCACCTATGCCGAGCAACCCTTTGCTGGCACCGTGGACTTTAACGAGAAATTCGGCACCCCCGGCAAGGTCGAATGGGCAATCAACTGGACGCCATCGCGTGACGGGTTCATCCAGTCCTACTGTAACACCGTTCCCACGCCCGAAGGCGGCACCCATGTGGCAGGCTTCTGGGCTGCGGTCCTCAAGGGGATCAAAGCCTATGGCGAGTTGATCAACAACAAAAAGGCCGGACAGATCACCCGTGACGACCTGATCACTGGCGGCTGCGCTCTGGTGTCGTGTTTCATCAGCGAACCCGAATTCGTCGGTCAGACCAAAGACCGTCTGGCCACGGTCGAGGCACAGCGGCTGGTCGAAAACTCTGTCCGCGACCATTTTGATAACTGGCTGGCCGCGGACACGAAATCCGCCGGCGCCATTTTGGACTTCCTCATCCTGCGATCCGAAGAACGCCTGCGCCGACGGGCCGAGAAGGAAACACAACGCAAATCCGCCACTAAGAAACTTCGTCTTCCCGGCAAGTTGGTGGACTGCTCTAGTTCAACACGCGATGGCACGGAATTATTCATCGTCGAGGGTGACTCGGCCGGTGGTTCCGCGAAAATGGGCCGCAACCGCAAAACGCAGGCGCTGCTGCCCCTGCGAGGTAAAATCCTGAACGTGCTGGGCGCGGCCAGTTCGAAACTGGGTACCAATGCCGAGATCAACGACCTGACCCAAGCGCTGGGTGTCGGCCTTGGCACCAAGTTCAACGTCGACGACCTGCGCTATGACAAGATCATCATCATGACCGACGCGGATGTGGACGGGGCGCATATCGCGGCGCTGCTGATGACGTTCTTCTTCACCCAGATGCGCCCGATGATCGAAGCCGGCCACCTGTACCTCGCCTGCCCGCCTTTGTACCGCCTGACCCAAGGCGCGAAACGCGTCTATTGTCTGGACGAGGCTGAGCGTGACGAGTGGCTTGAGAAAGGTCTGGGCGGCAAGGGCAAGATAGACGTGTCCCGCTTCAAGGGTCTGGGCGAGATGGACGCCAAGGACCTGAAAGAGACCACGATGGACCCGGCTTCGCGCAAACTGATCCGCGTCACCATCGACGAGGACGAACCCGGCGAGACCGGCGATCTAGTCGAGCGTCTGATGGGCAAAAAACCCGAACTGCGGTTCCAGTACATTCAGGAGAACGCGCGGTTTGTGGAGGAGTTGGATGTTTGATTTCTTACTACAAGTGTCAACCTTTAGAGATTGGGCAGCGCCAGTCTAAATGAAGCAATAGCTTGAAGGGTTTATCCCATCAAAATCTAAAAGAAAGCTATTAAACTAGTGATCAAATTCAAACTCACTCTCGCAGCAGGCACAGTATTTCTCGCTTTCACTACTGCCGCAAATACAGAGTTGTCAAAAAATGCATGCGACTACATCGAATTGTACGAAAGTATAAAAGGCGAGGGTTCCTTCCCGGACTTGGTCGCACATATGGCG
Source organism: Ruegeria sp. ANG10 (assembly GCF_040705255.1). Taxonomy (NCBI): domain Bacteria; kingdom Pseudomonadati; phylum Pseudomonadota; class Alphaproteobacteria; order Rhodobacterales; family Roseobacteraceae; genus Ruegeria; species Ruegeria sp. ANG10. Next base: position 526,031 of record NZ_JBFCVU010000002.1, read on the forward strand.
CATGACGTTGAGTATTGCCACTCACCTGATGGCTGCGACAATGGTTTGAAGAAAAGAACTGGCCCTATACAAATCACGTTAGATAACGGTAGTTCTGAAGCAATCAGAAAAATATTTGATGCTAATTTGGCATATACAGTCAACATAGTGCGCCAATTATCCGGCCTTAAATTCTACCTTGATGAACACCCGGAAACTGTAACAGGTATCATCCATATCCTATTAGTTGGCGACGTTGCAGAAACAAATCTAACTTCTTTCGAACCAGAGTTTTTTTCAAAATTCTTGAAATCTGAAAAGCTAACCTGCCTAGTGACAAACTTTGACTGGCCAAACGCAGAGATTGAATATTCAGAGGTTTGGATAAAAACGTCTATTTCCCCTGAGATGTTCGCAAATTGTGTGAAAGAAGAAATTTTCAACGCAAGTGGTGTGCCCGGAGATCCGATTGGATTGGATTCACTCATTTCGAAAGACACATTCTCAAGCGAGATTTTTGGCCCGCCAATTTTTCAGAATTTCGATGGTAGGGCGCTAATCGCTATGCAGTTGGTTTATCTTGATGAGATGGTGAATGGGCAGAGTCGCGCTCGAACAAGAGAGGTAGCGCGACAGTCTATTAATAAGTTTTGCTAGGCAAGAACACGATTTCGCGTCGGCCTATGGGGGCGAGTCGAGTGTGTGCTTAATGCTTTGCATCAGGCTTTAGGTGGCAAGCGCGGATCGTCTCCGCCAGCCGCCACTAAACACTCCCCTTGCCTAACCCGTTGATCTCGTTCACACTTACTTCAAACCGTCATTCAAGAGCGACAATTGAGGTTCCGAGCGTCCAAGACGCAATGAAACCAACAACAGATTTTCGAACGGGAGGACGACATGAAAACACTAACCCTTGGGCTGGCCTTGGCGCTACTGGCCAGCCAAGCGAGTGCGCAGCAGACATTGACCACCGCATCCCCAATTCCGGACGGGGCCGAGACCAAGTTCTGCTACTATAACGGCATGGCCTATTCGCAGGACGCGTTTGTCCTGCTGGTCGGCGACAACACCGTTACCCAGACGGTCAGCACGATCCAGGAACGCCTGCTGCGTTGTCACCGTGAGGACGACGGCACGATGAAGTGGAAACCGCAGAGCACGTTCTCGACCAATAACTGAACACTTAAGGTGGGCGGGCTAGCCCACCTTCTCCTCTAACCAGTCCGCGATCTGCGCGGCGGGCTTTTCCCAGCCGGGCTCCATGAAAAGGAAATGCGCGTGGTTCTCGACAGGCAGGAAAGTCGCATGGTCGCCGTAAAGCTGCGCCAGAGCGCGGCAGGTGTTGGGGTTCACGGCCCGGTCCTCGGTTCCTGAAACGACCAGCACCGGGCAATCGACCTTGTCGATATCGACCTTCATCGCGTGGTGATCGTCGAACATCCAAAAGAACATCTCAAACATCACCCGCCCGCTTTCGGCGCCTAAACGGTCGAACACCGCATGCTGCTGCGCCTCGGGTATTTTGTTCAGCGCGAAGGGGGCCATCAGGTCGAACTCGACCCGCATGGGCTGTTTCCAGAACGCCCCGCCCTCCATCAACGCACGCGGGATGGCGCGTTCGTCATCGGTTTCGGGCAAGGTGCCCCACGGCGCGTTCGGGTTGATCAGGACAATAGCGCTGGCCAACCCGCGTGAGGCCACCTGCTGTGCTACAACTCCGGCGATGGCGTGGCCCAACAGAACCGGTTTGCTGTCTAACCCCTGCACGAACTCTGCTATGTCGTTGGCATAGTCCATCACGCTGGTATCGGTCAGGCGCGGGTCGGGTTCGGCCTTTGAGTCCCCGCCGTGATAGCGCAGCGCGGGGGTGTGTACAGTCCAGCCCCGGTCGCGAAAAAACCCGGCGTAATCCTGCATACACCATGGCCCGGCAAAGGCACCGTGGATCAGAACAATCTCTTTGGTCATGAAAACGCTCCCTTTTCTCACGTTACTATGAGAGATCGGGGGCGGCTTCAGCAAGGCTGTGTCGCAGGCGTATCAGACGGACAGGCCTATCAGCGCCACTCCAACAGCCATTAGAACCGCGGCACCAAGTCGCCGCATCCAGTTGCCCTCTTTCAAGAAAACAAACCCGATCAGCGCCGCGAATATAACCGAGGTTTCCCGCAACGCCGAAACTGCACCAAGCGGAGCGAAGTTTTTGGCATAAAGCACCAGACCATAGGCTGTCATCGAAACAAGCCCGCCCAGAATACCGATCATCCAGACTTTGGCAGGCAGTTCAGCCAGAGTTTTCCGTCGACGGATACCGACAAACCCCGCGATAAACAGGTGCAGAAACGCGCCCCAGGCCCAGTAGCTAAGCGTATTGCCGGACAAGCGCACGCCAATACCGTCCACGACCGAATAAATCGAGATGCAAAAGCCCGTGCCCAGTGCAAATCCAAGGGCCCAACGCCCCACGCCAGAGCGCAATGCCTTCCAACTGCTGAGCTGGATACCAACGGCAATCAGGGCGATCCCACCCCAGGCTTGCAGCGGCAGCACCTCGCCCACCAACAGCATGGCCCACAGCGATACAAGCGCAGGAACGATACCCCGGGCAATTGGATATACGACGCTTAAGTCTCCGTGCTGATAGGCTTTGCCCAGCATGAAATAATAGCCGAAATGCACCACGGTTGAGATCAGGATGTATGGAAAGCTTTCGGCACTGGGCAGTGGCAGCAACAGGATCATTACCGTTGCTGGAATGACATGCCCCAATGCCACCAGACCTAAAGTGGTGGTCCGATCAGCTGCGGTTTTGACAATCGCATTCCATACCGCGTGCAACACTGCCGCCGTCAAAATGATGGCAATGACAAACAGGGTCACATCCGAACCTTTCGTAAAGGAAGAAACTGTCCTGCAAAGCGGACCGGCTAAGTTATTTGCACAGGTTGAGGCCAATCACAACGCAGCTTCGATCAGTGTTTTGAGAATGTTTTCGGTGAGGCTGTTTGGGTTTCCACCGCAGGAGGGAGCGGTGATTGTGCCTTTGACCAGCGCAAGATAGCTGCCCTGCAGGCCAAGCCCTGTTGATGCGAAATCTCTACAACTGAACGTGAGGAGTGTTGCCAGCGCGCTGGCACGCGGTCACTTTGGTGTCATGACATTTGTGACCGATAATCAACTGCCCCTGCTGATCTTGTTCTTTATTATTGGCTCGGTTGGCACCGCGTTTCTATTTCGCAAACCGGCCGGGCACCGGGCATGGAAGCTGGCCGACCTGGTCTGGGTCGTTCTGGGCGGCATCGGCGCGCTGGTGGCGGTTCTGGCCGGGCTCTACACCTCGGACAGTTCGCGGTTGGACCGGCAAATCGATGTGGCCTATGCCGCGACGCTTGCTTTTGACCGCGACGCCGCGCGGTTCCGACTGCGGTTCTGCGATCCGGCCTATGACCCGGACACCGCCGTTTTGTGCGATAAGGTTGAATTCCTTTCGGCCTCAACCGCCAGTAATGCTGACCTGCCATTGTTCATCGCCGTGACCAATGAGGTCGCGCCCTTGCAAGGATTGCATTTCCTGTTAGGCGGACAAGCAAGAGACGAGCAGGAGGAAATACGCGCTATGGCCGCCAAGGCCGATGCGTTCAGCATTGACCAGTTTCTGGTTTTCACCACCCTGGACGATGCAACACAGGTCGCGATCGACAACATGCGCCGGAAAGTGCCTGCTATTGCCGGGGACTATCTGATCCTCGCCCAAAGCTATGATGATCTGGTCGATCAGGTCGGAAAGCTAAAGGACGAATGGGAATACCTACAGGAAAACGCGCATATTCTGGTGTTGCAGATCGTCGCCCTATGTCTGGTCAGCTTTGCCGCGCCTTTCCGATTGGGCAAATCCATTGTCGAACTGCGCACAACGCTCATCGCCGATACGCCTGAGCCAGACGCTCTGGATCAGCCCCAAGAAAGTATCGTGCCAGAGTCCACAGATTCCGCGCCCCCCGACGCATCCACCCCGCCCGTGCATAGCGGTCCGCGCTCGTAACCGCGCGGGTGTTCAACAGGGTGATATGTGGCAAGGCGCGCGCCAGCGCCACGTCCTCCATCAACGGTTGGTCCGGGTAACCTGAGGCTTTGTCATAGGCGCGACGCGACACAAGCAACCCCTGATCACCATAAGGTAGGCTGAACACCCGGCTGCGCATGTTAGCCCAGCCCGCAACCCAAGCTGGCCAAAACCCACTGGCCTGAAAGGTCAGACGAAACGCCGCGGGGTTGCCCGTGGGCAAATGCTCTGCCACGTCCTTGCTCCACCCTTCTTGCAAGATTGTATCGGCGTGCAGGACCAAAAGCCATTCGCCTTTGGCTGCCGAGCAGCCCCGCCGCAACTGCCCCCCGCGTGAGGATGGCCCGGTCACGATCTCGCCCCCTGCCTCTTCTGCAATTTCAAGGGTCTGGTCGGTCGATCCACCATCGGTAACAATCAGCTCTCGGACCAACCCCGTGTGCAAACCCTCCATCAAAGCAGGCAGGGATTCCAACAAGGCCTCAGCCGCGTTCAGGGTCGGGATGACGATGCTGATTGGTGCTGGCAAGGCGGATATCCTCTGGTCATGGCGGCGCGATCTCCTATATCACGGGGCCAAGGGAAAAGACGAGGACCACCCCATGCCCAATCGCCGTATTCTGCGCCTTAGCGGGTCGGACACTGACAGCTTTCTTCAGGGGCTGGTTACCAATGATATTTCCGGACTGGATCAGGGGTTGGTCTATGCCGCGCTGCTGACCCCGCAGGGCAAGTATCTGGCGGACTTCTTTCTGAAACGCGACGGCGATACGGTTCTTCTGGATGTCGCCGAAGATATCGCCGATGGGTTCGTCAAGCGGCTGGGCATGTACAAGCTACGCGCCGATGTTTCGATCGAAGATAGCGGCCTTAACCTGCAACGCGGTACTCGCACCGCGCCCGCAGGCGCCCTGCCCGATCCGCGCCATCCAGATATGGGGTGGCGGGCGTATACGGCCGAGGCCGAAGGCGTCGATGGTACCGATTGGGACGCCATCCGCGTGCGACACTGCATTCCGGAAACCGGTATCGAGCTGACCCCAGACAGCTATATCCTAGAATCCGGGTTCGAAGGTCTGAACGGTGTCGACTTCAAAAAGGGATGTTATGTCGGGCAGGAAGTCACCGCCCGCATGAAACACAAGACTGAGTTGCGCAAAGGGCTGCGTCGTGTCCGGGTCAATGGCGCGGCACCGGTAGGGACCGAGATTACATCTGGCGGCAAACCGGCCGGTACCTTGTTCACCCAATCGAACGGTCAGGGGATCGCCTATCTGAGGTTTGACCGCGCCAGCGACGATATGCAGGCCGCCGAGGCCACCGTCACGCTTGACACCTAACATGTTGCCATTCCGGCACGGCTGAACCGTAGCGCGGCCCGACACCCTTTGAACATATTCGGGGCGCTGCCACAGTGTGGTCAGTCCATTGAACGGATGCGCATATGCTTAAGTTATACGCTGCGATCTGGCGTGCCAGCGCCGGACGGCAAATCATTCTTATTCTCCTGTCCATCGCCATCGCAGGCCTTGCCGCGGTGCCGCTGGAGTTTCAGCGCGATATCGTTAACCATCTGACCTCGAACGATATCAGCACCGAGCGATTGCTTTACCTTGGCACAGGCATGATGTCAGTCATCCTGCTGAGTCTGGCCTTGAAATGGTTGCTGGGCTATCGCGCCGGGACGCTAGGCGAGGATCTGATCCGCATGATCCGCCAGCGGCTTTTGGTGCGTTCGTCCGACCTGAGTGAAACCGGTGAGAAAATGCGCTCAGGAACCATGACCACGGCCATCTCGGCCGAGGCCGAGGAGTTGGGAAAGTTCGCCGGCGGCGCCTTTTCAGACCCGGTTGTGCAGATCGGCACGCTGATCAGCGTCATTGGCTACATCTCGTCCACGCAACCCGGGCTGGGCATGATCGCCTTTTCAATGATCGTGCCGCAGATCGTGATTGTGCTGGTCTCGCAGCGAAAGGTGAACGTCTTTGTGGCGGAGCGGGTCCGCATATTGCGCAGCTCTACCGACAGGCTGACCACCGAAGACATTGACGCCGTGGCGCGCGATATTGAGGCCCAGTTCGACGATATCTACAACACGCGCCGCCGCATGTTCTTGTGGAAGCTGTCGGCCAAATTTCTGCTGAGTGTCATTAATGGCGCAGGCACAGTCGGTGTTCTGATGCTGGGCGGGTATCTGGTTCTGAATGGCAAAACGGATGTGGGCACCGTGGTTGCCGCCACCAGCGGTCTTGGCCGCATTCAGGGCCCCACGGCCTTTTTGATCGCCTTTTACCGACAAGTCAGTGCCAACCGCATTAAATACGAACTGATGCTGGAATTGTTCGGCCCCAATCCCGAACGGTATCGCCGACCCAGAAAACTGCACTAAAAAAGACCGCGCGGCCCCTACCGTCGCGGTCTTTTCGTGTTTCGCCAAAGCGCCGATTTACGCGCGTTCGGAGTATTCCATGCTTTCGGTGTTCACCACGATCATCTCATCCTGACCGATGAACGGCGGCACCATGACCTTCACGCCATTGTCCAGAATCGCCGGTTTGAACGAGTTCGCAGCGGTCTGACCTTTGACCACCGGCTCGGTCTCGACGATCTTGCAGGTCACTTTTTGGGGCAGCGTAGCGTTCAGCGCCTCGCTTTCATAGAATTCGACCACGATGGTCATGCCGTCCTGCAGAAACGGGCGACGTTCACCCAACAGTTCGGCGGGCAGCTCAATCTGCTCATAGGTCTCGGAATCCATGAACACCAGCATGCCGTCAGATTCGTACAGGAACTGCTGATCTTTCTGTTCCAGGCGCACGCGCTCGACCTTGTCCGCCGAACGGAAACGTTCGTTCAATTTCGAACCATTGCGCAGGTTGCGCAGTTCGACCTGCGCAAAAGCACCGCCTTTACCGGGCTTTACATGGTCGACCTTAACAGCAGCCCACAGCCCGTCGTTATGCTCAAGCACGTTGCCGGGGCGAATTTCGTTCCCATTTATCTTGGGCATGACATAAATCCTTCACAAACGGTTGATGCGTCAGTTCCCGTCCCTATATCTGGCGTAACCACACCTGACAAGACAACGAGACCTAGTGCTGCACTTGCAGCAAGCTATGCAAATGACGCAACGCAACTATGCATTTTAGCTGTATCCGAATCACATCTAATAGGTCATAAGGACCGTCACGCCGAAAATGCAAGAGCAAGAACAACAAGGAAGACGAGATGAGAGATTTCGTTGACGGCACTGCCTTTAACAATGAGCAAGGCAATCGTGCACGCAAACTTTTCGCAGCCGTTGTGCTGGCTGCACTGGATGACGCTATTGCCGATGACAAGAAATACGGCAATGGCCCGGAACAGATCGCCCGTTGGGCCCGCTCGCGCGACGGTCGCGAGGTGCTGTCCTGCGCAGGTATCGACCCCAACGAACGGGTTGTCGGCGGACTGATGGAGTTCGTTGGTCGTGGCGTGCGTACCTCGGTCGCGCTGTCGCGTGAAGAAAGCGAGCGTCGCAATGCCGCTCAGCAGGCAGAAGCCGCTTAAACCAAGGCGACATCTGCAGGAAAAAACGCGCCCGCTTTCTGGGGCGCGTTTTTCTTTTTGGCGGTCAGAAAAACAGCAGCCATTGGCGGGCAACCCAAATCTCGGCCCCCAGTAATACGGCAAAGAACAGCTTTGCGGGCGCTGACAGCCCCCTGTTCCATAGCACCACATAAGACGTTGCACATATGACGACAGAAACAGGTGCCACCCAAAGGGCGTGATGCGAACTGTCCCAATAGCTGACCGGGCTGTGAAAGACCCATTCGCTCAACGGCCAAAATTGCGGGCGACCGTCACCGGCATGCAGCAGAAAATCCATCGACAGATGCAACAGCCCTGCGGACGCTGTGACTGTCAAAAAACGCCATCCACGCCAGAGCCCAAGCATCAGCGCCAGACCCCACAAGATGAACGAGTTGTCAATGGCAAACACTGTCTGCCAGGCCGGTGAGAAGTATAGCTCGTCAAAAACGATCTGCGGCGGGATGTTCAAGACGTGCAAGGACACCCCAGCCATGACATACAGCGACAGATCGGGCAGAACAGATCCCAGCACCGCAGCCCACAGAATTGCCCCCCGCGCAGGCCGCGCAAAAGCGGCAGCGCCGATCAAAAGATGCGCGGGCGTGTTCATCCGGGGCTTTCCCTTTGGTGTCAAATCAGGTCATCTGCGCCCTAACGTATAGGAGACGACCATGGTTCGCGCCATCATGATTCAGGGCACCGGCAGCAATGTCGGAAAATCAGTTTTGGTGGCCGGGCTAGCGCGCGCTTATACGCGGCGCGGGCTGAGGGTAGCTCCGTTCAAGCCACAGAACATGTCCAACAATGCCGCCGTGACCGAGAATGGTGGCGAGATTGGCCGCGCGCAGGCCTTGCAGGCGCGTGCAGCCAAGCGCCCGACCCATACGGATATGAACCCGATTCTGTTGAAACCGGAAACGGACACTGGCGCTCAAATCATAGTTCAAGGCCAGCGTTCGGGTACGATGAAGGCGGGTGACTATCGTAAAGACAAATCCAAACTGCTGGGTGCCGCGCTGGAAAGCTTTTACCGGCTGTGCAGCGATGCCGATCTGGTGCTGATCGAAGGTGCCGGCAGCCCGGCTGAAACCAACCTGCGCAAGGGCGACATCGCCAATATGGGCTTTGCCTGTGCCGCTGACATACCGGTCGTTCTGGTGGGCGATATCCACCGAGGCGGAGTCATTGCGCAAATCGTCGGCACGCAGGCGGTTCTGGATGCCGGTGATCTTGAGATGATCACAGGTTTCGCCGTCAACCGGTTCAAGGGCGACGTCTCCCTGTTTGATGAGGGGCGTGACGACATCGCCACCCGCACAGGATGGCCATGCATGGGCGTAGTTCCGTGGTTTCATGACGCTTGGAGGTTACCTGCAGAGGATATGATGGACATCCGCTCGTACAGCGGCGGGGCCTGCAAGGTGGTTGTGCCGCAACTGGAACGCATGGCGAATTTCGACGACCTGGATCCTTTGTCCGCCGAACCGGGTGTCACCGTTGAGATCATCCCGGCTGGTCGTCCCCTGCCCGGTGATGCCGATCTGGTGCTGTTACCCGGCAGCAAATCCACCATCGGTGATCTGGCCTACTTCCGGGCGCAGGGCTGGGATATCGACCTATATGCCCATGTTCGTCGGGGTGGCCATGTGCTGGGTCTGTGCGGCGGGTACCAGATGCTGGGCAAGACCATCGCCGATCCCGATGGCGTCGATGGCCGGCCCGGCACGGTTGACGGGCTGGGCTTGTTGGACGTGACCACCATCATGGCAGGTCAAAAGCAGGTTACCCTGCGCACGGCACGCACTATTCCGTGCCACGAGCCGGTCACCGGGTATGAGATTCACATGGGCCAAACCGAAGGTCCCGATTGCGGCCACGCCTGGCTTGAGATTGGCGGACGACCGGAAGGCGCCACAGACAAAACGGGCCGCATTCGTGGCAGTTATCTGCACGGCATCTTTTCATCCGACACCTTCCGCGCCCGTTACCTAGAGAAATTGGGCGCGGCATCAGATTTGTCTTATGAGGATGGGGTCGAGGATACGCTGGACGCGCTGGCGGATCATCTGGAACAGCATATGGACCTCGATCGCCTGCTGGGTATGGCACGGCCGCCGAAGCGGCCCTAAGGTTTAATCAACTTCGCGCTCGGCCAGTGCGCGGTAAATCTCACGTCGCACCATTTTGCGGACATTGCGGGTGATACGCTGGCCCAGAACGCCTTGCAGCTCTTCCCGAACGACCTGCGCGATCAGACCGCGCAGCGCGTCTTCGTCCATGGTCAACGCGTCCAGTCCCGTAGCCAGTGGATCTGTGTCCATCAACAGCGAGTTTTTGCCTGCAATCTGCGCATCTTTGCCAGTGGGTCGCACATGCAATTCTTTTGATGCTGACTTCACTGCCTGCGCAGACGCTGCGACCGCAGGGTCGCGGACAAAGGTCGCCTTTGTGGCAGTGTCAACGTCCTCGTGTATCCTTTCAGCTTGGCTGATCTTTGCCGAGTAGGTGATGTTGAACTCATCTTCTGCGGCCCACTCCAGCGGTTTTGCCGGTGTCTCGGCCTCCGCAGCCCACTCAAGTGGCTTCGTCGGCGTGCCGGAATAAGCATCTTCGCTGTCGCCGTCCGGCTCCCACTGATCTTCGGTTCGGGCAATTGCGGTTTCCAACGCTTCGATCTTGGCGCTCAGACTGCCGGTCAGGCCGTCCTCTGGCTCAGTCGTGGTTTGCTGTTCGACCGCGGGTTCGGCATGTTTCACGATATCGCAAGCCCGCAGAAGCATTGGTTTGACAGAATCTTCGGCCTTGTAAACCGGTTCCGCTTTTTCTGGCTGAGGCTTCTCTTTCACGGCCACTTCACCGACTCGCAATGCGTCGGTCAGAACCAGCCTGCCGGGCTTTCGCGTGTTGGATGACGCCATAACACCCGGAATTTTACGATCTTCTTCAGTGACCAGACGCTTAATCGAGGACAAGACGTCCTCGATTCCCGCTTTTACGACTTTATCCGTCATTGTTCTCTACCGCTCTATCCTCGGGATCGAGTGTAGCTAAACAAACCGGTCCTAACAACAGGTAGTATTGGCCCTTAGTCGCGACGCAAGGCTTTGAGGACGCGATCCAGGTCCCGGCTTTGCCTACTAACTTGCGCCGGAGCCTTTTTAACCAAGTTGTAATATAGGGTTGGATCATAAATCTGGACAGCCAGACCCAGACGTTCAGCCGTCAGCAAACCTTGCGCATCCAGAAGCTGATAAGCGGCACGCGATCTTTCGGTGCGCGATGCAACCTCAGCCAGTTGTGCGTCCAGTAGATCCTGCTGTGCGTTCAGCACGTCCAACGTAGTCCGCGCGCCCAAGGTCGCTTCTTCGCGGATACCGTCAAAGGCCACCTGCGAGGCCCGCACCCGCTCTGTCGATGCCCTTAGGCTGGCGCTGGCGGCCTGGTAGGCGGCATAGGCGTCCGCGACCCCCTGGGTGATATCCTTTTGCACGTTCAGCAAATTGGCGCGCGACGCGTCGCGTGTTGCCATTGCCCGACGGACCGTGGCGGCCAGACGGCCACCGGCATAGATCGGCTGTTCAAAGCGCAACGCGACAGTCGCATCTTCGAGGCTGTCATCGTTGTCATAGCTTTCGCGCAGGCCCGCGTCAGCATTCAGCCTGACATTCGGACCAAGGTTGGCACGCTGCTGTTGAACGAACAAATCCAGCGCCCGCACCTGATGTTGCGCTGACTGAATAGCCGGATGGTTGCGCTGTGCAAGGCTAACGGCCTCACCTTCGGATCGCGGCAGGTTCGGCAGGCTTGGTTGACCGGCAGTGCGGCCCGGCGCCTTGCCCACGGCGTTCACATATTCGGCCTGCGCAATGCTCAGGTTACCGCGCGCAACCGCCAGATCCGCTTGCGAGCTAGCCAGCTGTGCTTCAGACAGCGCGACGTCCGTCCGGGTCACCTCCCCCACATCAAAGCGGTCCTGAGAGGCGCGCAATTCTTCGGCTGACACATCCACGTTGTTCAGGCGAATCTGCACAGTTTCTTCTTGCAGCAGAACACCCAAATACGCGTTCAAGCCGCGAAACAGGACGTCCTGTTCAACATCCAGCAAGGTTTGCCGTGTGGCCAGCACCGTTTCCTGCGCCGATTGCTTGCCCAGAACCGAGAAGCCGCCATCATAGATCAGCTGGCTCAGGGTGAGGCCGGTGAAAAAGTTGGCTGGCTCATCCCGCACAACACCAGCGCTCGTGCTGTTGCGATTGTAATTCTGACTGACCTCAACCGCCCAGTTGATGATCGGGCGCAGCGCCGACAGCGCGATTGCAACGTCTTCATCAGCCGCGCGCAACAAGGCACGGTTCTGTTCCAGCAGGCCACTTGTATTGTAGGCCCCGATAAACGCGTCGGTCAGGTTATCAGCCCATACCGCACGCCCTGGTACGACACTGAGCGCGAGCCCCGCGGTCAGTGCCATCGCCTTTATTAGCTTTCCCCCTGTCCTTGAACGCATGTCGAAATCCTTCTCAAATCAAAATTACGCTGCCCTGGGCGTAGTTTGCGCCGATGTTTTCAACTAATCAAGGTAGCAGAAAAATAAGCGATGAAATTATAGCGAAAATGCACACTCGGCGGAAAATGCCTGCAAAACCGGGGCATTGGCGTTGAATGCATGACGCCACGTCACCCGACCGCCGGATTTATGCCCGATCCGAACGGTTCCAAGCTCTCCTTCGACGAACAGGCAGGCAATGCGTCCGTGATCCTTCAACTGGGCGATCAATGCCTCGGGAACCTGCTCAACCCCGCCTTGTATCATGATGACGTCATAGGGGCCGTGTTCGGTCGCGCCCTGCGCCAGCGGTCCAACATGTACAATCGCGTTGTCGGCGTCTGCTTCCATCAAGATCGTTTGCGCTTCGGTGGCCATATCTTCATCTTCTTCCACGGCAACCACCAGCTGCGCCATGCGCGCGGCAACCGCGGTGGAATAGCCCAGCGCCGGGGCGATATCCAATACAGCCTCGTCATTCGAGATATTCAGCGCATCCAGCATTTTGGCCAGCGTCCGCGGTTCGGGCAGACAACGGTCGCCCCCCAGGTCGATCACGCCTTCGGCATAGGCCGCTTCACGCTGAGCGTCAGGAACAAAATTCTCTCTCTGGACGGTCAGCATCGCGTCAATGATGGGGAATTTCGTTACATCCGAGGGTCGGATCTGCGTATCGACCATCGTGCGGCGCCGGGTTGCGAAATCTGTCATTGGATCGCCCATGTTTTTCCCTAGTACGTCCGGCTTTTGCCACATCCAGAAGAAACCGGCAACGGCTGCAACGTCGAAAGTTACACCAGATCGCAGAGACTTGGTGTCGCGCCGCGCCATGCCGCAACACATGGAAGCGGATTTTTGCAATCAACCCACTGGACGCCCCTGACGAAAGGTGTTAAAACGCCTGCCACACCACGGCAAGTATTTGATTTTACTTGAAAAGGCGAGTTGGCGGAGTGGTGACGCAGCGGATTGCAAATCCGTGTACACCGGTTCGATTCCGGTACTCGCCTCCACTCCTTTGATTATCTAACGAGTTTTCAAATGCGCGCAGTCTGCGCTATTCGGCCTGACCTCTCTGTGGGATAACTTCATAGCCCGGCTCTTCCGGTTCGTCATCGTGCATCTCGGTCGGGAAACCGGGCGCCGTGATATCCAGCCCGGTCGCGTCCTCCAACCGCTTGATAATATTCGGTGACAGTTCGCGTTCACCATAGCGGGCGATACCGTCTTCGAAAATACGGATCATCACCGGGTTGATTTCCAAGGGCACTCCGGCGCGGTCGGCGACGTCTTGGAACAGTCCAATATCCTTTTTGACAAGGTCCATGGTGAACGAGATATCGCGGGACCCGTTTAGAATGACCTGGCTTTCCGTTTCATGCACGAATGAAGTGCCCGACGAAATCTTTATCGCCTCATAAGTGGTGTTCAAATCCATCCCGGCCGCTTTGGCCGTTACCAGCGCTTCGGCACAGGTGATCAGGTTTGCGGTCGCTAGATAGTTGGTCAGAACTTTTAGGACCGAGGCTGAACCCAACTCCCCCGTGTGCAGCACGCGCCGCCCCATCGTGGTTAAAAACGGCAGAATCCGCTCAAAGGTTTCGCGATCACATCCGGCGAAAATCGAGATATTGCCAGTGGCCGCCCGGTGGCACCCGCCCGAAACCGGGCAATCCACCGCCGCGCCTCCACGCTCGATCACCATGGCCCCCAATCGTTTGACCTCGGCCTCGTCGGTGGTCGACATCTCCATCCAGATCTTGCCTGGCCCGACCTCGGGCAGCATATCATGCATCACTGCGTCCGAGGCCGCCGGGGACGGCAGGCAGGTTATAACAGCATCACAATCCCGCATCATCTGCGCCGGGCTCTCGGCGGCTTCGGCCCCTTTGGCCACAAACTCGGCCACCAAATCGGGGTTAAGGTCGTGAACCGTCAGGTCAATCCCGTTGCGCAGAAGCGAGCCGGACAGTTTGCCGCCCACATTTCCTAAACCGATAAATCCGACTTTCATGTTTCCCTCCTGACGGTCGTATTCGGGCCGAGTATCCGTGTTGTCTGCCAGAAACGAAAATGATTAATAATGCCAATTATGGTCAAAATAATTTGGTGATATATGGATCGCCTTCCAAACCCCACATGGTTGCGCAGCTTTGAAACCGCCGCGCGGCATCTGAATTTTACCACCACAGCAAAAGAGCTGGGCCTGACGCAGACGGCGGTCTCGTTGCACATCCGGTCGCTTGAGGCCGAGCTTGGGCAAAAGCTGTTCACCCGGAATGCCCGCCGGTTGGAACTGACTGAGCTGGGGCAGTCTTATTCGTTGACTGTGCGGCGTGCGCTTGGCGACATCGCCCTGTCCACCAACAGCCTGTTCGGCCCTGCCTCGCGCCAGACCCTGACAATCCGTGCGGCGATATCGACGGCCACCTATTGGGTCGCGGCGGAACTGCCCGACTTTACCGCTCGCCACCCCGAGATCCCAGTACGCCTTGTCTCGCACATCTGGAATGACAGCGTGGCCCCCGGCGATGTGGATGTGGAAATCCGGCTGGGTTATGGCGATTGGCCCGGCGTTCAGTCCGAAAAGCTGACAGACGAAAAGCTGGTACCGGTATGCCGGGCCGGGGACTCGCCCGCGACCCTGAACGTACTGCGGCAAGGCCCTCTGATTCATATCCTTGGATACGAAGACAACTGGGCGCGGTACTTTCAGGCCAACGGGCTCGCGCTTCCGGACCAGCCGCCCCGACATTCGGTGGACACCTCGGTCGCAGCACTGCAGCTTGTGATGGCCGGCGCGGGCTATGCAACGGTACTGGAACGGTTCGCCCGGAATGCGATCCGGCAGGCTGCGCCGATTGCAATTGCAGGCCCTGCGATTCCCTTTGCCCAGTCGCATTACCTGATCAGTACACAAGGCGCTGCCCAACCGACCGCTGCGGCAGGGTTGTTTTGCGCCTGGCTGCGGGAAAGGCTGGCCGCTGATGCCGCGGATTGACATAGGCTGGTCGCTTTTTTGGCTTGAGCGATTTCACCACGCGCCTCGTGCTTGACAAGCCCCCTGCCCGTGCCGCATGTCGCTTGCGTTGGTGTCCATCTTAGGATGGATGAAAAGGGAATGCGTCAGCGGGTGACCGTCAAACGCAGCCGCCCCCGCGACCGTGACCGGAGAGGGTGCCCAAATGCCACTGGCCCGAAAGGCCGGGAAGGCGGGACATCCGCCGGGGCAAACGCCTCGACATCCGCAAGCCGGGAGACCTGCCAGCGCCCGAAGTTGAAACCGGACGGGGTGATCCGGTGTCGGGTCCATGTGCAGACGTGGCCCGCATGAAACCCCGTCCCCTGCGAAGAGGATTTGGGGGGATGAGAGACGTGACCGAGACTGCACCAGTCGAGCTGCTGGTCTGCACCACCTGTCGTCGTGGGCTGCCGATTGAGGACGATGCACAGCGTCCGGGCACCCTGCTGCACAAGGCACTGGAAGACGCCGGTTTGCCCGACGGGATCGAGCTGAAACCGGTCGAATGCCTGTCGAACTGCGATCAAGGGTGTTCCATCGTGCTGCGCGGCGGTCCGACCCGCTGGACCTTTGTGTACGAAAACCTGAACGAAACCGACCATGTCGACACCATCGTCGAAGGCGTCACTAAGTACCTCGCCGCCGAAGACGGTCTGGTCAAATGGCGCGAACGTCCCGAACATTTCCGCAAAAACTGTGCGGCCCGCATTCCCCCGATTGGAGCCCTGAAATGAGCAATCTCGAAAAACTCCCTGTCACTGTGATCACCGGCTTTCTGGGCTCGGGCAAAACCACGCTGGTCAAGCACCTGATGCAGAACCCGCAGGGCAAGCGTCTGGCCGTTGTCGTCAACGAATTCGGCGATGTGGGTGTCGATGGCGACATCCTGAAATCCTGCGCCATTCCGGATTGCCCGGCGGAAAACATCATGGAACTGGCCAATGGCTGCATCTGCTGCACCGTGGCCGATGATTTCATTCCGACTATCGAGGCGCTGATGGCGCTGGAACCGCGCCCCGATCATATCCTGATCGAAACTTCGGGCCTGGCCCTGCCCAAACCGTTGCTGAAAGCGTTTGACTGGCCCGATATCCGCTCGAAAATCACCGTGGACGGCGTGATCGCGCTGGCCGATGCCGAGGCCGTGGCCGCCGGGCGTTTTGCCCCGAATGTCGAAGCCGTCGACGCCCAGCGCCTGGCTGACGATTCGATCGACCATGAAACGCCCCTGTCCGAGGTGTTCGAGGATCAGATTTCGTGCGCCGACATCATCCTGCTAACCAAGCCTGACCTAGCCGGCCCGGAAGGTGTGGCGAAGGCCAAAGAAGTGATCGCAGCCGAGGCTCCACGCCCGCTGCCCGTCGTCGAAGTCGCCGAAGGTGCCGTTGACGTGCGCGTTGTGCTGGGTCTTGAGGCAGCCGCCGAGGATGACATGGACGCGCGGCCAAGCCATCACGATGGTCACCATGATCACGAACATGACGATTTCGAAAGCATCATCATCGAGCTGCCGGAACAGACAGACCCGGCCCAACTGGTCGCCAATATCGAACGTCTTGCCAATGAGCTGAACATCCTGCGCGTCAAGGGCTATGCCGCTGTTCAAGGCAAGCCGATGCGTCTGTTGGTTCAGGCTGTTGGCGCCCGCGTTCGTCATCAATACGACCGCCCTTGGGAATCCGGCGAAGAGCGCCGCTCGCGTCTGGTGGTGATCGCCGAGCATGACGACATCAAAGAGGCTGAAATCCGCGATATCCTCGTGGGAGTGACCGAGGCTGCCGAGTAAGCCATGCACGTCGTCTTCCGCGAAAGCCACGGGCTCGAAGAAACTGAGACCCCGACCGATCTGGGCCAAAGTCCGGCGGATCTGGTGGTGCTGTCCTTTTCGGACAGCGACCTTGGCGCTTTCGCGGCAGGCTGGCATCGCGGTGGCGGGGCTGAGGGGCGGATGCCGACGATGCGGTTGGCCAATCTGACGGCGTTGAAACACCCCCTGTCCGTTGACACCTATGTTGAACAGACGTTGGAAGGTTCCAAAGGTATCCTGATCCGTCTGATCGGTGGTGTGCCCTACTGGTCTTATGGTCTGCAACAGGTTCTGACTCTCGCGCAGACCAAAGGGATCGCATTGGCCGTATTGCCCGCAGACGGGCGCGAAGACACGCGGTTGGATGACTACTCCACCCTGCCCGTTTCCACTCTGCGGCGGCTTGCGCATCTGTGCGATACCGGCGGCGAGGTTGCGGCGCAGGCCGCGCTGGCGCAGATGGCGCTAGCAGCGGGGCTTTATGCCGGGCCGGTGATGGGCGCCAAAACCATCCCCGAATGCGGAGCCTGGTGCCCTGACCGTGGCGTGATCCCGGTGGATAAGGCGTTCACAAGCGATGCGAAGCGCATTCTCGTGAGTTTCTACCGCGCGTACCTGACCTCGGCGGACACCGCCCCGGTCACGACACTGATCCGCAGCCTGCGCGCGCGCGGGTTTGAGGCCGTGGGCCTGTTCGCGCCATCGCTGAAAGCCCCAAACGCCGCCGAGTGGTTGCGCGGAAATATCGTAGCAATGCAGCCGTCGGCCATCATCAACGCCACCTCATTCTCGGGCAAGGGTGCGTCTGGCACATCTCCGTTAGACGCGGCAAATGTCCCTGTGTTTCAGGTCGCTTTGTCAACTGCACGCCGCAAGGTCTGGGCCGAGGCGGAACGTGGCCTCTCACCCGCGGATCTCGCCATGCATGTCGTACTGCCCGAGGTGGACGGGCGGATTTCGGCGGGCATCGCCTCATTCAAAGAACCCGGAAAACGAGATCCACATCTGGAATACTCGCGATTTGCCCACCGGTCCGAAGATGAACGGATTGAGGCCATCATCGACCGGGTGACCGGCTGGCTGGCCCTGCATGATAAGCCCAAAGCCGATCAAATCCCGGCGCTGGTGCTGTCCACTTACCCCGGCAAGGATTGGCAGATGGCCCATGCTGTGGGACTGGACGCGTTAGCCTCGGCCGAGGCGATGTTGGCTGATCTGCAGGGCGAAGGGTACTGCACCGCCCCTGCCCACCCCATTGCCGACACCTTGATGGATGCGCGGATTACGTGGCCGCTCCAAGACTACCAGACAGCGCTTGCAGACTTGCCTGAACAACTGCGTACTGACCTCAATACCGTTTGGGGACAGCCACAGAATGACCCGACGTTCGCGGACGGCGCTTTCCAGTTCACCGCTTTGCGTCGCGGCAACGCGCTGATCGCGCTGCAACCCGAACGCGGCACGCCCGAGTTGCGCGAGGACGATTACCACGACCTCTCACGCACCCCACGCCACGGCTATGTGGCCTTCTACCTGTGGCTGCGCAAAGGGTTGGGTGCGGACGCGCTGATCCATATCGGCGCGCATGGAACGCTGGAATGGCTGCCTGGCAAGTCGGTCGCCCTGTCGGCGAATTGCTGGCCCGAGGCGCTGATCCGCGATCTGCCAGTGATCTATCCATTCATCGTCAATGACCCCGGCGAGGCTGCGCAGGCCAAGCGCCGGATCGGGGCGGTCACGTTAGGTCACATCCCACCCCCGATGAAGGAAAGCGGCACGCCGGATCGAATGGTGCGGCTGGAATCTCTGCTGGACGAGTTTTCGAACGCCGACGGGCTGGACCCCAAGCGCCGCGACCGTCTGCAAGAAGATATCCGGGACGAGGCGCAGGCCATCGGGTTGGAAAGCGATCTGGGTCTGGATCAGGCCACCTGCACCGCCGAGGCAATCACCCGCATCGACCGCTTTGTCTGCGATATCAAGGAAAGCCAGTTCGGTGACGGGTTGCACATCTTTGGTCGCGCGCCTGAGGTCACCGGTAATTTCGACCCTGCCCCTTCCGCCCTTGCGGAACGCAGGGCTCTGCTTGACGCGCTGGCGGGAAAACGGATCGAGGCCGGACCGTCTGGTTCCCCTTATCGTGGGCGGTCGGATGTGCTGCCTACCGGTCGGAACCTCTATACCACCGACCCACGTTCGGTTCCCACCCGCGCCGCCTATACCCAAGGCGTGAAATTGGCCGAAGAACTGGTGCGGCGGCATCTGCAAGAGGAAGGCGATTATCCCAAGGGGCTGATCGTCGATCTGTGGGGCTCGGCCACCATGCGCACGGCAGGCGAAGAATTCGCCATGGCGCTGCACCTGTTGGGCGTCAAGCCAGTCTGGGACAAGGGGTCCGAGCGAGTGTCAGGCATCGAAGTGCTGCCGATCACCGATCTTAGCCGCCCCCGCCTTGACGTGACCCTGCGCGTATCGGGCCTGTTCCGCGACGTGTTCCCGACACTTTCGGCACTGTTCGGTCAGGCCGTCCGTGCCTTGTCCGACCGTGATGAGGCGGCGGACTGGAATCCCTATGCCGGGCAAGCCCCCGCCGCGCGGGTCTTTGGCCCCGCCCCCGGCAGCTATGGTGTGAATATGACGCAACTGGCTGAAATCTATACCGATGAAGCCCGCGTACAGGCGGGCGAGGCATGGCTGCAGGCAAGCTCCTTTGCATTAGAGGGCGACCATATCGCTCAGGATGTCACCGGCATCACCGAACGCGTCGCCAACGCCGACAGTTTTGTCCACCTGCAAGACCTGACCGAGACCGACCTGCTGCTGGCCAACGACTATGCCACGCATGAGGCCGGGTTTGCCGCAGCCAAGACCATCACCGGCGGCAGCGCGCAATTGTACCATCTGGATAACACCAACCCCGACACTCCCCGCGCCCGCACCCTGCCCGAGGAAATCAGCCGCGTGGTCCATGCCCGCGCTGCAAATCCCGGCTGGATTGCAGGGATGCAACGGCACGGGTTCCGCGGGGCCGCAGAGATCGCGGCGACGCTGGACCACATGGCCTCATTCGCCCATCTGTCCGGCACGGTCGCGCCGCATTTGTTTGATCTGTACCACGATGCCACGTTGGGCGACGCTGAGGTTGACGCTTTCCTGCAAGAGGCCAACCCGCAAGCGCATCAAGCCATGCAGGACCGGTTCCGCGCTTTACTTGAGGCCGGGCTATGGAACACGAGGCGGAACTCAATTCGTGCCGATTTGGAGGGTTTGGGATGAGCGCCCCCGTATCTAAACCTGTTGTTCAGGGCTGGTGCCCCGGCGCACATCGCCCAATGATGTCAGGCGACGGGCTGGTGGTGCGGGTGCGCCCCCGGTTGGCGCGTTTGAACGCAACGCAGGCTCTGGGGCTGTGCCAACTGGCCGAGCGGTTCGGCAATGGCACCATCGACCTGACCAACCGCGCCAATCTGCAATTGCGCGGTGTAAAAGAAGCCGATCACCAATCGTTGCTTGCCAAGCTTTCCGCGCTTGATCTTTTGGACGCCGAGCCGGGCATTGAAGTCCGGCGCAATATTCTGGTTTCACCGCTTTATGAAGCGGGCGATCTGACCGCACGGCTGACGCAAGCCCTGATTCATCGACTGGCAGATCTGCCCGCCTTGCCTGCAAAATTCGGTTTTGCCATCGACACCGGCCCGGCCCGTCTGCTGGCCGCGGATTCTGCGGATATCCGGCTGGAGACCGGCGCGGAGGGCCTGATCCTGCGCGCCGATGGGTGCGAGACAGGGCGCGCCGTCTCAGAGGCCGAAGCCATCGACCAGCTTATCTTGCTGGCTGATTGGTTTGCCGAAAACCAGACCCAGGACAACCGCCGCATGGCCCGCGTGGTCGCAGCCCAAAGCCTGCCTCAGGACTGGCAAGGCAGCCTGCCCAGCGTTGCAGGCTTACCGCTGCAACCCGGCATTTGTGAACTGGGCGCGCTCTATGGCGCAACGTTCGGACAACTGCCCGCGCGGCGACTGTTCACCCTGATTGAGGACACTGGCGCATCAGCGCTGCGTGTAACGCCCTGGCGGCTGTTCCTGTTGGAAGGCGGGGCGGCGATCCCGGCCCCGGCCTTTGTCACAGATGGCACCGATCCGCTGATGACCACCGACGCCTGCCCCGGCGCCCCGTTCTGCCCGCAGGCGCAGGCGGAAACCCGTGGTGTCGCCCGAGCGCTGGCACCGCATGTGGAAGGCAGCCTGCATGTCTCGGGCTGCTCAAAAGGATGCGCCCGAATAGGACCAGCGGATGTCACTTTGGTCGGTCGCGAAGGGCGATTTGACCTTGTCAAAAACGGCCGCGCAGGGGATGAGCCCTGCCAACGCGGGCTGACCCCCGAAACACTTATGACCATGGACCTGACCTGATGCCCTATGAATATGAAACCGATGGCGCGGCGATCTATAAGGAAAGCTTTGCCACCATCCGGTCCGAGGCCGATCTGGCCCGGTTCGACGCCGACGAGGAACAGGTCGCCGTCCGCATGATCCATGCCGCCGGGATGGTCGGGCTGGAGGAATTCGTGCATTTCTCGCCCGGTTTCGTCTCTGCTGCCCGTAACGCTTTGGAAAACGGCGCGCCGATCCTGTGCGACGCGCGCATGGTCAGCGAGGGCGTGACCCGGTTCCGCCTGCCCTCCGACAATGAGGTGATCTGCACCCTGCATGACGAGCGTGTGCGCCCGCTGGCCGCTGAGATGAGCAACACGCGCTCAGCCGCTGCGCTGGAATTGTGGCGCCCGCATCTTGAAGGCGCTGTTGTGGCGATCGGCAACGCGCCAACTGCCCTGTTCCACTTGCTGAATATGCTGGAAGACCCCGACTGCCCACGCCCCGCTGCCATCATTGGTTGCCCGGTGGGCTTTGTCGGTGCAGTCGAATCCAAGGACGCTTTGTGGGCGGCGCAACCAGTGCCATCCTGCATCGTCAAAGGCCGTCTGGGCGGCAGTGCCATCACCGTCGCCGCCGTCAACGCCATCGCGAGCCGCGTGGAATGAGCGCGGGCAAGATATACGGCGTCGGCCTTGGCCCCGGCGATCCGGACCTGATGAGCGTTCGGGCCGACCGTCTGCTGCGCAATGCGCGCCACGTGGCGTTTTTCCGCAAGCCCGGCCGCAGCGGTCAAGCACGCAAGATCGTCAATGGCATGATCCCCGGCGATGCTGTGGAATTTCCGATGGAATATCCCGTCACCACGGAAATCCCTGTAACTGATCCGCGTTATAACGAGCTGCTGTCGGCCTTCTACAAAGACTGCGCCGCGCATTTGAAAACCCTGTCGGAACAGGGTGAGGACGTAGTGGTTTTGTGTGAAGGTGACCCGTTTTTCTACGGATCATTCATGCATCTTTACAGTCGCTTGCGTGACGAAGCTAATGTCGAAGTCGTTCCCGCCATCACCGGTATGTCTGGCGCGTGGACGGCAACCGGTGACCCGATCACCTGGGGCGACGACGTCCTTACTGTTCTGGTCGGCACACTCCCCGAAGATACTCTGGCAGAACGCATGGCACAGACCGATGCTTTGGTGGTGATGAAGATCGGGCGCAACATCGACAAGGTAAAACGGGCGCTGAAAACGGCTGGCCTTTATGATCGCGCGTGGATCGTTGAGTTCGCGCAGATGCCGAACCAGACCGTGACCAAACTGTCCGAGGCCTGTGACAAGGTCACCCCCTACTTCTCGATCATCATCGTGCATGGTCAGGGGCGGCGGCCATGAGCGGTTGGGTTAAAATCGCGGGCCTTGGACCCGGAAACGAAGACCTCGTGACGCCTGAGGTTTCCGCGGCATTGGCCGAAGCCACGGATATCGTCGGTTATATCCCGTATGTTGCCCGCGTGGCTGAACGCCCTGGCCTGACGCTGCACGCCAGCGACAACCGGGTCGAGATTGACCGGTCGCAGCACGCGCTGCAAATGGCGGCCGAAGGTAAACGCGTGGTCGTTGTATCCTCGGGCGATCCGGGCGTGTTTGCCATGGCAGCCGCCGTGTTTGAAGCGCTGGAAAATGGCCCTGCCGAGTGGCGCGAGATTCCCATCGACGTGTTACCGGGGATCACCGCGATGCTGGCGGCATCGGCACGCGCTGGGGCACCTTTGGGGCATGATTTCTGCGCCATCAACCTCAGCGACAATCTGAAACCCTGGTCGCTGATCGAAAAACGTCTGCGCCTTGCAGCGCAGGGTGATTTCGCGATGGCGTTTTATAATCCGCGCTCAAAATCCCGCCCTGAAGGCTTTGTAAAGACGCTGGAAATCCTGCGCGAGGAATGTGAACCCGAACGTCTGATCCTGTTCGCCCGCGCAGTATCTCGCGCGGACGAGGCGATCAGAATATCGACACTGGCCGAGGCCACGCCGGATATGGCAGACATGCAGACCGTGGTCATCGTGGGGTCATCCCTGACCCGTGTGATCGAACGGGACAGCAACCCGATCGTCTACACCCCGAGGTTCACACCTGCCAAGGATCAAGAATGAGCCAGCCAGTCCAGAACCTGCGTCACGCTCGTCAGCTCTTGCCGTTGTGGCAGGGCTGGACGGTCGATCATCAGCACTGGCACGCCCAGCGCCCGCGCGGCATCCAGTTTGGCGCGCGCACCGGTGCCGCCTGCGTTCTTGGACACCACCAATTCAATGCCATGGCGCTGCATCAGCGCTTGGTCATCCGCTTCGGTAAACGGCCCGCGCGAGACAACCACATCGTAATTAGGCAAGGGCAATTCACTGGGTTCATCCACCAGCCGCAGCAGGTAATGATGCTGAGGTTGGGCGGCGAAGTCCTCGAGATGCATCCGCCCTACGGCCAGAAAGACACGCTGCGGCGCGCCGGACAGCGAGGCAACTGCGCCGTTGATGTCAGGAACGAGCAGCCAGCGGTCCCCGTCTTGCGCCGTCCAGGCCGGACGGGTCAGCGCAGCCAGTGGCAGCCCGGTATCGCGGCAGGCGGCAATGACGTTCCGGCTCATCTGCGCGGCAAAGGGATGGGTGGCGTCGACCACGTGAGTTATCGCGTGGTTGCGAAGGTATTCCACCAACCCCTGCGTCCCGCCAAAACCACCGACACGCACAGGCAAGGGTTGCGGGCGGGGGTTATCGACCCGTCCGGCATAAGAATAAGTTGCCGGAATGCCCTGCTCGGCCACGGTCTTGGCCAGCGCGTTGGCCTCGGTCGTACCGCCAAGGATCAGGAGGTGTGTCATGCGTAAAGCTCCGTGGCTGACCGTTCTGGGCTTGGGCGAAGATGGACTGGATGGCCTGCCACCGGCAAGCCGTCAAGTGCTGGAACGCGCCGAAATCGTCATGGGCCCACCGCGGCACCTGTCGCTGATCCCCGAGACCGATGCGCAAAGGGTTGAGTGGCCTATACCTTTCTCCGATGGCCTTCCGATGCTGGCCGGCTTTCGTGGCCGTCCGACTGTGGTTCTCGCCTCGGGCGACCCCTTCTGGTTTGGTGCAGGTTCAGTTATCGCGCGCAATT
Organism: Ruegeria sp. ANG10; assembly: GCF_040705255.1. Lineage (NCBI taxonomy): Bacteria > Pseudomonadati > Pseudomonadota > Alphaproteobacteria > Rhodobacterales > Roseobacteraceae > Ruegeria > Ruegeria sp. ANG10. The sequence continues at coordinate 550,545 of NZ_JBFCVU010000002.1, forward strand.
TCGAGGCTGGCGAATGGACGGCCCTGCCCGGCCAATCGACTTTTTCACTGGCCGCCGCGCGATTGGGCTGGCCGCTGGAGACCACGCTGACCTTCGGCCTGCACGCGGCCCCGCTGACCCGGTTGCGTCCTGATCTGGCACCGAGGGTGCGCGCCATCCTGCTGTTACGGGACGGCAAGGCGGTGGCGGAACTGGCGACCTATTTGACCGAAACCGGTTTTGCCGACACCCGACTGCATGTGATGGAGGCCTTGGGCGGCCCCCGCGAACGGGCGCGCAGCGTATCGCTGACCGAAGCGCTGCTAGGCGGATTCGACCATCCGGTCTGCGTCGGGCTTGAAGTTGCAGGTGAAGGTCGCGCCTTTCCAAAGGCGTCGGGCAAGCCGGATGAGATATTCGAAACCGATGGTCAAATCACCAAGCGTCCCGTACGTGCGTTAACTCTGTCGGCATTGGCTCCGCAGCGGGGCGAACACCTTTGGGATATCGGCGGCGGCACGGGTTCGATCAGTATCGAATGGCTGATGTGTGACCAGACCCTGACGGCCACAACTATCGAACCCCGCGCAGATCGCGCTGAACGCATTCGCCGCAACGCTGATACGCTGGGTCAGGACCGGCTGAACGTTGTGCATGGCACGGCCCCGGGCTCACTGGGTGGTTTGACTTTGCCGGACGTGGTTTTCATCGGCGGCGGTCTCAGCACCGAACTGATGGAATGGCTGCAAGCCGCCCTGCCCAAAGGCACAAGGTTGGTCGCCAACGCGGTGACCTTGGAAAGCGAAGCTTTGCTGGCGCACTGGCAGGACAAGCTGGGCGGAGAGCTTTTGCGCATCGAGTTGGCGCAAGCCTCGGCGCTTGGCCCCCGGCGCGGCTGGAAATCCGCTTATCCGGTGGTACAGTGGAGCGTCACCCTATGATCGTCGCAGGATTGGGATTTTCGTCCACGGCGACGTTGGACAGCCTGCGCGCAGCCTTTGATCGAGCCAGCGGCGGGCAGCGTGTGGATGCGCTAGCCACGGTGGCGGACAAAGACGGACATCCTGCGCTGATCGAATTCGCCTCGACCACCGCCTTACCCTTGCATTTCGTCGCCCCGGCCGATCTGGCCGGGCAGCGCACGCTTACCTGCTCGAACCGCAGCCGCGCCACGTATGGCACCGGCAGCGTGGCCGAAGCATCCGCCCTTGCCGCCGCCGGTTCCGGTGCGCGGCTGACCTCACCCAGACAAATCTCAGACGACCGGCTGGCCACCTGCGCCATAGCCATCGGAGGACAAACATGACCGTTCATTTCATTGGCGCCGGACCGGGCGCTGCCGACCTGCTGACCCTGCGCGGACGTGATATCATCGCGTCTTGCCCAGTGTGCCTTTATGCCGGGTCGCTGGTGCCCGAGGAAATCCTTGGTCACTGTCCCGAGGACGCAAAGATCATAAACACCGCGTCGATGGATCTGGATCAAATCATGGCCGAGATCGAGACCGCACATCAGGCTGGTCAGGATGTGGCGCGCCTGCACTCTGGCGACCTTTCGGTCTGGTCGGCGATGGGTGAACAAATCCGACGGCTGAAGGAAATGGGCATACCAGTCAGCGTCACCCCCGGCGTGCCGTCTTTTGCTGCTGCAGCGGCTTCACTGGGAACCGAGCTGACCCTGCCTGGACTGGCACAATCCGTGGTGCTGACCCGGACGCCGGGCCGTGCATCCTCGATGCCCGAAGGTGAGACGCTGGAGAATTTTGCCCGCACCGGTGCGACTCTGGCCATTCACCTGTCGATCGGCAATCTGGATAACGTGATTGCCGACCTGACCCCAGCCTATGGTGCGGACTGCCCAGTGGCCGTGGTGTATCGCGCCAGTTGGCCGGATGAGAGGATCATCCGCGCAACGCTGGACACCTTGAAAGAGGCGCTGGATGAAAGCATCTCGCGCACCGCACTGATCATGGTGGGTCCGGCGCTGGCAGGCGAAGGGTTCGATGAAAGCTGCCTGTATTCAAAGGATTACGACCGCCGCTATCGCCCACAAAGTGCCGATAGCCCGTGGTCAAGCTGGAGCCACGGTGATGACTAACCCCCCGGGTCTTCTGATTTCTGCCCCGTCCTCGGGAACAGGCAAGACAACGGTCATGCTGGGTCTGCTGCGGGCCTTGGCCGAGGATGGGCTGACCGTGCAACCGTTCAAAAGCGGCCCGGACTATATCGACCCTGCTTTTCATAGGGCTGCTGCCGGGCGCTCCTCGTTCAATTTGGACAGTTGGGCGATGGGTGACCCGTTGCTGAGTGCGATTTCGGCACAGGCTGAGGGTGCAGATATCGTGGTGGCCGAGGGATCGATGGGGCTGTTTGACGGCGTCGCCAAGCCGGGCGAGCTGGGGCACGGGTCCAGCGCCGAAACCGCCCAACGCATGGGCTGGCCTGTGGTGCTGGTGCTGGATGTGGGCGGTCAGGCGCAATCAGCGGCGGCAACGGCGCTGGGGTTTCGGATGTATAACCCCGACCTGCCTTTCGCGGGTGTGATCCTGAACCGTTGCGCCAGCCCCCGGCACGAGCGTCTGACCCGTCTGGGCATGGAGCGCGCGGGTCTGCCGGTTCTGGGCGTTTTACCCCGGCGCGGTGATCTGACCCTGCCGGAACGCCATCTGGGCCTGATACAGGCGGTTGAGCATCCTGATCTGGAAAGCGCGATTGTAGGTTATGCCGCGTTTTTGCGCGAACATGTGGACCTTGAGGCGATCAAGGTGGCGGCTTCCTCAGGCCCCAATGGGCCATCGTCAGCCGCGCTGCCGCGCCCTCCGGCGCAACGGATTGCGTTGGCCCGCGATGCCGCGTTTTCCTTTACCTATCCGCATTTGCTGGAAGGCTGGCGCGCGGCGGGTGCAGAAATTGTGCCGTTTTCACCTCTGGCGAACGAGGCACCCGCTGCCGATGCCGATCTGGTCTGGCTGCCCGGTGGCTATCCGGAATTGCATGCCGGCACACTGGCCGCCGCCGACACGTTCCAGACGGGACTGCGCACGCACGCCGAATCCAAACCCGTGCATGGGGAATGCGGGGGGTACATGGCGCTGGGCCAGGCCTTGATCGACAAAGAGGGCGAACGGCACCAGATGGCGGGTCTGTTGGGGCTGGTGACCTCGTATGAAAAGCGCAAGTTTAATTTGGGATATCGGCGCGCGGAGTTGCTGGCCCCGATGCCCGGTTTTGCAATTGAGACGGCTTTGCGGGGGCATGAGTTCCACTATTCCTCTATCATAGAACAGCCTGACGCACCGCTGGCGCGGGTGTTTGATGCCGAAGGTGCTGAAGGGCCGCAAACAGGATCGGTACGCGAGAACGTCACTGGCACGTTCTTTCACCTTATTGCCGAGGCTACGGCATGAGCGGTTTCGTATCCTTCATAGGTTCCGGCCCCGGTGATCCCGAGCTTTTGACCCTGAAGGCGGTCGACCGGATGCAGAAGGCAGATGCGGTGCTGTTTGACGATCTCAGCAGTGGTCCCATCCTGAGCCATGCGCATGACGATGCAGATCTGGTGGGCGTGGGCAAACGGGCCGGGCGGCCTTCACCCAAGCAGGATCACGTGAGCCGCCTATTGGTGGATTACGCCAAAACCGGTGCCCGCGTGGTGCGGTTGAAATCCGGCGACGGCGGGCTGTTCGGGCGGCTGGAAGAAGAGTTGGTTGCCCTGCGTGCTGCAGGGATCGAATATGAAATCATCCCTGGCATCCCTTCGGCGGTTGCAGCTGCGGCAGCGGCGGGAATCCCCCTGACACGACGCCTGACCGCGCGGCGGGTGCAATTTGTCACTGGCCACGATGTCAGTGGCAAACTGCCCGAAGATCTAAACCTGCCCGCGCTGGCCGATCCGGATGCAACGACTGTGGTGTTCATGGGCAAACGGACCTTTCCCCTGTTGGTAAATGCGCTGCATGAGCATGGCCTGCCGCTGGAGACACCTGCCCTAATGGCCGAATCCGTATCGACTCCCGACCAGAGCCTGCATCGTGCAACCATCGGCGCGCTGTCGGAAAAGCTGGAGGCCGAGATCGGTACAGCCCCGGCCCTGATCCTGTATGGCCCGCTGGCAGAGTTCGATGATGATTGACCTGACGCTGATCGGAATTGGCACCGGCAACCCGGATCACGTTACGTTTCAGGGTGCAAAAGCCATTCGCGATGCCGACCTGATTCTGATCCCGCGCAAGGGCGAGAACAAGGCCGATCTGGCTGGGCTGCGTGAAGAGATCATTGCAGCTGTGTCTGACACTCCGCCGCAGATCACCTATTTCGATATTCCCAAGCGCCGGGCCGACGATGGTTATCTGCGCGGGGTCGACGACTGGCATGATGCCATTGCCCTGCGCTGGCACGAGGCGATTGCGGCCCACCCTAATGCGCGGCATGTGGCGCTGCTGATCTGGGGCGACCCGTCGCTTTATGACAGCTCGCTGCGAATCGCGTCGCGGCTGGACCCTCAGCCCACGACACGGGTGATCCCCGGCATCACTGCGCTGCAGGCATTGACGGCCGCCCACGCCATCCCGATCAATGATCTGGGCGCGCCTTATGTTGTGACCACTGGACGGCGGATCAGGGATGAAGGCTGGCCAGCAAATGCCTCGAAAGTGGCGGTAATGTTGGATGGCGAGTGTTCATTTCAAACCCTGGACATGACCGATTATGACATCTGGTGGGGTGCCTATGTCGGCATGAAAGAGGAAATCCTGATCAAAGGCGCTTTGACCGATGTGGCGCAGGAGATTCTGGACACCCGCGCCAAGGCACGCGCCGATCATGGTTGGATCATGGATATCTATTTGCTGAAAAAGCGCGTGATCTGACCTAAAAGGTCGCAAATGACGATTGCACCAGCGGCACCATAGAGGCTAAATGAAGGCGTCTGGTCCTGCCGGAGACATCCGGATGCTAAGAGGGAATGTGGTGCGACTGCCGTGGCAGTCAATTCCATAGCCGCCCCCGCGACTGTAAGCGGAGAGCCCCTGTTCAACCAGCCACTCCTGTTCTCAGGGGGAAGGCGAACAGAGGCATAGACCCGCAAGCCAGGAGACCTGCCAGGCGACAATTGTAACACCGGCCGTCGGGTGCGACGGCAAAGGAGAATTAAAGATGGCAACACAAACGCAAACAGTATCCGCCTCGCGCGCTGGTATCCTTCCGGTCATGTTCGCGGTGGTTCTGGGTCTGGGTATCATCACCCTGACCGGTCACGTACAGGCCGCGGCGCTGCACGACGCAGCACACGACGTGCGCCACGCGACCGGCTTCCCCTGCCACTAAGACCATGTTCAGTCGTATACTGACCAGCGCGTTGTTCGCTGGTGCTGCAGCGGGGCTGATTGCCGCCTTGCTGCAGTTGGTCTTTGTGCAACCTGTTTTGCTGCACGCAGAGCTTTACGAATCCGGTGAGCTGGTGCATTTCGGAGCCGAGGCCGTCTCGGCGCATCCCGAATTGCCGGGCATGTTCTCGGAACTGACCCGTGACGCGCTGAGCGTCATCTTCACCATGCTGACCTACACCGGCTATGCGCTGCTGATGGTCGCGCTGATGTCCGTGGCCGAAGGCCAAGGCCACACGATTGATGGCCGTATCGGTGTTTTGTGGGGTCTAGCTGGTTTTATAGCCTTTCATCTGGCGCCCGGCTTTACTCTGGCGCCTGAGGTGCCTGGTGTTGCGGCCGCTGACGTCTATGCCCGTCAGGTCTGGTGGTTCGCCACGGTTGGTGCCGCACTTGTTGCGCTGTGGTTGATCGCCTTTGGCGGCAACTTGATCAGCTATGTGATCGCAGCGGTTCTGTTGATGGCACCGCATCTGATCGGCGCGCCCGAACCGGATGTGTTCACCGGCCCCGTCCCAACCGAGATCGGCGCCCTGTTCGCCGCCCGTGCCTTGGGCATCGGTCTGGTGGCCTGGGTTCTGGTCGGTGCCTTTGCCGGGTATTTCTGGCAAAGCGAAGGCAAACGCGTCGAAGCAGCGGCCTGATTCTCTCACATAATGACGCGCCGGGTTCTGCCCGGCGCGTTTCTTTTTGCCCTTAAGGAAAGAAAAAATGGCACGCTCACTTGCCCTTTTTGCAATCGGCCTTGTGTTCGGTGGTGGTGCTGGTTTTGTGCTGGCGGCGGCCAATGGCGTCACGTTTGACGGCCACGATCATGGCGATCCGTCCCATCACGGCGGCGCGCATGCCGAAGCAATGGCCCATGACCATTCGACCACGGTAAACCTGCCCGCAGGGGCGGACGCCCCCAGCGTTGCAATCGCACTGACCCAGGACCCGATGGCCGGGTGGAACCTGCACGTCATGCCGCAGAATTTCCGATTTGCCCCGGAAAACGCGTCAACAGCCGACGTAAACGGCGAAGGCCACGCGCATGTTTACATCAATGGCGAGAAATTGGCCCGTCTTTACGGCAACTGGATACACATCCCCGACCTGCCGAAGGGAGAGGTCGAGGTTTCGGTATCGCTGAACGCAAACAGCCACAGCGCACTGACGGTCGACAACATACCGGTCAGCGCAGCCGTGACCGTTCAGGTCGATTAAAGCGCCGGTATCCGCGCGCGCAAACACATCCGAAGTCGCCCGCAGGGTCGGGCGTCTTCGATCCAACCTGCGGGACTGGCCAGATAGGCTTTGCAGGTCGCGGCGATGTCTTCGGCATCCGTAACGATATTGACCCCCGAAAACACGTAAGACGCCCGCCCTGCGGCCTGCAATGCCAATGCGGTCGGCTCAGCGCAGCCACTGAAACAGGCGTGATCCGAGACGTCGACCCGACCATTCAGCCCTGCACGCACCAGCGCGTCGTCCACGGCCTGCCTCTCGGCCACTCGGTCACGCGTTCCCGCACAACTGCTGCAAATCAATAGGCGTATCGGGTCCACGTGTGGCCTCGTGTTTGATGGTTTCCATGTTTCTGCGGCTTTCTGGACGTCGGCGCAATCCTGAATACGCACGGAAATGTGCGTGCGCGGAACCCGGATTTCTGGCATCACTCAGACAGTCACATTGAACGAGGCACCGTCATGCGCGCGCTTTTGGGTTTGCTCTGTCTTCTCGCCCTGCCTGTCCGGGCCGATGAACCATTGTCGGGTTGGGCAGTGTATCCAACCGTCAAAAGCTATGAGGAACTGGTCGCGGATACGAAGGCTGCCGTAAAAGATAACGGGCTGATCGTGGTCACGCAGGCTGGTCCGACCAAGGCGGCTGCGGCCCGTGGCATCATCATACCCGGCAATCTGGTGATCGGTGCTTTTAACAACGACTATGCCGTGCGCGTTTTGGAAACCTCAGTCAGTGCCATGATCGAAGCGCCGATCCGCTTTTACGTGACCGAAAACGACGACGGCACCGCCACCCTGTCCTACAAAACGCCCAGCTTTGTTTTTGCCCCTTATGTCTATGAGGGCGGAGAGCTTTTGCGCGATATTGCCCAAGAACTTGACACAAAGTTTCAGGCAGTGGCGGAATCCGCCGCCAAATAGTCACACTGACGTGAACCTGCTTGCGTCTGGCTACGTCCTCCGCAATCTGCTGAGCAGCGAAATTTTCGGAGCATAACGAATGCAGGACCTCTCTCCCCGCGCGGCTGACCTTTTGGCCCAACGACTATACGAGGCCGGGTGCCGCCACGCTTTTGGTATGCCAGGCGGAGAGGTTCTGACGCTGGTGGATGCACTGGAACAGGCCGGGATCACCTTTCACCTGACCAAACACGAAAATGCCGCGGGTTTCATGGCCGAGGCGGTTCACCACCGCGATGGCGCGCCTGCCATTCTAGTGGCCACTTTGGGCCCCGGCGCGATGAACGGGATAAATGTTGTTGCCAACGCGCTGCAGGACCGGGTGCCGATGATCGTTCTGACCGGCTGCGTCGATGAGGATGAGGCGTTGACCTATACCCATCAGGTGATGGACCACGCGCAGGTTTACCGCTCGATCACAAAGGGAACGTTCACACTGACGGCACAGGGCGCGGATGTTGTTGCGGACAAGGCGGTTTCGCTGGCCAACCTACCCCGCCCCGGTCCGGTTCACATCGACGTGCCGATCTCGGTCGCGGATACGCGCGTATCCGGGATCAAACGCCGCCGTCTGGTCAAACCCGCTGCGGTCGCGCCCGAAGGGAACTGCGTTGAGAAAGCCCGCCGCTGGGTGACCGAGGCCGAACGCCCCATCGCGATCGTGGGTCTGGACGTGCTTTATGACAACTCGCGCAATGTGGTGCAGGCGTTTCTGGAACATTTCAATATTCCCTTCGTGACCACCTACAAGGCAAAAGGCGTCGTGCCCGAGGATCACCCTTTGTGCCTTGGCGGTGCGGGTCTGTCCCCATTGGCCGACAAACATCTGGTGCCGCTGGTGGAGCAAGCCGATCTGGTGCTGTGTCTGGGCTATGACCCGATCGAAATGCGCCCTGGCTGGCGCGAAATCTGGGACCCCGAGGAAAAGCGCGTCATCGATATCTCGGCCGTGGTCAACGATCATTACATGCATCAGGCCGGGTTGAATCTGGTCGCCCACACGGGCGCCACGCTAGAGGCCATCGCCAAGGGGAACCCCGCCCGCGCGACGTGGCCAGGTGGTGAACCCGCGCAGGTCAAAGCTGCACTGGCGCAGGCCTTCCCCGCGGATGATGACTGGGGCCCTGCGGCCGTGATCGCCGAATCCCGCGCCGCCTTGCCCGCTGATACACTGGCCACCGCCGACAGCGGCGCGCATCGCATCCTGCTGAGCCAGATGTGGGACTGCCACGAAGAACGCGGGCTGATTCAATCCTCGGCCCTGTGTACCATGGGCTGCGCCGTACCGATGGCCATTGGCCTGAAACTGGTCGATCCTGACCGCCCGGTCATCAGTTTCTCGGGCGATGCTGGTTTTCTGATGGTTGCCGGAGAGCTGTCGACCGCAGCCGAGATGGGCGGCAATCCGATTTTTCTGGTCTTTGTCGATGCCAGCCTTGCGCTGATCGAGTTGAAACAGCGCCAGCGTCAGATGGGCAATATGGGCGTGGATTTCGACCGCCAAGACTTTGCCGCCATGGGGCAAGCCTTTGGTGGCTATGGACATACCGTCCGCAACCGCGCAGAACTGCGGTCGGCGTTGGAGCAGGCGGTCAAAGCCGACCGCTTTACCGTCATCGCCGCAGAAATCGAGCGTGGAGGATATGATGGCCGGATCTGAGGGGCCGCTGAAAGGCGTCAAGGTGCTGGATCTCAGCCGCATTCTGGCTGGACCGACCTGTACGCAGCTGCTGGGCGATTTGGGCGCTAACGTCATCAAGATCGAAAACCCGGCCAGTGGCGGAGATGACACCCGGCAATGGGGCCCTCCTTACGTTGAAGACGCTCAGGGCAACCGCTCGGACCTGAGCGCCTATTTCATGTCGGCCAACCGCAACAAGAAATCCGTCGCCATCGACATCACTACGCCCGAAGGCCAGGCTGAAATCAAACGGCTGGCATCGCATGCCGATATCCTGATCGAGAATTTCAAACCCGGCGGGCTGGCAAAATACGGACTGGATTATGCCGCGCTGTCGCCGGAGTTCCCGAGCCTCGTCTATTGTTCGATCTCGGGTTATGGCCAAACCGGGCCGAATGCGTCCAAGCCCGGCTATGACCTGATGGCGCAAGGTTATGGCGGGATCATGTCGCTGACCGGCGACCCCGAAGGCGCACCGATGAAGGTGGGTGTTGGTATCGCTGATGTGATGTGCGGAATGTATGCCTGCGTTGGCATTCTAGCCGCTCTGCGCCATCGGGATCAGACCGGCGAAGGCCAACAGATCGATCTTGCACTGGTCGATGCACAGGTTGCTTGGCTGATCAATGAAGGCGTCAATTACCTGACCTCGGGCAATGTCCCGCAACGGCGGGGCAACGGGCATCCCAACATCGTACCCTACGACGTTTACGAAACCTCGGATGGCCATGTGATTCTGGCCGTGGGCAATGACGGCCAGTTCCGCCGTTTCTGCGACTTTATCGGGCGGCCCGAGCTGGCCGATGATCCGCGCTTTGCCACCAACCCGGCGCGCCTGGAAAATCGCGACGCCCTGAACGCAGTTCTGCGCCCAGCGGTTCAAGCCTATGATACAGCCACCGTCATCGCCGAGCTTGAAACCCGCAAAGTACCTGTCGGCCCGGTGCGGACTTTGGATCAGGTTTTTGCCTCGGATCAGGTCGCGGCGCGGCACATGCAGATCGCCATGCAGGCGGCTCCGGGGCCGGTACAACTGATCGGGAATCCGCTGAAATTGTCACGCACTCCGGTCACCTATCGCACTGCCCCGCCTGAATTCGGGGCGGACACTCAGGCCGTTTTGAACGCCGAGAAACCGTTCGAAGATTGAAACACTGTGCCCAATTCGGCGGCATGTTGCTGAAACATGCCGTTGAATCGGCGGTTTTTTTCACGTTTTACACACACGGCTTTTCACCAATTCGAGAGCAGCGGCGATACTGATACGACGCCGTCAGAGTCTCTGCTACATCGAATAGTGTAGAAATTCGCAACTGGATCGGACCAACCGCATGAAACAAGATGTTTTCGGACAGATGAACACCCTCAGCCAATCGGCAAGTGTCGAGGCGTGGAATGGTGTTCTGCTTGGGTTCATGGCGCACGCGGCCATAACGCCGCAACATTTGGGCAAGGTGCTGGAGCTTGAGCCTGACTTTGCCCTGGGTCACGCCATCAAGGGCCTGTTCATGGTTCTGCTGGGCCGGCGTGAGATGACAGCGGTCGCGGTCGAGGCCCTGTCAGAGGCCAAAGCCGCGATGGAACGGCAACCGATCTCTGAACGTGAGCGCATGTATGTCGAGGCGCTAGGCCTGTATTTGGAAGATCTGCCCTCGCAGGCGATACAGAAATTCGAGCAGATCCTGCGCTCCCATCCGCAGGATACTCTGGCGATGAAACTCAGCCACGCAACCCGGTTCGTTTTGGGTGACCCGGCCGGTATGCGCCGGTCGATCGAACGGATCTTGGCCGCCTATGAACCAGATCACCCAGGGCGTGGCTATCTTCTGGGCTGTCACGCTTTCGCGTTGGAGGAAACAGGCGAATACCAAAAGGCGGAGATTGCCGGACGCCAAGCCCTTTGGATGGTTTCGGATGACGCCTGGGGTCTGCATGCGGTGGCCCATGTGCACGAGATGCAGGGCAATGCGCAGCTAGGTCTGGACTGGTTGGCCGGACGCGAAGACGCCTGGACCCATTGCAACAACTTCCGCTATCACGTCTGGTGGCACAAAGCGCTGATGCATCTGGACTTGGGTCAAGTCGAGCAGGTGATGGAGCTGTATGACACTCATGTTCGCCAAGACAAAACGGACGATTACCGCGATATTTCAAACGCAACCTCGCTGCTGTCACGCCTGGAGCTGGAAGGCGTCGACGTGGGCAATCGCTGGGAAGAGCTGGCCGACCTCAGCGCGGCCCGGACAGAGGATGGCTGTGTGGTCTTCGCCGACCTTCACTATCTGTTGGCATTGACTGGTGATAACCGCAGCGAAGCGACCAGCAAGATGTTGCAGCGCATCCAGAAAGACGCGCAGCGCAATCAGGGCGATACCCCGGTCCGCATGTCCGATCCGGGCATTGCGGCCTCCAAAGGGCTAGAGGCTTTTGGCGAAGGACAGTACGCCGCCGCCTTCGACTTTTTATCGAGTGCCCGCAATGGTATGCAGCTGGTAGGTGGCAGCCACGCCCAACGTGATGTATTCGAGCGCATCACCATTGATTCGGGCCTGCGCGCGGGCCGTCTGGATGCTGTCGAGCGCATCTTGGACGATCGCCGCGCCAAACGGGCCGGAGGCGAGGACAATTACGCACTGGCGCGCCGCGCATTGATCGATGCGGCCCGCGACAACGGAGACGCACAAAGCGTCCCGGCTGAATAACAAAAACAAAGACCAAGAAGGACAGAACACGTATGGCGACTGCATCGCCCGCTTCTGATTTTGCGCCTGTGGCCGCCTCGGCGGCCGCCCCTGCCCGTGTGCGTGATCCGCGCCTGGATTTTTACCGCGGCATTGCGATGTTCATCATCCTGATCGCGCATATTCCCAACGACCCCTGGGCCAGATGGATCCCCGCGCGGTTCGGCTTTTCCGATGCGACCGAGATTTTCGTGTTCTGTTCCGGCATGGCCTCGGCCATCGCCTTTGGCGGGGCCTTTCTGCGCAAGGGCTGGTGGCTGGGTACCGCCCGCGTGGCGTTCCGCATTTGGCAGGTCTACTGGGCACATATCGCGCTGTTCTTCTTTGTCGCCATGTCCATGGCCGCGCTGAACGAAAGCGGGTTGTTCGAGAAAGACTATATCTCTTCGCTGAACTTGCAGCATTTCTTCAACGACCCTGCGCCGCAGATTGTCGGGCTGTTCACCCTGACCTACGTGCCCAATTACTTCGACATCCTGCCGATGTATCTGGTGGTTCTGGCGATGATGCCGCTGGTTATGGGGCTGTCACGGATCGGGTTCTGGGCAGTTGCCCTGGCTTCGGTCACGCTCTGGCTGGTGGCTCAGACCGACGTTCTGGACCTGCCGGCCGAGCCGTGGTCGGATCGACAGTGGTTCTTCAACCCCTTCGGTTGGCAATTGCTGTTCTTCACCGGCTTTGCCTTCATGCGAGGCTGGATTCCTGCCCCCCCGGTCTCGAAAACGCTGATCTGGGCGGCGACGCTGTTCCTGATCTTCTCGATGCCATTTGGCTCATGGAAAGTTTTCACCTGGATCAACGCAGCATTTCCCGATCTGGCGGATGAAATCCGCAAGGTCTGGCCTGTCACGAAAGAGTTTCGCGACAAGACCGATTTTGGCCTGTTCCGGTATCTGCACTTCCTGTCGCTGGCCTATCTGGGTTGGGTCGTTGCGGGCGAACACGGTCACCGTCTGATCGCCACCGGTCACGGCGCGGCGGCCAAAATCTGGCAATTCCTGCTGACCTTGATCACCAAGGTCGGACAGCAATCGCTGGCAGTATTCGTATTTTCCATGGCAGCAGCACGGCTTATCGGCGTCGGGCTGGACCTGAGTGGGCGGGATGTTGCCAGTGTGTTCATCGCTAACATGATTGGCTTTGCGATGATCATCGGCGTGGCATACATGGCCGCTTGGTTCAAATCACAACCTTGGAAGTCAAAGAAATGAATTTTACACGTCGCGCATTTCTGGCCTCGACTTCGGCGCTTGCCTTTGCGCCAGCCACATTTGCCACCGGCGGGGAAACCCCCTTTGACCGTAATGACGTCATCGCGATGGCCCGGGATCTTGCCAGCCGCCCCTATGCCGAACGCGAGATGGTGCCGCAGGAATGGCAGGACCTGACGTATCAGCAATACCGCTCGATCCGGTTCCGCCTAGATCGCGCGCTGTGGTATGAAACCGAGACGCCCTTCAACGTCGATTTCTTCACACCCGGCTTATACTTCCCGCGCACCGTCAAGGTGTCAACGGTCGAGAATGGTTTCGCAACTCCGGTCGCGTTTGATCTGAGCATGTTCGACAAATCCGAGGATGTCCCTGAACTGCCGGTCGACGACACGCTGGGCTTTTCTGGACTGCGCCTACGCACCGAGATGCACCGCCCCGGCAAAACCGATGAATTTTGCGTCTGGCAGGGTGCCAGCTATTTCCGCGCCATTGGTCTGCACGAAGTTTATGGCTTGTCCGCCCGCGGTCTGGCCCTGAAAACCGGCGATCCGGACGGTGAAGAGTTCCCCGAATTCATCCGTTTCTGGCTGGAGCGCCCCAAACCCGGCCAGCGCGACATGGTGGTCCACGCGCTGATGGACAGCCCCAGCGTGACCGGTGCCTATCGGTTCAACGTCACCGCAGGCGCGGATTGTGTGATGGATATCGAGGCCACCCTGTTCCCGCGCGAAGAGCTAACACATGTAGGCATCGCGCCGGGCACCTCGATGTTCCTGTTCGATCAGACCAACCACAGCCGGTTCGACGATTTCCGCCCCGCCGTCCACGACAGCGACGGCCTGCTGATCCGCAACGGTGCCGGAGAAGTCATTTGGCGACCGTTGGCAAACCCGACGCGCCTGCAGATTTCGTCCTTCGTTGACATGAACCCGCGCGGGTTCGGCCTGATGCAACGGAAACGCGACTTCTCGGACTATGCGGATCTTGAGGCGAACTACCACAAACGCCCCGGCCTGTGGGTCGAGCCCGGCTCCGACTGGGGCAAAGGCTCGGTCACGCTGGTCGAAATTCCGGCAGATCAGGAAATCTATGACAACGTCGTCGCCTATTGGCGACCGATGGAGCCATACGCAGCAGGCAGCCAGGTTGACCTGTCCTATCGCCTGATTTGGGGGGACGAGCCGCAGCGCACGCCGATGCCGCGCGTGATCAACACCGCGATGGGTGAAAACACCTTTGGCGAAGGGCGCCTGGCCGTCATCGACTTTGAACCGTCCGAGTTGTTCGACGACCCCGAGGCGATGACGATCTTCGTCAATTCGCCCCACGCCGAAACGTCCGAGGGCGTACTGCAGCGCAACCCGGACACCGGCGGGCTGCGTCTGGCCTTTTCCTTCCAGCCGGGCGAGCGGAACCACGTGGAACTGCGCGCGCAGTTGCTGAAAGACAAACAGCCGGCCTCTGAGGTCTGGCTCTATCGTTGGACTACATGACCGAAGACCTGCATATCATGCCGCCCGAGGCACCGCTGGCCATGCCCGCGCAGGATTTCAGCGCGGGCTTCCGCGATGCCCAAGTGCCCGAGGGTCAGCGCCCCTCAGCCGGATTCTGGCGCGCTTTGGCGTTTTCGCCCGCGATGGCGGCGACATTAGGCCTGCTTTGGGTTATGAGCGACTGGTTCGGTGCCGAGGGGATCAACCTGATCGAAGCCATCCTTCTGGCTCTGATCTCGTTCAACTTCTTCTGGATATCTTTCACGGTCTGCACCGTGCTGCTGGGCATGGTCTCGCTATCTCGCCAGGAACAGCCCAAACGTGAAGGCCGCCCCCAGCCCCTGCGCGTGGCGCTGCTGATGCCGGTCTATAACGAGGTGCCGTGGAATGTGCTGGGCAATGCCCGCACGATGCTTGAGGATTTGCAGGCGCGGGGTGGTCAGCACCACTATGCGATGTTCATCCTGTCCGACACCCGCGACCCCGAGATCGCAGCACAGGAACAGGCCAGTATCGAGGCGCTGCGCACGACGTTGGCCCCTGGACTGGAGCTGTATTACCGCCGTCGCGAGGAAAACACGGATCGCAAGGTCGGCAATATCGCCGACTGGGTTAGCCGCTGGGGTTCAGACTGGGATGCAATGTTGGTGCTGGATGCAGACAGCCTGATGACGGGTCGCGCTATCCTGCGCTTGACGGATTCACTGGCGCGCGATTCTGGCGCGGGCCTGATCCAAAGCTATCCGCAACTGATCGGTGCGCAATCGGTCTTTGCCCGGATGCAGCAGTTTGCCAACGGCGTCTACGGTATCGCCTTTGCCGAAGGTCTGGCGCGCTGGTGCGGGCAAGAGGGCAACTATTGGGGCCACAACGCGATTATCCGCACCAAGGCGTTCGCCAACTGCGCGGGTCTGCCGAAACTGCGTGGCCTGAATGGTCAGGAAAAGCTGATCATGAGCCACGATTTTGTTGAGGCCGGTCTGATGCGCCGCGCCGGTTGGGGCGTGCGGTTCCTGCCGCGCATCCGCGGCTCGTACGAAGAAACACCGCCCACACTGATCGACCATGCGCTACGCGACCGTCGTTGGTGCCAGGGCAACCTGCAGCACTTGAAGCTGCTGGGGTCTGCCGGGTTCCGTGCGGTTTCGCGGTTCCACATGTTCCACGGGGCGGTGGGCTATCTAATGTCGCCGCTGTGGTTCGCCTTGCTGGTGATGTGGGCGCTGATCGGTCAGGGCGAGGATGCATCCGTCCTGCACTATTTCAGCCCCGACAACCCGCTGTTCCCGCAATGGCCCGAGATGTCGGAAACCCGGCATGTGCTGATCATTCTGGTGATGTATGCGATGTTGCTGGCCCCCAAGGTGCTGGGCGTTCTGGCCCTGCCCCTCAGCGGTGTGCGCTATGCGGATTTCGGCGGCGGTTCCAAATTCCTGACGTCGTTCCTGGCCGAGGTTGTCCTGTCGATCCTCTACGCCCCGATCCTGATGGTGCAACAGATGATCGCGGTGTTCCGCACGGCCTTGGGCTTGCAAAAAGGCTGGTCCCCGCAGGCGCGGGATGGTGGCAGCTATAGCCTGCAAACGCTGATCCTGTGCCACATGCTGGAAACCATCAGTGGCATCGCGCTGAGTGTGGGTATCCTGT
This sequence comes from Ruegeria sp. ANG10, assembly GCF_040705255.1. Classification (NCBI taxonomy): domain Bacteria; kingdom Pseudomonadati; phylum Pseudomonadota; class Alphaproteobacteria; order Rhodobacterales; family Roseobacteraceae; genus Ruegeria; species Ruegeria sp. ANG10. The sequence goes on from NZ_JBFCVU010000002.1 coordinate 566,869, forward strand.
CCGGTCTGGTGTCGATCTGGCTGGCCCCGATTGCCGTCAGCCTTGCACTGGCGATCCCTCTCTCCGCACTCAGCGGTGTGTCAGCTGGTACCGCGCGGCGCATGGTCGGGATGAAAGAGGATTTCCGCGAACCCGACATCACCCGCTCGGCCCGGCGTCATCGCAACGAGCTGAAGCGCCTGATTGAGGGTAAATCGGTCATGACCCCTGCCGAGTAAAGCACTTTGCGTTTCATCTGAATTTCGTCAGCGATATGCGCGTTCGACCGAAGGTCGAGGCAGCGTATTTCGATTCAAATCAAACGCAAGGCGCGGCACTCAGCCGCTCGGCAGGCCTTCGTACCAATCCACCATCATGTCCGCCCAACCCTTGGGCACAGAGTGGCCACCGGGAAACAGCGCAAACTCCAGCATGCCGCCTTCGGCGCACCCGGTCCATCTGCGCCGCATGAACTGACCGGTGGTCGAGAAACCGCTGGGCTTGGTGTCAACGCATTCATTGGCAACGCGCCAGATTTCCAGCCCGGCAAAGATATCGCCTTGATGGAACCTGCCACCGCCCAGAATGCGGCCTTCTAACGGCACCACATTGTCGGTCCAGCCGTGAGTGTGGAACATCCGCACCGGCCCTGCGCAGCTTTCGGGATGTGGCCGCCAGAATCCACCCGACACTGGCACATAGGCCGAAAACGTTTCCGGTGCTGCGCAGGCGAGGTAATACACCATGAAAGCCCCGGCCGAGAAGCCACCCAGAACCACACGATCCGCATCCACACCAAACCGGTCCGAGGCATCCTGTACCGCTTCGGTCAAAAAGGCGGCTTCGTCCCGCCCTTCCCAACCGGGAAAGAAGTTCCAGCTTTGGCGGCCATTTCGTTCTGACCCCTCAGGGGCCATGACCGCATAGCCGCGCGCCAGCAAGGGTTCCACCATGCTGCGGTTTTTCAAAGTACCGGTTGCCGAACCCCCATAGCCATGCAGAAAAACAACCAAAGGTGGGTTATCTGCCTCGGGCAATTCGATGTGGTACCCACCCGAAGACGTCTCACACATGCCTTCCTGATCGGCACAAGCCGCTAACCCCGCCTGCCCTGCGAATGCCAAACCCGCTGCCAAGGTGAATGCCCGGATCAACCTGTCTCTCCTGTATTGTGTTGAACCGGCAAACCGGCCCGTACCCATCCCGGCCCTGCGGCGGACCCCAGCATGCCCTCGGGCACGTCTATGATGTTTGTGAACCCTGCCTCAGTCAATCTGTTGCTCAGCCGAGCCGACCTGACCCCTCGCGCGCAAATCAATGCAACAGGCGCGTTCCGGTCACCGCCGGTCAGCTGTGTCAGCGCCTGTTCGAAATCGTCACGGCGCATATCCAGCGGATGCGCCCCCTGGCCAACACCCGTGGCCTGCCATTCCCGCGGCGTGCGAATGTCGACCAATAACACATCCCCTGACACCGCTTGCTGATGCGCGTCCTGAACACTCAGCCTGTCGCCCGCGTAATCTTGCGGGATCAAGCGATATTCCCGAACAGCAAAGCCAGCAACGATGGCGGCGCCACCGCCTAACAGAACCCATCGGCGTGTTCGGTTTGCTTTGTCTGCCACGCAGCTCCCTCCTGATCCAATGGGATGTGCTTATCACAGCCCGAATTTCGAATCCCCGTTGAATATCAACCGGCAGATCAAGATCGCGTCATTGTTTCGCACCCCAATCGATGGCGCTAGGACTGCGGGTAAAACTTGCAATAGCTGGACAGTTAGAAAATTATCCTTAAAAACCAGTACTACATTTGACCGCCCAGATCGGAGTATCGCACTTGTCCCTATTCCTCATCGCGGCCCTTCCCTTCCTCGGAGCTGTTTTCCCAGCCCTTCTGATCCGGGCAGGACGAAACGCAGCAGCATCAGCCGCCGGGCTGACCACCTTTCTGGCGCTTATGGGGCTGTTGATCCACATCCCCTCGGTCATGCGCGGAGATGTCGTTACGGCGGGGTTCGACTGGATACCGGTGCTGGGACTGAACGCGAATTTCATGCTGGACGGTCTGGGGTTTCTGTTTGCCCTGCTGATCCTGGGGATCGGCTTGCTGATCATCCTGTATGCGCGGTTCTATCTGTCTCGCGAAGACCCGATGGGTCAATTCTATACCTATCTGCTGCTATTTCAGGGCGCGATGGTCGGGATCGTTCTGTCTGACAACATCCTTCTTTTACTTATTTTCTGGGAGCTTACTTCGCTAAGCTCGTTCCTTCTGATCGGGTATTGGAAACATCTGCCCGAGGGGCGCCAGGGCGCGCGTATGGCGCTGGCCGTAACCGGTGGTGGCGGTCTGGCCATGATTGCGGGGATGCTGATTCTGGGCAATATCGTGGGCTCATATGACCTAAGCGTCATCCTGCAGAACAAAGAGTTGATCCAAGCCTCGCCCTATTACATGGCCGCGCTGGTCCTGATCCTGCTGGGCTGTTTCACCAAGTCGGCGCAGTTCCCGTTCCATTTCTGGCTGCCACATGCGATGGCCGCACCGACGCCGGTTTCGGCCTATCTGCACTCGGCCACGATGGTGAAGGCCGGACTGTTCCTGATGGCGCGGATGTGGCCGGTGCTGGCGGGGACGGATGCGTGGTTCTATATCGTGGCAACCACAGGTCTGGTGACCATGCTGATCGGGGCCTGTATTGCCCTGTTCAAGGACGATTTGAAGGCACTGCTGGCGTTTTCGACGGTGTCGCATCTGGGTCTGGTGACGATGCTGCTGGGTTTTGGAACCAAGTTTGCCGCTGTGGCGGCGGTGTTCCACATCATCAACCACGCGACCTTTAAGGCGGCGTTGTTCATGACCGCCGGGATTGTGGATCATGAAGCTGGGACCCGCGATGTCAAACGTTTGGGTGGGTTGCGTCAGCTGATGCCGATTACCTTTACCATTGGCACCATTGCAGCCTTGTCCATGGCTGGCCTACCGCCTCTGAACGGCTTCCTGTCCAAGGAAATGATGCTAGAGGAAACGGTCCACACCACCTGGCTGCACTCGCATTATCTGGTGCCGGGTCTGGCGCTGCTGGCGGCGCTGTTCTCGGCCGCCTATTCCTTCCGCTTTGTCGGGCATGTCTTCCTTGGCCCACAACGCAACGATTATCCGCACCATCCGCATGATCCGCCCGTGGGCCTATGGCTGGCCCCGGCTTTCCTTGTGGTGCTGGTTGTGCTGATCGGTCTGAATTCGGCAGCGATCGTTGGACCTCTGGTCGCGGTTGTATCGAGCGCTGTGATTGGTGGAGAGAAACTGCCCTATTACTCGTTGAAACTGTGGCATGGCTTCACGCCTGCGCTGTACATGTCAGTTGTGGCCACGTTGGGCGGTCTGTTCTTGCTGGCGCTGCACCGTCGTGGCGAACAGCTGTGGAACGCCCTGCCCCGCCCCGAGGCAAAGGTCATCTTCGAGGCTGTCATCGGCGCGTTTACCGCACTCAGCCGCTGGATCACCGACACGCTGCATAACGGCGTAATCAGCCGGTACGCCATCATACTGGTCGCGTTCACCGTGGGGCTTGGCTACTACGCCTATACGACCGGTACGATTGGCCCGGAAACGCGCGAGCCCCTGCCCATTCAGATCATTCCGTTCATCGGCTGGATTTGTCTGGTGGGCGCAACGCTGGCGATCATGTGGTTCCACCGCAACCGCCTGCTGTCGCTGGTGCTAATCGGCGTTGTCGGCCTCATCGTGTCGATGGCGTTCAACTATCTTTCGGCCCCGGATCTGGCGTTGACGCAGATCTCGGTCGAGGTGGTGACGATGATCCTGTTGCTGCTGTCGCTGAACTTCCTGCCCACGGATACGCCCTGGGATAGCAGCGCGGCGCGGCGCTGGCGGGATGCTGCGATTTCAGTGGTGGCCGGCCTTGGTACCGGCGCGCTGATCTATGCGCTGATGCTGCGGGACTTTGCCTTTCCGACGATATCCGAGTTCCATCTGGCAAACTCCTATAAAGGCGGCGGCGGCACCAATGTGGTCAATGTGATCTTGGTGGACTTCCGGGGCTTTGATACCTTTGGCGAGATCATCGTGCTGGGCATCGCTGCCCTGATCATCTTTGCCCTGACCGAGGCCGTTCTGGGCACCAATGTTCGTAGCTATCTGCTGAACCGCAAACCGCACTGGCCGCAATCAGGGGATTCACATCCGCTGATGATGGTTGTGGCAACCCGCGTGATGATGCCGATTGCCCTGATGGTTGGCGCCTACATCTTTGTCCGCGGCCACAACCAGCCGGGGGGCGGGTTCATTGCCGGTCTGGTCGTCGCGATTGCCTTCCTGATGCAATACATGGCCAGCGGTTACACTTGGGCCATCGAACGGCAGCGGTTCTATTATCACGGCACCATCGGCTGGGGTGTTCTAATCGCTGCTGCCACCGGGATCGGGGCGTGGTTCAACGAGCGTCCGTTCCTGACCAGCGACTTCGGCTATCTCCATTGGCCGCCTCTGGAAGAGTTCGAATGGGCCACCGCCATCCTGTTTGACACCGGCGTGTTCCTGGCCGTGCTTGGTGCGGTGATGCTGGCGCTGGACAGCCTGTCCCGGTTCGCCTGGCAGCCGGGGATGGCGCAAGAGTTCCCGATGGATATCAACCCGCTGCGGGATGACTCTAAAGACGAAGACAAGAAGGAGCAGGCCTGATGGAAGCGCTCGTAGCCTCAGCCGTAGGCATCATGACCGCCGCCGGGATTTTCCTGATCCTGCGTCGCCGCACATTCCCCGTCATTCTGGGGCTGTCGCTGATCACCTATGCGGTGAACGTGTTCCTGTTCGCCACCGGGCGGCTGGCGCTGGATGCGCCAGCGGTTCTGAACAAGTACGAAGAGGTTCCCTATACCGACCCGTTGCCGCAGGCGCTGGTGCTGACGGCCATCGTGATTTCCTTTGGGATGACGGCGGTGATCGTGATGATCGCCCTTTCCGCTTATCTGTCGTCGAAGGATGACCATATCGACATGACCGCACAAGACAGCGTCGACGGCGCGGGAGAAGACGCATGAACCATTGGATCGTAGCGCCGATCGTCTTACCCGCGATCCTGGCTCCGTTCATCATCATGGTCTTGAGATACCACCTGGACCTGCAGCGTATCTTCTCAGTCGCCGGTGTGGTGGCCTTGTTGGGGATTGCCCTGACCATCACGGCTCAGGCCGCGGGTGGCGATATTCTGGTCTATGAGCTGGGTGATTGGCCTGCGCCCTTCGGTATCGTGCTGGTGCTGGACCGACTGTCGGCGATGATGGTCTTGCTGACCGCCCTGCTCGCCTTGCCCATTGTGCTATACGCCATTGCTTCCGGTTGGGACGACAGGGGTAAACATTTTCACGCGCTGTTCCACTTTCAACTCATGGGCGTCTGCGGTGCTTTCCTGACGGGCGATGCCTTCAACCTGTTCGTTTTCTTCGAGGTGTTGCTGATCGCTTCTTATGGTCTGATGACACATGGGGGCGGGTCAGTCCGGCTCAAGGCCGGGGTACAGTACGTGGCCTATAACCTGCTGGGCTCGACCTTGTTTCTGTTTGCGCTCGGCACGCTCTATGCCGTGACCGGAACGCTTAACATGGCCGATCTGGCTGTTCGGGTCGCCGAAATACCGCCCGAAGATACGGCCCTTTTGCGGGTTGGCGCGGTGTTGCTGCTGCTGGTTTTCTGTATCAAAGCCGCTGTCTTGCCACTGCATTTCTGGTTGCCTGCCAGTTACGCCAACGCGCCTTTGCCCGTTGCCGCACTGTTTGCGATCATGACCAAGGTGGGTGCCTATTCGATCCTGCGCGTCGATACGCTGGTCTTTGGCCCCGATGTGGCAGTAACACAAGGATTGCTGGGCGACTGGTTGCAACCCGCCGCGCTGCTGACGCTGGCCGTGGGAGCCATCGGTATTTTGGGCTCGCAGCACATCGCGCGGATGACAGCCTTTTGTGCCATCGCATCAATGGGCACATTGTTGATCGCAATTTCACTGTTTACCGAAACGGCCACAACTGCCGCGCTTTACTACATCTTTCATTCAACCCTTGCGACAGCGCTGATGTTCCTGGTGGCTGATCTTGTGATGGGACGCCGGGGCGGGGCCATCGCGCCAACGGCCCCGATGGCGCAAAGCGGGCTGGTCTCGGCTCTGTTCTTTGTTGGGGCAATCGCGATGGCGGGGATGCCCCCGTTGTCGGGTTTCATCGGCAAGCTTTTAGTGCTGGATGCGGCGCGCGACGCACTTGATGCGAACGCGATCTGGGCTGTTATCCTGATCGGATCGTTCGTCACGATCGTCGGGCTGGCGCGCGCAGGTACGCTGATCTTCTGGAAAAGCCATGACGCACAACACAATCCGGCGCCCGAGGTGGATGATGATGAGGAGGCGCCAACCCTGCCCGCACCCGAGCCAAATCCCGGACTGGCCTTCACCGCAATCTTTGGCATGGTCATGGGGCTTGTGATGCTGACCTTGTTCGCGGGCCCTGCCCTAAACTACGCTGGCAAAACAGCCGAACAGTTGTTCACACCTGAAAACTACATCTCGGCCGTTCTGGGAGGAGAGGAATAATGAGACTTCTGCATCGAATATTCCCCCACCCGCATCTGACAATCCTGCTGACGCTGGTGTGGATGCTGCTGGCGAATTCGCCTTCTTTGAATTCGCTGGTCTTCGGGCTGATCCTTGGGATCATTATTCCCTTCATCACGCAGCCCTATTGGCCCGACCGCCCAAAGCTGCGCAACTGGCCGATGATTATCGAATATATGCTGGTGGTGCTGTGGGATATCGTGATGGCAAACATCACCGTGGCCCGGATCATCCTATTCAAACGCGATGCCGACCGGCAGCCCAACTGGGTCTGTATCCCATTGGAACTGCGCACCCCCGAAGCGATCACCGTTTTGGCCGGAACCATCACCATGACCCCCGGAACGGTCAGCTGCGATCTGTCGGCGCAAGGCCACAACCTGCTGGTTCACTGCCTGGATGCGCCCAATGTGGATGAGGTGCGCGACCAGATCAAACAACGCTATGAGCGTCGTCTGAAGGAGATTTTCGAATGATCGAGATTGCGATCTGGTTTGCCTTCGCCTGTTTCGGCGCCGCCATCATGCTGTGCTTGTATCGGATCATCTCGGCCGAAGGTGTCGGCACCCGTGTTCTGGCGCTGGACACGATGGTCATCAACACAATTGCGCTGATGATCCTTTACGGGCTGGCTCTGGGGACCGAGATCTTTTTCGAGGCCGCCATGATTATCGCCATGCTGGGCTTTGTCTCAACCGTAGCCTATGCGCGCTTTATGCTGCGCGGCAATATCATCGAGTGAGGGCATCCCAATGTTCATAATCGAGTTTCTAGTCGCCTTCTTTCTGATCGTATCCGGCATCTTCGGTTTTGTCGGCTCGTACGGGATGATTAAGCTGAAAGACCCGATGTCGCGCCTTCATGCCCCAACCAAAGCGACGACACTGGGTGTGGGTGGTGTGTTGTTGGCATCGATCTTTCATTCAGCAATAATCGAGCAGCATCTTTCCCTGCACGAGCTGCTGATCACCCTTTTCCTGTTCCTGACCGCGCCGATCACGGCCCTGTTCATTGCCAAATGGCATATTCACCGCCATGAAAAACCCGATGATCTGCCAGACGCGGGTGAGGATGAGCTTTGGGCCACTCACGCGGTTGAGCAGGTCGAAGACGTACCAGACCACACAAAGACCTGAATTCCATGCATCACCCTCCGCTGCCCCTGACCCGAGATCTGGTTCTGATAGGCGGCGGGCATACCCACGCGCTTGTACTGCGGAAATGGGGCATGAACCCTTTGCCGGGTGCGCGGGTGACGGTGATCAACCCCGGTGCTACTGCCCCCTATTCCGGTATGCTACCAGGCTTCGTCGCTGGACATTACCAGCGTTGGGAGCTGGACATTGATCTGGTACGCCTTGCCCGTTTTGCCGGTGCGCGGGTAATCCTGGGCCCGGTCGATGGTATCGACATCGACCGGCGTCAGGTACATGTGCCTGGCCGACCACCCGTGGCCTTCGATGTGGCGTCGGTCAATGTGGGGATCACCTCGGACATGCCGGCCCTGCCCGGATTTACCGACCATGCAGTCCCTGCCAAGCCGCTGGGAGCGTTTGCCTCCAGATGGGCGGAGTATCTGGATGGCAGTGGTCCTGCCTCGGTTGCCGTGATTGGCGGTGGGGTCGCGGGGGTAGAACTGGTGATGGCCATGGCCCATGCCCTTCGCGCCAAAACCCGCACGGCGCAAGTGACGCTGATTGACAACGCCCGGGTCCTGTCGGCTACGGGGACCAAGGCGGGCGCAAACATTCGTAAGGCGATGGCCCATCTGGGCGTTGAACTGATTGAGCATGCCGCGATTTCACGCATCGAACAGGATCATGTTCTGCTAGAGGATGGCCGCAAGGTTCCCGCCGAGTTTATAACCGGGGCTGCCGGTGCCCGCCCCTATGACTGGATCACCCAGACGGGCCTTGATCTGCATGACGGCTACATCCGCGTGGACGCCCATCTGCAATCCAGCGATCCGGCGATCTTTGCCGCCGGAGATTGCGCCCATCTTGCCGATAACCCTCGTCCCAAGGCCGGGGTCTATGCGGTCCGAGAGGCTCCGGTCCTGTTCAACAATCTGCGGGCCGCTCTGGGGGCCGGGAAGATGCGGCGATATCAGCCGCAGAAAGACTACCTCAAACTGATCTCTTTGGGCAGTAAATCGGCACTGGCCGAACGTCTTGGAACGTCGTTCAGCGGGCCAGGAATGTGGCGATGGAAGAACCATATAGACCAGAGCTTCATGAATAAATTTCGCAACCTGCCCCAAATGGAACGCCCCGCCCTTCCGCGCCACCATGCGGCGGGCATGCAAGAAGCCCTAGGGGAAAAACCCATGTGCGGCGGATGTGGGGCCAAGGTTGGACGCGGCGCATTGCAAGCAGTTCTGAGTGACCTGCCAAAGCCGAACCGCGACGACATCACCCCTTTGCCCGGGGACGACGCCGCCCTGCTGACAACCGGCGGGGCGCGGCAAGTGATGACCTCAGACCACCTGCGCGGCTTCACGGATGACCCGGTGCTGATGACGCGCATCGCCGCCGTGCACGCATTGGGGGATATCTGGGCCATGGGGGCCTACCCACAGGCGGCAACGGCGACGATCATCCTACCGCGCATGTCCCCACAATTGCAGCACCGCACCTTGTCCGAGATCATGGCGACGGCCACCGAGGTCATCCGCCAGGCCGGAGCAGAAATCGTGGGCGGTCACAGCTCGCTCGGGGATGAGATGACCATCGGCTTCACTCTGACCGGCCTGTGCGACAAAGACCCGATCACCTTGTCGGGGGCACGCCCTGGGGATGCATTGATCCTGACAAAACCCTTAGGCAGCGGGGTGTTGATGGCCGCTGAAATGGCCGGGCAAGCCGACGGCAGTTGGGTGGCCGATGCCTTTACGCAAATGGTTCAGCCGCAGGGCGCAGCATCGCGCATTCTGGCCGGGGCGCATGCGATGACGGATGTAACCGGATTTGGGTTGGCCGGGCATCTGATGGGCATGTGCGAAGCCTCGGATTGCGGCGCAGTTTTGGATCTGGACACGATCCCTCTGATGATTGGCGCGCTGGAGTTGGCCGTTCAAGGTGTCCGGTCGACAATCTTCGAGGACAACCGCGCAATTGTTCCGGGCCTTCCCCCCTCTGACAAGGCAGACCTGCTGTTTGACCCGCAAACTGCTGGAGGATTAATGGCTGCCGTTGCATCCGATCAGGCGCACGAATTGTGCGAACAGTTAAGGCACGAGGGCTATCCGGCGGTCATCATCGGGCATCTGACAGACACCCCTGGGTTGCGGCTTCAGAGCTGATCCAGAATCTTTTCAACCCGAGCAGCCGCCGAGTTCAGGCCCACATCGTCCAGCGCCGTTACATCGATTTGCGCGATAATCTTGGCGGCGCGTGTTTTGGCGGATTTAGCATAGGCCGGGTCATAGTGCTGTTCCATCAACGCCCGCGTCAGCGCCCGTTTATCCCCCGCATCGATCAGCGCCAGCCAGCCATCGACCACTTCGTGCCCCCGATGAAACCGTAGCGGAGACAGGCGATCGCGCAAGCGCTCAGTATCCGAAAGGATGTCGTCATATGCCTTGACCAGATACGCCGTACGCGCCTCAAGAGAAGCGGACAACTGAATGCGTGGAGCCGTGCGCAACGCGGTCCACAGGGATGGCGGCAGGATCAGCGACCCGATCTTTGAGGATTCAGCCTCAACAATCACCGGGCGCGTTGGGTCCAAGCCGCACAATGCCGCGGCCAAAGCGGATTCGAAGGCTTTCTGACTGGGTTGCCCTCCCGGCATTTCACCCAGCAAAGATCCCCGGTGGTTGGCCAGGTCTTCGAGGTCCAGAACCTGAACGCCGCGCGCCTTCAAATGCAACAGCAGGTCAGTCTTGGCCGTGCCTGTATACCCATCGAGGGCCACCAACCGGTGCGGCAATGGATCGTCATAGAGGTAGCGATTCACCAATCGGCGATAGGCTCGGTATCCGCCATCGACCACTTCCGCGCGCCAGCCGATCTGTTGCAGCATCCATGTGAATGACCCCGACCTCTGGCCCCCGCGCCAGCAATAGATCAAAGGTTTCCAGCCGCCTTCGTGGTGCGACAGGCTGTGTTCGATATGATTTGCCGCGTTTCGAAACACCAGCGCTGCGCCCAGCTTGCGGGCCAGAAACGGACTATCCTGCACATAGATCGTACCCACCTGTGCGCGTTCATCGTTATTAAGCACTGGCAGGTTGATGGCGCCGGGCAGATGATCCCCGGCAAATTCAGCGGGGCTGCGCACGTCGATCACAGTGTCGAAATCATGCGCATAAAGGCCGGGTAGATCAGTAAATTTCAGAGCCATGCCAACGGTCTATCCTGCGGTACATTGAATGGAAAGACACTCTGTCAGGCCGGAAGAGGTTCAATCAGGTCCGGCCCGCTGGCCCGGTTTGAATTCACCGCTAGATCAACACGGTAGAACTCCAAGACCCCCTCGGCCCCGGGTTGCATCAAACGTGCGGCACCTTTCCCCGCCTCCCCTAACCAGAGTTGCCAATTGTCAGGCTCAAGGATCAGTGGCATCCGATGATGAATGGCGCTGAGGTGGCGGTTTGCCGAGGTTGTCACGATGGCACAGGTGCCCTGCTGCGTACCCTCGGGGCCCCAATCCTGCCAAACACCGGCGAACGCAATCGGTTCGCCATCTTTGCGCTGGATGTACCATGGCAGACGTGTTCCCTGCTCAGTTTTAGTCCATTCATAAAACCCCGTCGCCACGATCAGGCAGCGCCGTTCGCGGCAGGCCGCACGAAATGCGGGCTTTTCGGCCAGTGTTTCGGCACGCGCATTGATCAGCAACGGACCGGCAGTTTCCGTCTTGTACCAATGCGGCAGGAACCCCCAGCGCAGCGAATCCAGTCGCCGCCCGCCTTCGCCAGCGCGCACCACATGAACTTGATTTGTTGGGCAAACATTGAAATTCGGCACGGCGGGCAACGTGTTTGCAGGCCGTGCCGAAAACAGCTGCGCCATTGCGTCATTTGGAAGGGTTATTGCAAACCGTCCGCACATGGGTAATGAACCATCAATAATCGTTTCATACGGGCACAGGGTGTCACGGGGTCACATGCAAAATCAAACAGCGAATACCCTCAAAGGCAAGGCGGTGGCTGCTTTGGAAGCAGGCAAGCTGCAACAGGCGCTGAAAAAGGCACAGTTAGGCGTTAAGAAATTTCCCAAGGATTCTGATTTCCACGCCATCTCGGGCTTTGTGTTGACGGAAATGAAGCAATACAAGAAGTCCATTCCACATTTCGTCGAAGCGTCGCGAATGAAGCCAGACGACCCTCAATTCGTGGAAAACCTGGCAAACGCGCTTATGCAAACTGGGCAGATCCCCAGGGCGCTGGAATATACTGAACAAAAGCTGGAACAGTTCCCAAACAACAAAGAACTGAACCGCGTCCTGGATGAGATTCACCTGAAAGGCAGCAACTGGCGCCTGGTCATTGAACATGCGAGCAAGAAGCTGGAAGCCGAGCCCGACGATGTGAACCTTCTGGGCAAACGGGCCCGTGCCTATTCGAAAATTGGATTTGTCGAGGACCACTCGCGCGATGTTTCTCGCGCCTTTGAGTTGGAACCGGAAAACATAAAGATTGCTTTCGCAAAGGCCGTGAACCTGCACCAAAGTGGTGACAAAAACGGGTCAAAGGAAATCTTGCAGCGTATTCTGGATACAGATCCCGAAAACATGACAGCTTTGCTGCAGTTGTCCCTGGTAACTTCGAAAGATGACGGGCCGAAACTGATGGAGGCGGTCGAGACCGCGATAGCCAACAAGGACGAAGACTACCAAGAGTTGGAGTTCGCCAAGGCACACCTGATCTCGGTTATTGACGATCTAAATGCCGCCATGCCTCAATTTGTGCGAGCCAACAAGGTACAACACGATAGCAACCCGTACGACGCCGCTGAGGAAGAGAAAAAGCTGAACCAGATCACTGGTTTGTTCCCCATTGGAACCGATTTACGGGCAGCCGGACCAAGCGATGGGCCGGTCCCGATCTTCGTTCTGGGACAGCCCCGCTCGGGCACCACGTTGATGGAGATGATGCTAAGTTCGGCGCCCGATATCGCTGGGTGTGGTGAGTTGACGTTGGCGTCTGACCTGTCGCATGAATTCCAATTGGGCAATCAGCGTTTTGACGCTGAAAAAGCCACTGAATTTGCGCAGCAATTCCGCGAACTGATGCCACCGATGCCTGATGGATCGGTCGCGTTCGTTGACAAAATGCCACACAACTATCAGCTTGTTGGTTTCTTGTTGGCGGCCTTTCCCAATGCAAAGATCATCAACATGCTACGTGACCCCCGTGATGTGGGGTTGTCGAAATGGATCCGGCGGTTCCCGGCTGGTGGGATGCGTTATGCGTCGAACCTTACAGCCATTGCTCATTCGGCGAATATGTACCGCCGCTATATGGCACATTGGGATACCGTGTTCGGTGACCACATACTGACCGTTCCTTATGAAAAATTAGTGGCCGATCCAAAAACCTATAGCCAACAGGTTGCTGCGTTCTGCGATATCGAATGGAACGAAACCATGATGCACCCTGAGAAAAACACCAAGCAGGTCAGAACGGCCAGTATCGATCAGGTCCGCAATAAGATCTCGACCAAATCCATTGGTGGATGGCAGAGCGTGTCCGAACATCTACGCCCCATGCTGGACGGGTTCGATCCCGCACTCTGGCCCGAATACGATTTGGGTTGAGCGCGCCCGAAACACGAAAGGCCGCATCAGGGATGCGGCCTTTTTCATTGCCTTGACGCAGGTTTATTTCTGTTTGATACGACCATCCAAATAGGGCTGGTACGGCGCGTTTTCAGCCAGAAATTCAGCCGTGACATCCGCCAAATCCGGGCCGAAATCATAGGCGTTCTTGTCGTCGCCTTCGAACATGTTGTACCCGTCACCTCCGTTGCGGACGTAATTGTTAGTAACCACCAGATAAGTCGCTGCCGGGTCAATTGGCGCAAAACCGTCACCTTCGGCGACCATCACCTCGGACACGCGCCCTTCGTTCGGCGCAACCGCTGGATCCCATATGAATGTCAGACCCGCAACCTGCGGAAAGCGGCCCTTTACATCTTCGACCTGGCTTACGCCGTTCTCCAGCGCGTCGATCACCCCCTGACCACTGATCTCGAAGGTCGACAGGGTGTTCTGGAAAGGTAGCACCGTCAGCACCTCACCCATCGTCACTTCACCCGGGTCAATCGAGGCCCGCAGCCCGCCTGAGTTGGCAATCGCAATCTGCACGCCTTGATCGGCAACACGTGCCAACATGGCGTCAGCGACCAGGTTGCCCATCTCACATTCCTGAACACGACAGACAGAACGGTCCCCTTCGATGGCGTCTGCTGCATTTGCCACCACCTTGTTGCGTATTTCGTCCAGCGGCACGGCCAGTTCGGCGATACGGTCCAACGCGGACTGATCCTCGGTCACGGTATTGTCCATGATCAACGGCTCACCAACCGCCTCAAGCACGTTGCCGTCATCGTCGAAGGTTACGTTCAACTCACCCAGAAACTTACCATAAGCATAGGCCTGCACGATCTGGACACCGTTGACCACGGTCGGGTACGGACCCGCTGCCTTGTCGGACACGTTCGACAGGTAAGTGTTCGAATGACCACCGACAATTACGTCCACCCCGCTGGTTTCCTGCGCTACGCGTTGATCAACACCATAGCCGGAATGGCTGAGAACGATGATTTTATTCACACCTTCTCCGGCCAATTTGTCCACTTCGGCCTGCACTGCGGGGGCCGGATCAGAAAAGGTAATATTTGGACCCGGCGAGGCAAGATCATGTGTATCTTCGGGCGTCAGACCAATCAGGCCGATCTTTTCACCGCCCACTTCAATGACAGTCGATTTCTTGATCTTGTCGGTCAGCAACTCTTCGTCGGTAATATCCGCGTTCGACATCAAAACCGGAAAATCCACCGAGTCGATGAAGCCGCGTAGCACTTCGGGGCCGTCGTCAAACTCGTGGTTGCCCACGGTCATCGCGTCATACCCCAGCTTGTTCATGAACTCGGCTGCGACCTTGCCCTTGTAGTAGGTGTAGAACAGTGAACCCTGGAACTGATCCCCACCATCGACCAGGATCGAGTTTTCGGCCCGCGCGCGCGCATCATTCACCGCAGTAACCAAACGGGCCGAACCTCCGAAACACTTGCCTTCTGCTTGGTCTTCCTCATCACAAGCGCTGTCATATTTGTTGATCGGCTCAAAACGCGCGTGGAAATCGTTGGTATGCAGAATCGTCAATTTATAATCGGCTGCGGCCATGCCTGCCGTCAGGCCCAGAACCGCAGCAGACGCCAAAAAGCGAGTGAACATCTTCATACTCCTTGTTTTTTGTTTGGCGTGATGGTGCGCCCACCAACAAGAAGAGTCAAAGGGGGAAATCCGGGTTGATTCTGCCCGTCGCGCGGGGCATCACCACCTCATGCTGATTTACAAGATTTTCAGGGCCGAGGAATGGGCCGCATTGCAGGATCAGGGTGCCTCGGACGGCGCACCGATTGATGTGTCTGACGGATATGTCCATTTCTCGACCGCCCAACAGACGGCTGAGACCGCAGCCAAACACTTTGCCGGAGTCGAAGGTTTGACCTTGTTGGCCTGCGATGCCGATGCCATGGGCGATGATCTGAAATGGGAGGTCTCGCGCGGTGACGCCCTGTTCCCGCATCTTTACAGGCAGATCCGCATGACAGATGTCGTCTGGTCGCGCCCCCTGCCCTTTGACGGGCAAGCCCACCAATTCCCCGAGGGGATGGAATGAGGTCTTTCGTCGACCCTGACCGCACCCAGTTTGAAGCGTTCAAGGCGCTGGACCGTGATCATCCGATCGAGATGTTGAATCTGGTCAAGTTTCGCGACATGGCCGAATACCCGACGGGCCACGATCTGGCGGGTGCCGGGTTGACCGGCGCGCAGGCTTATCGAAATTACGGCGCGGAAACCGCCCCGATTATTGCGCGCCTTGGGGCGTCGATCCTGTGGCGCGGCGCGTTTCAGACCACTCTGATCGGCCCGCAGGACGAAGATTGGGATGAGGTGTTTATCGCCCGCTATCCCACTGCGCATACGTTTTTGGAAATGGTGACCGACCCGGATTATCAGGTCGCGGTTATTCACAGGCAGGCAGCGGTTGCAACTTCGCGCCTGATCCGTTGCGCCCCGGCCAAAGGTGGAGAGACTTTCGGATGAAACTGACCGAGAAACTGGGGCTGGCTGTTCTGCACAAGTTGGACCCCGAAGCCGCGCATGGCATGTCGATCAAGGCGCTGAAGGCTGGGCTGGCCCCAATGCCGGGGCCGGTCACATCGCCCCGCCTGAAAACCCAAGTGGCCGGGTTGGACCTGCCCAACCCGGTGGGTCTGGCCGCTGGTTTTGACAAGAACGGAGAGGTGCTTACCCCCCTCTCACGCACAGGCTTTGGCTTTATTGAAGTGGGCGCTGTTACTCCGCGCCCGCAGCCCGGCAACCCCAAACCTCGCTTGTTCCGCCTGACCGAGGATAAGGCCGCCATCAACCGCTTTGGCTTCAACAACGAAGGCATGGAGGTCATGGCACGCCGTCTGGCCGACCGCCCCAAGAATGCTGTGATCGGGCTGAACCTAGGCGCAAACAAGGACAGTGACGACCGCCCCGGAGACTTTGCCAAGGTGTTGGCCCATTGCGCCGCGCATCTGGATTTCGCCACGGTCAATGTCTCATCCCCCAACACCGAGAAACTGCGGGACCTGCAGGGCAAGGCCGCGCTTGGCGCGCTGTTGGGCGGCGTGATCGAAACCCGCAACGGCCTGTCCCAACCCCTGCCGATTTTCCTGAAAATTGCCCCTGACCTGACCGAGGCCGAATTGCAAGACATCGCCGATGTGGCGCAGGAAACAGGCGTTGACGCGGTGATCGCAACCAACACCACACTGTCCCGCGATGGGCTGCGCAGTGGGCATAAGAGTCAAAACGGCGGCCTGTCCGGCGCGCCTCTGTTCGAAAAATCTACCCGTGTTCTGGCGCAGCTCAGCCACCTGACCGAGGGGAAAATCCCGCTGATTGGCGTGGGTGGTATCAGCGGCGCGGAACAAGCCTATGCCAAGATCTGCGCCGGAGCATCCGCCGTGCAGCTTTATACCGCGTTGGTGTATGGTGGCATTTCGTTGGCCGCGGAAATCGCGCAAGGATTGGATGAGTTACTGGCGCGGGACGGATTCAACAACGTCGCGCAAGCAGTTGGAAGTAAACGAGAGGATTGGCTGTGATTGCCTATTGGCACAACCCGCGCTGTTCGAAATCCCGCGCCGGGCTGGCTCTGCTGGAAGAGAATGGCGCGCAGGTCGAGGTTCGGAAATATCTGGAAAACGCACCCTCGGCTGTTGAGCTGCGTGCGGTGCTGGATAAGCTGGGCGTCAACGCCATCGACATGATGCGCACGGGTGAGAAACAGTTCAAAGAGCTGGGCCTGACCAAGACCTCACCTGCCGACGAACTGATCACCGCGATGGCGGAACACCCGATTTTGATTGAACGCCCTCTGGCCGTTGCTGGTGACAAGGCTGCCATCGGACGCCCACCCGAGAACCTGTTGACGCTGATCTAGGCCACCTGCGCCTCCAGCCTGGGATAGCGCCAACCCATAGTGACGCCGCGCGCGATGTTCAGAACCATCAGCGCGGCCCACAAGCCGTGATTGCCAAAGGCCGGCACCAGAAAGAACAGAGCCGCCACATAGATCGCAACCGACTGAACCATCGCGTTGCGCATCGCACGGGTCCAGGTGGCCCCGATATAGATACCGTCGAACATCCAGCTTGCCACCCCGATTGCCGGGGCCAGCGCGGCCCAGATCAGATATTCCCGCGCCGCCGCGCGCACCTCAGCTGAGGTTGACATCAGATCAATCAGCGCAGGCCCGGCCAGATAGAACACAGCCCCCAACAAAAACGCGCCACCTACGCCCCATTGGGACGCCATGATTGACGCCCGCCGGACCTGAGACCGGTTCCGCGCCCCCACGGCGCTGCCGACCAGAGCCTCGGCGGAAAAGGCGAAGCCATCCAAGGCAAATGCGGTGATCTCAAGAAATTGCAGCAAGACCTGATTGGCAGCCAAGTTCACATCACCCAGATCGGACCCAACGAACAGAAATGTCGTGAACGCGCCCGTCAGCAGAACAGATCGGATCATGATGTCAGCATTCACCTGCATCATGCGGCGCAATCGCGCTGCGTCGAAAATACGTGGCCAGTCGCGCCATTGATTTCCTGTGAACGCTTCGCGGCACAGCCACAGGCCCAGCGCTAGCCCGGTCCATTCCGCAATCAGGGTGGCAATGGCTACGCCTTCGACACCCCACCCCAACCCAAGCACAAACCAAAGGTCCAGCAGAATGTTCAGCCCGTTCATCCAGACCTGCAAGAGGAACACGCCCCGCGTCTGCTCTATCGCGATCAGCCAACCCGTGACGGCAAAAAGCGCAATGGTTGCCGGGGCTCCCCAAATGCGGATTTGCAGATAATCCCGTGTCAAAGCCTCGACCTCGGGGCTGGCGGGCGACAGGGCAAACGCCCCCCAGAACAGGCCGACTTGCGTGAGAATAAAGAACAGGCCCGCCGCGCCGCCCAACAGCAGCCCGCGCATCAATAGCGCACCGGTTTCCGCCGTATCCCCCGCCCCGCGCGCCTGCGCTGCCAGACCAGTCGTGCCCATGCGCAGAAAGCCAAAAATCCAATAGATCGCGGACAGTATGACCGCGCCCATACCAACGGCCCCGATAGGCGCTGCCAGCCCCATCTGACCGACCACACCGGTATCAACGGCCCCAAGAATGGGAACCGTGGCATTCGACAGCACAATCGGAACGGCAATTTTCAGCACCCGCTTATGCGTCAGGGGCGCCGAGGTGTGCTGCGTCACGGGTTACTCTCTTTCCACCTTCGGCTGCGGCATAAGGAAATGCCCCGTGGCCTGCGCGATGGGTCGTGCGTGATTGTCCTGCCAGGCCTCGACCCGGACCGAGGCATAGCGCCTGCCAGATCGGCTGACAAAGGCGCGCGCATAAGCATCCCGCGGCAGGCCAGAGCGTAAGTAATCAACCGTGAAATCAACGGTTTTTGGAAATCTCACCGCATCAGCCTTGAACAAATCTTCGGCGTCTATCTCACCGCTTTCGATGCGGGGAAAGAAGTGTTCCCAACTCAGCGTGATGACGGCCGTCACCTCAAGAAACGCGGCCGTAACCCCGCCATGCAGCGCGGGCAGCAATGGATTTCCGATCAGCTTGTCGTCAAAGTTCAGCACCCCGGTCAGCTCATCACCGCGCCGGTCGAAGGTGATATTGAGAAAGCGGATGTAAGGCACGCCTTCGACAATCGCCTTCAGGGCCGCGTCGCGACGTTGCTTGACCACCTGCATGGGTTCGGGACGGGGACGCGCCATTACAATCCCTCCACTGTAAAGGCGCCTGCCGCTGTTGCGACCGGACGGTCTTGATCGTCATCCATCGCGGTGGCCCGAACAAAAGCAACATTGCGCGTGATGTGATAGCAGGTCGCACGCGCCGTAATGCTCTGCCCTGGTGTCGCCGCGCGCATGTAGTCAATTCTAAGGTCAATTGTGGCCGTCCCGCCCGGAGCGGACGGGTGGGACATAACGGCCGCTCCGCAACACGTGTCCAGCGCAGCAAACACGGCTCCGCCGTGGATAACGCCGGTTCTGGGGTCTCCGACCAGATCCGCATTATACGGCATTGAGATCTCAGCCTCACCATCGCTGATGGTTGTCAATTTCAGACCAAGTGCTTTGGCATGCGGAATCGCCTCAATGAACTGGCGGGCAATCTCTACTTTGTCGACCATGTATGCGTGTCCTTTGGATTCCGCCCTTTATGAGCCTGCGCCTTGCAAAAGAGCAAGACCGCCTGTTGCGCTTGCCGCCACGACGCCCTAGTTTGCTGCTGAGGAGACCGCAAATGACTGACAACCGTTTGTCATTAAACGAGATGTGCGAAGAGTTCGACGTAACCAAGCGCACTTTGCGTTATTACGAATATATCGAACTGCTGCAGCCTGAACGCGAAGGCCGCTCGCGCTATTATGGGCCGCGTGAATGTGCGCGGATGAAACTGATCATGCGTGGGCGCCTGTTTGGATTTTCGCTGGAAGAGATTCGCCAGTGGCTGCTGATCTATGAAGATCAGGGGGATCAGGCGCAAATGGCCGAGTTTATAAAACTGGCCGACCGGCAGATGCCTGAACTGCAAAAACAGCGTCAGCAACTGGACGAGGCGATGGAAGAACTCCAACGCCTGCGCGACCAGACCGCTAAATCTCTTGGTTGATCTTCGACAGGATCAACTAGCCTCTCTTGACCTTTAGAACATTCTGCAAGCGCAGCGCTGCGTCAGAATTATTGTTTGACCGCTAGGCGTCAGCCCCCGCCCCACAGCTAAATTCCGTTACGTAATGTCTTCAATTGGGTGTTATCCGCACCTTGACGCGAGAGGATGCTACGTCAACTTTCATAGTGACGTAGCGTTTGCATTACGTGAACGTCATCTACGTGTTGTAACGTGCGCATCAACTGCGCAACTGACTTTGATAGACGCCAGTGACAAGAGTGCTGAAACCATGACCGAAGATCTGATGACCATCCGTGAAATGTGCGAGACATATGATGTCACGCCGCGCACTTTGCGATTTTACGAGGCCAAGGAACTTTTGTTTCCGATCCGCGAGGGCCAGAAACGTCTGTTCACCAAACGTGACCGGGCGCGCCTTAAACTGATCCTGCGCGGCAAGCGCTTCGGCTTTAGCCTGGAAGAGATCCGGCAGCTGCTGGACCTGTACCATGTGGGCGACCAGCAAATGACCCAGATGACCCGTACGTTTGAAATCGCGCGGGAACGTCTGGCGGATATGGAAGCCCGCCGCGAAGAACTGACTCAAGCCATTGACGATCTGAAAGAACAGCTGCGCTGGGGCGAAAAAGTCATCGCCTCGATGAAGAACGAGAACAAAGCCGCCGAGTAACCCTGGCGGCCCAATCCCCGGACATCTGAATTTAAGGGAGCTTCAAATGCCCGTCTATAACGCGCCTACAAAAGACACTCAGTTCATTCTGCACGATGTTCTGAAAATCTCAGACTCGGATATTCCGGGGTACAGCGAATTGGAAGCCGAATTCACCGGTGCCGTTCTGGAAGAGGCCGGCAAGGTCGCGACCAACGTATTGCATCCGCTGAACGTGGTGGGTGACACCGAAGGGTGCCGGTTGGAAAATGGCATCGTGTACACGCCCACGGGCTTCAAGGACGCGTTCGAGCAGATGAAAGAAGGCGGCTGGACCGGCCTCGACATGCCCGAAGAGTATGGCGGTCAGAACATGCCCTACGTCATCGGCACGGCTGTGGGTGAGATGTTCTCGGGCGCGAACCAGGCCTTTACGATGTATCAGGGCCTGACCCATGGCGCGGCCTCGGCCATTCTGGCGCATGGTTCGGACGAGCAGAAGAACAAGTACCTGCCCAACATGGTCAGCTGCGAATGGACTGGCACCATGAACCTGACCGAACCGCATTGCGGCACCGATCTGGGTCTGATGCGCACCAAAGCGGAACCCCAGGGCGATGGCAGCTATAAGATTTCCGGCCAGAAAATCTTTATCTCGGCCGGCGATCACGACATGGCCGACAACATCATCCACCTTGTGCTGGCCAAAATCCCCGGCGGCCCCGAGGGGATCAAGGGTGTTTCTCTCTTTATCGTGCCCAAGTTCATCGTGAATGAAGACGGGTCACTGGGTGAGCGCAACGGCGTCTCGGTCGGCAAAATCGAAGAGAAAATGGGCATCCACGGCAACTCGACCTGTGTGATGAACTATGACGAAGCCACCGGCTGGCTGCTGGGCGAGGAACACAAGGGCATGCGTGCCATGTTCACAATGATGAACGAAGCGCGTCTGGGTGTGGGCATGCAAGGGCTGTCTCAGGCCGAAGCCGCATTCCAGAACGCCTTGGAATACGCCAAGGACCGCCTGCAGGGTCGTGATGTGACCGGGGTGAAGAACCCGGACGGTCCCGCCGATCCGCTGATCGTTCATCCCGATATCCGCCGCAATTTGATGGATCAGAAAAGCTTCACCGAAGGGGCCCGCGCATTCATCCTGTGGGGCGCGACGATGATCGACAAGGCGCACCGTTCAGGTGACAAGGACGCGGACGGGCTGATCTCGCTGCTGACGCCGGTTATCAAGGGCTTCCTGACGGATGAAGGCTACGACATGACCGTTCAGGCGCAGCAGGTTTATGGCGGCCACGGTTACATCGAAGAATGGGGCATGTCGCAATACACCCGCGACGCCCGCATCGCGATGATCTACGAAGGCGCCAATGGCGTTCAGGCGCTGGACCTGGTCGGTCGTAAGCTGGCGCAGGACGGCGGCAAGCACGTCATGGCGTTTTTCGAGATGGTCAAATCCTTCTGCAAGGAAAACGGCGGCAAGGATGAGGCCTATGATAAGGCGTTCATCGAACCGCTGAAGGCCGCGTCCAAGGATCTTCAGGCTGCCGGCATGTATTTTATGCAGGAAGGGATGAAAAACCCCAACAACGCGCTGTCTGGTTCGTATGACTTTATGCACATGTTCGGCCATGTCTGCCTGGGCCTGATGTGGGCGCAGATGGCCAAGGCGGCGCAAGACGCGCTGGATGGTGGTGCGTCGGACAAAGAGTTCTACGAGACCAAGATCAACACCGGCCGCTTTTACATGGCGCGTCGTCTGCCTGCCACGGGCATGCATCTGGCGCGCATCCAGACCGGCGCGGATACGGTCATGGCGCTGGAGGCTGCCAACTTCTGAAACTAATCCGGCCTTGGGGCCCTACCCCCGAGGCCGGACTTTCGAAGGAGAGACAATGCCAAAACGTTTTCGCCTGACCCGCCGCTTTCCGGTCGCAATGACCGAAGACAGCTATCGTAAGCTGCGCGGCTTCGCACGCGAGGCCGGATTGGACGAAGGAGAGGCGCTGTCCTTTCTGTTCGAGAATTTCAACAGCGTTATCAATGAGGACAAGCTGACCCGCAAACTTCGCGAATTCAACACCGAGCTTGAGGCGCGCAAGCGCTGACAGTTTCATTCACACCCACGATGGTGTGCGTGTTTTCAGCAAGACGAACCCCATATCGGTTATGCCGGTTCAGCTTTCTCGAAATACGCAGATTGCGGCACTGCACCATGCGCCTTGGGAGGGGCGATCGCATGACCATAAAACTTCACTGTTTCGGAGAGAGCGGGAATTCCTACAAGGCCGCTCTGGCGCTTGAGATGTCGGGGCTGGGCTGGGAGCCCGTCTTTGTCGATTTCTTCAACGGTGAGACCCGCACGCCAGAATATCGTGCCGACGTCAACGAGATGGGCGAGGCGCCTGTTCTGATCGACGGCGATTTCCGGACCACGCAATCCGGTGCCATTCAGGCCTATGTGACAGAGAAATCGGGCAAGTTCGGCGGCAAGGATCGCGACGAGAATTACGAGATCTTCCGTTGGGTTCTGTGGGACAATCACAAGCTCAGCTCAATGGCGGGATTGACCCGTTTTCTGATCAACTTCTTGCCTGAACAGCACCGCAACCCGGACGTCATCGCCTTTAATCAGGGGCGACTGAAGGCGGCCTATCAAATCCTGAACGACCATTTGGACGGCCGTGACTGGATCGTCGGCGATGGCGTGACCAATGCCGATATCAGCTGTTGCGGCTATCTCTATTACCCCGAACCATTCGGCTTTGATCGTGCCGAGTGGCCCCATATCGATGCCTGGCTGACGCGCCTTAGCGAACAGCCCGGCTGGAAGCACCCCTATGACCTGATGCCCGGCAAACCGTCGGATCGAGCTTGAGGAGAAGACCCATGACCGAAGCTTATATTTATGACGCCCTGCGGACCCCGCGCGGCAAGGGCCGCAAGGATGGCAGCCTGCACGAGGTAACCTCGGTGCGCCTGTCCGCCCTGACCCTGAACGCGATGAAAGAGCGTAACAACCTGGAAGGCCACGCCGTTGAGGACGTGATCTGGGGCAACGTCACACAAGTGATGGAGCAAGGCGGCTGTTTGGCGCGCTCGGCGGTTTTGGCCTCCGATCTTGACCAATCGATCCCCGGTCTGGCGATCAATCGCTTTTGTGCCTCCGGGATGGAAGCTGTGAATCTGGCAGCAAACCAAGTCAAAGGCGGCGCAGGTGAAGCTTATATCGCTGGTGGCGTAGAAATGATGGGGCGCGTAGCCATGGGCAGCGACGGTGCGGCGATTGCTGTCGATCCGACGCTGGCGATGGACACCTATTTCGTGCCGCAGGGTATCTCGGCCGACATTATTGCCACCGAATATGGGTTCAGCCGTGACGATGCGGATGCGCTGGCGGTTGAATCGCAGAAACGTGCAGCAGCCGCTTGGGAAGACAATCGGTTCGAGAAATCGGTCATCACCATCAAGGATCAAAACGGCCTGACCATTCTGGACCGCGACGAGTACATTCGCCCCGGCACCGACATGCAAAGCCTTGGCGCGCTGAACCCCTCGTTCGCGATGATGGGTGAGCAGATGCCGGGCTTCGACAAGGTCGCGATGATCAAATACCCGCATCTTGAGCGGATCAATCACATCCACCACGCGGGCAACAGCTCGGGTATCGTGGACGGTGCGGCTGCTGTACTGATTGGTAACAAGGAATTCGGTGAGAAATACGGCCTCAAGCCGCGTGCCCGCATCAAGGCAACCGCCAAGATTGGCACCGATCCAACCATCATGCTGACGGGCCCGGTTCCGGTGACCGAGAAGATTTTGGCCGACAACGGCATGAAGATCAGCGATCTGGACCTGTTCGAAGTGAACGAAGCCTTCGCCTCGGTCGTGCTGCGGTTCCAACAGGCGTTTGATGTCGACCCGGCGCTGGTCAATCCCAACGGCGGCTCAATCGCGATGGGTCATCCACTGGGCGCGACCGGTGCGATGATCATCGGCACGCTGCTGGATGAGCTTGAGCGTCAGGACAAGGAAACCGGTCTGGCCACGCTCTGCATCGCGTCCGGCATGGGTGCGGCAACCATTATCGAGCGCGTCTGATGCCCAAGCTGGACCTCTCTCAGATTCCGTTCAAGGGTGGCTCGTCTTATCCCGGCAAGCTGGCGCAGGCGACTGCCGGTCGTTTCGTACAGCGTGTGGGCGATGCGGGCGGGTTGACCCAATACGGGGTCAATATCGTGCGGCTGGAACCGCAGGGCATGTCCTCACTGCGCCACTACCACATGGAGCAGGACGAGTTTGCCATCATACTCAGCGGCAGTTGCACCCTGATCGACGACGATGGCGAGCATGACTTGCAGCCTGGCGATTGCGCCACTTGGCCTGCAGGTGAGGCCAATGGCCATCACCTTGTGAACAAAACCGATGCGCCCATGACCTTTCTGGTCGTGGGCACACGGACCCCGACCGAGACCGGCTATTACAGCGACATAGACATGATGGTGAAGGATGACGAAAACGGCTTCGCCTTCACTCGCAAGGATGGCAGCCCGCTGGCGGCTGACCAGATTGGAGATGACAATGACTGATTTCACTCTGACCAAAGACGCGGACGGCGTCGCTTTCATCACCTGGGACGCTCAGGGCAAATCCATGAACGTCATGACCCGCGAGGCGTTCCAACTCGTCAGCGCGCTGGTCGATCAGGCGTTGGAAGATGACGAGGTCAAAGGCATCGTCATAACCAGCGGCAAAGAAGGCTCATTCGCAGGTGGTATGGACCTGAACACGTTGGCCACCATCCGCCAGGAAGCAGGTGATGAACCGGCGCAGGCCCTGTTCGATTTTGTCATGGGCGGCCACCATATCCTGCGCAAGCTGGAACTTGCGGGCATGGACCCCAAGACCAAAAAGGGCGGTAAACCTGTGGTCTGCGCCATCAATGGTACTTGCGCCGGGATCGGGACCGAGATCGCGCTGGCCTGTCACCACCGCGTTATGACCAGCAACCCGAAGGCCAAGATCGGCCTGCCCGAGATTCTGCTGGGCATCTTCCCCGGTGGCGGCGGCACTACGCGCTTTAGCCGCATGGTCGGCGCGATGGCCGCAGCCCCCGTCCTGCTGGAAGGCAAGATGATGGACCCGGCCAAAGCCAAGGGCGCGCAGTTGATCGACGCCGTGTCTGACGATCCGGTAGCTGCTGCGAAAGAGTGGGTTCTGAACGCAAAAGACGCCGATTTGGTCAAGCCGTGGGATGCCAAGGGGTACAAAATGCCCGGCGGTGCGCCCTATCACCCTGCTGGGTTCATGACCTTTGTCGGTGCCAACGCCATGGTGAACGGCAAGACCCAGGGTGCCTTCCCTGCGGCCAAAGCGCTGCTGAGTTCGATCTACGAAGGCGCACTGGTCGATTTCGACACCGCCCTGCGGATCGAGGCGCGGTGGTTCACCTCGATCCTGATGAACCCGTCTTCCTCAGCAATGATCCGGTCGCTGTTCCTGAACAAGGAAGCGCTGGAAAAAGGCGCGGTGCGTCCCAAGGATGTGCCGGATCAGCGCGTCAAAAAGGTCGGTGTTCTGGGCGCCGGCATGATGGGGGCTGGTATCGCACTGGTCAGCGCTCAGGCAGGTATGGAAGTGGTTCTGGTCGACCGCGATCAGGAAGCCGCTGACAAGGGCAAAGCCTATACCGAGAGCTATCTGGACAAGGGTATCAAGCGCGGCAAGGTCACCGCTGAAAAGAAAGAAGCCATGTTGGATCGCATCACTGCGACCCCGGATCTTGATCACCTGAAGGGCTGCGATCTGATCATCGAAGCGGTCTTCGAAGACCCCGGCGTCAAAGCCGAAATGACCCAAAAGGTCGAGGCGATTATCCCCGAGGATTGCATCTTTGCCTCTAACACTTCGACCCTACCGATCACCGATCTGGCCAAGGCATCCTCGCGGCCTGAACAGTTCATCGGCATCCACTTCTTCTCACCCGTTGAAAAGATGTTCCTGGTCGAAATCATCAAGGGCAAGGAAACCGGGGATCGCGCGGTGGCCAAGGCGCTGGATTATGTGCGCCAGATCAGGAAGACACCGATCGTGGTCAACGATGCGCGTTTCTTCTACGCCAACCGGTGCATTATTCCCTACATCAACGAAGGTGTTCGGATGATTGCCGAGGGCGTGAACCCCGTGCTGATCGACAATGCCGCACGTCAGCTGGGCTTCCCTGTGGGACCTATTCAATTGACCGATGAGACCTCGATCGATCTGGGGGCCAAGATCGCACGCGCGACCAAGGCGGCGATGGGCGACGCCTACCCGGAAAGCCCCTCGGACGATCTGATCTTCTGGATGGAAGAACAGGGCCGTCTGGGTCGCAAGGCAAACGCGGGCTTCTTCGACTATGACGACAAGGGCAAGCGCGTCGAATACTGGAAAGGCTTGCAGGACAAGTATCCGCATGCCGAGGATCAGCCTGACCTGATCGAAGTGCAGGAACGTCTGATGTTTGCACAGGTTTTGGAAGCGGTCCGCGCACTGGAAGAAGGTGTTCTGGAAGACATTCGCGAAGGTGACGTGGGCGCGATCCTTGGTTGGGGCTTTGCGCCTTGGTCGGGTGGTCCGCTCAGTTGGTTGGACATCATCGGCACGCCTTATGCGGCCGAACGCTGTGATCAGTTGACCGAGGCCTATGGCGAGCGCTTCGCCTGCCCGCCGCTGCTGCGTGAGATGGCTGAGAAAGGCCAATCCTTCTACGGCCGCTTCAACCCCGAAGCAAAGGCCGCCTAAAGAAAAACGCTGGCGCATGCCCCCCATGCGCCAGCGTTACTTTGCAGTCTCAGATACAGCTTCCCAGTCAGATCATCATTGCGGGCCGTCCCGGGCGCCCCGGACGACGTGCCCCCCTGGCCGGTCTGGTCGGCACAATCGGGTGATCAAAGATCGGTGCAGGCAGCGAGCCCAGTGAATTGGCCAGAACGGCAATATCGCGACGTCTTCCAGTCAGGTAAATCAGATCCGCGGCGGCCTCGGCCGAGACAACCTCATATGACGCCCTACCAGGGACATTGCGCGTCCCAAAGCGTCCCGAGGGGCAAAAGGCCCGGAAGCCACCTTCGATATAGATCACCTCATCCTGATCGAAGAAGAGGGTGCTAATGTCGAAACAGGACGCAGGCACATTCGAAGTGATGCGGAACATGCCGCTCAGCAACCTTGCCGAAACAACAGGCAGGCTGACCGGCAATGTGATCGGATCATGATCCAGCTTGGTGTTATCCAACGCCACGCCTTGTTCTGGCATCAACCAGACCGCCCGACCATTATAGGCCGCATGTGAAGGTATGCGCACCGGCATGCTATCGGCATTGGTTTCATCGGGCGGCACCGTGATGCAATCCGTTGCAATGCGATTTATCGCCTTGAAACCATTGTCCAATGTACGAATGAGGTCGCCGACCCGAAGCTCTTCTACCGGCTTCCATCCACCTTTGGTTGAAACCTTGGTGCCATGTATCAAACCGCCCCGGCGTGCGTTCAACGCGGCCTGCGGTTCTGCGAAGTTCTGGAACTCAGAACGTTCTGCAAAATCAATTACACTGTCTACTTTCAACAAGAACCGAACCCACTTTTTACTCACTACAACTACGTTCGATGATTAACACAGGATTAAGTGGGGTGACTTATTTTTGACATATTGCGGCCAGATTTGGGCCATTTCGGGATCGATAAACGACCTAAACCCAAACAACACCGTGAAAATTAATAAAATTGGACTCGAATTGGAAACTATGCGCGGTCAATCGCATCAAATGCATAGCCGAATCTAGCGATGTCTTCAGCACAGGCCTCGGCGACAGCACTGGCGGTCTGATCCGAATAATACCCGCGATAACCTTCCAACCGCTCGGATCGATTGAGCCTGGGTAAGCTTAGGTGAAATCCCAGAAGGTCGAACAAGGGGGCCGCGTCCTGTTCGAAGTACTCCAGCCGAATGTAGAACCGGCATTGTTCGACTCCATCCGCGCGGGTCATATAGTGCCGCGCCGGGCTCTGTCGGAATGACTGCGTCGTATCGGGGTGCAAAACAAACTGGTCAAAAGTCACAGCCTTTGCCAGCGAAACCGTCGGGTGGTCAAAGCCTTGCACGCGCAGCCAGTGATAATAGCTGACGATCCGGTCCCACGGATTGCGCACCATGGTGAAAGTGGTCAGAGCCTGCAATTCCTGGACCGACAGAACTCCGTCAATGTCGGTCAGGGTCGAATGTTTCCATAACCGTCCCCTGCCCTTCAGCGCCTTGGCCCGTTTGCGGCGCCTCACAGCTTTGGGCGTATCCCCGATCAGGATGTCATCCTTCATTGCCCGTGCTTCCAGCGCCTGTGCCAAAGACGTGCCACCGGTTTTAGGAATATGGACGAACACATAGCCGCGCCCGGGCGAGATGATCACGCCGCCTCTCCCAGCGCGGCCGCGCGCTTTGAGCGCCAGCCCAGCAACGCACCCGCAGCCGCGATCAGGCCAATCCCCATAATTTGCATGACACCAATCGCCTGACTCAGTGCCACCCAGGCGAATAGCGGGCCGAAAATCATCACCGAATATTCGAACACAGCAACATATGAGGTCTCACCGATCTGATAGGACTTGATCAACATGAAGACTGCGATTGTTGAGCCGACCGCCTGTATGACGACCCAGATCAACGCGGGTTGCATCTGCCAGACCATGCCGCGTGTCACGAACCCATCCGGGAAGGAATGCGGCACAAACGACAACACAGCCAAGCCAATTGCCCCCGCCAACCCAAGCGTGATGATCATGGCTGCCAACAGCGCCACCGTGCTTTCCTGCGCGCAATACTTGCGCGTGACGATGGAGCTGAGGGCATAGAATAACCCTCCGGCTATCGGCAGCAATGTCCGGGCGTCAAATTCATAAGGGTTGAGTTGCAGCACAAATAGAGTGCCTGAAAACCCGATTAAAACCGCCAAAATACGCCATGGGCCGATCCTTTGCCCCATTGCGAATGCCGAGATCAACAACACAAAGATTGGTGACGTGAACAGCCCCGCCAGCGCCTGCGCAATCGGCATCAACGCCAGTGAGGCGAAGTAGAACAGCATCGCCAGTGTGATCAATACACTGCGTAGAATTACCGGCCCCAGCCGTCGCGGGCGCAAACTGCCCATCCCCAACAACGACAGGCCCGCGATCAGTGGCAGCATCAGCAAGGCACGACTCAGGTGGAACTGCCAAAGGCCAATCGTGTCGGCCAGCAGGATCACCACATTGTCGATCACCCCGATAATCGCCATAGCGCTGACCATCAGCACCGAGGCCAATATCGGTGAGGTCTGAGTATCTGCCTGCATTTTGCACCCCAGTAGCAAAGTGGTGCGTGACACTCTGATCTGCCGCGCATCGCGATATACAGCACAATTACAAATCGGCGCGCAACAGGTTTGCGCCTTTGGATTTTACCATGCTAAGCTGAAACAAAATAAGTACGAGCATCCCTCACCTTGAAGACAGCACTTAAACAGTACCAGCGGATCGAAGCGACCGGTCTGTGGCGTCCCTCGCCGGATGTGCAGCGGCGCGAGGTAGTGGTGTCGATTGGAGAGGCCACGCTGACAATCTCGGACTTCAACGAACAGGCGTTGACTCATTGGTCTCTGGCCGCGTTGGTGCGCCAGAACCCCGGCGTCTTTCCAGCCCTGTTCAACCCCGACGGCGACCCGGACGAAACGCTGGAGCTGGAGGAAACCGAGACCACGATGATCGAGGCCATCGACCGTCTGCAGCGTGCCATCGACCGGGCGCGGCCGCATCCTGGCCGGTTGCGTTGGCTCAGTGTTGCGGGTGTGGTGGCCGCCGTTGCCGCTCTGTTGCTGCTGTGGATGCCGACGGCGTTGCAGAACCATGTCGTATCAGTTGTGCCTGACATCAAACGCGCGGATATCGGGAATACGATCCTGCAGCGGATCGAGCGGGTCTCGGGGCGGGCCTGTACGTCCGAAGATGCGCAGGCCGCGCTTGATCAGTTGGCCGCGCGCACCGGCGTTCGGAAAATCGTCATTCTGCCCGCAGGCGTGCAGACCAGCCTGAGCCTTCCGGGCGGGATTGTTCTGCTGAACCGGGCGCTGGTCGAAGATCACGAAGACCCTTCGGTCGCTGCTGGCTACGTCATCGCCGAACGTGCCCGGACACAGGCGCAGGATCCGCTGGATGATCTGCTGGACCGCACCGGCGCCACAACGGCTTTCCGTTTGTTGACGACCGGAGAGCTGACGCCTGGGAATATCGACGCTTACACCGAACAAGTTCTGTCCGAACCCCGCCCGTCCCTGCCCGAGGATGATCTGTTAGAAGTGTTCGCCCAGGCCGCGCTGCCGTCGACACCATACGCCTATGCCGTGGATGTCACGGGTGAGACGGTTCTGGGCCTGATCGAGGCCGACCCGATGGCGGGCCGCCCCTTGCAACAGGTACTGCCGGACCGCGATTGGGTCCGGCTGCAAAATATCTGCGGCGAATAGCTTACTTAGTGCCAAACATCCGGTCGCCCGCATCGCCGAGACCGGGCATGATATAGCCTTTTGAGTTCAACTCTCGATCCAGCGCGGCGGTGACGATTTTGACATCCGGGTGGGCTTCTTTCATGCGCTCCACGCCTTCGGGTGCGGCAAGCAGGCACAGGAAGCGGATATCGGTGGCTCCGGCCTCTTTCAGCAGATCAATCGCTGCGGCCGAGCTGTTGCCGGTGGCCAGCATCGGGTCAACGGCTATGACCAGACGGTCCTTCAGCCCTTCGGGGGCTTTGAAGTAGTACTGTACCGGTTTCAGCGTTTCCTCATCCCGGTAGAGACCAACAAACCCAACGCGGGCCGAGGGTATCAATTCCAAAACCCCATCCAGCATGCCGTTTCCGGCGCGCAGGATCGACACCAGCGCCAGTTTCTTGCCGGCCAGAATGGGGGCGTCCATCTCCTCCATCGGGGTTTCGATGTGGCGGGTGGTCAGCTTCAGCTCACGCGTGACCTCATAAGCCAGCAGCAGCGTGATCTCACGCAGCAATTGGCGAAAGACGGCAGTCGAGGTACCTTTGTCCCGCATGAGCGTCAGTTTGTGCTGGACCAGCGGGTGGTCGACGACGGTCAGGTGTTCGCTCATGATCTCTCCAGTCTTTTCTTGACCCGCGCGCGGGTGTCTTCATCGCAAAAGGCAGCCGCAAGGGCCGTGTCGTTCAGGGCGGCAAAATCCTCGGCCTCCCAACCGAAGGCTTTGCCCAG
The DNA here is from genome assembly GCF_040705255.1 of Ruegeria sp. ANG10. Classification (NCBI taxonomy): domain Bacteria; kingdom Pseudomonadati; phylum Pseudomonadota; class Alphaproteobacteria; order Rhodobacterales; family Roseobacteraceae; genus Ruegeria; species Ruegeria sp. ANG10. The sequence continues at coordinate 598,851 of NZ_JBFCVU010000002.1, forward strand.
CATCTCATATTCACGCCGCATGGTGGTATGGAAAAACGGCGGGTCATCGGTGGAGATGGTGACTTTGACGCCCGCATCGCGCAGTTTGGCAATCGGGTGGGCGTCGAAATTGGGGAACAGGCCCAGTACCACGTTTGACCCGGGGCAAACCTCAAGCGTGACCTCTCGGTCGACCAGTTCGCGGATCAAGTCCGAGTCTTCGATGGCGCGGACACCGTGGCCGACCCGTTCGACCCCCAAATCGCGGATCGCATCGCGCACACTTTCGGGGCCGCCGAACTCCCCCGCATGGGTGGTCAGGCGCAACCCGGCCTCGCGCGCGCAATCAAAGGACCATTGGTAATCGCCCTGCGTGCCAACGGATTCGTTGCCGCCCATACCGAACCCGGTAATCCAGTCCCCGGCGGTCTCTGCCGCGCAATGGGCGCTGATCTTTGCCTGTTCCGGCCCGAAATGGCGGACACAGGTGACGACACCACGCAAGGTGATGTCGAACTTGCGTTCAGCCTCGTCGGCGGCGTCCTGAATGGCGCTCAGATAGTCGCGCCAGGCATCCAGATCGCCGCCACCGCAGAAATCGGGGCTCAGGAAGGTTTCGGAATACACTACACCATTCGCCGCGCTTTCTTCGAGGATCGCGAGGGTGAGACGACGGAAATCCTCGGGCGTTTTCAATACTTCGCAAGCGGCCTCATAGACGCTGAGAAAATGGGCGAAATCGCGGAAGTCATAGCTGCCGTCCTGCTTGAAAATACCGCTCAGGTCAATGCGCTTTTCACGTGCCAATTGGCGGATAAAGGCGGGCGGGGCCGCGCCTTCGTGATGCAGGTGTAGCTCGATCTTTGGCAGGTCTGCGACGGTCATAGAAAACTCTTTCCCGGCCCCTGTGCCGGAATATTAAGGTGGTGTGCGATGCTGGCGGCGACGTCAGCGAAATTGATCGCACCAATTTGGCCCGCGCCTAGCCCGGCGATCAGAACAGGCACTTGTTCGCGCGTGTGGTCCGTGCCGATCCAACTGGGATCATTGCCATGATCGGCGGTCAGCAGCATCAGATCGCCCGGGCGCAGCTTTTGCAGGATCACACCGATCTCAGTGTCAAACCATTCAAGCGCGCGGGCATAGCCGCTGATGTCGCGACGGTGGCCGTAAAGGCTGTCAAACTCGACGAAATTGGCGAAGGACAGGCTACCCTCTTCGGCATCGACAACCAGATCGGACAGATGCCTCATCAGTTCGGCATCCGAGCCCTTACGCAACGTGTCGATCCCCTGCATCGAGAATATGTCACCTATCTTGCCCACCGCATGCACGCGCCGACCGGCATCTTGTGCCCAGTTGGTCAGGACCGGCGCGGGTGGCAGGATTGCGAAATCCTTGCGGTTGGTGGTGCGGGTGAACCCGTCTTCTGGCGATCCGACAAAGGGCCGTGCGATAACACGCCCCACTTTCATTTCGTGCAGACGGGGCGCCAGCGCCTTGCACATCTGCAGCAAACGGTCGAGGCCAAAGCTTTCTTCATGCGCTGCGATTTGAAACACGCTGTCGGCTGAAGTGTAGCAGATCGGCCAACCGGTCCGCATATGCTCGGCCCCCAGTTCGGCGATAATCGCCGTGCCCGAAGCGTGACAATCACCTAGAATACCCTCGGCTCCGACCGCCTCGGCGGCGGCACGTGCTAAGTCAGGCGGGAATGACGGCGTTGTATCTGGGAAATAGTGCCAATCCCACGGCACCGGCAGCCCGACCAGCTCCCAATGTCCCGAAGGCGTATCCTTGCCTGGAGAATACTCGCGCGCGCAGCCCCATAGCCCTGCGGGTGTGGCCTGCAACCCGGGCGTTTCTGCACCCGAGGCCAAATGTGTCGCGGCCCCCAACCCCAGCGCATCCAGATTGGGCAGGTGCAGTGGCCCTGTGCGCCCCTCTTCCGCCCGCCCGTCAGCGCAGGCCTGAGCAATATGAGCCAACGTGTTGGCACCGGTATCAGGGGTTTCACCATTAAAAAAGCGGTCCGCATCCGGTGCGCCGCCGATGCCCACCGAGTCCATCACCACCAAAAAGGCACGGGTCACGGCCTGATCCTTTCATGCACAAGCGTTGGGGTCATGGCGGTGCCTTTACCTATCGTGATGGCTCGCAGGACCGTGTCGGCCGCCTGTCGTGCCGCGTCTTCGCGGGCTGCGTGGATCACGGCCAAGGGCGCTCCCCTGTCGACCTTGTCCCCCAGACGAACAATGCCTGACAGGCCGACCGCGGGGTCGATGACGTCGTCTTCGACCTGCCGCCCACCACCCAAGGCGACCACGGCGAGGCCCAGCGCCTCACCGTCGATTGCCGCAATGTAGCCCGCATTCGGTGCCGGAACTTCAAGGATCACGCTTGCTTCGGGCAGATAGCGTGACCAGTTCTCTACAAACTGCAGTGGTCCGCCAACAGCGGCCATCATGCGACCGAACCGTTCCGCCGCACGGCCATCGCGGATCACATCGGTGATCTTGTCGCGCCCCTCATCGGCGGTTGCGAACATACCGGCATCGGCCAGCAAAACCCCGCCCAGTTCCGCCGAAATTTCAGCCAATGGAGCGTAATGGTCGTGGGTCAGGACATTCATCACCTCGGCCACTTCCAACGCATTGCCCAGCGCCGGGGCCAAGGGCTGATGCATGTCAGTAATCACCGCCGAAGTTCGACATCCTGCCGCATTCGCGGTTTCCGTCAGCGCTTTCGCTAGCTTGCGGGCGTCTTCCAACGTTTTCATGAACGCACCGCTTCCTACCTTGACGTCCAGCACCAAAGCTTCGGGGCTCGCCGCCAGTTTCTTGGACAGGATCGACGCGGTGATCAGATCCAGGCTTTCCACCGTCGCTGTCACGTCGCGGATCGCATAGAGCCGCTTGTCTGCAGGCGCTATCTGTCCGGTCGCACCGACAATGGCCGCACCGGTATCGCGCAGGATCTGGGTTAGACGGTCCTGCCCGATCTGGGTGCTGACACCCGGAATGGCCTCAAGCTTGTCCAACGTGCCACCGGTGTGGCCCAACCCACGGCCTGAGATCATCGGGACATAAGCCCCCAGTTCGGCCAGTGCCGGGGCCAGCACCAAACTGACGCTGTCGCCCACCCCTCCGGTCGAGTGTTTGTCGATCACCGGGCCATCAAAATCCCAACTTAGAACATCGCCGCTGTCTCGCATTGCCACCGTCAGGTCAGCGCGGCCCTGCGCGCCCAGACCGCCCATGCAGACGGCCATGGCAAAGGCCCCGGCCTGCGCATCACTGACGCCACCGTCGGCAAGGCCCTGCGCGAACCAGGTCAGTTCCTCCGCGTTAGGCACTTGTTCGCGACGCAATTTGGCAATGATCGAACGGGCGTCCATAGCCTCAGACATCCGCCATGTGCGAGGCGTCAAATGCACCCGGCAGAAGGTCACCGATGGTTGTTTCCAGTTCGGCGCCATCGACGCTGGCCAAGGTCACCTTGACATCACGCTTGCCGAACTCGGCCAGTTTCTGGCGGCATCCCCCGCAAGGCGGCACCGGCTGCGGCGAGGAGGCAACAACATAAACCTCGGTCAATTCCTGTTCGCCTGCCGCGACCATGGCGGCGATGGCACCAGCCTCGGCGCAGGTACCTTCTGGGTACGCTACGTTTTCGACGTTACAGCCCGCAAATACCTCGCCCGACGCTGCTCGGATCGCTGCGCCAACCTTGAAATTGGAATAGGGCGCATAGGCTTTTTCCCGGACAGACAAAGCTGCATCTTTCAAAGTCATGGCGATTCCCCAATTTTTGATCATCTGGTCAGAAAGTCATACCCTAAATGAAACCGACCGGGGAGTTGAAGCCCCGGACAGCAGATTCCTGGGCCAAAATCCTCTTAGTCCAGCGTTGTTTTGAACGTACCCGGCAACGTGACCTCGAGCAGTTCCAAATCTTCGGACGGGTCGGACAGGCGAGTACGCATGCCGGGAGGGATGACAAAAGCGTCTCCCTGCTCCAGCCGATAGGGATCACGGCCTTCACCCTCCAGCGTAACCTCGCCCCCCATGACAAAGGTAAAGTGGATATCGGTGTCATGGGCGGCCCAAACTGGATTGCCCTGCCCTTTGCGCACAACCTGCACCCCGGCCACGCCCTTGGTGTTTTCGGCAATCGTGGTGTCGCGGCAGATATAACCCGGCAGGCGGAACGGTCCCCATTCGGCCCCTTCGGCATGATTAAAGACAAACCGCTGACCTTGCCATTCCCGGTCAGGGCGGTAGTGAGGCGTGGGCAGGTCCATATCGTGGTCAATCTCGGTGACATGTTCAGCGGGAACGCCGATCTCGATCACCTGCACATTGTCGGAGGCCTCAAGCACGCGGTGGCGGATTTCGGGGGGCTGGATAAAGCAATCGCCCGCGGTCAGGCGCATCTTATCGCCTTGATCCTCATAAACCACATCCACCCACCCGTGGATGCAGAAAATCAGCTGAAAACCGACCTTGTGAAAATGCACCATGTCCGGCACCGGCCCGCCGTCAGGGATGCGGATATGGCTGGCGATGATCGATCCGCCCAACCGGTCTGGCACCAAATCACGGTAATGCATTCCCGCCCGCCCGATGATCCACGGCGCCTGATCCTTGAGCCTTCGCACCATGAAAGAATGCACCGTTTCCGGCATGACCATTGGCGGGTTCAACTCATCAATCTCAACCCGCGTGCCATTGGGGGCCACCAGAGTACGCTGGCCACCTGCAAATTCATCCGGGTTGTCTGTTAAGATGCGCATTGTACCGGGGGGTTCGGGAGCGTCCTTTTCGATCCGCACACGCAGACCGTGGCCGGAAAACACGGCGGTGCGCGGATCGTCGGCGGGATAGATCATGTCCATCCGCATCCCCAAAACCTTTGTATAAAATGGGATGTCGTCGCGCAGTTCCTGCGTGGGCAGGCGGATTTCAGCGCATGTCCGAGTTTGCGATTTGCTCATCTGATGTTCCATCGGGCTTGGATTTTGGCCATCCGATCAGAACGGCAGCCAAAATGCCAATCGAAAAGAACATCTCGAGCGTTTCTTCCAGCACGAACAGACGAGTTGCCATGACGGTCGTCATCTCGTCGCCCAAGGCGCTGCTGACCTCTTCCAGACCCTGCGCCACGACGGCACACATACCCGCAATAAAGAACACCAGCAGAAAGGGCGCCCGCTCTTTTAGTGCCCGCCACCCGTTTGGCACCCCATGCCAGGCGACCCCGCCCAGCACGATCACCGCCAGGATTACACGCACAATCGTCATATCCAGAAGAACATCCATCCCGTGCAGAATGAAGTACGGAAAACTGTCTACCGCATAAATATCGGCCTCAAGCTCTCGTTCCGCCAACAGCAGCAAAACCACGCCGATGTATAACCGGCTGATCCCACGATACCGTACCAATGCGGCGATACCAGCCACCAGCAATGCCGCAGCTGAACCCGTTTCGATCAGACCGCCTTCCTGGTTGAATGCCTCGGCCTGCATCGGCCACACTGAAATCGCACACAATACCAACACGGCCAGAACAAGGGCTGCGCGAAACGCGAAATGTTCAGTTCCAAACTTGCCGGTATTCAGCGATAGGGTCTTATCAACCTCGCCGTTTTCTTTAGAGCGCATGCTGTTATTCTCGGTCCAGAAGGGGGTGTGTTCGAAAGTCGCGGGAGTGTAAGTCTTTTGCCACGGAAAGCAACCACAGAGACATAACCGCCTTGTTTGCCAAATTAAGACGTGCAACGTAGCCAAGCAGAAAAAAATAGTTTAAGGCTAAATCAATTTTGAAAACGGAGCTGAGACGCCATGTCCGACACACCCAGCCTGCGGCAGGCCGCGCTTGATTATCATGAACATCCAAAGCCCGGAAAGCTCGAGATCAAGGCGACAAAACCCATGGCAAACGGCCGCGATCTGGCCCGTGCGTATTCTCCGGGGGTGGCCGAGGCTTGTCTTGAAATCAAGGCTAACGCAGCTGATGCAGAACGTTATACGGCACGGGGCAATCTGGTGGCGGTCGTCTCAAACGGGACAGCGGTTCTGGGGTTGGGGAATATCGGCGCGCTGGCGTCGAAACCGGTGATGGAAGGCAAGGCCGTTCTGTTCAAGAAATTCGCCGGGATCGACTGTTTTGACATTGAGGTCGATCAGCCCGACCCAGAAAAGCTGGCCGATATCGTCTGCGCGCTGGAACCGACCTTTGGCGCCATCAATCTGGAAGACATCAAGGCACCCGATTGCTTTACCGTCGAAAAGCTGTGCCGTGAGCGGATGAACATTCCGGTCTTTCACGACGATCAACACGGCACCGCCATCGTTGTAGGCGCCGCAGCCAGAAACGCCCTGCACGTTGCAGAGAAGAAATTCGAGGATATCAAGGTTGTCTCGACCGGCGGCGGAGCGGCGGGGATCGCCTGCCTTAGCATGCTGGTCAAACTGGGCGTAAAGCGCGAGAATATCTGGCTGTGTGACATTCATGGGCTGGTCTATGAGGGCCGCGCCGAAGACATGAATCCGCATAAGGATCAATTCGCGCAGAAATCCGACCTGCGCACGCTGGATGATGTGATTGGTGACGCCGACCTGTTCCTTGGCCTTAGCGGCCCTAACGTCCTTAAGCCGGAAATGGTTGAAAAAATGGCCAAGCGCCCGATCATTTTCGCATTGGCGAACCCGACACCGGAAATCTTGCCGCAAGCCGCGCGCGAGGTGGCCCCGGATGCCATCATCGCCACCGGGCGCAGCGACTTTCCCAATCAGGTCAACAACGTTTTGTGTTTTCCATTCATCTTCCGTGGCGCTTTGGATGTAGGCGCGACCGAGATCAATGACGAAATGCAAATTGCCTGCGTTGAGGGCATCGCTGAAATGGCCCGCGCCACCACCAGCGCCGAAGCTGCCGCAGCTTACAAGGGTGAGCATCTGACATTCGGGCCTGACTATCTGATCCCAAAGCCCTTTGACCCCCGACTTGTGGGGGTGGTGTCTTCGGCCGTTGCCAAAGCTGCGATGGAAAGTGGCGTGGCCAAACGCCCTATCGCCGATCTCGAGGCGTACAAGGAGCGCCTGAACCAATCCGTGTTTAAATCCGCACTGCTGATGCGCCCGGTCTTTGAGGCCGCATCGGTCGCCTCGCGCCGGATCGTCTTTGCCGAGGGTGAGGACGAGCGGGTGCTGCGCGCGGCCCAAGCCATTTTGGAAGAAACTACCGAAACCCCAATCCTGATAGGTCGCCCAGAGGTAATCGAGACCCGTTGTGAACGGCTGGGGCTGGCGGTGCGACCGGGTCAAGACTTTCAGATCGTCAACCCACATGACGACCCGCGCTATTACGATTATTGGTCCTCGTACCACCAGATCATGCAACGCCGCGGCGTCACCCCAGATCAGGCCAAGGCGATCATGCGCACCAACAACACGGCCATCGGCGCCATCATGGTGCATCGCGACGAAGCCGACTGCATGATCTGCGGCACGTTTGGCGAATACCGCTGGCATCTGAACTACGTGGAACAGGTTCTCAACGATGGCGACCTGCACCCCCATGGCGCCCTGTCGCTGATGATCCTAGAAGATGGCCCCCTATTCATCGCAGACACTCATGTGCGGCAATTGCCCACCCCTGAAGAACTGGCCGAGACCACAATAGGCGCAGCCCGCCATGTGCGCCGTTTTGGGATCGAGCCCAAGATCGCCTTCTGCTCACAATCGCAATTCGGCAATCAGGCCGAAGGGTCCGGCAGACGACTGCGCGATGCCATTGCGATCCTGGACAGCGAACCCCGCGATTTCATCTATGAGGGCGAGATGAATCTGGACACCGCATTGGATCCGGAACTGCGCGAGCGGATCTTCCCGAATTCACGTCTAGAAGGTGCCGCAAACGTGTTGATTTTTGCCCACGCAGATGCGGCCAGTGGCGTGCGCAATATTCTGAAGATGAAAGCCGACGGGCTTGAGGTTGGGCCGATACTGATGGGCATGGGTAACAAGGCGCATATTGTGACCCCGTCCATCACCGCACGCGGATTGCTGAACATGGCCGCGATTGGCGGCACTCCGGTCACGCACTACGGTTAATTTGCCCCCGTCGAACCGAAGGTCAGTATAAAAGAACCCCGTCATAGCAACGCGGTGCGCAGGAAACGTGATGGCATTGCTACCTAGTGTTGCTAATGCCATCGCGCCGCTTATTGCTGTGTTGCCACGTCTTCTGTATCTGCTGCCCTCTATGCTCGCCCCAAGTGACGCGATCCCCTGTCCCGTTAGAACACCGGGCAAGTTGATTCTTGTGACACACATAATTTGCAGGAAGCAAGTTTGCACATTTGCAAAACCCAAAATAACTCACCTCCAAGCCTATCGGAAGCAGGTATTTTGCAAAAATTTGCATGAAGAAACGACGAAAGTTGCAAATATTTTTGCGATAAACTGACGCGCCATCAACAGCACGGCTTGCTCGGTTTGCCGAGGATGCCTAACACATTCCAAAAGCTGGGTTGGAGGAGGACGCCATGGCCTATCAGGACGTATACGAAAGCTGGAAGAACGACCCAGATGGGTTCTGGATGGAGGCCGCCAAAGGGATCGATTGGGTTCAACCTCCGACCAAGGCCCTGTTTGACGAGAACGCGCCGCTTTATGAATGGTTCTGCGATGCCAAGGTCAACACCTGCTGGAATGCAGTGGACCGCCATGTTGAAAGCGGCCGAGGCGAGCAAACGGCCATCATCTATGACAGTCCCATCACCCACACCAAGCGCGAGATTTCATATGTCGAGCTGCGCAACCGCGTGGCCACGTTGGCAGGGGCATTGCGGGCAAAGGGTATCGAAAAAGGCGACCGCGTCATCATCTACATGCCGATGATCCCCGAAGCGCTTGAGGCGATGCTGGCCTGCGCCCGTTTGGGGGCCGTGCATTCAGTGGTGTTCGGCGGCTTTGCCAGCAACGAGCTGGCGGTTCGGATCGACGATTCCAGGCCCAAGGCAATCATCGCCGCGTCCTGCGGGATGGAGCCGGGCCGCGTGGTTCACTACAAACCGTTGCTGGACGGTGCTATCGACATGGCCAGCCACAAACCCGATTTCTGCGTGATCTTCCAGCGTGAGCAGGAAGTAGCGCAACTGATCGAGGGGCGTGACTTTAATTGGCATGGCTTCCAATACGGGGTCGAACCGGCGGAATGTGTGCCTGTGGATGGCAACGATCCGGCCTATATCCTCTATACCTCGGGCACCACCGGCGCACCCAAGGGCGTGGTGCGCCCCACCGCCGGTCATTTGGTGGCACTGAACTGGACGATGAAGAACATCTATGACGTCGACCCCGGAGACGTCTTTTGGGCGGCGTCGGATGTGGGTTGGGTCGTGGGGCATTCCTACATCTGCTATGCACCGCTGATCCACGGCAACACCACGATTGTATTCGAAGGCAAGCCTGTCGGCACCCCCGATGCGGGCACCTTTTGGCGGGTGATATCTGAACACAAGGTCAAAAGCTTCTTCACCGCCCCCACCGCCATTCGTGCCGTCAAGCGCGAGGATCCCTCGGGTGAGTTGATTGCGCAATACGATCTGTCCAATCTGCGCGCCTTGTTTCTGGCCGGTGAACGCGCCGACCCCGATACGATCGAGTGGGCACAGGACGCACTGAAAGTGCCCGTGATCGACCATTGGTGGCAAACTGAAACCGGTTGGACCATCGCCGGAAACCCGTTGGGGATCGAGGAATTGCCGGTCAAGCTGGGCTCTCCTGCCAAGCCGATGCCTGGCTATGACGTGCAGATTCTGGACGAAGGCGGCCATCCGATGAAACCCGGTGAGTTGGGCGCGATTGCGGTGAAACTGCCGCTGCCTCCGGGTACGTTGCCGACGCTGTGGAATGCGGAAGAGCGGTTCCGCAAATCCTACTTGAACCAATTCCCCGGATACTATGAAACCGGCGATGCGGGTATGATTGATGAGGATGGGTACCTCTACATCATGGCGCGCACCGATGACGTGATCAACGTCGCGGGTCACCGCCTGTCCACCGGCGGGATGGAGGAGGTTCTGGCCGCCCATCCCGACGTCGCCGAATGCGCAGTGATCGGCGTATCAGATCAGCTCAAGGGTCAGATGCCCGTTGGCTTCTTGTGCCTTAACGCGGGTTGTGATCGCGACCACGGCGAGGTTGTGCAGGATGTGGTCAAGCTGGTGCGCGAAAAGATCGGCCCGGTGGCGGCGTTCAAACAAGCTGTCGTGGTGGATCGCCTGCCCAAGACCCGATCCGGAAAAATCCTGCGCGGGACAATGGTGTCGATTGCCGACAGTAAAGACTACAAAATGCCCGCAACCATCGATGATCCGGCCATTCTGGACGAAATCACCGTGGCATTGAAATCCATCGGCTTTGCGCAGTAGCCAAGCTTCGGGCGGCCGTTGGTCGCCCGCCGCACGGCTTTCCCTTGCAACCGGACACAAGGCCCCTACTGTCTGCTCAAGACAGTGAGGGCCCATGACACAAACAGACATCTGGCGTCTGACCGCCACCGACCTGACCGCCCTGACCCGCAGTGGCGAGTTGAGCGCCGAGGGCGCGGTGCAAAGCGCCGTTGACAGAATGCATCAGGCGAACCCCGGCCTGAACGCAGTGGTTGAGGACTTGAGCGCCGAGGCGTTGGAGCGCGCACGCGCCCTTGATCAGAAACGGACACAGGGCGCACCAACCGGACTGCTGCACGGAGTGCCAGTCACGATAAAAATCAACGTCGACCAAAAGGGCCATGCGACCTCGAATGGCGTGGTGGCCTTGAAAGACGTGATTGCGCCTGATGACGCGCCGATTGTCCGTAACCTGCAAAACGCCGGGGCGGTGGTGATCGGGCGCACCAACACGCCCGAGTTCTCGTTCCGCGCTGACACAGACAACCCTCTGCATGGGCGCACGCATAACCCATGGGGTCGGCACATCTCGCCTGGCGGGTCGTCAGGGGGCGCAGGGGCTGCCGTGATGGCCGGGATTGGGGCGTTGGCGCATGGTAACGACATTGGCGGCAGCCTGCGGTTTCCAGCCGCCGCCAACGGTGCGGTCACAGTAAAGCCCGGCCTGGGCCGCGTACCCGCCTGGAACCCAAGCCAACAAACCGAGCGCGGATTATTGGCGCAATCCATGTCGGTACAAGGGCTGATCACCCGCTCTGCTGCCGACCTTCACCTGTCGATGCCAAGCCTGATCGCGGCAGACCCGCGTGATCCGTTTCACGTCCCGATGCCCTGGCGCGGTGCGCCGATGGATGGACCTATCAAGGTTGCCTTCACCAAAGACACCTTCGGGTATGCGCTGCACCCCGAGGTCGACAAGGCCCTGGACACCGCCCGCGATGCGCTGGTTGACGCGGGCTATCAGGTGGAAGAGGTCTCGCCGCCTGATGTATTCGACTGTGGCCGAACCGGGTACCGCGCGCTGATGGGCGAGGTTCTGACTCTTCTAAAAAACGATATCGAGGCTGCAGGCTCGGAAACCATACGTGATATCTTTGACGTTTATTTTCAGGAGTTTCCACCCATTCTCGGCACCGAACTGCTGCAGGTGATGGCAAAACGCAGCCACTATGCGCGGGAGTGGTCATTGTTCATGCAGGATTATCCTTTGGTCCTTTCACCTTTCCTGCCGCAGCCCTTCTTCAAACCTGACCGGGATACCGAAGGGCCCGAGGGCGTGCATGAGGTTCTGGGTTGTGCGGTCTATTCCTACGCAATGAACTTCCTGGGGCTTCCTGCCGCTTGCGTGCCCGCACGTCTGGCCGAACTGCCGCAAGGGCCGCAACCAATCAATATCCAGATCGCCGCGCGTCAGTGGCGCGAGGACATGGCCGTTGACGCTGCCGCTGCAATCGAAGCGCGCGTGGGTCAGATGTGCCTGCCGCTTTGGCAAAATATGGAAGAACGCGCCTGAATACACTCAATCACAAAAATAGACCCCGGGTTTTTGTACCCGAGGTCCGCTTGCTTAAATAAGCCCGGAAATCTGACAACGAGCGTAGCACCACCTACCCTCGCCGGCGCGAAAACTGCGCAATTATTCGAAAACGCCGTCTGGTGGCCACTCACTCCCACCTTGGCGTGTTCTCCGGGCAAGTTAAGATTACCAAAGGGTGAGTCAAACGCCTGTGAACTGGATCACACAAGTTCGAAAAAGTTCACTATTGAGAGATCAGGTGAACTGCTCCGAGATCAAACGCTCTTCTAATCCGTGCCCGGGATCGAAAAGAATACGGTGTTGGATCGCTGGTTCCGAGCGGATTTCAACCCAGTCGATATCCGGAAAGGAAACAGAATCCGCGTCAGCCATGACTGGACGTTTATCCGCGTCCAGCACGTCGAAACGAACCTTCGCGATCTTGGGCAACAGGGCCCCACGCCAACGGCGTGGACGGAACGCGGCAATCGCCGTCAAGGCCAGAACATCCGACCCAATAGGCAATATCGGCCCGTGCGCCGAATAGTTGTAAGCCGTTGATCCGGCGGGCGTAGACAGCAAGGCCCCATCGCAGACCAACTCATCCATCCGCACCCGACCATCGACACTGATCTTCAACCGTGCAGCCTGTGGACCAGCCCGCAGAAGCGATACTTCGTTGATCGCAAGCGCCTCGTGCATCTTACCGGATTGATCCATGGCCTGCATCGCCAGCGGGTTGATCACCTCTTCTTCAGCCGCGGCCAAACGGTCCAACAGATCGTCTTTGTGGAATTCATTCATCAAGAACCCGATGGTGCCGCGATTCATGCCATAAACGGGCGTGTCCAGATGCTGCATGTTGTGCAGCGTGTGCAACATGAACCCATCGCCCCCCAAGGCAACCACCACATCCGCATCTCGGGGTGCCGCATTGCCATACCGTTTCACAAGGCTTTCCCGTGCAGATTGCGCCACTTTGACGTCGCTTGCGAGAAAGGCGATTCTCTTTGTCATCTTTTCCGGTTTCCGGTGTTGTACATTTGGTTCCGAAACAAACATACCTTTCCCCAATAGGCCAGTCTTGACGCCGTAGCGGGCCAAATCGTCGCTTTACAGCTTTTGCATATGAATCGTTTCCGATAGGAAATCCGCAAGATTCTTACCCAGCCCTGTGGAGCCCCCATGAACGCTAATCTTCGTGATACCGGTTTTTTCACCCAATCCCTATCCGACCGTGACCCTGAGTTGTTTGGCTCGATCACATCTGAGCTGGGCCGCCAGCGCGATGAGATCGAGTTGATCGCGTCCGAGAACATCGTCTCTGCCGCCGTG